>CAWJIF010000009.1:0-247691 GCA_963842875.1 Candidatus Bathyarchaeota archaeon
AGATATTCGAGGGTCAATATCTTTTGCTTTATTCTGGTCCGATTACTACATTCTCGATCTTTTCTTTAGGTAGATTCTTGGCATTGCAGCTTTCTTTCCCCTGCTTGAAGCATCGATTACAGACATAATAATAATACTTATGTGATTTGGCGCTGCGTCCTATCATGGCACTGCCACAGGAACAGTAAAGAATACCGCTGAGCAAATAAAAGCTGGGGACAATCCGTGGATGGATAGCTTTAGGTGCATCATTACTCATTTTTAGCCCAACGGCATTAAATGTTTCACGATCTATGATAGCCGGCCAAGCGTTCTCTACCCTGACCGGAGGGATGCCGCTATGAATTGCCCGGTGTTCCGGTCTGCCTCCCCAAACCAAGGTGCCACAATAAGCTTCGTTAGTCAAAACCTTGTGGACAGTAGTCTTCCCCCACAACCGTTGGTTACTTGTGCGACGTCCCTCCTGGTTAAGGGTCTTTGCTATTTCTTTCTCTCCCAACCCTTTTAACCTTAGCTCAAACATTTTCTTCACTGTTTGAGCGATGGGGGCGTCCTCAGGATCCGGTTCCAGCTTATGACGGGTTTTACCATTGTCCACTACATCTATTTTGTGAAGACCACCAGGTGGTTTACTTCCATTAAAGAAACCTCTTTCAGCATTCTCTCGCATGCCTCGTTTGATGTCCTGTCCCAGGTTCTCGCTATAAAATTCATCAACGGTCTCTATTATGCCTTCCAATAAATGGCCGGAAGGACTGTCATCCAGAGGTTCGTTGATGGAGATAACTTTTATTCCCCTGTCACGCAACAATTTTTTATACGTTGCCGAATCGATCCTGTTCCGGGCGAAGCGATTTAGTTTCCAGACAAGAATGGCTTCAAATATTGGATGCTTGGCTTTCGCCAGAGCTATCATTTCTCGAAATGCCGGACGGTCTGACGTACGACCACTCTCAGCCTCGTCAATAAACTCTCTTATAATCTGCCAGCCATGTTTAGTGGCATAATCCCTGAGAGCTCTCAATTGAGCGGAGATCGAGAGATCGACGTCCTGGCTGTCAGAAGAGACCCGAGCATAAAGTGCTACTTTCATAGTTGCCTCCAATCACTCTTAATATAGCATAGCGAGGATGATAATAACTACGGCTTATCATTCTTATGCTACACCGGGCAGTACTTGCAGCGCCCTGGGACCACTCTTCGTAAAATGACCGTTGCCAGTTCCTCCTTGGCAGCTTCAATTATATGAACCCGTTCGGCTAAGGTTCGATTCAACTCTTCATACTCCGGCCACTGGCAAACCTGGGCCATCAGTCCGGTAATAACTTCTTCGACTTTTGATACCTGGTCTAGAGGCACAGCCGCACAGGGCCATCCTTCGTAGTGAACTTCCGTTAGCCCTTCCCTAATCTGTGACGTTTTGAACTCTAGTAATGCAGACGGAGGATTTGCATGCAGATGATAATTCATCCCTCCCACCATTGCATTATCATAGAGCCCCGCCCCCCCTAGTCGAGATACCAGGCCAAAGGGGCTTTCCTTCACTACTTTTTCCCGTAGTCGCTGCTCGGCTCGATTTTGAATATCCCGCAATTCATCATTCAAGCGCTCTATCTTATCGATCATTTTCCATAAAGGGAAGCGAGGCAAGTGCTCATGTAGTGCCACCCACATACGGTCACTCTTGACACCCATAAGCAGGGATGATTGCGTTATCCCTGAATCCAGCTTTTCGGCGAAAGAAATCAGATCGGCATAATGCTTCTCCAAAGCCTGGCGTATTACAATAGAGCGAGCCTCCCAACCTTCTCTTTCCTGCCGCGTCATTTCGATTTGTTTTCTTACAGTGCGTACGTCGTAACCGACAGACCGGGCGATTTCTGCCGCTGACTGTCCATTTTCTTCAAATCTTTTAAACCATTCTCGGCGTTTTGCAGGTTCAACCAGCGGTCTTTTCGACATCTGCACCTCCCGCGAGATAATGTTGGCATTTTTAATAAAATATAGCGCGTTTATCATTTGTTGTCAACAGTTTTATATAACAATTGACATCGCTGTTTTTAGGTTGTTTTATGCTATTTTATGCACAATAATTAAGTTAAATGAAAAATATCAAGCCAGACAAGGGAAACGCGAGTTCTGCTGACCTGGGTAAACAAGGTCAGCTTATTCTCGCAAATATAATAGCTAAAGCCCATTCACGTACGGCTATAAAAAATAATCGAGAAACGTTCAAAAAATGAGAGCATACCTGAAACCTGAAGAAATAGATTTATTAGAAAAGGCCTGCACTAATCTTCGTGATCGGCTGCTGGTGCATATTCTCTTTCACCTGGGTTGTCGAATTTCCGAAGCATTGGGTCTTGAAACTAAAGACATCGATTTCACTCACAGTACTATCACCATCCTGCATCTGAAAATTCGCCTGAAACTATCCTGCCCGAATTGTGGGACAAGATTAAGCAAAAGTCATAAATTCTGCCCCGGTTGTAGCCGGAGTGTTGAAAAAGCAATAACCAAAGAACAGGAAAATAGAAGGATGAGAATACTCCCTTTGGATAATGATTCTTTAAAAATGCTAAATGATTATATCAAACGAGGTGGTCCCATTACTAAAGACAGAAAGAAATTACTTTTTAATATTAATCGACATCGAGCTTGGGAATTAATTCGCGACTGTGCCGAAAGAGCCGGACTGCCCAAGTTAGTAAACCCCGAAACAGGTAAAATCCACGGCGTTAGCCCCCACAAGCTCAGGGACGCCTTCGCGGTTCATGCTATAAAGCTGGATGATAGTGGAGATGGATTAGGAATGTTGCAAGAACATTTGGGCCACGCGTCGTTTAATACCACTGCTCGATATCGGAAAGTTGCTGGTGAAGAGCTAAAATCCTGGTATGACAAGTTGTGGGAGGAGAATAGTGGTAATTGAACCACTAAGGCCGACTAGGGGTGGTTTCCTTCGCCCCTTTGGCTGCGCTTGGTTCATCAGGGAGTATCTCCTCGGGAACGGTCCTATGGGCGCCCCTTCGATAGAAGCCCACGTCGGCGCTCCTCAGACCGATATCTTTCGCTGCTACAAGGAAGCCTTGTTCCGTGCTTATGCTGAGGATAAAGTAGCGATGGAAGAAGAAGATCGGATTCGTAAGGGTATGCCTCCGCTCTCTGCCGAAGAGGCTGAAAAGAGGACACTATATTATTTCGAACGTATCCCACAAAGACTTAGCCGGGCGAGATATGCAAGCTTCACCCGCTACTTTTCTCACATCAAGCGGCTGGGCTATGTGGAAACGACAGGCGAAGAAGAGCATTCACTTCTACAGGAAAATTACCCGCCAGCTCCACCGCGCACCTACTATCGCCTTACTGACGCCAGCAAAAAA
The DNA here is from genome assembly GCA_963842875.1 of Candidatus Bathyarchaeota archaeon. Classification (GTDB taxonomy): domain Archaea; phylum Thermoproteota; class Bathyarchaeia; order Bathyarchaeales; family SOJC01; genus DATHCB01. The sequence goes on from CAWJIF010000009.1 coordinate 3,384, forward strand.
GCTACTGCTTCAGACCTCGCTGACCCTATTATAACCCTCTATCAGTACTCCCGCGAAAAGCGAAGCGCAAAGCGGAAATATCGATACTCCTGAATCAGAACAGTAGGTAAAGGACTCCTAACTGCCCGGTATCACTCTTCGTTAATAGAAAAATAAAAAAACTACCTGGTTTCTATGCTCGCATGGCGGTAATAATGCAACAAAGGAAGTCTGGAATTAGTTACTAACAGTAACTTAATAAGCAATATGAAAAGAAGCTCGAAGAATAATCCGTATCAGTGTCCCGAATGCGGCTATCAGAGTACACGCAGGTGGAACATTGAAACCCACATGGAGAGGGTCCATGGGCTGGCCCGCTTCCTTCCAGAGCGGTCTCAGAAAGATTGGGTATTTGCCCAATTACACACCATGGCCAAGTGGTACGCCGAAGCGGAACTGGCGGGCAACAAAGACAAGCGGGAACATTACTGGCAGAGTTTATTATCCCTGTATCGTTATCACCGGGACTTATTCCCTATAGAGCATATTGTTGATGTAATAGCCAAGAAAAGGGAGGAATTAGCCAAGCGAGTTAAAAGGTAACCGCAACTCGAACCATTTTCAATCAAAATCTTTGCCTTGAAAGACAGCACCTATTATAGCAGTTAGAGATTAGCTCAAGGAAGCAATTGCTTCCTCTTCTTACACTTTCCTTCCTTTTGTGACATGCTGATAGCAGAATCAACGAAAGTATTTTTTGAAGGGAGGGTCAAATGAGTTTCTATCAAAAATACAGGCCACGCCAGTTTAGTGAGATTCTGGGGCAGGAACAGGTCATTCAGATTCTCAAGAACCAGGCCAGGACCGGTTCCTACCACCACGCCTATCTTTTCCACGGGGCAAGCGGCACGGGGAAAACGACTGCCGCCAGAGTTCTCGCTATGTGCCTTAACTGCCAGTCTTTAGACAGTAACGGTGAGCCCTGTGGTGAATGCCAGTCCTGTGAAGCTGTGATTGAAGGCCGGCACTGGGATGTCCTGGAAATCGATGGGGCACGCTTCCGGGGGATCGATGATGTCAAAGACCTGTGCTACAAAGCATACTTTTCACCTTTGGGTAAAAAGAAAGTCTACATCATCGATGAATGCCACCAGCTAACCGAGCCGGCCTGGGCGGCCCTGCTAAAACTTATAGAAGAGCCACCGCCTCACCTGGTGATTACCCTCTGCACTACCGAGTTCCAGAAAATACCCGACACCATCACCAGTCGTTGCCAACTATATCCCTTCGACAAGTTGGAGCCTGAGTGCATAAAAGGCAAATTAACCCGTATTTGCCAGACCATTGGGATCGAACCGGATGCCAGACATCTTGATTTTATCGCCCAGTCCAGCAACGGTAACATGAGAACCGCGGAGAATATTCTGGAGCAGGTATGCCTGCTGCAGGGAGTAAAGAAATAAAATGAATAACGATAATGTTAATGAGTTCTTGAAGAGTATGGGCATGGCCAATAGTAACGCTGAAAAGCCACAGGAGCGAAACGGTCAACCGGACTTGGTGATTTGGGACCAAATAATCCAACCTAAAGCGTCTTACCTGATTCTCGGTGATGTGGGCACCGGCAAATCCGCCCTGGCCTACTGGCTGATGGAGCGGTATAGTAAAAAGTACAGTTTGACCACGGTTGTAGTCGGACTACCTAGTAACAAGCTATCCTTGCTCCCGGAATCCTTCGAGTCTATCAGTACCCCGGATGACGTGGCTAATAAAGAGAACGTCATAGCCTACATCGACGAGGCTGACATCCAGCTTGCCATTGAAGATGTTAAGGCCCGTAAGTACGTCACGAATTTCCTATCTCTCCCGCGCCAGCGCCACCAGATTCTTTTACTTACTTTCCACTACCCCCGCCTGGTGCTGGCCAGATACTTGCCGTTCTTTGCCGCTTTTTTCCACAAGCGGCCGCCGTATCTAATTGAGTTTGCCTCAAAAAGCAAAGGGGATACCCTCTATCAAATGATGATGAAAGCCGAAGAGAGGTTTGTAGAGCTTGTCCCTCCTAACTGGCAACCCACGGAAAAGGAACCTCAACCCCTTGAAGTCATTCGCCACACCTACGTAGTAGCCCCACGCATACGATGGCAGGGTATGCTGACGAATCCTACCAGCTCATTCTGGAGCCAGGACTTATCTGAAGTTTGGGCAATCACCCCGGTTGAGGGCAAGGGCAACGAAGTCAAGACTACCCCGCAGTTCCACCCCCTCATCAGTACAGATGGCAAGACCCTCATTTCCCAAGAAATGAGAGGCCGCCGGGTTAAATTAGAAGACATTCATACCCAGGGCCGGGAACTTGGGGTCTACCTGGACCCGTTCACTAATATTCAGTGGATAGAGTAAGCCTTCGCCTTCCTAAACCACAGCGCTAAAGGCAACTTTCATCGGTATCTGTTAACACTTCGCCCGATACTGTTAACACCTAAGATAGAGAGCTTACATTCCGGTGTTAACAAAATGCATGAAACCCAATGTCCGATGCGCAAAATAACCTCTTCATATCGCATCATCTAATTATTGTGCTCCGTAGTTATTGCCGTGGAATGCAAGTCTCAGGTCACTTTTCATCTTTGAAACCAAAAGTCAAGAAAAATACTCCCCTCTACCCACGGAAATCAATTTTTCTTGACGACTGGGTATCCCGAATAACCATGAGGTTTAGACCACCTCCGTCATGAAGTTCAATGTCCTTGAACTCTTCCTTTACCATGTTCGTGACCAATATCTTTTTCCTTTGATCTAAGCTGGTTTACCCATACATCTTTTGGAGACTCGCGGCCTATGAAAAATTATGGGGCTTATAGGGGAGGCATACTCAAGCGAGGGGGTCTCCAGCGACCATTGCAATGTCGATACTCTCCCCTCCCTGGCATCGGTCACTGTCAGAGTTCAAATTCATTGACCTCAAGACAGTGGCCGGCCTAGCCCTGTTTGTAAGCTGCTTTTTCTCTTATTTCCGGATTGTACTTCTCTCCTTTTCTCCACATGGCCCACATGGTGGCCAGCATATCCCTGGCGATCGTTAATTTGGCCCGGTGTGGTGCAATCCCATGTAATAATGTCATATCCAGATATTTCCGCCGGAAAGGATTATCTTTGGCCTGAATAGCCGCTTCGGCGGCTTGTTTCAGGGTATATTTCAAGAGGCGATTGTAATCTGTGCTTAATTTTTCGGAGTAGATCTTGCCACCAGAGGACCTTGTCATTATACCCAACCCGGCATACATCCAGACCTTCCTTTTATCGGCAAAACGATACGGGGTTTCCAGAATGGCGGAGATTGTCGCCGCACTGAATAAAGCCAATCCCGGGAAGAGCTTCAAAATGCTTGATTTCGGGATAGTGTTTGGCCTGGGCTCTGGCAGCTGCCAGAAGCTCCTTTTCGGTTTGCTCGGATTGTTCCAGTTGACGCCAGAGACCATCCAGAATCAGCAGCAGGGTTGCCTCCTGGGGTAATTTCCCCTTCCACTCTTCCCGGTAGGTCTCTGAATAAACGGTAGCCCCAGTACACTGGATGCCATTCTGTCTGAACTTGGCTTTGATTTTATTCTTAATGCGAGTGGTGCTTCTGACAGTATCATGATAGGCTATCATCAACTCTCTGAACCGCCGGCGTTGGCCAACCGGGTGATGAATCTCTTTGATATAACCACCCCGGGCTAATTGGGCCAGCTTTAGAGCATCAATTGAATCATCCTTTTGCCCGGAAGAGCCTATCCAATGGTTTTTCTTGGCATCGGTAATCACAAGCTTCTCTCTAAAGCGGACGCAGGTTTCCAGTGCCCAGGCGGCCAGGGTACCCTCCTCCATATAGATTGTCCGTGGTGGCGGCACCGTTTTCACAAATTCCATGAAGCCGTTAACACTGGTGGCGACGCTATTGGCTTTGACTAGCCGGCCGGCTTCATTGACCACGGCAAAATCCAAGGTGGTGATATGGCAGTCCATTCCAATATAATGCATTCGGGTATCTCCTTTCTAAGATCGAGTAAAACTTTATCATATCTTAGTTTAGGGATACCCATGGTTTCATTTTCTCAAACATCGGGATGATTTTAACTCCCTGCGTAGGCGTGCCGTTTATGGTAACGCTATAAAACTTTGCCTGTGCGTTGATTTGACGCTAAGGTTTTACCCTTAATGTGGTTAGTTTTATTGTGAATCAAAATTTGAGTAAAATAATAACAGAGCAAGAAGAATGAAAGAACCTAATAGGAAATTGCTAGTGGACAAAGTCCGGCTATTATGCGTGGTTTTTGCCCTAATGACAGTTCTTACCGCCTGTTCCACTTCATCAACGTCATCTAATCCTGCCTCCACGCCGACGTCTACTCTGACAAATCAGCAACCAATTGAAATCGTTTCTCTATTCGGGCCTATACCGCCGTTTAATCCCGGAGGGCCAAACGTCGAATTAATTTTGAAGAATATATCGCCTGAAACTATAGTGTCCTTAAATGTTACGCTCGAATTGAATAGACCTTTTGACTTCTTTTTCGATGTTTCCTTACCAGTTCCTTTGTTGCCGGGTCAAACAGTTAGTGACGAACAAACACTAATAAGTGCAGGATTTAACGACGGCACAAATTATCCATTGAAGATAAGTGGCACATTTCGGAATGGCTCGACATTCGATTACCTTATGCAGGTCCAAATTAAGCCTTACCCAACAACAAATAGCTGACCTCTAGGATTTATCTCACTGAACCGACTTTGAAACTATACGGCTTGCTTTAGATGCTCATGATATGTGCGTTCGGCGATGTGGTCAGAATGTAGAAGTCTTTGGCAAGACTGAACCTGAAATTGAGGACGTACTTTGCTCAAATCGTGGGGTCAGTTTCCTAACCTGCGTAGGCTTGCCGTTCAGAGTGTCGAATGTAAAACATCGCTTCCGAACAAACATCGCACCACCTTTCCAACAAGCACCGTTATGTTGGGAAGAGAAGCCGTGCCATTTAACAGATTAACTGGGTGCCAGCGTAGTTGTTGCATTAGCAGACTAAGAGAACTCCTTCTTGCCCATAGCCACAAAAACAATAGCCAAGATACCCAAGATAAGGCTGCCAAGGGCGAGGATTGCACCTGCGAGGGCAAATCCCCATCTTTTGCGGTGGAGGGCAGACACTCCGCCTATGACAGCTACTATCCCTATCACGATAAGGGCAAGACCAATGACTAACAAGATGACCGTAGGGAAGGTGGCAGTGCTGCCGGCCTTCGGGACATTATTGGAATAACCAGCAGAACCCAGCACGCCCAAAACCGTAACAATTATACCGCCCAAGACCTCACTTGCCCCAGCAACAATGGTTAAGATACCTGCTGTTGTCGGCTTCCAGGTTTTCAGCACAGGTTTGGGACGCTCCGGTGGAATTGGTGTAGTAGTTGATGTCGGTGTTGTCATCATTGGTTCCCTCCTTTGGCAAGCACTTGCAAAACGCTTTAGACCCATTGCTTGCGTGTTGTCAATACGGGAACTTGGGCTTCATGAAATGTGGTCGGCTGGGTTGTCTCCCTTATGGCAGCAAGGGATGCCGTACCCATAATACGCTTGCGGAAGTCCGCGAGTTGGCGGGCCATAAGAGGGTACTCGTGGTCATACTGACCAGTGCGAACAGACTCAATCGACAATATGTGGCGATTCCGCTGAATCCAGTCCACGAATTCGTGATAGACGCGATTATTCGGGTCCAGAGATGTGAGTTTCTGTGCTGTTGCCTCTAGACCTAAATTGAGCTCACTATTAAGGCAGTCACAGGGCTTACCGGCAAACTTGAGCTCAGCTGCCAGCTTTAACTCTGTCTCGTAGAGTTCTCTCGCTAGGTGGGACTTGAGCACGTCTTTTACTGTTTGCTCTAGCGTCGGCATGTATGATGTCTGCTTAATCTCCGTTGCAGTCAATTTGCCTATATTCGCCATTACTGTTGCCATTCTTGTGTTACTCCCGTTTGGATTGGGTAGTATGTTAATAATTACCATTTTGAAGCTATGGAATATAGGCGTGGGTTAAGATGGTTAGCATCAGGTTTAGTTGCGGCTTGTTTATGGTTGATGAAGACTCCACTGAGACTAAAGTAACACATTACCTTAGCCCAAAATGGCTACTTTTGGGGGATTGCTGCGGTGGCATACAGATTTTAAAGGTACAAACAGAATCTATACCGTAATCTCACTAGAACACTAACCCCTCCTATATATCTCTAAACTGTTACTTGATAAGCTAGTTCAAGATGACCGGGGAAGCTTTAATACCGAAGAGATGCTGCGATACTTGCTATTACTATTCTCCTATGATCAGGGTGAAATGCAAGCAGGCGATAGGACTCCATGGAATTCCTATCCACATAAGCTATATGAGGCGCAGCAATGGCCATCGGTGCAGTTACTGGGAAGCTGATACCAAGGTGGTAAATAGGGTATGCCACGGCTGAATCGGAAACAAGAACCCATAATCGAATCCTCTATGGCCAACTTTCAAAAGAGGGGCAAAATCGCAGGAGTAAACTGAGGCTAAATCACTCAGGTAATTTATTATGGATTAACATTCTTCCCGATGATTACGTGGACGTATTCAGCAAAATTCTAAAAGGCAGAGTGTTATTGTGACAATATACACAAATCAATAGTCCTGTCCCAGAAGGGCATCTTTTTGCCTAGCCCAAGGCTTAGTGCTTGTGGGGATGGTCCCCCATCAATGAGTATATCCTGGTGATTTGGCGTTTGAATAAATATAGCGTCGCCTTCTCCAACGTCAAGGAAACTCACATGAAGGTTATTATCGGGCATAGTAGCTGCCGCTGTACACACAAGAATCGCCAGCACTGACAGCGGTATGATAATCCACTTCTTCGGCAGTCTGAATATAATTTCGGAGGATTTCTCTGCTCCCGACTTAAGCCAGAGGGCAACTTTAGGTGCTGAATTGGCCAGTTTCTGCCTGTTGCTGATGAGCAGGATGATTATTATCAAAACCAGATAGTAAATCCAAACCGGGGCGGCATTACCTGCGCTTACATTCACAGCCGATGGTATCGAGGCGAAAGCTCCGACTACCACGAGCATATATGACAGAAAGAGCCAGGCTAGCCAGGCAACGATATAGGCAACGGGCAGGGCAATAAGCCCCAATACTGCTGCTAAGGCTCCCGTGACCATAATGCCAGTCAATGCTGGCAGAGCCAGGAAAGTAGCGATGGGAGAGACAAAGCTAACGATGCCAAAGTAGTAGGCAATGATGGGCAGGACCACGATAATAGCACCTAAACTTATAGCAAAGCTGTCAGTAACAGTATAGGCTATGCGTGTTGCTGGTTTATCCTCACCGATGGTAGCTTTAACTGCTTTCCTGCCTATACTCTCGAAGGTTGGTGCTATGAGGATTAGTCCAATCATAGACAGGAAGCTCATTTGAAAGGAAGCCGTCCACATGACCTGTGGACTAATGCCTATCATTATAGCTGCGGCGAAGGCAAGAGAGGTGAGGGCGCTGCGCTGCCTGCCCAGAAGCTCGGCAGTGAGGAACAGGCTTGCCATAATTGTGCTGCGAACCACGGGGGCATTCATACCAGCAATGAGGGCATAGAACCAGATTGCCGCAAGGGCTAGCCAGATGTAGGTGTAGCGCCTTCTGCCGAAGAGCCATATACCGAGGCTAAGCAAAATGCCGGCAACAATGCTTATGTTGAGACCTGAGATGGCTAATATGTGAGCGGTGCCAGTGCGAGAGAAATCAGTGTTTAGGTATGATGGTATATTGCTCCGGATGCCTAAAATTATGCCTTGGGCTAGCGATGCTTGCGGTTCCGGCAAGACCGCCGCCAGAATCTGGGACAAATGGTTTCTCAGCGAGTAAATCCATTCCTGAGGCTTAAAGCCCTTGCCCTGCTCAATGATTTCAATGTTGGGGTAAAGCATGGTGGAATAGATTCCTTCGTGGGCGAGGTAATCTTTGTAATCGAAATCATCCAGCTGATTCGGCGTCTCCAGATTCCCCTTTACCGATAGCACATCGCCATATTTATACGTAGAATATCGGGGTGCAAATAAGATGGTAGCACCTGAGACTTTTTGCCATACACCTGCCGAGTTTATTTCCGCTGCCGCTAAACGGAGATGAGCAGATTTATCGGTAACCTCGGGGTCGGCATCAACCATCCCCTTGATTTCTACCCTCTGTCCGTTATAGAACTGGAGGGTGGTATTATCAACTGTGGATAAACTCGATTGAAAGCGAATGGCACCGCAAAAGAGGGCGATAATACATAAGCTGGCTAAGATTATTTGTTTTTGTTGTTGGCGGAAGTGGAAGAGGAGAAAAAGAGGGATGAATCCGACAAAAACAAAAGCTATGGGCAAATTGAATTTCGACCCAAGAAATATGCCAAGCACCCATGCACCGCTAAGATATATAAGTGGCATCTTCCATCCTTAGTATCAATCGGCTACAGTGACTAAGGTTTCAATCTGCTCGTATACAGTGTTGCTTATGCCCTTTACTTTAAGTAGTTCGTTGATGGTGTGGAATGCCCCATTTTTATTTCGATAGTCTATGATGGCTTGAGCTTTGGCTTCACCAATTCCGGGAAGAGCCTCCAGTAGCCAGGCTTCAGCCCGATTAATGTCTACCTTCTGCGGTTGTTCTACCGTTGTAGCCTCAGGTATATAGATTTCGAGATTGGAGAGGTCGGCATTTCCAGTAGAACCGCCCGCAGCTTCGATAAGGTTAGTTACAGTATCTTCCGCTTTCAACGGATAGATGCCAGGGTTAATGACAGCACCGCCAATATAGACCTCGCCTTGCAGTTCTGAAGCTGGCGAGAGAGAAATCTCAATGGGCTGACTTCGACTATACCTTGACCAGGCGACTACACCGCCGATAGCAATGATAACAACCAGAATAAGAATAATCGGCAACCAGTGTTTGTTAGGCTGGCTTGTCGTCATATGAAGCCTCCTGTATTGTCGTTCGGCTAGTTGGACTCACAATATAATAAACAGGCATTGCAGTCAACCAATCTCAATGGGAAAGCCTCGTAATAATCTCTTCCCGGCTCAAACCCTCGATAGCAATAATCTTATTGTGGCTGGTACGGCCTTTTAAGATATTTACATTGCTCTTATCCACGCCTAAGGCTCGACTTAGAAAAGCGATAAGTTCTTTATTGGCTTTGTCCCTGACTGGCGGTGCAGCTACTCTCACGCGTAATACTCCATCGGCGAAATCCATATCTCATTTTTGTGAGCGCTGGGTTGAACCCGCACCGTAATTCTAGTTTCGTCTCTTGAAAGCATAGCACTGAAATCCCATTAATTTCAGCTTTATTTTATCTTCAGCTTTCTATATAATCAATCTGATAGGAGTTTGAGAGCGTGAAGCTGACACGATTATCTATATTATTATCCCGAGAATGGTATGCTTGACAGCAATAAATACGTTATCAAGGGCAGTGACCTCACTGTCCTCATCGACCCCGGGTTTTATCAGTATCTGCCCACGCTGATACAGGATTTACATAAAGATGGCATTGAGCCTAAGGACATCAATGTCATTACTAATACGCACCTCCACGTTGACCATTACTGGGCGAATGAGGAGCTAAAAGCTCTCCGGAGCTAAAATTTTGTCTCACCCTCTGCAAAAGAAGTTCTATGACGCAAACGTCCATGAAAACGCAAGGTTTTTCGGTATGGAGCCCGTCGAGTTCAAGGAAGATGGTTGCTTCGATGATGGCAAGCTGGATATTGGCGGTATGGAACTCGAATTGATCCCCTCACCGGGTCATTCCCCTGATAGCATCTGCTTTTATGGCAAGGAAGGAAAATTTCTTGTTTGCGGGGATGTTATGTTCGTCGTAAATACTGGCAGGGTTGACCTTCCCGGTGGCAGTGCCGCCCAGCTTAAGCAGTCGATAGAGCGGCTCTCCCAGTTAGAAATAGAGTATCTTCTCCCCGGGCATACGGGCATTATAAGCGGTGCTCAAAAAGTAAAGAATAACTTTGAGTATATTAGAGAGAATGTATTTCCCTGGCTGTAAAATAGAATTGAATTTCGAGATAGGACCAATCAGACCGCCAAGCGAGGCTCGCTCTCTGCTTATTCGGGCGACCCGAAATTGCCCATGGAATCGGTGTAAGTTCTGCCACACATATAAGGGAGAAAAATTCCAGCTCAGGTCAGTAGACGAGATAAAGCAGGACATCGATACTGCCAGAGCGATACAGAATAGCATAAAAGAGCTCGCCTGGAAATCTGGCTATGGGGATAGGGTGGGGCAGGCAGCAGCTATGGTGTATAATAGCCCGTCCAATGCCGCCGTGCAAAATGTGGCTCTATGGCTAAACGGCGGTGGCGAAAGCGCCTTCCTTCAGGACGCCAATAGCTTGATTATGCGCACCGGTGAGCTGGCTGAGGTTATCAGGTATTTGAAGGAGACCTTGCCCAGCATAAAACGGGTGACCAGCTATGCCAGGTCTAACACTGCCGCGAGAAAGACAGCGGAGGAATTGAAGGAGCTGCATGAAGCCGGGCTATCCAGATTGCACGTGGGGCTGGAGACAGGCTACGACCCCCTCCTTGAATTTATGGATAAAGGAGTTACTGCGGCGGCGCATATCACCGGCGGTAGGAGGGTGGTGGAATCAGGGATTTCACTGTCCGAATACGTCATTTTGGGACTCGGTGGAAAAGAGAAGTGGCGCTGAACACGCCACCGAGACTGCCAGGGTGTTAAATGAAATAGACCCCGACTTCATCAGAGTCAGGACATTAGCCATCAATAGCCGTATGCCTTTATATGAACTGATTGAGAATGGCGATTTTGTCCGGGCGACGGATGAGGAAATTATGGAAGAGGAAAGACTGCTTATCGAGCATCTGGAGTGCCATTCCAACTTTGTCAGCGACCATATCACTAACCTGCTAGAGGAAGTTGAGGGAAAATTGCCCGACAATAAAGCAAAGATGCTGGCGATTATAGATAGATTCAGGGCTTTGTCTCCTGAAGATAGGCTTTACTTCAGAGTAGGCAGAAGGGTTGGTATATATACTGCCCTAGAAGAACTTAATGACCTGGATAAGCGTCAGAGAGTCGAGTATGTGATGAAACATCTTAGCCCCGGCAGCGACGGGGTTGACGAAAAAACAATTCATCGGTTGACGAGCAGGTTTATATAGATGGCTAGTTTAGCGCAAGAGATTGGAAGCATGCTCAGACAGAGAGGGCTGACTCTGGGAGTGGTTGAGTCCGCTACCGGAGGTCTCATATCTCATCTCATAACCAATGTTGCTGGCAGTTCAGACTACTATAAAGGCTCGGTCACCTCTTATAGCAACGAGGTCAAGATTACGGTGGTCGGTGTTAAAGAGGCTACTATCAAGAAGTACGGTGCAGTCAGCCATCAGGTAGCTGAGGAAATGGCAAAGGGCGGAAGAAAGCTACTAGCCGTAGACATATGTATCGCTGATACCGGAATTGCCGGACCTACTGGTGCTACGCCAGGAAAACCGGTGGGGCTATTCTATATCGGGCTGTCTCATCAGGGAGGGACTTTCAGTCGGAGACACGTCTTCAGAGGGACGCGTGAGCAAAACAAGCAGCGGGCGGCTAAAGCTGCTTTGGGCTGGCTAAAGGAATACCTGCTGAGTTCGAGATAGATATAATAAGCTCTCATTTAGATGGTGTTTAACAACCGCTCATGGTGAGCCTGTCGAACCATAGCGGCGGACGGAGCTCTGCCCTTCGACAAGCTCAGGGTGAACGGTGAAGATAACTCTTTTCTGATTTGTTAAACACCCCCCATTTATCATTTGTAAGCACCTAAGCTGTTTGATACAATTATATTGTATATATTATCGGGAGGTAAATAGTCATGGGCTGAGGGCCGGATCTGAGGAGTTACGTGAGAGAACTCGAGGAAAAGAGAAAAGCAGAGGAAGAGCGGAAGAAAAAAGAGGCAGAAAAAGCTTCAGAAAAGCCGGAAGAAAAAGCTAAGTAATCGGTTTTAAGTTGCTCTTTAATATAACGCTTGGGACTCTGATATATTCAGGGTTTCAAGCGTTATATTTATTATGCGATTCTGAAACGAGCCACTTGGGGAGGTTTGAGAAACTCCCATTTCCCTTTTATACCGTAACTTAATGCCGCCACCTCAATATGCAGCATGGCAATGCCGCAGTCCAAGCGCCTTGATACGTTGAAATTTGGCACACGTCTGTTGACCGATACAGTTATGCTGTCCGGTTCTACGTGAATTTTCCACGGCTGGCGGTTCACCGCCGACGGGGCAAGCCTGGCAGCTTCGAGAGCCGCCTTTATCCAATCAGTCCACTCACTTTTTTGAAGTCCGGTGGCTATGCGTGACAAAGCTTTGCGTCGGTGAGTCAGTCCAAAACCGGTCATCAGTCGTTCTTCCTGTGTTTGGCGTTCAGTGGCATAGCCGATTGGCGTTACTGCCAAGACTCTTTCATTTTCGCTGATTCCAATCAGCGACGCTACGACTTTTGGACGGAAGAATCCGCCCACCCAGCAGGTGGCAAGGTTAAGGCTCGTTGCTTCCAGTATGATGCCTTCTCCGGTATATCCCACCTCCTCTTGAACGTGTGGACTATCCATATTCCCGATGAAAGCAATAAAAGCTGGTGCACCTTTTATCTTGCCGTAGGGACCTACGGCACCTCTGAAGACTCTATCCGGTGACTCGGTTACCACAACTGCCCTTGCGTTCGGGAAAGGTCTGAACTCGGTGCATACCGTTCGTAGATGTTCCAGCAACTCTGGAACCACAGGTGTGGGCTCGAACTGCCTGCGTGACCTGCGCTTAGGTATTGCTGGATACCACCTTGAAAAGGGAATTTCCATAATTTGACTTTAGACGGGTAATCCGCCTTTGTCAAGCAACCCTGTAGTTGGTTGGTCATAGGGTTGGGTTGGGGTTGGAACTCAATTAACTCCATAAACTCAACAAACGCAATAAACTATGCTATACTCTAGGCACTAGAAAGAGGGAATCTATATGAAAAGGGCAGATGGACGTGCCTGGGATGAGCTGCGTCCGGTAAAAATTACCCCGGGATTCCAGAGCTTTGCCGAGGGTTCGGCATTGATAGAGTTGGGAAAGACGTGGGTGATATGCTCCGTGAGCGTCGAGGATAGGGTGCCGCTATTTCTCAAGGGAAGTGGCACTGGTTGGGTAACTGCCGAATATGCAATGTTGCCCCGCGCCACCATTACCCGTACCCCTCGTAGTATGTCTGGCGAGAGGACTGCTGGTCGAACTCAGGAAATCCAGCGCCTTATCGGGCGTTCGTTGCGGGCGGTAATCGACCTTTCGGCGCTTGGAGAGAGGACTTTGACTGTGGACTGCGATGTTTTGCAGGCGGATGGTGGTACAAGGACGGCAGCCATAACCGGCTCTTACGTAGCCTTGCATCAGGCCATGCAAGCCATGGTAAGTATGGGAATGCTATCGTCTATTCCGCTGAAGAGTGCTGTGGCAGCCACCAGCGTTGGCATAGTGCGTGGATATCAGCTTATTGACCTCTGCTATGATGAAGATAGCGGCGCTGAGGTTGATTTCAACGTAGTAATGACGAGTAAGGGCGAATTTGTTGAAATCCAGGGCACGGCCGAAGCCAAGCCATTCTCCAAGCAAACAATTGATTCATTGCTTGTCCTGGCAGAGAAGGGCATTAAACAGCTATTTCAAATCCAGAAGGCCGCCCTGGAGGCCATTAAGGGCGCACCTGACCGCTACCGAAAATAATCCACTTGTAGGTCGTTAGTTCTTTTACGCCCATCGGTCCGCGGGCGTGCAGTTTCTGAGTGCTGATGCCGACCTCAGCTCCCAGGCCAAACTGACCACCATCGGTAAAACGGGTGCTGGCATTTACGTAGACGCAGGCGGCATCCACCTCATTGAGAAACCGCATAGCTGAAGCGTAATCCTCCGTGATGATGGCTTCGGAATGTCCGGAACCGTAGCGCTCGATATGCTCCAGCGCCTCGTCAAGAGAATCCACCACCTTTACTGCGGCAATCAAAGCCAGAAACTCTTTTCCCCAGTCGTCCTCTTTTGCCGGGACGAGTTTTAGGGCTTTATTTTGTTTGAGGATGGCCATAGCTCGCCGGTCGCAGTGCATCTCGACCCCAGCCTTTGCTAGCTCTGCCGCTATTGCGGGAAGGCAATTCGGAGCAATCCCTGCGTGAATTAGCACACAGTCCAGTGCATTGCAGACCGTAGGGCGCTGTACCTTGGCGTTGTAAATAATAGCCACGGCTTTAGCCACATCAACGGTCTTGTCTACATAAGTGTGGCACACGCCGATTCCGCCGCTGACCACGGGCATAGTGGCGTTCTCTGTTATGAATTTTATCAGACTAGCGCTGCCCCGGGGAATGATGAGGTCGATGCTATTTCCCATCTTGAGCATATGATTGATGAGGGTGCGGTCGGTGTTTTCTATAAATTGCACCGCTCCTTCCGGTACCCCCGCTCTTACCTCGGCTTCCTGAATAACCTTGACGATGGCGGTATTGGAGTGAATGGTCTCGCTGCCACCTCTGAGGATGACAGTATTGCCCGACTTCAAGCAGAGGGCTGAAATGTCAAAAGTCACGTTGGGGCGGCTCTCATAGATAGTGCCAATCACGCCAATGGGGACTCTTTTTTTGCCCACCAGTAATCCATTGGGCAGAGTGTGCATGTCAAACACCTCACCAACCGGGTCAGGCAGTGCGGCTACTGCCAGCACATCCTGGGCTATGCCTTCAAGTCGGCTTGCGTTGAGCATCAAACGGTCGAGCATAGCAGTATCCATGCCTGATGCTTCCGCTGCCTTATAGTCAACTTGGTTGGCTGCCAGTATTTCGTCCTTTCGGGCTAGCAAGTCGTGTGAGATGTTGCGTAGCGCCTTGTTCTTGACCTCAGCGGAGAGGTAAGCCATGCGTTTGGACGCTACCTTAGCCGCTCTGCCTTTCCCTTCTAGTTCTTCTATCGCCGATTTCATAACCGACTCCATTTTAGTCATTTTGGGACAAAAAGTATCCTTCAGCAATAACTTATCATTTATGCTGTAATCGCTATATGATACCTCAGATGAGGATAATATAGTTTCTTAACTTTTGATTAAGACTATTGTTCTGATTCTACTAATGACAGGGCTATTTTGCTTGAACGTACCGGACATTCCATTTGTTACACAGGATGTCAACATAAGCTTTCATCTCGGGATTGGGTGCCCGGTAAAGCTCTGCTAAAAATCCATGTAGTAGCTCACCACCACTCATGCCTGATGTAGGTTCTTGTGGTCCAGGCAAGTTGATGTAAACTATCTCCTCCATCCTTTTTTGGAACTCAATAGACTGTGGCATTAAATAACTCCTCTCTCATCCGATTACCTATATTATTTTAACCACCTATTTAACTTAAAACAAGCGGGTCTTCGGCTTTGATTAGTTCCTTCTCGCTTGCGGGAAACTGATTACTCTGATGTAGCTGGCTTTTTTGAGCCTCTAACCTGCCGCAGCGATATGCGTAAAAGCCGTATCGCAATTATCTCCAGCCAGAGAAATTCGTCGAAAGCCAGTATTCGCTCATACAAACCAAACCAGCTCAGCTCACTTGGTAGCCCTATGCGTGCTATTAGAAAAGCTAAAGCGAAGCCGTTGGCGATAATTGTATAGACAAAAAGGTCTTTCCAGTGTGGTTTCTTCCTCATGGTCGGGGCTATAAGTAAACATGCGATTGGGAAAAGCCAGAAAATAAGAGCAGCCGCTACACCGTGAATCGTGCCTTCAAAAGTAGACGGACCACCAGCGGGGTCAGTATGAAAGGCACCAATGAGTAGCACTCCAAAACCAAAGAAAACCATGATAGTGGCACCAACCTTGAATTCCCGCACTCCACGAATATTGAGAAGGAGACCTATGGTGAAACACTCTACTAATAAGCCCATAAACAGAAAACCAATAGTTTGAACCCAGCCCAAAGGTGTCCATGCCAAGCTGCTGATTGAATCCCGGATGAAACTGTAATTCGGGGCAGAAAAAGCCGCTACTAGATTGGTAATAAGGAAAATGACGGGCGCTGCGATGCCCGTCAGAGCGAGCACGCCGTGAATGCTTAGAGGTCCTAGAATAGTCTGTGGTCTCGAAATTTGGTACACCATAATCCTCTTAACATGGAGTTGAGCCATATTATATCAGCAGAAACGGGGTGCCTACAAGAGATTTGTGTCAGGAATTAGGCGTGAAACGAGCGAAGGGTCTGTCACTCAGTTGCTACCTGAGATTATGAAGATGGAATTAGGCTGTAGTATAATACCGTTACGCTACAGTTGCATCAATAGCAAGAAAGAGAAAATTAGGGCAAATTCAATCTAAGGGGAGGTGGCAAGGATGAAATGAAGTAACCAAATGCAATATTGCGGAGACAAGAATTAAAGGAGGATAATAATGAGCTACAAAATTTGTGATTTGTCTCAACCTATGGGGTATATGGGTCCAGTTTGGCCTCACGTAGTGATATCTGGTTCGCCGGAAATAATGCCCGACTCTGCTTTACTGCGGGCTGAGAGCACAACATGGGACTATACAAAGGGGCAACTAGGAGAGTGAGTATATTCAACGGGAACATGCACATTGGCACCCATGCCGACTCTCCGCTTCATGAGAAAGAAGGTGCCTGGGGTGCCGGCGAAATACCCTTGGAGAAATGTTACGGGACTGGTGTTGTGGTGGATTTTCGCTATATGAAGAAGTGGGATAAAGTCGACGCAGAAGCTTTCGAGAAGGCTAAGCCTAAAATTGAAGAAGGGGACTTTGTGGTCTGCAACACTGGATGGCATCATTACTGGTGGAAGAAGGCATATGTTTATCATAACCACTATCCCGGGCTTGTCCCAAGTGGGGTCGAATGGTTGGTGAAGAAAAAGGTCAAGGCTGTGGCTGGAACCTGGGGTTCGCTTGACCATCCTTTATCCTATTGGCCAATGGAGCGCGATTATAGGTGGCGATATGATGAGTATGTGGCAGAAAGAGGAAAGGACCCGAAAGAAGAGTTTCCTTTGTACGAACCGTGTCATAGACTACTTTGCACGAATGATATCCTTGCTATTGAGAACGCCGGCGGGGACATAGACCAGGTGACCGGAAAGCGTTGCACCATAGCGGCCT
Source organism: Candidatus Bathyarchaeota archaeon (assembly GCA_963842875.1). GTDB lineage: Archaea > Thermoproteota > Bathyarchaeia > Bathyarchaeales > SOJC01 > DATHCB01. Next base: position 20,597 of record CAWJIF010000009.1, read on the forward strand.
TTTTCTTCCGAATGCAGAGAAGTGTAGGTCACTGGACACGGTTGGTGGCTATTGTTGAAGACTAGGTTTGAACGGAGACCTTTTAAGAGGTGATGGTTAGAATCAGCCTATTTGGTTTACCTAAATAAGGTTTAAAGGAGAAAACAATGGCTTATAAACTTTATGACCTATCTCAACCTTTCGGGAATGGGACTCCCATGTGGCCCAGATGGCTGGCGCCCGATATTAGGGTTGGAGAAGGCGCTTTTACTGGGGTGACTCCTGCTGGTCATCCCGAGTTTCCGCTCTTGAGAGGAGGAGGGGGCTATATTGGACACCTGCACGCTGCCACTCATATGGACGCCCCTCTTTACTGCATTGACTATGGGACTGCTCTTGACAAAGTACCCTTGGAAAACTGCTACGGTACTGGTGTAGTGGCGGATTTTCGACATAAGAAGAAATGGGAGCGTATCACCGCAGAGGATTTGGAGAAGGTGACGCCTAAGATTCAAGCAGGAGATTTTGTAGTCTGCAACACCGGGTGGCATAAGTATTGGAGTGTGAACCAGTATGTTTATTATCACCACTACCCGGCGCTTGTCCCAAGCGCAGCGCAATGGTTAATAAAGAAAAAGGTCAAGGCTGTGGCCGGGACTTGGGCAGCGCTTGACCTTCCTTTAGCCTACCCTCCGCTTGATAAGACGATGCCACATCTCTATCTCGAATATAAGAAAGAAACAGGAAGGGACCCGATTGAAGATTTCCCTGACTACGAGCCTTGTCTTCCAATGCTTCTCGAGAGTGGAATCGTTTGTGTTCACAATGCTGGAGCAGACATAGACCAAGTGACCGGAAAGCGTTGCATAATAGCTGCGTTTCCTTTCCGTATGATAGAAGCTGATGCCGGTATGGTGCGGCTAGTGGCTATTGAAAAATAGGGAAACAGGAGGCGAGGAAGAGTCGGTAGCTAGAAAAGAAAAAGTTCTGATAATCCGATAAATTATGCCCATCCCTCTGCTATCAGAGCATCATGCAGTTCATCGGGATGGTGGCGGCAGCGGTATTCCAGGCGGCTGGATTCAGCGTGGGCTTTATTATATGTCCAGCCCTTCGCCATACGATTGCGCTCATGAAGCTCGTGCAGCAACACGTAGGGACGTTCTGGCTCTTCTATGTCATCGTCTATCCACACTTCATTTTCAGGTACGAATTCGTAGACATAGTCGTGACCGCCTTCGGTAAAATCGATATCGAAAACGCTTCGCACCAAGTTGCCGTTGACAATCCATACACTGAGGCCGTTTTCGAGCTTCTTCCACAATCGGCGGTGAACATCCTGGCCGCTGGGCAGTTTTTGTCCACCCTTTGTTAAACGCTTCACGAATCCGGCACGGCGGCGCTCCTTGCGCTCCTGACGGTCAGCTGCCACTATGGCTTTTTCATAGGGTACGCCCTTTGCCATAAGCCGGTGCTCTATCAGCAGGTGGTCTATGAAGAACTGCCGTTCATCATGTTCGGCTTCTTGGTCAAGCCACAGCTCATTTATAGGAATGTAAGGAAACCGGTAGTGCTGCCCGAAATTGGTAAACTCTTCGTCAATGTGGGTGCGGATGTAACTGCCGTCAACCACCCAAACGCCAAAGTCACCAACGTCCTCCAATCTCTCAATGTAAGGCGGTTTTAATGGCATATTAGAAATCCAGCACTCCGTTGACCATTTGGCTAATAAGGTAGTATACTACCGAAAACTCAATACTACAATAGAAGTTACTGTTCAGCCAGGATAACGAAAGGTATGACTCCGAAGGTTAAAATTGTAACCGATAGTTCATCTTATCTAGAACCTGAAGTCGTGAAAAAATACGACATCAGAGTTGTGCCAATAAAGGTTGCCTTTGGGACTGAAGTATACGCTGAGGGCATTGATATAACCAACAAAAAATTCTACCAAAGGCTAATTGAAACCGGCGCTTTCCCCACTACCTCGCAGCCTCCTGTCGGCGATTTTGTCAAGATTTATAGTGAGCTTGCCCAGCAAGGGCATTCCATTCTCTCTATTCACATCTCGAGTGCAATGAGTGGAACTGTGAACTCAGCTTTGTCAGCCAAGAATACGCTACCTCAGGCTCAGATTGAAGTGATAGACTCAAAAACGTTGGCTATGGGAATGCTGGTCATTCCGGCTGCTGAGGCAGCCCAACGTGGACAGGCTCTGCACCAAATAAAAGCTTCAATCGAAAAGCTCAATGCGAGCATAAGTTCCATCGGCATGTTTGATACACTTAAGTATGCCTGGAAAGGCGGGCGAATTGGGGCAGCTAAAGCTTTGGTTGGCACTTTGCTCAGGATTAAACCGGTCATAACCTTCGAGGAAGGCGTGGTTAGAGTCTTGTCCAAGCCCAGAACTACTTCTGGTGCCATAGAGTACATGGTAGATTTTGTAGCAAAACGGACCAGCAAGAACGTGCCTTTGCATGGATGGCTTGCTCATGCCCATGCTTCTGAAATAGCCTCAACGTTAGAGAAAGAATTGCGCGCCCGCTTTAACTGGACTGAGCTGCGCCTGTTTGAATTGGGCCGGTATATGGAAGTCACATGGGGCCAGGAGTCGTTGGATTGGGTTTTTATAGTGATGAAGACTGGCAACCAGAGTAGCAGTTCACTAAACAACCAGTTTATTGAACTGCTCAAGTTAATGAGTAATCTTGTTCAAACTTGATAAAATCAACGAGTCCATCAACCAAACAACACAAAACTCAAGCTTGTTTTGACCGGACAAAATGTGTTATGATAGCAAAAGGTGAATATGACTACGGAGAAAGACAAGGCACTAGAACTAGCCATCAGCCAGATCGAAAAGCGGTTTGGTAAAGGCTCAGTGATGAAGCTGGGGGAATACGCTGCCGCCTCACCAGCGGAGGTAATTCCTAGCGGTTCACTAGCCTTAGACCTGGCTTTAGGCGTAGGCGGTATTCCCAGAGGACGGATTACAGAAATATTCGGGCCCGAGTCATCAGGCAAAACCACCTTGGCTCAGCATATTATTGCTGAAGCGCAGAAGCAGGGCGGTACAGCGGCTTATATTGATGTTGAGCACGCTTTAGACCCGGCTTACGCAGCTAATTGCGGGGTGAATATTGATGACCTGCTTATCTCCCAGCCAGATACGGGAGAACAGGCTCTGGAAATTGCCGAGACGCTGGTCAGGAGCGGGGCTGTTGATGTAATTGTTGTTGATAGCGTGGCTGCCCTGGTACCAAAAGCGGAAATCGAAGGGGAGATGGGCGATGCCCATGTGGGCTTACAGGCCCGCCTCATGTCGCAGGCACTCAGAAAGCTAGCTGCCACCATCGGGAAAACAAAAACTGCCGTTGTATTTATTAATCAATTAAGAGAAAAGGTGGGTATTATATTCGGCAACCCAGAAGTAACTCCCGGTGGCAGAGCACTGAAGTTTTATAGTTCAGTAAGGATAGACTTAAGGCGTGTAGAATCAATTAAGCAGGGAGAGGAAACCATAGGCAGCCAAATCAAGGCAAGGGTGGTTAAAAATAAGGTTGCTCCCCCCTTCAGAGTCGCTGATGTTTGATATCATGTTTGACCATGGGATAAGCCAGGAGAGTAATCTTATCGACCTGGGTGTAGAGCTGAGGCTAGTCAGTAAATCCGGCTCCTTTTTCTCCTTTGGTGATATTCGCCTAGGGCAAGGTAGGGAAAGTGCCAGGCAATACCTGAAGCAAAATCCCGAGCTTGCTAAGGAACTGGAGCAGCAGATAAGAGCCTCAGCAGCTGCCGGTAACTCTTCATCAAGTGATTAAGAGCTAAAGATAGCTCCAATTTAATACAGCGATAAACAAGGCTGAGGCTGGTACTCAGCTTTGTTTGTTATAGGGGATAAATAAATTGGCTAAGATTACAGCAATGCGAGCCGCCAAAGGGCGGAGCAAGCAGATAAAGGTGTTTCTGGATGGCAAGCTTGCCCTGAGCCTGAGAGGCGAGACAGCAGTGAATGAGCGCCTGAGAGTTGGGCAGGAGCTGTCCGATGACGAAGTTGAGACTCTTGCCAGGTCTGACCAGTCCCAGCGCTGCCTTGAATCTGCCATTCGCTACCTCAGCTACCGCCTACGGAGCGAGCACGAGATGAAGGAACGACTCCACCAGCGCGGCTTTGATGACGATAGTATAGACGTAGTGATTAACAAACTAAAAGGGCAAGGATTGATAGATGACACCGCTTTTACTCAATTCTGGAAGGACAACCGGGAAACGTTTAGTCCACGCAGCCAGCGGCTGACCAAGCTGGAGTTAAGGCGAAAGGGAGTAGCTGGCGACATAATAGACGAGGTGATTGATACGATTGATGATAGTGACAGTGCCTATCGAGCCGCCCAGGGCAAAGCTCGCCGCTTACCCTTGACTGATTATGAAAGCTTTCGCCGCCGACTAGGCGGGTATTTGAAACGGCGCGGCTTTGGGTACGAGGTTACAAACAACACGGTCAAAAGGATGTGGCAGGAACTAGGAGGCAGGTTTGAGGATGGCGTTTCACCTTAACAGTAACCATGGAAGGTGAACATTAGCTACCTCAGCCTACCCTTGAATATATAAGGAAAGAGGGTGGTTAAATGCCAGAAGGATTGGGTGTATACGGAATATTAGCCGTAGTATTCAGTTTTATAATTGGTATCATATTAGGTGGTATGGGCGTCTTCCTTCTCCGACGCATCGTGTTCAACCGTCAGATGCATGTTGCTGAGAGGTTCAGAGAAGCTTAATGGAACATTCAATGTAGCAAACCAATGAATCGAGGCGAGTGTAACGTGCAAAGAATTACTGTACTAAGGTGGGGTCACCGCTTCAGAGACGAACGCTTAACCACACATGTCGCGCTCACCGCACGAGCGTTAGGCGCCTCAGAATTCATTCTAGCAGACGCAAAGGATGAAAAAATTAAGGCAACCGTTGAGAAAGTGATTAGACAGTGGGGTGGCCTGTTCGAGTTTAAGATGGATGTTCCTTGGAGACAAGCAGTTAGAGAATGGAAGAAGAATGATGGCGTGGTAGTTCACTTAACAGCATACGGAGAAAACATTCAAACAAGCGATGTTCTGCAAAGAATTAAGGCGACAGGAAAAGCCATTATGGTGATTGTAGGCAGCCAGAAGGTTCCAAGCGAATTTTTCTCCGAAAAAATCTCCGATTTTAATGTTGCTATTGGAAATCAACCGCATTCAGAGTGTTCCAGTCTGGCGGTTTTTCTTGACCGCTTTTCTGAGGGTAAAGTATTTGTGAAAGAGTTTGAAGGTTGGAAGATCAAAGTTGAACCTGTACCGCATGGAAAGTATGTCATTAAACGATGATACATAATCGGCTTTTGTAGTGAAATTTAAGTTTCTGCAATACAAATATATATTATAGAGAGCGATTAGTAGCGGTTCAAAAAGAGGCTGTTTCAATGCTATCCTTCGTAGACGAGGAGACCCTGATGAAAGTCGCAGAGGTTTTAGGCAGCGAAGACGCTGTCAAAGTCATGGAAACACTAAAAGACACTGGCGAGATTACAGATGATGAAATAGCCAACAAGACAGGGATAAGACTAAACTTTGTGAGAAAGATTCTGTACAAGCTTTACGACCATTCTCTCGTTTCATTAAGAAGGTCACGCGACGAAAGCACTGGATGGTTTATTTTTCATTGGAAACTGCAGCCCGACCAGCTTGAAGGTTTCATTCTAAACCAAAAACGACATGTCCTCGAGAAGCTACAAACTCGATTCAATTTTGAAAAGGGGCATGATTTCTACTATTGCGGTACGCCCGGAGACAATCGTGTCTCGTTTGAAGAGGCAATGGAACTCGTTTTTCGCTGTCCAACCTGTAACAAACCTTTGATGCACTTTGACAATAGCAAAATCGTTGAAGTTCTAGGCAAGAAGGTTGAGCAATTGAGGAAGGAACTGGGTGAGTGAACGGCTACCCTCACGGGAAATGGCGATAAGACTTCTTGAGAAAAGCGGCTGCCCCCCTAACGTTATTCAACACTGCAGAACCGTTGCCAAACTCACGGTTAAAATAGCTAGAATCCTTCAAAAGAAAGGATATAACGTTGACATAGAACTTGTCGAGATCGGCGCAATTCTCCATGATATTGGACGTTCAAAAACTCACAGCGTAAACCACGCAATAGTAGGCGCCAAAATCGCAAAATCCGCACATTTGCCCGATGCGATAACGAGAATTATTGAAAGGCATGTTGGGGGAGGTATTCCGCAAGATGAAGCAGAAAAACTCGGTTGGCCTAACCGAAGTTACGTACCTGAAACTTTGGAGGAGCGAATAGTGGCTTACGCCGATAAACTTATCGAAGGCAATCAAAGGGTTCCAATCGACCAAACAATTGCACACTTCTCTAGAAAATTGGGCAAGAATCATCCGTCAATAGCACGACTCAGGGCATTGGATGAAGAATTTCAATCGTTGCTCGGTGAATTTTAGTGCCAACTGTGACTCTGCTTGAAAAACTGTACGCCAATCTTTCGCTGAAGACAGTGGAGTCACAGATTCAATCTTCGTGCGAAGGATTAAAGGCCGCAATTAAAGTCATCGACGTAACCAATCGCGGATGGATTCGCATTGATGTCTCTGGAGAGGATGAGGTGGCAGCGTTGAATTTGCTTAGGAACGAATTTGGCACAGCTCCAGTTTATTCGAAAAACGTTAAAGAAGGCGGCGTTTACTATGGAAAGATTGTTTTCGCTGGGAGAAGTAGCACAGAAATTTATGTGGACGTAGGCGCTTTTCTCCCTGCATCCATTGATGCCGGTGTTTTGTTACAGCATCTGCAGGCACAACTTGTTGATGGAAAGAAGCTGGCACTTAAACGTATTACCCAACTTTTCTGTTTTTTAGATAATTTTCCAATGGAGATTTTGATTAAGCATATGGATAATAAACGGAAGTCTTTCGTTGCAGAGTTGAGCGAAAAACAAATCTCACTGATTTCTCAATGGGCAAGTTCAAATTTGGATCGGCTTGTTGTTTTAGGAGCTTTCACTAGGACTGTTAAGAACGCTGCGAAGGCGATTGGACATTCACGTGATATTGTTGAAATTGAGAGGTTAGGTATGCTGGAACACGCCGTCGTTTGTAAATTAGGCACGAGCGCGGTGGGTTTGATTCCAAAGCTTGGAAAGTTGATCCCTAACGCGGTTTTTGGGGTTTTTTCTCCGAAGGAAATTTTACGTTTCTTAAAGGCTTAGAATTACTTGTACTTCTGTCTTCTACGTTCCCTCTTCTTCTTTTGCTTTCGCATACGTTTCTTTTTCCATTTAGCGCGGATATTTTCATCTCCCTTTCTCATTCTATTGTGGCGTGTCTCGCCCTCAGTTCTTCCTCGGTCTTCTTAAGTCTATACATAAGCTCTACGACAAGTCCGTCCAGAAAGATCATGCAGTTGTTCTCAAACATGCTCCCCAACGGAGTTAAGGATTCCTTTTCGCCGAGGATTTGTCTCGTCAAATAATCCTCTTCGCGTGGCCAGCCCGTTTTTGTTCTGCCACCCATGAGTAGAACGTGGTCAGCAGTTTTTGCAAGAGAAGAGTTGGGAAATGACGTTATCGCCGCGATTTTCGCTCCGATTTCTTTTGCCGCCATACTCGCCGTAACAACCATTTTTGTCTCTCCCGTCCCTGAGATTGCGATGACCAAATCTCCTTCGCCAGCAGCAGGCGTGATTGTTTCACCTATGAAGTAAACATTAAATCCCAAATTCATTAGTCGCAGAGCAAAGGCTCTACCAACAAATCCGCTTCTGCCCATACCGTCGATGAAGATTTTTTTGTCTTTAGCCTCGATTATCATTTCCATTAACTTTTCCACTTGTTCCCAGTCAAGGCTGTCTATTGTTCTGCTTGCGCCTGTTATGATTTCCTTCGCTGCTGCCTTCAACCATTTCAAATGTTCACGCTCAGCGAGAAGGCAATACACGGTTTGTCTTGTTAAAAATCTTGTGGTTAGAATCATGCTTCACCAAGAATCGTCTGTTTGCCTTTATGTGCTTCGGATTGGTAGAGCGCATCCAGCGTTTTAACTACTTTCTCTGCCCTTGCCCTCCCTATCCCCTCTACTGTTGATAATTCAGCTGCCGAAGCAGCAAAAACCCTACGCATTGTCTTGAAATGCTGCAGGACTCGCCTAGCAAGTTTAGACCCAAGTCCAGGCAAACTCGCTACGACGTGCATCTGTACCTTTTCTATTTCTTCTGTCTTTGGCTTTCTTTGTATTATGGGTCCTTTAAGGGGTTTCGTGGGAGTTTTGTGCTTTGCTAGGCTAAAAATAAGTTGAGCAGTTTGCTCTGCGTCTGGCGTAAAAAACACACTAATTCCGTACATAAACATCATCGTTGTTAACGCGCCCCAAAAGGCTCGCGGATTGACTGCCTCTTTTACGGTTAGTAGAAGATTTCCTTCAACAATTAAGACTGGACGAGAGTAACATTCGCTTAAGCGGTGCGCTTGGTCAAACAGCCTTCCTGAGTATAGAGATTTCAGAAAATCGCGTTCCTGCTTCCTTTCAATGGCACATTCTTGCGAAACTACGTAATCTGCAACATCAAGCATTTGATACTCAACCTGTAGACCAAAGCTTTTCAGGAAGACAGACACCCCAGAAGCTTTCTCTCGGTCATCCACTATTACTCTCAGAGGTTTCTCCATCATGATGAATTTGCCTCCATTGCTAGTGTGTATAGTCTAAGCTCAAAAGGTTTAACGAAAGTTATAGCTTAAGCAGGCTTGTAAGTGATGGGATCGGAACGTATAGTCGGACGTAAACCGAGACAATTAGTATTGCCCCAGTTAGCACTAAAAGAATGTAATCACCTTTCTTCATTTTCAACTCGTACAGATTGGTCCGCTTCTTAATGGCGCCCCACGCTCTGGACTCCATAGCCTCTGCAAGCTCCAGACTTCTCCGAATAGCACTCACGATCAAAGGAATAAGGATTGGAATATAATTCCTAATTCTCTTCATAAAGTTGCCCTTCTCCAGCTCCAACCCCCTCGCCTTTTGTGCATCCATAATCGTCTGCGCTTCCTCAGCCAAAACAGGAACAAAGCGAACAGCAGTTGTGAAGGCAAAGCAAAACTCGTACGGTACGTGACTCTGCTCAAGCGCGAGTCCTAAATGATCCGGAGAGGTTGTGAGGAAGAACACTGAAAATGACTCGACGAGCACGACAAAGCGCAGGGTCAACGCGATTGCATTCTCCAAGAGTTGTGGAGTGAGATGGTAGCTATTGTAAATGTAGGAGAAACCAAAGTTGGTTACAAAAATGACTGCCGCAAGAAAGGTCGCACCTCGCATGGAGCGAATCCATTCTTTCTGCACCTTCGCAACCAAAACAATCGGAATTTGAGCAAGGAACAAGATGATTAAGACTGGCAGTTGGATGAACATGATTGCAACGGCAAAAATCACGATTACGAAGATAAACTTGATTCGCGGGTCCAAGTTGTGGATTGGAGTGGAGGCTCTTCGAAACTGAAAACCACTGAAGACACTCATTTGCGCTTTGCCTCCAAGTATCTGTGTAAAACGTTTCTTGCTTGGTAGATGTCGATGACGTTTGTTGGAAATCCTAAATCGGCGAGTTGGAGGAAGATTTGTGTGATTTGGGGAGGTACTATGGAGGCTTTGGTTACAAGTTTTTCGTTTGTCAGTATTTCTTCGGCCACGCCGTCAGCGACAATTTTTCCTCCAGTCATTAACACAACACGAGGATTGCTTTCTGCAACAAATTCAACATCATGCGTAACTACCACAACAGTTTTTCCCTGCGAATTAAGTTGAACAATAAACTGACGCAGTTTCTCTTTCTGCTGATGATCCTGCCCGATTGTGGGCTCATCTAGAACAACTATTTTTGGATCCCATGCGAGAACTGACGCCAGAGCGACACGTTTCCGTTCTCCTCCACTTAAGAGAAAAGGCGAAGTTTGACGATACTCCATCAAGTCCAGCAGATTCAGTGCCCAATCCACTCGTTTTTTTGTAAGGCTTTCTTCGAAGCCGAAGTTACGAAGCCCAAAAGCTATTTCTTCTTCGACGCTCTCGCAGAAGAGTTGATGGTCGGGATTTTGGAAGACAAATCCAACGTTCCGAGCAAGTTTTGCGACACTTGTTTCTCGCGTATTTGTTCCATCTAATATGACTTCACCTTTTGTTGGTTTCAGTAATCCATTAAAATGTTTCACTAACGTTGTCTTTCCCGCACCATTTTGTCCCATGATGGCTACAAATTCGCCGTCACGGATGGTTATGGATACCCCTTTCAAAGCCTCAACGCCATTCGGAAAAGTGTAGTAAACGTCTTTAACTTCTATCATGCACCAGAATACTCCGCAAATATCCCGCAGCTTCCTCTGAGCTTACTGGAACGCCTTTCAGATCTATTCCGTCTTCTTTGAGAATTTGAAAAAGTCGTGTTGCCTTAGGAATCCCCACACCGACTAGGCGGGCTTCGTCCAAGTTGAAAATGTCTCGTGGTTTACCATCTAAAATCACCTTTCCCTCATTCATTATTACAACATGATCAGCATACTGAGCAGCCAAATCAAGTCTGTGCTCAACCAAAATAACAGTCATGCCAAGTTTTCTGTTGAGCTCCGCGATTACTTCAAAGATTTTCTTAGCACCCAACGGATCTAGGAAAGAGGTCGGCTCATCTAAAACCATCACGTCAGGCTGCATTGCAAGTACTGATGCAATTGCCACTCGCTGTTGTTGCCCCCCAGAAAGCTCATGAGGAGCCCGTTCACGAAATTCATAGGCATCAACAGTCCTTAATGCCCACTCCACCCTTTTCCACATCTCTTCTCTCGGCATGCCAAGGTTTTCCAATGCAAACGCAACATCCTTCTCCACAGATAACGCGAACAACTGGTTTTCGGGGTTTTGGAAGACGAAGCCTACGTGTAGTGCAAGTTCGTGGATCTGATGTTGTATGACATTCAGTTCTGCGACCTTCATGGTGCCCTGTAGTGAACCATTGTAGAAGTGAGGGATTAATCCGTTGAAACATCGACAAAGTGTTGTCTTGCCACAACCGCTTGGACCAGTGAGAATGACGAACTCGCCCTTCTCAATTTTTATGGAGACATCTATTATGGACGGTTTGGTTCCACCTTGATACGTGTAAGCCAAGTCTTTAGTTTCTATAACTGGCACGTTTATGTCCTGCCATTAGTCATGGCAAAGATGCGTTCATTTAAGAGTAGCTACTCAAAGAGGAGTTAGTTTGCCTTCAAGTTTTCCCTTAACAAACGAACGCAACGCTTCAAACTCGCCTCTACGTCGCCTTTTCCATTCGCACCTGCTGACACTGAATGCCCACCTCCCATGCCTTGAAGGTACTCTCCAAGCGGCTTAGCAATGTCGCGACCTAAATGCACCTTTGATTTCTCATAAAAATCGTGACTAGCACGTAGGCTAACCCGCAATGTGTCGCACCTTTGTCCAGCGACCACAGCCACATGTGCGCCTAACATGATTAAAGCCCTCGCAGCCGAGGCTTGATACGCACTCACATGAGAAAAAGCGACAATCCAGTCACCAATCTTCAAAAGTTTAACCCTGCGGCAAGCCTTAAGCCGAGCAATGCGTTCCGATTCATCCATAGGCAAAGAAAGCAGAGAAAGTGATTCTTCCACGTTAACTCCAGCATCTATCAAACCTGCTACAGTCTTGAAAGTGGTGGATCTTGCCAAAATGAAGTGCCTGGTGTCGAAGGCTATGCCTAAGAATAGAGCTTTTGCTTCGTCTTTGGAGAGTTCCAGTTGTAGGTCTTTAAAGAAGGTGTAGACAATTTCACAGGCAGATGCCGCGTTTTCGTCTACAATGCATAAAGTTGCAAGTTTTTCAGTTTCTGGGTGGCTTGCATGGTGGTCGATGACTATGACTGGCGCAGTTGAGGCTTTAACACGTTCCGCCCACTTGTCGAGTTGTTGGATTGTGTTTGTGTCAAGGAGCACTATGGCATCTGCTTGCTCGATGTGTGGTGAGTTGGTGAGTTTTATTGGTATGGCATTCAGCAGAAATTTTGAAAGGTGACTTGGTCCCTGTGCTGCCGCGATTTCAGTTTTCAGTTGTGGACGTATCCGCTGTATTAATTGAGACATTGCGAATGCAGAGCATATCGCGTCTGGGTCTGCATTGTGGTGACAGAGCAAGACTGCTAATTTGGCGTTTTTCTTGTCAATAAGTTCAATTATGTCTTTGACTTGCATGCGATTTCCCTCAAATGCGTGTCAGCGGCTTCAAGCGCTTTTCGGGTTGCTTCGTTTACAAGCTGTTCTGCGTTGCGGTCTCTCATTAATGGACCCATTGCGAGTTCTATGTCGACAGTCACTGTAACTGACCCTTGCTGCTCTATCTCAACATCTATGTCCAACACTTGGATTTTACCTAAAGGGATTTTAGACTTGATGTAGTCCCGGGCTGCCTTTTCCACCAAAACGCAGAGATTTTCCTTCTGTTCTGGTGAAAGTTCTGGCAGTCCAATCTCTTCCAACACTTTCACCTATGGGGGAGGTGGCGATTCTGAGGTCTGAGGCGAGACTGGATTCAAGTCCTGTTGCAGCTTAGTTTGGAGGTCTTTCATTTGACTCCGCAAGCGTTCCTCTTGCTTAGTCAACACGCTAACTCTGGTGTTTAAGAGTTCCTTTCGCTCCGTCAATTCTGCAGTAATTCTTGCTCTTTCAGTTTTTACTAAGAGAGAGCCAATAGACTTATAGATTGGTACATCATCAGCAACTTTTTGCATCTCTTCTAACGCGGAATCGGTTTCGCCGAGTTCGAGCTCTATTTGTTGTTTCTGCGCCAGAGTCGCCTGTAATGTTTGTTGCAACTGCTGCAGTCTCAGTAATCGTTCCTGCACCACGGGTGGAAGTTTACTAATTTCGTCGCTCATTTTCTTTCCTCAAAACTGTTTGTTTGCTCTGCTATTAATGTCCCATTAATTAAGCGTTTCCACCATAAAATGTATCACCAGAAACCGCAGAAGAAAGAGATTTAGTTCAATGAAGCCTTTCTTTAGAGTGACTCCAGTCTCAGAAGCGTATTCGAGACCAACAGTATCCAATGCAGATACGAGTTGATAGCGGCTCTTAACGCAGAAGTATCTTTCGCTTCAAACTCTAAAGTCAAAACACCGCTCGCACTGCCGATTTTAACATTCGAACGCGAAGTTGTCGACTTCACGGTTTCTGGCAATAAAGCTTTCGATACGATGTCCAAGTCCTTTTCTGAGGCGAATTTTAAGCGAATAACAGCTTGCGCTTTCATTCCTCTAACGCCATGCTGGTTACTCTTTGCTCTCCAGTTCTTTCGTTGCTCCCGCTTCCAACGGAATACCTTTTGCAGCACGCCTAGCTATAGTTCCCAGCTTGGTTGAAGAAGTATAGGCACCGCCAGAGAAGGTAAAACCACATTTTCTGCATTTCCAAACTCCTACGCTTTGACGTTTCACCGTTTTTGAACTGCACTGTGGACATTTTTGGGTCATTTTCATTTTTGTAACGACGGCAATGTAACGCTTCCGCACAGTTGCGCCGTAGCGTGCGCCAAATCCCCGAGTCGGCCCTACCTTCTTCGTTTTAGGCATTACTCTTTCACCAAAAGTTTCCTCAGCTCAGCAGATTTCTGTTGACCAATTTTTGCCGCTTCGACTATTTGCTGGGCTGTGAAAGAGCCAGACCCACCGCCTTTCTGAATGGCGCAAATGTCTCCGTCCTTATCGAAAATCATAGTCAGTCTTGCATCCATTACTTGTTCTTCCTCGAGCCCCGGGTCAACGATCATTTTTCCGTTTATTTTTGCGAACGTAATGGCTATTGGGTAGTTTTTGATTGGTAATTGTGCAAGACCAGTCTTCTTTTTGACCTCTCCTTCTTCGAGCACGTAGTTTGGCATCTTGGTGTTCAGAAGTGCCGCTAGAGCAGCCATTGCAGATGCATCGATGAGATTCCCGTCGTGGTTGAGTACGTATACGTCGACGAAAACTATTATGACGCTTTTTCCAGATTCTAAGCATAACTCAGTTACAGCGATGGCTTTTGATTCTCTTATTCCTCTGTCCACTACTCGGGCGAGTTCGATGGAGTTTTCGTCTGGTGGACCCGGTTCGAAACTCGGAGAAGCTAAGGGTACGAGTTCTGCGTTTACGGTTAGCACTCCTTCTTCCGGAGTGTCTGGAAACGGTTCGCCCACTTGAATCTTAGTGCCAACAAGGACCTCTGTTTTGCCCAGCCTTACGCGCGCAGAGCCTTCTGCTTTTTCAATTAGACCAACTTCGATCTGGAATTCTCGATAATCGTTTACTTCGCGCCCATCTAGTCGTTTTCCATGGGCTAACAGTTCGGCGATTTGTTTTTGTTTCACTTTTGCTATTACTGAAGACATTATTCTTCTGTTGCCTCCTTTAACGCTACATATTTTTCTTTCAGTGCTTCTTTTTGCAGTTTATATATCTGCTTACATCCGGTTAATGCAAGGGTTACGGCCTGTTCGAATTCTTCTAGGGTGAGGTTTCCGTCCATTTGCAGTAGTGTGATGGCATCCTGTGTTGGCATAAACGCAACTGGAACGTCTGCTTCGCCGAGCTTGTCCTCAGCATCACACAGGTCCAACACCAACTTTCCATCCGCCTTGCCAGCGGCACATGCAACAACCAAATCTTTCATTGGAATTCCTGCATCAGCAAGCGCCAGCGCTGCAACTGTTATACCTGCGCATCTGGTTCCACCGTCTGCTTGTAAGACTTCTATGAAGAGGTCAATTGAGGCTCTTGGGTAATATTCCAAAAAAACTGCCGGCTCTAATGATTCTCTAATCACTTTTGAGAGCTCCACTTCTCTTCGCGATGGCGCTGGGGATTTGCGCTCTTCCACAGAGAACGGCGCCATGTGATAGCGGCATTGGAGCAATGCACGGTCTGGTAATGCTAAGTGTTTGGGATGAGCCTCTCTCGGTCCGTAAACCGCGGCTAATATCTTGCATTTTCCTTGCTCAATATAGGCAGAGCCGTCAGCGCTGCTAAGAATACCAACTTCAAGTTTTATCGGTCTTAATTCGTCTAATTGTCTTCCGTCTACTCTTTTTCCTTCTTTATCAATCAATTTTTCCTTCTCTTGTGACTTTCCCGGCATCTTTCTCACTTCCTTTAATTTTCTTCATCATTTCGGTTATGCGGTCGGTTAAACCGCTTATATGGGATTCTTCATCTATTTTGCGAATGGCCATCATGGCGAGTTGCTCGTTTTCAGGGGTTTTTCCGCTGATTAAAACCACTCCGTTTTGGCCAAGCTGGATGTGGCAGTCTGTTTGCTCCTTTATCATGGTGATCATTGAGCCCTTTTTGCCAATTACCCGTGGGATTTTTGTCGGGGTTATTTCCATTATTTGCCCCCTTGTTATTTTGCCTAATCCCGGCTCGCGAACGGTTAATTGCGGGTCACGTGTCCTGTCGTAGGCAATTACTTTTGTAATCACAAGGTCACCTATGTCAAAAATCCCCGGCAGTTCGTCTCTTTGGGGTTTGAAGGAGCGTTCGAAAACGTCTGAAGCTCTCAGCATAGCTGGTTGTGGTGCTTTGATGTCTACCAGCCAGCCTGCTATTGTGAGTTCTACCACTTTGCCGATTACTGTGTCGCCAACTCTGGGCACGTAAAAGGCGTGCAAGGCGACAACTATAACCGTTTTGTCTACAAAATCCACGAGCCCAAGTCGGGTTGCGTAGAATTTATCGCCTTCCTTGTAAGTGTTTTCTCCCACAATATAGTCTCCTTCAGCGAGCAAGTCACCTGGTGTAACTATCTCTCTTTTCTCGAAAAAAACTGGCAAGCCTTTCACCTTCCTTTAAGTTTAACTCATTATATTATTTTTGCTTCTGCAGTGCCTCGTGTTATTTCCCCGAGCTTTTCTAAGAGAGGAGCATATGCGCCTGCGGGCATTTCTATTACTCCATGCCATGAGCCGTCCGCACGCCACTCGTCTTTTTTTAATGTGCCGTATCCCTTAACCATACCGTATGCCCTTGCCGCATGTTCTGTAGGTATGCGAATTTCTACGTTAACGTTTTCCATTTTTATGGGCAAGATTGGGCGCAAGAGTTTGATTATGTCTTTTGCTTGTTCTTCAGGCTCTTGGAATGGATCTATTGGGTAGTGGATCTTTTCCATGGCTTGTTCTATCCGCATTGGTGGGTGAGGCATGTTGGTTTTCGGGTCTACGCAGTTACGTGAGATGAAGGCGATTATTTGTTTCCGTTTGGCTTCTGTCAATTGTCGCCGTTGATCTGTTGTTAGTTGGAGTTGCCCTTTTGTCAAAATTGTCTCTGCGATTACAGTCGCGTCAAGTGTTCCGAAGGCTTTTTTGAGTTTTTCCTCCGATGCCTTGGTTCCTTTATTTGCGTCGGTGAAGACTGTGTCTATCGCGAGTATCTCAGAGACTGGGGCTTTTTTACCCATTCTATAATCTAATGCATGCTGTGGTTTCACGAGGATTTCGAAGTGTTCTCCGTCTCGGGATATACGCGCAACGGTGTAACGGTCACTCATTAAAAGGCACTGCCTTGAATCTACTTCATTTGTTTTTCAATTTCTTCGTCGGTCAGCATTCTGAACTTCTTTGTTGCCGTTGGAATGACTGAGATTTTGACCCTTGGTGTTTCTCCTTTGGCTTCGAGTGATTTGACTAGGCATTTTATGCATAGTTTCGTTGTTTCTTCGAGTGACATGTTTTCTTTGTATTCTTCTTTCAGAATATTCTCGACTGTCTCTTTGCCGATCCCAACAGCGACTGCTTTGTATGCCCTGTATGAACCGCTTGGGTCTGTGGAGAATACTCTGCTCCCAGTTTTGTCTGTTCCGCCAAAGATTATGGAGACGCCGAACGGCCTCACACCAGCATGTTGCGTGTAAAGTTGTTTTATGTCGCAGATTCGTTTGGTTATCATTTCTATGTCGATGGGTTCATCGTACGTTAAGCGGTTGCCTTGGGCAGAAACGCGTGCTTGATCGATTAGTATTCGGGCATCCGAACCGAGGCCGACGACTGCGGCACCAACGTGCGAATCGACCTCGAAGATTTTCCATGAATATCCTGTGTCTTGTAGTTTGGATTCGATTTTTTCTTCTGCGCCTAATACTACTCCCTCAGCGCATGCAATGCCAACGATGGTAGCGCCTTTGTTCACCGTTTCCAGTGCATATTCTACTTGAAACAAGCGTCCATCGGGCGAGAACACTGTAATTGCTCTATCATACGCCCCGGGCGCCGCAAATATGGACAATACTTAACACCTCTCTAGTATATGATTAAACTCTTTTTGCTTGTTCAAAATGTAGTGATGCAACTAAAAACCTTTTCGTATAATCCGTCTGCGGAAGAGGCAGCTTTAGATACGATCGCATTGTCGCAAGTATTAAAGAGAAGAATTGTTCAAATGATCATATGGGTGTTTCTTTGTTTCACGAAGAGGCTTGGCAAGTATTGGCCGATTTGATTGCAGAATTTCGAAAACGCGGCGAAACAATACCCCCAGAAATCATGGAGGATTTACGTTCGGCAAGATCACTGATACAAGTTTTACGTGCAAACCCCTATAACTCAGGGGACACGACGCAGATAGAAGTTTACTTAAACAATGTCGAATTCTACCTAATGCCAAAAGCGCATGAAAAGTTTGGACAGGCATTTGCGGATCAATGGATGAAAAAGCTTGAGAAAGCAAAAATGGGAGCCACAGAAGAAGGCATTGCAGGCGCTACGGCTTCCAAATTTCTGCCAGGCATGCCTAGAGACACACCGTGGTTGAGAGTGAGAATTTCAGAGGACATACATCAAGACACTGTTGAGACGCTGGCAAGGGAATCTGGGCTTTCATATGCCAGTCAAGAAAAAGGCCACTTGCTAGTTTATGGCGGTAAGGAAGAACTACAGTCTTTTGTCAAAAAAATGACTGAAAAGTTCCGTGGAGCAAGAAAATCTTAAACACGAACCTTAACATAACAGTTAAAACAGTTACATGTATATTACAGAATAATCTTATAGAAGAAAGGACTACGCAGGCCCGGACGGCTATAGAGATATGCCCTACCTCAAAAAAATAGAGCTTAAAGGCTTCAAGTCCTTTGGTCCCCAGACGGTTACTGTCAATTTAGATAAGGGCTTCACTGTAGTCACAGGACCCAATGGCAGTGGCAAGACAAACATTGTTGACGCAGTGCTTTTCGTGTTAGGTGAATTGAGCTCAAGACGGTTGCGAGCCGAAAATTTTTCGCGGCTTATTTTTCATGGCTCTGCCGAGGATGGGCAGGAGAAGGTCAAGTCGGCTAAAGTTGTCATTCAATTTGACAATAATGATGGTCGCATCCCAATAGAAACAAGCACCGTCACAGTTTCTCGCGAAGTTTTCAGGAATGGGCAGAGTATTTACCGTGTTAATGGCAGAGCTTTTCCAAGAACACGTGTGTTAGACATGTTTTCTATGGCCGGGCTAAGCTCAACTGGCCACAACGTGATTGTCCAAGGTACGATTACGCGTTTAACCGATATATCTTCCGATGAACGAAGAAAAATAGTCGAAGACCTAATCGGCATCGCACAGTATGATGCGGAAAAGGCTGAAGCAGAACAGAAACTTAGAGCCGCAGAGATTTCCATCCGCACCGCAATGGGAAGAATAGACGAAGTGCAGCGGAGAGTAGATGATTTAGAAAGAGAACGCAACGACCTGCTCCGCTTTGACTATATCCAAAAGGAAATAAAACGCTTCGAAGCCATGAAGTTTAGTTACGAAATCACGAAGATCAAGACAAAAATCAGCGAGATCACTGCAAGACTTGAAGAAGTTGGCGCAAAAGTTGAGCAGCTTCAGCAGATAAGAGACCAGCACCGTGGCGAAAGACACGAAATTGAGTCCCAATGGCGAAAGCTCAGTTCAGACATGGTTGAAGAGGGCAGTTCCAAGGTTTTGGAAGTTCAAATTAAAATTGGAGACCTAAAATCCAAACTTACCGAGGTAGTGACAAAAATCGGAACTGGGAAGACGAGCCTCGAAGGATTAAAAAAAGTTGAAGAAAACAACAGTCAACAATCAGAAACCGTGAGAAAAGAGATCGCTGAGAACCGTAAACAACTCGAGCTACTGAAACGCCAAAAAGACCGCTTGTCAAAAGAGATTGAAACTAAACAAGACAGACATACCACCTTGGCAAACGAGACGACACAATTATGGAAAAACATGGGAGAAAACAGCAAAAGAATCCAGGATATAGAGAAACAACTCGACGGCCAGTACAACAATCTTATGGAGTTACGCACCGAACACGCCCGAAGCCAAACTACCGTGAAGATTCTTTCGCGAAGACTCGAAGATGTCAACAACCGAAAAAACCGATTCACCGCAACACTTGAAGAACTCGATAAATCGCTTTCTGGTCTTGAAGAAGTGCAAAAAGAACAGAAAAAGCAGCTGAAGAGTCTTGAACAAGCCTTGGAGAAGAGAGTGGCACAGAAAGAGGCAGTCATAAGAGAGGTGGATGAGGCGGGCAAAATCGCAGGCACGGCGAGAGAGGCAGTCGTTGAGTTTGCCACACAAAGAGAACTCGCAGAAACAGTTGCCGCCGATGAGAGAGCGTTAAGAAATATAGAAGAATTGGCAGACATCGGAGTAATCTCAGGAGTTTACGGGCGACTGCGCAATCTTATTAAAATTGAAAAAGACTACGAACAAGCAATCGAAGTGGCTGCTACGGGCTGGCTAGACTGCATTGTTGTTAAAGACGTTGACACAGCGTTTGCCTGCGCAGAAACGTTGAAGCAGCTTAAGCTGGGCAGGGTTAAGATAATTCCTGTTCAGGGACTCTCTAAGAATAGAATTTTGAAACTTCCAAGAGCTGAAAGCATCAGCGGATTAGCTTCAACGTTTGTCAAATGTGCCAAGGAACACTTGCCCGCAGTTGATTTTGTCCTCGGCGACACGGTAATAGTGGAAACTGACAATGTTGCAATGAAAATCGCGCGTGAGGGATACAGAACAGTTACCACCAGAGGCGACCTTTACGAAGTAGGAGGAGGACTGGAAAGCGGTTACTACCGCGCCCCAATCGACTTTTCCACGATAATACCCAGTGAATCTGCGATAAAGAGACTGGACGAAGCGGTTCAAGCGCTTCAAGAACACTTAACCCGCCGTGAAGGTGCCGTAACGGGCTTCGAGGAAGAGATTGACAAACTCCACGTTAACATTACTAAAATGTCCGAGGCAATCATCACGCTTGATGGCGAAATAGACAGGCTAAAACGCAGTTCGAGACTAACTCAGCACAGTGTCCGTCGCTTGGACAATTACATCAAAACTTTGAGTTCAAGACTTGAGAAAGAAAAGGCTGAAGTTGGACTGCAAAAAGCACAACGTCAAGGCATACGGAAACAAATGCAGAAACTGCGCAGCGAATTGGCAATGTTGAGACGAAAAACCGACCCGTCTGTTATTCAGGAAATGGAGATTCAGAGAGAAAAATTCGGCGACGAGATAATGGAAATGAGGCGAAATCTGGGTAGTGTTGAAACGGAGGCATCAACTCTTGAGTCCAAGTATGAGAATGTGCTTAGAGCGACTTATGTCAACATTAAGGTTCAGCTGCAAAAAGTGCGACAGCAGCTTTCGGTTGTTCAGAAAGAGGTTTATGCAGCGTTACAAGAACGGGAAATGTTGAAAGAAGAACTTTTGAAGCTGGAAAAATCTCGTGAGGAACTTTCGAGTTCGGTTTTGTCGGCACGTAAAGAGGCAAAAAGCTTCACTGAGCAGATTGACACCATTGACAAGAAACTGCGGCACTTGGATAGTGAGTATGAGCAGGCGGAACGGGTGTATAATCAGCTTCAACTAAACCTCCAAACAACAAAGCTACAGTTTGACCAGTACTGTCAGAAGTTGACAGAGTACGGTTACGAGAAACCGCTCATTGTCTTACCAGAGCAGTTAACTGAAGCGGAAACTTCGCTTAAGATGATGCATCTAGAACAGGAAAGACTCGGCGCTGTCAACCAATTAGCCCTCTCGCACTTTGCGGAACAGGTTTCCCGTTATCGTGAATTGTCGCTACGGATGAATGAGTTAGAGAAAGAGAAGCAGGCGATATTATCCTTCATGGAGGAGATTGAAAGAAAGAAAATGGAAGTGTTTACAAATGCCTTTCAACGGTTAAACACGAATGTTGGCAAGTATTTCTCTAAAATTACGGATGGAGGAGAGGCTGTTCTCAAGCTGGAAAATCCAGACGAACCTTTCCGGGGAGGCATCGATATGATTGTGACTTTTCCGAACAAGCCGCCCATCCTTGTTAGTGGTGCGAGTGGAGGCGAAAGGTCTGTGGCGGCGGTTGCGTTCATTTTTGCGCTTCAAGAATTTACTCCTACAGCGTTTTATATCTTCGATGAGGTGGATGCGCATCTGGATGCTTTTCACGTTGGGAAGTTAGGCGAGCTTTTGCGGGAAGAGGCGGCGAAGTCGCAATTTATTGTAGTTACGTTGAAGCCTGAGATTGTGAATAAGGCTGAGAAGATTTATGGCGTTTATGAGCGCAATGGTATTTCGAATGTGGTTTTTGCGAATATTAAGGAGGCCGTGGCCTAATTGGCTGAGCCGGCTAGGAAGCCTTTTTTTCTTTATCCTCCTTGGAACATTCTTTTCGAAGTGCATAGGTTGGAGAAGCTTTCACCGTGGAATGTTGACGTTTCTTTTCTTCTACTTTCCTTTTTAGGGGAAATGAACAAGCGGGGAGAGGTTGATTTTCGTGCGTCTGGCGTGGCGTTGGATTCCTCGGCGTTTATTTATTTGATGAAATCAAAGCTTTTGTTGAAGTTGGAGGAACCGATTGCTGTGCCGCAGAAGTTGTCGGAGTTTGTTCCTCCAGCGCTTACTATTCCTATTCGTTATGAGTTGACTTCGACGACGATTAAGGATTTGCTTGAGGTCTTGGATGAGGTTTTGAAGACTGAGCGGCTGCTTCCCTTGCAGCCTCGTTTGGAGCCGATTTTGCCTCCGCCTCCTGATGTCTTGCCCCAGATTGATCTATATTTGATGGCGATTGAGGAGCAAATGATGGTTTTGTATGATTCGTTGGTTGAACGGACGAAAGAGGGCGTACCTGTTCGTTTTTCTGTTTTGGTTGGGGGGTTTGAGAGGTTGGAGGCGATTAGGACGTTTATTATTCTTCTCTTTCTCGCGCAGAGACTTAGAGTCGGGTTGTGGCAGGACGTGGAGCTGGGCGAAATTTATGTAACTCTAGGAGAGAATGGTTTTGGAGCAGGCGGAGCAGCAGGGCGTAACTGAGGTTTTGCCGGAAGAAGAGAAGCAGCGGCGTGATTTGACTTTGTTAGAGGCTTCGCTTTATGTGGCTGGGCGTCCTTTGGATTTGAAGACGCTTTGCTCAGTGCTCAGGACGCGTTCTGTGGTGAAGGTTAAGCGTTTGGCGAAGATGCTTTCTGATGATTATAAGGCGCGGGGTTCGGCTTTGGAGGTCTTGGAGTTGGCTGATGAAAGGTTTGTGTTGCAGTTGAGACCTGAGTTTACGCCTCAGGTGCGGCGTTTGGCTATTCGTCCTTTGTTGTCTTCGGGTCCTTTGAAGACGTTGGCGTATGTTGCTTTTCGTCAGCCTGTTAGCCAAGCACATGTGATTCTTGTGCGTGGGAGTCATGCGTATGGGCATGTGAAGCAGTTGGAAGAGCTGGGGCTGATTGTGAAGGAAAGGGCTAAGCGGGGTTGTGTGGTTAAAACTACGGAGTTTTTTGCGGATTATTTTGGGTTTAGCCATGATGTGCGTGTGATGAAGCGGCAGTTGAAGGACGTGTTTAAGGATTATGAGCAGGCTGAGGAGAAAGTAGAGAAAGAAGAGCCAGAGCCTGCAACTTCTGAGTGAGCGTGCTCGACGCTTCTCTAGGCCTGGTTCACTATATGATCCAAATCCAACCGGCGCGCGTCTGCAACCGTGCTTGACAAGACCATGGGACTACTGCGGACAACGGATCCAAGGGGCGTGCTGGCATTGCCCGAAATGCAACATCTGCATCTGCTTCTCATGGCACTATAGAGACGACCTAGCCACGTCACGTCCATCACGTAGAATTTGCGGTCAGGGCAATAATTTTATAAAGCAAAAAAAACCTAACTATCATTAGGTGTAGCTTTTGAGCAACCTAATTGTTGGAAATATGACTCCGATGAGTCTGCTTGTAACCATAATTGGCTTGATTATTCTGTGGATAGTCGTCTCAATACCCGTGTGGTTATCGGGCAAGGCAGTAATTGGAGGAAAAGCTACCTTTGGCGAAGCCATGATTGCTACGCTGTTTGGCCCAATAGTTTACGCTGTAACGTTGATTATAGTGGATTACTTTCTGGGAGCGTTAATCGGCTCATCGGCATACATAATCGCACTAGTTTTAGCCTTCATAGCTTGGATATGGGTCTACAAAGCAAGCTTCAAAACAGGCTGGCTGGGCGGCATCGGAATAGCCATACTCGCAGTAATCATCTTCGCCGTAATAAGCATAATACTGGGAGCCATCTTCGGCCTAGTAGTTCCAGCACCATTCTTCCCTAGCATCTAAAAAACCACATTGAGGTAGCGTGCACCGAAAATGAGGCGAATTGGGTTCTATTGTGCAAGTTTTTTGTTTAGTGTTTGTAGGTATGTTGGTATGCCTTCGATGTCTTTTACGTCGCGTCCCACGAACGCCCTTAGTTCTTTCCAGTAATTCGTGTTTGTCTTTATCCTAACAGCTTCCAAATGCTGAGTTAATCGTTTAGTAAGCTCCGTGCCTCTCCGATCAAAATCCAACAAGAGAATAACCTGCGGGCACGATTGTTTTTCTATCTCCGCTGTTATGTCTAGGAAGGATTTTCTGGAAGTTTTTGCTGTAATTATTTTGCCGTTTACACTCAACTGCCGAAGCGCTTCATAATCCTTCTTTCCTTCAACGACGATTAAACAGCCCTTCGCCGAATCCGCAACGAGCTTCTCCAAAAGCAGCTGAATCCTTTCAACATGTTCTTGCAGTCGGGTGGACAATGGCTTTTTACCTTGTAACCTCTAACTTTAGCATTTTCTCCAGCAAATCAGGTTTCTTCTCGAAATGTCGCCTAACAGGCTCCAGAATACCCACCAACGCCTCAGCGACACCATTCTTCAAGTCCAAAGGATGAACCTTACCCTCCTTGAAGGCTTCAGAGAGCTCCACATAAGTCTGAAACACCTGTGTTCCACCATACTTTGCTGGACGCTCAATCGTTAAATTCTTCTGATTCGTAAACACCGCATGCTTGGCCAGCTCCAGCACAGGATTTGCCTCAACCTGCTTCGCTGGGCAATAGGCATTCTTGACCTTAACCCTAACCTGTTCTGGCGAATCATGCACGAAAATACACCGCTCAGGAATACTCTTAGACATTTTCGAACTAATTTCCTGATTTATCTCCTTATTCTCATCAAACTCCTTCTCCGCCTTCGCTGGTCCCTGCAAACCCATAAGCAATGGCACATGCACGCATGCAGGCTTACGCCAATGAAGCTTTTCCGCAGCGTCTCTAGCAAGCATATGCGCCTTTCTCTGGTCAATCCCTGCACAAGCCACATCAAGTTTCATCTGGAAAATATCAGCGGCCTGCATACACGGATAATAGACCCAAGCCGTCTCCATGTCCGACAAGCTCATCTCGCGTCCCATAATAGGCAGTGCCCGCCAGATTCTCTGAAGAGAAGCCGTCTTGGCTACACGAATGACTTTCTCCCAGTAATCCATGTCTTTCGCCAGGTCCGCAGCCCACAAGTACTGCGCCCTACGCGGCGATATGCCCAAGGCGGTGAAGCACTCTTTAAAATACTCGCCACACACACGGATGTTCTCCATCTTCCCCCCCAGCTTGTTGTTTATCCAGCTGTGCCAGTCCGCGAGGAAAACAATAAAGTCAAAACCTGCATCTATCATATCCTTTATCTTACCACCACAAACTAATCCCAAGCCCAAGTGCATCAAACCGCTGGATTCGAAGCCCCAGTAGGCGCGGGGTTTTATGGTGGTTTCTAAGATCGTTCGCAATTCTTCTTGCGTTACTATTTCCTGCGTGTTCCGAAAGACAAGCTCTATTCTCTCTTCTGTATCCAATATGCGTCGCCTTTTCCAGTATGATTTGCGCAGGGTGACTTAAAAGTTACCTACGCCTACTCTGACGCTTTCTCGGACGCAAGTCAGCTCCGCATTCAGGACAAAACTTGCAGTCGACGGGAATGTGGGAGTTGCACTTTGGACAAATCAAATAAATCCTCGGTGGACTTGGTGTGGGGATGGGAACGATTACAGCGATAACTCCGAGAACCACAAATTAAGCCTCATCAAATAGAATAATACAGCCTCCAACCGAAAAACGTTACTCGTGCCAATGCATATCGTGGGCGTGTTTTGTGTCCCACGTAACTAACACTTAACCTCACCGAACAAGCAATACGCTTTTCTCCGCTAAGCTCTCTCGCAGTGGGAACTTCTTTTTCGCCCACGCCCACCGTGTCTCATGTCTGGGTAAACCCCCATATCATAGACGGATTTGCATCCATTCTAATGGGAGTCCGTATCCATGAGCCCTCACAAGGAGGTGTCGGTGGGATTACTCAAAGCACTGCTTATCATCGACAGAAAAGAAGGGCAGACCGGAAGAGATTAACTTTTCCCACTTTCTAACTCGAACACGAACACCAAATCGTTTCTTCTCGGGATGCCGAATCTTCCCTTAGCAGTAGGCGAATCTTTGACATACAAGATTTTTCCACCTAATACATAGTTGGCGATAATTGCTGGCAAATTGTCATTCTCATTGATTACGTAAAGCCTCTTTACGTTGTTCTTCCTCACAATTCCTTTCAGCCTTTCAATCATTGCCGAAAATATGCCTACGTTTTGAAATTTTGGGTGAATTGCTGTTTCCCAAAACTGAATACTCATCGCTTCTTCCGGATCCACTGTAAATAGGAAATCTAAGTAGCCAGCATGCTCACCGTCTGCATACACAACCATCGTCATAACTTTATACTCCTTATGCCCGTAGACGGAACCCGGTGAAGGCTTCCATTCTTCTTCAAAACTTGTCTCCTCAAGCGGGGGACACTCTGTTAATTCTCCCAAAGCCTCAAAAATCGATCGTTCCTCTGCCCCTTGCTTCATTTTCTCCATAACTTTTATCACGATTTTAGGCTTAGATCGTTTCCGCAAGTGTTCTTTGCTTATTGCCACAAACCTTGCACACTCACAGCATATATATTTCCCATCCACATTGCATCTATATTGCGCAATCTTTCCACAACTCTCACATCTCGGAATTTCCAACAGCGTCACCTCTTCGCTACTAAAGGTTCAATGTCAATCTCGAATGAAGCCACTGGATTTTCCAATTCGAAATTGTTAAGCACTTGTGGATGAACCTCGCCCAGCACGCCGATTTGCTCTTTGCCAAAATGGATAGAGGCCACTCTCCCTTCAAGGTAGCTTGGATTCTTTATCTCTCTGATTTGCCATTTCTTCAAGCCTAGATTTGTGAGTAACGCTTCGACTATCGATTTCAGCTCGGTAAAATTGGCGTTTGCATAAGACACTACACCAGCGACATGAAGCTTCCTCTCACATCGACTCTCCATTGGCATATTAAGTGCAATAACGTCTGAAACTTCAAACAGCCTCTGCGGAAAACTCTCACTGCGATTGTCCATCAAATTCTGCATCAACCCAGGCAACAATTCTTCACGCAAAATCGTGTATTCTATGGAAACTGGATTAGCAAGCCTCGCAGCCTTGCCCCGCTTCCTCCGCATCTTAACATAGTGTGTGTCTTCGTTAGTGAGTGTAAAGTTCATGACTTCAGTGAAGCCAAGCCCAATCATGATCTGTCGCACAATATTCGCCAGTTTTCCAGCCTTGTGCTCCTCGCCCACAGTTATCGTGACTGGTAATGTTGGCTTCATCCGATAATAACCATAACCAATCGCAATTTCTTCCACCAAATCAATCTCATGCAGAACATCAATCCGATATGCTGGAATCGTGACATCTAACACCGTTTCTCCTGCTTTCTTTGCATCCAATCGACATTTCTTTAGACACTTAATCGCCTCAGCCTGAGACAGATGCAAGCCTAACAACTCGTTTGCATGCGCAACATGAAGCTGCATGTGTTGAGGAGTCAGGTTGGGTGATGATTCTGTGCGGTCTGGGTATTCCACTGTAACTTTTTCGATGGTTGCGCCCATGTCTGCTAGTGTCGTAACGAGCACGTTTAGGCTTCTTGCGACGGCGTTGTAATCTGTGCCTGTGACGTCTAGGAACAAGTTTCGTGTATTGTTGTCTACGCGGGTTAATTCACCATTGATTATGGGCGGCATGGAGAGAACCTTTTCATCTTTATCAACAAGTAAGGGATATTTCGGCGCCCAATCCACAAGATGACCGTATGCAACGCCTTTTTCGTGCTTTTCCAAGATTTCCGCCAAAGTCATCTCTTCACTCTTGTCCAAGGGAACAAACCGTACCGCTTCAGGCGAGACCGCTTTAAATGTGAACGGCGGTTGAACAGCGTCCAAGTTATGCACACCAATTGACGCCTTCTTCCTATCCCTTCCGACGCCCCAGTGCAAGTCTTCTTGAATCTCCATTAGTTCGGCAACAGTATCTTCGTCAAGTTTTATGTTGCGCACCACGGCGGCTAGCATATACGCTCTAATGTTGCAGACCGATCTATCGATTTTGAGCACAGTCTTGCCGCTTTTCACTTCATATTTTAGCAGTCCAGTTTCCCAACCCATAAGACCCTTAAACGCCCTCGCAACACCAGCGTAACTGCACAGGTCAACGCGATTGGGGTTAAACTCAATCTTTACAAAATCAGGTCCAATTTCTTCCAAGTCAACGCCTATCCATGGAAGCCACTTTGCCATCTCTTCCAAAGACGACCGGCGACCTACGAACTTGTTGAAGCGTTCCATGTAAAGCGTTATCACAGGCATATGGGCGTCCTCCTAATCCAGCCTAAATCATTCTTGTACAGCAACCGCACATCATCCATGCCAAGTTCTACCAGCGCCAAGCGCTCTAGTCCTCCGCCCCAAGCTAAAACTGGATACTTAATGTCCATAGGCGCCAAAACTTCGGGTCTGAACATTCCCATACCGCAGAGTTCAATCCATGTCTTTAATTTTGGCACGTAGACTGTTGCCTGCGCCGAGGGTTCGGTGTACGGGAAATAGCTTGGCCAAAACTGTACTCTTGTTAATCCGAATTTTCTGTAAAATTCCTTTAATGTGCCCATTAAATCGCGCAGTGTGGCGTTTTTAGCCATAACAATGCCTTCTATGTGATGGAATTCTGCTAGGTGTTTGTAGTCTACTCTTTCGTTGCGGTAAACCCTGTCCACGGAGAAAACTTTGACTGGCGGGGTTTTGTGTTCAGAGAGATACTTGATTGTCTCAGAGGTTGTGTGCGTTCGCAGGACGAGTCTTTTGGCTTCTTCTGCGCTCCATTTACCGCCCCATCCCCTCGACCCTGTTGTCCAGCCGTTCTCGTGGGTTTTAGCCACTTTTTCAATAATACTTTTGGCTGGCAATCCACCCTTCTGAGGGTGTGAAAGGTAGAAGGTGTCTGCCATCTCTCGGGCTGGATGGTCTTGAGGCTGAAACAACGCATCGAAGTTCCAAAACGCAGTCTCCACGATCGGTCCGCGGATTTCTGTGAAGCCCATTTCCAGAAAAATCTCTCGCGCCCTTTGAATGATCTGCTGCAGTGGGTGCAGTTTGCCCGGATAAACTGCTGGTCCAGGCGCGGTTACGTCGAATTTTCTGAGCTTTGCGGTTTTCCATTTGCCCGTTATTATGAGTTCTGGTGTGAGTTGACTGATTTCCTCAATTATCTGGATCCCTTTTTTGACTCTTTCCCGCCCAAGTTCAGTCAGCTCTAATTCTCTTGCGGTTTTTTCGTTGATTTCGATCAGTTTTCGTCTTTTCAATATTTCAACGGCGTTTTGCAGTGGTTTGTCCAGATTTTCTATGCTCACTTCGCCTTGTTCATTCAACAGTTGCAGAAGTTCTTCGTCGACACCCAGCTCAGGTCTTTCTTTTATTGTTAGTAGTTTTTCTTTTCCAGCAATTGTTGCCCAGCCTTTCTTGTGGAGCCAACCTAGCGCTATGGGTATGAAAATTTTCTCCAGTTTAGCATCGTCCACAGTTTTTTCAATCGTCGTTGCCTTGCCAAGTTTTGTTAGGGCGTTTATTAGGCGTCTTTCTGGGAGTCCTTTTTCAGCGTGGTATTTTCCTTCTTTGTTGAGGGTTATGATGGTTTGTTTCTTTTCGTTGACTTGGACAAGCTTTTTGTCGGACAGTGTTAGGGCAGCGCGCATGACTGCTGCGTGGGCTAAGCCGCTATTGTGGACTATTCGGTCTGTGTTTCCTTTTCCGCCTAGTTTCTGTAGGGCTAGTAGTGTTTTTTGTTCATTTTCTCTCAGCTCGGTCAAGGGTTTTCCTCTCGGCTTAATGATCGGAGTAGTTTAGCGGGTTTAGAATAAAAATCCTTCAGAACAACTCGCTCATTTTGATGCTCTCGGCTGGTTAACCAGTAGAATCTAGGACTTGGTGTGGAAATTGGCGGGACATCACTACACCGACATAAAAGCATCGTAAACAGATTATTTATGCTTTGTTCCTATCGCGATTCACAAAGTTTAATACATTTTCCACAATCTTAAAGTTGTTCAAAACAAGGCAGTGAGGCGCTTGGTTAACGAAGAAGAAATGATAGTCACCCCCTGGGAAGTGAGGGGCAAGATAGACTATGAAAAACTGATTCGAGAATTCGGTACCCAACCCCTTACGGACGAGCTATTGAGCAGAATGAAGAAAGACTTCGGCGAGTTACACCCACAACTTCGCAGAAAGCTCTTCTTTTCTCATAGAGACTTCGACCTCATTCTCGACAGATTTGAAGAAGGACAAAAATTCGTACTCTACACAGGCAGAGGACCGTCAGGACCAGTCCATATCGGACACCTGGTACCATGGATTTTCACCAAATACATGCAAGACAAAACTGGTGCTAAACTTTATTTTCAGATGACAGACGACGAAAAATTCCTTACAGAAGACGAAACGGCACTCGAAGAAAACACACAGTGGGGATACGAAAACGCCTTGGACCTGATCGCGTTGGGCTTCGAGCCTGAAGACACTTCCATAATCTTTGATGTGAAAGACATAGCCTTCCTATATGATATTGCCCTGAAAGTGGCAAAACGCGTCACGTATTCAACCGCAAAAGCAGTCTTCGGTTTCCAAGACAGCACAAACCTCGGATGGATCTTCTGGCCAGCCGTACAAGCCGTCCCATGCTTCATACACACAAAACTCACCGGAGAAAATATCCCTGTGCTGATTCCTGCCGCAATTGACCAAGACCCCTACTGGCGAATCACAAGAGACATCGCACAAAAACTCGGTTACCAGAAACCCGCACAAATTCATTGCAGATTCGTGCCAGGCTTAGGTAAAGGCGGCAAGATGTCAGCCTCAGAGCCTGAAACATGTATATTCACAATAGACACGCCAGAAGACGTAAAGAAAAAGGTTTGGAACGCCTTCACCGGAGGCAAACCAACAGTAAAAGAACAAAGAAAGACGGGCGGCGACCCGTACGTCTGCACGATTTTTCAATACTTCCTCTATCTCTTTGAGGAAGACGACAGGAAAGTCGCAGAGCTGGACAAACAATGCAGAACTGGCCAAGTCATCTGTGGTGACTGCAAAGCCATCTTAACCGAAAGAGTCAACAAGTTTCTGAAGGAGCACCAGAGAAAAAGAGGGAAGGCAAGAAAAGAAGTTGAAAAATTCTTCTTAAAAGCATAGAAGCAAAGAGTATGATAGAAGAGAAAAAAACAAATCAAATCAGCCTCTCAAGCGCCCCTCGTTTATTGCATCCGAAACTCACCGTGCTTCTAACTTGCGCAGATAACACGGGCAAAGCCAACTTAATAACCCTAGCATGGACTATGCCCATTTCCATGAACCCGCCATTACTGGCTGTGAGCATAGCGCCAAGAAGGCATTCTCACAAGTTAATAGAAGAAACCAAAGAGTTCGTGATTAACATTCCAACAATGGAGTTTGTCAAAGAAATACTGTTCTGCGGAAGAAGAAGTGGAAGAGACTTTGACAAGTTTAAGGAAACTAAATTCACCCCGTTACCTGCTAAAACTGTCCGAGTGCCAATCATCAAAGAATGCGTAGCGCATTTGGAATGTCGACTTTACGAGCGAATAACCGCAGGCGACCACTCCCTGTTCATCGGCGAAATCCAAGCCGCGTACGCAGACGAAAACGCCTTCACGGACAAATACGATTTGGAAAAAACGAAGCTAATTTTCCACGTTGGAGGTAACGAATTCACCACGCTAGTTCCCGAAGTTGTTACGCCACGGCTTGACCCTAAAGCTTGATCAATGTCGTTTTATTACGCTCTAAAGGTTTTTAACCTTCGTGCAATTAAAGCAATTTACGTGGATACTAAATGGGCTTTTCAAGGGATGAGCTGGAAAAATTTCGGCAAGCAGGAAAAATTGCTGCTGAAGTTCGGGAAACCATGAGAAAGACTGTCCGCGAAGGAATGCGAATCATAGAGGTTTGCGAAAAGACTGAGACTCTGATTCATGAACTTGGCGGAAGGCCAGCGTTTCCATGCAACGTGTCAATAAACGAAATCGCAGCGCACTACACTTCACCTCCAAATGATGAAGGAACAATCCCGAAAAATTCGGTTGTTAAAGTCGACGTCGGAACGCACGTTGACGGCTATGTCGCAGACACCGCGGTTACAGTCTGTTTCAACCCAGAGTGCGAGGCCATGGTAGCAGCAGCAGAAGACGCCCTAAAAGTTGCGATAGAAACCATTCGTACAGGAATCTTCACCTCTAAACTCGGCTCGGCGATTCAAAAGACAATTGAGTCGCATGGTTTCAAGCCAGTTTCAAATCTCACTGGACATCAGGTTGGACGATACACAGTTCATGCAGGAAGGTCTTTGCCTAACGTCTCTCACCTGTCGACAACGAGACTTCACGAAGGCGAAGTGTACGCCGTTGAGCCCTTCGTGACATTAAAAGAGGCAGTCGGCAGGGTTGGAAATGGCAAGGAAATCACGATCTTCAAACTCAAGAAGCACAAGTCCATGCGAACCTCGGAGGCTAAACAACTGCTCCACTACATGGAGACGAATTTTCGCACACTTCCTTTTGCGGAGCGTTGGTTGCAAGAAAGCCCACTGAAGACTAAGTATAAAGAGGCTTTCAGAGAAATCCACGACGCGAATTGCTTAACCGAGTATCCGATTTTCGTCGAAGTAAGCGGGAAGCCAGTGGCTCAAGCAGAGCACACTCTACTTATCACAGCAAATGGCTGTGAAGTGATAACCTAATCTCCTAGAAGATTTCTTTCTTGACCTTTTCCTTTATTTCGCGGTAAACAGCCGAAACAAGCAGCGTCTCTTTGCATTTAGGGCATGGCCCCGCCTGTTTAAAGACATAGTCTCCACGCTCGAATTCCCTTACGTTTTTAAAGCCGCATTTTTGGCATGTTATTGTCGTCATCACTGGCTGCATTGCAATCGACAACCGCATCACACGCCGTCTGGTTTGCATCAACATGTAAGTAGAAGAAGCAAGCCCAACAAAGCCAATAACCAGAAACGCAATGGAAGAGATGTTGCCCGCAAGGTCTTTTGCACCATTGTAGCTTGTGACAGCAAAACCTAATGCTGCAAGTGAAAGAACTAAAGTAATGAAAATAATTGCAAAGGAGTAAGAGGATATTCTCTGCGTCGTTTCAGGAGTTTCTTTTGCTTCTGAACCTTCACTCATTTTCTTCGCCTACTGTCCGATTCCTATGGAGTTTCCAATGCCTGCAACTATGACAGTGTCGCCTTCCTTCGTTCTTTCCCGGATAACTCGTTTAACCCTTTCTATCGTAGGATCCACGGCATCGAAAACCTCTTTACGCATTGGAGAAACAGCATCTCCAATGTCTTCCTTTATAACAATCATGTTGATTGGGATTTTGTACTTGACTAATTCTTCCTCAACCTTGAACTTGTCCACCCCGGGTCCGCCGATAGCAACGCCGATGCCCTCTGCAACTTCGCCAGATTGTTCTCCTTCGAGTTTCCCCATGGCGTCGATCGTGATTATTGAGGCGACTTTGCCGTTGTTTTCTTCTATTATTTGTTTAATCGCTTCACCGGGTTTGCCGACGTTTCCGCCTGGTCCTTCGGCTTTTAGAACGTGAACGGTTCTTCCTTCAATCTGGATTGTTGATACTACATAGTCTTTTTCGACTTTCCTCTGCTCATGTCCATAAATCAGTTTTGCCGTTACTAGCTGGCCTGCTCCGTCGCCGATAGGCTCGCCGAGGGAGAAGGCCTTCAATGCGGCAGCAAGGGCTTCTGCTTCGCGCATTATGAGCGGAAGTACCATTTGGATTTGCATGATTACGTATAGGCTTAAGGTTTTTTTGCCTAGAATGTAGAAGTGACGAATTACTTTGTAGATGAGATTTAACGACATTGCGGCTTCCAAGCTATTTTCTAGATTGTTCACTTGTGTGGGGTCTGCTGATGGCGCCATGAGTTTGACTTCGTCTTTAAAGCGGATGTCCGTGACATCTAGTATATGCTCCAGTTTCCAAACTATGCCGGCGGGGTCCATAGCTTCGGGTGGGAGAGTTATGTAATCTAGAAATTGATCAACTCTTGCTGTTGGGTCTGTTGCAGGCTTGCCGAGTTCTTTTATTGTTTCGATTGCGATTTTTCGTCCTTCGTCTTTTATGTGTTTGAGACGATAAAGTGAACCTTCTACTTCGCGGAGCATAACATACATTTGTATTCGTTGCCCGTAGAAAATGAAGATTACAAATACAAGCGTGAAAATTACTTGGAAAATCAGACTGATTGGATCGCCGCCAAGCAACTGAGAGACTTGTGATATCATGCTCACGTTTTTTCACTTCTTTCAACATGCATGTGTAGAGGGTTATAAATCTTGAGGATTTCTCCTCCATTTAGGGAGGCTTATGGTGGGGCTACCAGCTTTCTCGGTTTCACGTGGCCTAAGCCCACACTAACGCCAAAAACGGAGCGCGGTTTAACTTCCGAGTTCGGAATGGGATCGGGTGGGTCCCGCGCCCTTTGGCCGGCAACCCCATGAAAGACGCATTTATGGTGTTGATAAGGTTTTCGCTTGCGTGGCTCTGTGTGAGTCCGCGTAGCAGAGACTAGATTATTCTGTTATGATCCAAATTCTGTCAAATGGATTCAATGATCTCCATACTTGACTGTCTTTGGAAGAAGATTGGTCCTTTGGAAAAAATCTTTCTTTGGACAACCTTTGGACGTTTCAGACACTCATATCAACATCGATGTCGAATCTCCATAGTACGGGAGTGATCAAGTTTTTTGATTTAGTCTACGACCCTTGGTAAAAATATGATCCGAATATGAACAGAGAGTTGGTGGTTTGGAATTTTGACTTGACGGTAATAAGGTATATATTCGGAGCTACAGAGTTTTGTTTTTGTGGTGGGGCTGTAGTCTAGCCACGTCTGTGCTTCTATGGCGCAGGCGCTAGAACGGTATGACGACGGGCTCCAGAAAAAGCAAAACATGGGTTTGCTGACCGCTATGGAATGACGAAATTCTGGAGCGGTTGAAGAAACCCGTAGAAACCGCGCTTGAATACGGTTTCGGGTAAAGGTCACCGGTTCAAATCCGGCCAGCCCCACCAGTCCCTAGCAGAAATTGTTGATTTTGGATTCATAATGTTGAAAATCCCCTTCTCCTTCCTTAGTCTAAGTGAGATAAAAATGGCCAGTTGCGTAAAGTGCGGCAAACCCATCGGACTCTTAGAATACGCCCTAGGCAACTCCAAACAGCTAGGACTCTGCAAAAAATGCCGCAGAACCACGAAATGGTGCGACAACTGCGTCTACATGCTCACAATCAGCATGGAAGACGCCTCCATAATCCGATGTATCAAATACGGCTACAACTTATCAAACAAAAAAGACTGGACAACCGCAACCAACTGCCAAGACTTCACCTCAAAAATAGTGACAGCCAACGGAAAATCCAAAAAGAACAACGAAAACCATGCTTCTTCAAAAATAAGCAAAACAACCTTCTCTAAAACGAGAAAGAGAAAGCCCAACGGTTGGTTTTAATCATCCCGCACTGTGACTTTCTCTATCCTTCCTTGCCACGGAATCTTAGGCAACTCTTCCGAAAGCTCTTCCATAATCTCTTGCTCTAACTTCTTATTCGGAGTTTCCTCGGCCTCTTTTATGAGTTGAACCTCGATGATGGCTTTCTTCATTGTTTTTCCTCAGTGCACGTTTAACATGGTATAACCCTCATCGGCATGGTTTAAAGGATGCTTCCATCATGCAAATATTCCCGGAGACATATTATCCGATGTTTAGAATAGCGCGCGCTACCCATGAAATTGAGGGTCAGAGGATTCAGAAAACCAAAAGAACATGTCACAGAAGAGCTGCAATAGGCGAGCGCGCATAAGCTTTTCTTATCGCAACACTAGTAAGGCTAAGTTGGTGCCAGGATTGGGCATACAAAGAATAGAAGTTCATGAAGCAACGCTGCGCTACAAGGAACCCTTCACCATTTCTGCGGGCACAAGCACAGAGAATCGCAACACCGTTGTAAAAATTGTTACTGACTACGAGGTTTTTGGTTGGGGAGAAGCCTCACCTTCGAAGAGAGTTACCGGCGAAACACCAGAAACAATTCTTAAAACGCTCGACAAGATGTGCCCACATTTAATTGGAGCGTGTCCACTTCGTATCGCAAAAGACGTGGATACAATGGACTGCATAGTATCTGGGAACCCAAGCGCAAAAGCAGCAGTAGACATCGCGCTGCACGATATTTTAGGCAAAACCGCATGCAAACCAACATGGCGGCTACTAGGCGGCTTCAGAGAACGCGTCTTAACCGACATAACGCTAAGCATCAAACCACCAAAGGAAATGGCAGAAGATGCAGTGAAAGCCATCAAGAGTGGGTTCAAAGCCCTCAAAGTGAAAGTGGGAACAAACCCGAAAAAAGACGTTGAAAGAACCAAGTTCATACGGGAGGCAGTTGGCGACAAAATTGCAGTCCGGATAGACGCCAACCAAGGCTGGACAGTCACTCAAGCCTTAGATGTGCTTAAGAAATTGGAAAAGTTAAACATCCAATTCGTAGAACAGCCAATAGAAGCAAGAAACATTCGCGGCTTGGCGAAGATAAAGAAGATCTCGCCAATTCCTGTTATGGCTGACGAAAGCGTCCATTCGTCATTCGACGCAATGCGCTTGATTAAAGCAAATGCGGTGGATTTGATTAACATTAAACTCATGAAAAGCGGAGGAGTACACAACGCCGCCAAAATCGCCGCCATCGCGGAAGCAGCCAACGTACCCTGCATGATAGGGTGCATGGGCGAATCAGCAATCGGCATAACCGCAGCAGTCCACTTTGCCGCAGCAACGAAGAACGTGCAACACGCAGATTTAGATACCGACATACTACTCGCCGACAAACTCGTCATCGAAGGCGGAGCAGGACTGAAGAATTCCGAAAGAATCCCAAACAACAAAGCGGGCTTTGGCATAACAAAGCTGAATGGAAAACTTCTCGGAAAACCTGTCAGAATTTATGGAAAGTAATTAGGGATTTTTTCCCCTTCATTGAAACTGGCATTCACAGCCTCAAAAGCTCTGACGGAACATTGTCAACGGCTAAACTTGCTTTTTTCCCAGCAATTTTCTGACAAACCCAGTGCAAAACTTCGTGGTTTAGCACGTCTTCGATTTCGCCGTCATGGTCACCAAAAATGTATATTGTCCCGTCTCCAGTATCGTAGATACCGTAGAGGGGAGGAAAGCAGAACTTGAGCCGCAACGTTCGCAAAGTCATTGTTGTTCCCTTTCCAAATAAAACGAGGGACAGCGAAAATATATTCATAATTATGAAACACAAAATATTCCCATACCTGACACATCCAGATCTACTATTCCCGCATTTTCGGCTCTTTGATTCTGAAAAGAATAACAATGAAACTCAGAGCCATAAAAACTGTTAACACGACGAATGGAAACCGTGGGTTTATTAGGTTGTACTCAAAGCCGCCAAGCGCTTGGCCGGTAGCGCGCGCTACAAATGCGGCGAGTTGATGGAGTTATAGTCCTGCTTTTAGTTTTCTGTACGTGTTATAGTCCACATACTCGAGAAACTCGTTCTTCGCCTGATATTCAATCGTAAACTTCTGCCTACTCCTCTTCTCCGGCAACTGGCTAGTCGCCACAAACGAATATGCATCGCTTCCCGCACCGCTTCCATAACTCGCTACCACTATACGGTCACCAGGCTTAGCTACATCCAAAACCGCCGCCAACCCAATAGGCGAAGCACCAGAATAACAATTGCCAAACCTTGCCACTTGCAGACCTGGCATAAACTGCTCCTCCTTAAACCCTAACTCACAAGCCACCCTATTAGGAAAGTTGAGGTTAGGTTGATGCGACACAAAGTAACTCACGTCCTTCGGCTTCAACCGAAGCTTATCCATAAGATTCCTCGTCGCCTTCGAAACATGCTTAAAGTAAGCAGGGTCACCTGTGAAACGCCCACCATGACTCGGAAAAGGCTCGTTGTCCCTTCGCCAGAAATCAGGCGTATCCGAAGTGCACGAATACCAGCCTTCCAGCTCAGCAATCACGTCCTTCATACCAAATACAAAGCAACAACTGCCATAACCAACGAAAAAGTCCAATTCGCCCCCAGGCTCACCACGAGGCGCCGCTTGAGAATTGTCTGTGCCGATCACCACCGTGTAAGCGGCATGGTGCCCCGGATAATAAATGAGCGAACAAGCATCCTTAAACATGCTGGTAGCCGCCTTGCAAGCAAATTCTGTGTCAATCGCGTCCACACACTGCACACCCTCAGCCCTATCCTCTTCGCCAAGCTTCAAGACCTGCGCCACTTTAGAGGCAATAGGCTTCACAGCATAGGGATTAGACTCTGACCCAACATACACCTTACTCACGAGCGAACTGTCAATGCCTGACTGAATCAACGCCATCTTCCCAGCCTCAACCGCACCCGTAATCGCATCTTCATCCAAAAACGGCACTGCACGCTCCATACTAGGCTCCTTATAACGAAAACGCGAACTGTAAGCACCATATCCTACAATGCCAGGCTTGTCATACTCCTTCTTCGGCTCGGCTATGGCATACTTCTGATACGGATAATATTCATCCGCGAACGTGAAAGCCAAAGAAATCGTCGGAATAATCTCAGCCTTCTCCACCGTATGCCTTCGCCTAAACCTAGGCACCACCGATCTATCCTCAAACCTCGAAAGATCGACCACGCCATTTTCTTTTATAACGCTATCAGTCAGCCTAGCCGGCACGCGCACTTTGCCATTGTGAAAGGAAATGATGCCGTAAATGAAGGCGCCTAACTTGGTGAACTTGTTGGTAGGCTCATTAACCAGCGTACACACCTCCAGCTTGCCCTCTTCATAGAAAAAGTCAATGTCTTGCATCATACCGAAACTTCTTCTTCCACAGTTGCCGCAGTAGTCCTTCCTTCTGAAGTATTCTTTACCGCAAACACCGCACCGCGTGCCACGTAGTCTGTCTCCGATGTACGAAACTCGTCTTTCTATAGGCTCACTACTCATAGCTAATCCCTACCAAAAATGTGCACGTACGCCTTAGTCCCAAACCCTTCCAATTCCAAAGAACATCCATACTGCAGCCCCTCTTCGCAGTGCACCTGTCTCTCGCCAGCATCACCGCTTAGCTGCTTGACAATCTCAAAAACTTCTGCGCCGCCTGCGGCTCCAAGCGGATTGCCATCAGCCTTCAAGCCACCATTCAAGTTAACGTAAAGCCTCCGCCCACCAACCAAATAATACCCCCTATAATCTTGGCAACTGTCATAAATGTCCATCCAAGCTGTGCCCTGCTTGCAGAAGCCCAAGTCTTCCAGCGACACCATCTCCAACATGGTAGACTGATCGTACAATTCCACAACCTGAATGTCACTTAACCGAATGCCCGCAGTTTTTAGTGCGTTCTCCATGGCAAGCCTGCTCGCAATAAAACTGGTCCTGTCTTCTCTGGACGGAAAAGTGACATAATCGGTTGAAGACGAGGAGCCTATTATGTAAATCGGCATGTCCGTGTAAGTTTTCGCAATGTCTGGGCTGGATAATATCACAGCAGCAGCTCCGTCAGAGATGGGCGCAAAATCATACAACCCTAAAGGCTTACGAGACCGCGCTCGAGCTTTCAAAACCTGATCCATGGTGATTTCCCTTTGATACTGTGCATACTCGTTCTTCACAGCTTGCCTATGGTTTTTTACGGAAATCTGCGCCAAAGCCGTGTTGAATCTCTCTATGTCTTCGCCTTGTATTGCGTATTTTTTGACGTAAGCCCTCAGCATAAGTTCGTGATTAGCCTCTGGCGTGCAGCCTGCGTAATAGCTCCACGGGTCTTCCAATAGCATAAGGTCGTCGCGAATCTTGTCCCATCTGTCACTCATCTTTTCCATCCCTCCAACAAGCACTAGTTGATATTGCCCAGATTTTATGGCGTTGCTGGCGTTGAGTAACGCGGAGCTGAAGGAGCGTGTTATCTCCATTGGCACGTGCAGTTCGAGAAGTTCGGAGAAGAATCCTTCCTCAAGCCCGATTTTGTTGGTGAAGGGCAGAAAGTAGTCAGCTAAATAACAGGCATCTAAGTCTCGCCTCTCAATTCCAGCAGCATCTAGGGCTTTAAGTCCCGCTTCTTCAATGAGCGCTTCTGGTTCCCTCTCGTAATGCTCGCCAAACTGCGTTCTGCCGGTGCCGATTATTGCTGGACGACGAAGCTGCATCTGAGTTTTCTCGTTCATTTCTAAAGCCTTTACTCTGCTCTAAAATAGGTCTTTACCAATTTGCCATTGAAATGAAGGTTCATAAAGCTATCGGTAAAAACCTTCTGTCCTATTTACCAAATGCATGTTCAATGTTGGTTCTGAACAGTATAATATAACGCGCGCTGTTTTTCATAGCCACGGTTGCGGAAGTTGGCTTCATGAACACATTGCGTTGGGTTACATCATAACTAAAATTTGTCTTGCCCGACCGCCTTTGCTTTCTGAATTACCGAAAATTCAAATCAACTATAACTCGAAAAGAGTAAAGTTCAATAAATAGCGTATTGAATGATTTTGCAGCGATGATGTCTATTATGGACACAGAGTGGCAAGAGATCCCAGATTCTCCGCTCGGCGAAAATGACGCGAATGTTTTGCAATTGATAGGACAAGAAGAGTTAACAGGTTTTACTTTCGACGGATTAAAGAGAAGACTCGGCCTACACCCAGAGACCCTTTCTAGAATTCTCTACAGGCTTGAAGACCGAGGTATAGTGAAAAAGGAATTAAGAGGTTATAAGGTTACATCCAAAATCAAGAGTGCTCTCACATTATATCCTTTAAGCTCCACAAAACCCAGCGTGCCTATACTTCAAACAATGCTCTCTCCAGATGTTCCAGTTAGGCGAGTCGTTTTGGATCTTAGAGGAAAATGGTTCGGCATGTTGCGTTGGCTAGGCTATTCCGAGAATAGTAACAGCGTCACGCTCAAGTGGATTACCGAAGATGGTGGAGTTCAGATAGACGCCAATTTCTTAGACAACCAGTTGAGCGTTATGGCGAGACTCCTGCACGAAAAAGACTTGAATGTCGCTCTGAAGGCCTCTTACCAACTCATAAGCTACATAACTAGGTTCTATTCCGGACACATAAGAATCAGCCACGTAGCCTATCCTGCCAATTTCAAACCCTATTTTATGCTAGCTTAACTGTGACCAAGTCGCTTCCATCCTTAGTCAACAAATACTCCGCTGCCATTTAGTTCTGGCGGTGAAAAAATGAATGAAACAAATGGCTCGTTACAGATTTTAAAGTCGCTGTCGGACGCGACCACTGAACTGGTTGGAAAAGTGGCATCATCAGTAGTAAGTGTAAGCTGTGGAATGAGAAGAGGTTCGGGCGTCGTGTGGAGTTCTGACGGCTATATCGTAACTTGCAGTCACGTCATAGGCAGAAACGCTGGAGCTAAAGTTGGTTCTGAGGAAGGAATAAGCTACGACGCGAAAGTTGTCGGCTATGACCTTTATTCCGATGTAGCACTGCTGAAGATCGAAGGTGAGGCGCTAAAACCGATAGAACTTGGCGACTCAGAAAAACTCAAAACTGGCCAATTCGTACTTGCGCTAGCTAACCCATTCAACCGTAAACCAAGCGCAACCTCTGGAATCATCACAAACACTGCTGGTTCAATCAGAGGATTCGCAGGGATTTCAATGGAAAATGTCATTGTTACAGATGCTCAATTAAACCCAGGATACTCTGGCGGTCCAGTGATAGACGTTTCGGGTAAAATGATAGGGCTGAATTCTGCTTGTGCCTGGTCTAGGGGAATAGCAATACCTGCGAACATCGTGAAAAATATTGTCGAACAGCTTATGAATGAAGGAAAGATCAAAAGAGCATACCTGGGGATAGTTTCGGAGACAATTCTGCTGCCAATGGAGATAGCCTCACAAGCATTAATAGACCAAAACAGTGCAATTCTTGTGCTTTCTGTTGAAAAAAACAGTGCTGCAAAAAAGGCAGGTCTAATGCTTGGCGACATTATAGTAAAATTTGATGGAAAATCAGTTGCAAACGTTTACGACCTGGTTAAACTGTTAACCTCCGAAAAAATTGGAAAAGAAACCAAACTTACGCTACTCCGAGAAGAACAGCTAATTGAGCTCACCATCACCCCAAGCGTGGCAAAGGCTGAAAATGATGATTAAGAATAGCAGGAGCTTAATTGACGCCTTACCTAAACCATCACCGCCTTCTCGAAGACCTTACCGCCCCCTACCTCAACCTTTCCCAAATTTGCACTCAGGAGCGCCTATGCTACAGACAATGTTTGAATAATCCCTGATTCCCCTTTTTTCGACATCTGTCTTCTTATCAAAATCAGCAAGAAAATCCAAAAAGCAAGCCTCGAGTACATGAAGAGTCTATGGCACTAAAATCACAATCATAGAAAAACTGTTAAAGCAACTCGCCTGAGATAGGAGAACCATGTCACCCTTCCACACTGCATCTGATGAGGAAATAAAACGCGGCGAAACAACCGACATCTACTTTGTCCGCACGAAGAAAATT
The DNA here is from genome assembly GCA_963842875.1 of Candidatus Bathyarchaeota archaeon. GTDB lineage: Archaea > Thermoproteota > Bathyarchaeia > Bathyarchaeales > SOJC01 > DATHCB01. The sequence continues at coordinate 62,998 of CAWJIF010000009.1, forward strand.
CTGGAAGCAAAAAAACTAGACAAAATCCCAGTGGTCGCAGATGTCACGGCAAGCGGTTTGCCCGAAGATTGGTCATGGGGAGTCCTCTGTGGCATTGAAGAAGAAGCAAAGCTCTTCGAAGGCATCCCAGTTGACGTTTACACTATGCCCGAAGGGACCATCTTCACTCCAGAAGACATCCACGGCTTTCGCGTGCCGGTGATGATGATAGAAGGCAAGTACGGCCCGTTTTGCTTGTTTGAGACACCCATGTTGGGGCTTATTTGCCAAGCTTCAGGTGTGGCGACGCAGGCAGCGAGAGTGAGAAAGGCGACCGGCGAAAAAACACTAATATCCTTTGGAATCCGCCGTATGCACCCCGCGCTTTCGCCCATGCTTGACCGTGCGACGTACGTCGGAGGGTTTGACGCTGTCTCCAGCCTCAGCGGCGCCAGAGCCATCGGAACCGAACCGACGGGAACCATGCCTCATGCGCTCATCGTAGTGCTCGGCGATCAAGTGAAAGCCTGGAAAGCCTTCGACGACATTGTAGAGAAAAACGTACCCAGAGTCGCCCTTGTGGACACCTATTTTGACGAGAAAATCGAGGCGATAATGGCTGCAGATGCGCTTGGGAAGCGACTCGTCGGCGTGAGACTTGATACGCCAGGCTCTAGAAGAGGAAACTTCGCCGAAATTGTGAAGGAAGTCCGTTGGGAACTTAACTTGCGCGGCTTTAGACATGTGAAAATCTTCGTTTCGGGCGGACTCAACGAAGAAACCGTAAAAACACTAAGCGATGCAGGCGCAGACGGATTTGGAGTAGGCACCAACGTTAGCAACGCGCCAACAATAGACTTCGCCATGGACATAATAGAAAAACAGGGTAAACCTTGCGCAAAAAGAGGCAAAATCGGCGGCAAAAAGCAAGTTTGGAGATGCCCAAAATGTTTGACCGACATACTCCAACCATTCAAGCAGCGTCAATCACGTTGTCCAAAATGTGGCGGCGCAACGACTCCAATGCTACAGCCTCTGATCGAAAACGGAAAAATCGTGGCGAAGCTTCCAAAACCCAAAGAAATTCGCAACTACGTCCTAGAACAACTCGAAAAAGTGCCGTTAGAAAAGTGTTAAGGCAAGAAAACTAACGCTTCAAGTCACGCGCGCTAACACATGATTCTGCATATTAATAGCCTTGAAGGCTTAGATTTTATAAAGCCAAACAAAAGTAAGTATTTCTCAAAAGGGATCAATATTGAAAGGCCGGACTAAAGAGCCAGAACTCTCGGTCAATGCCATAAAAGTCCTCGAAAGACGATACCTGCTTAGAGATTTGAAGGGGGAGATTATTGAAACTTCAGCACAATTGTTTCGTCGTGTCGCAAAAGCCGTAGCCTCGGTGGAGAAGCAATACGGCGCAAGTTATGTGCAAGTGCAGGAACTGGAAGAGGAATTTTACCAATTACTGTTTAACTTGGAGTTCATGCCCAACTCGCCCACCTTAATGAACGCAGGCACAGACATTGGGCAACTCTCCGCGTGTTTCGTCTTACCAGTTGAAGATAGTATCCCAGGCATTTTCAACGCCGTGAAAGACATGGCGTTAATCCACAAGTCAGGCGGCGGTACGGGATTTTCCTTCTCTCATCTTCGTCCAAGAGGCGATCTGGTGAAAACCACGGAAGGCATGGCTTCTGGACCCATTTCTTTCATGCGAGTCTTTGACGTTTCCACAGATGTCATAAAGCAAGGCGGGAAAAGACGAGGCGCCAACATGGGCATACTACAAATTGACCACCCAGACGTAATCGAGTTCATCACGTCAAAAACTCAAGAGGGCTTTTTGACAAACTTCAACATATCCGTCACAGTCACGGATGAATTCATCAACACAGTCAAAAATGACGGCATGCTCAAACTGGTCAATCCACGAACAAAAAAGATTGTGAAGGAACCTAAGGCAAGAGAGGTCTGGAACTTGATAGTGGAAAATGCTTGGAAAACAGGCGACCCCGGGCTGGTTTTCATCGACGAGATTAATAGGCACAATCCCACGCCGCAGGTGGGCAGAATCGAGGCCACAAACCCCTGCGGAGAGCAACCACTTCTCCCCTACGAGTCATGTAACCTAGGTTCAATAAACATGGCGAAGATGGTGAGAGACAGCCAAATCGACTGGGAAAAGCTGCGAAAAACCGTGCACAGGACCGTGCATTTCCTCGACAACGTCATAGATGCAAACAAGTATCCTCTTCAACAGATTAAGAAGATAACATACGCAAACAGAAAAATTGGACTCGGCGTTATGGGCTTCGCTGACTTACTAGTCCAATTAGATATTCCTTATGACTCTGAAGAAGCATTGGCGTTGGCAGAAAAAGTCATGAAGCTCATCGAAGAAGAAGGACACAAGAAGTCTATAGAGCTTGGCGAAAAGCGAGGATCATTTCCGAACTTTAAGGGAAGCGTATGGGAGAAAAAAGGATACAGAGCCATGAGAAACGCAACAGTAACCACCATCGCACCAACAGGCACCATCAGTGTCATCGCAGACTGCAGCAGCGGCATAGAGCCATTATTCGCAATAGCGTTCATCAGAAACGTCATGGAAGGCACTCAACTCCTAGAAGTGAATCAATACTTTGAAAAGGTCGCGAAGGAAAGAGGCTTTTACAGCAAGGAACTAATGGAAAAAGTTTCCACAATAGGCTCCATAAAAATCCTCCAAGAAATCCCAGATTATGTGAAAAGAGTCTTCGTGACCGCACACGATGTTGCGCCGAAATGGCACGTTCGTATGCAAGCGGCTTTCCAGAAATACACAGACAATGCTGTTTCCAAGACGGTTAATCTACCGCATAACGCAACCATTGAAGACGTAAACGATGTTTTCTGGCTGGCCTACGAACTGAAATGCAAGGGAATAACAGTGTATCGCTACGGAAGCAAAAAAGAACAAGTACTATACATTGGGTCAATGGAACTGAACAAGACAGCGCCACAAATAGTCACCGCGGATTCGGAATACGCCGGCGGATGCCCAACGCCATATTGCCCATGGAACTAGACGGGAACAAAGTCTAGAACAGGTCTTGTCGCCACGCGTTGAATTCGCCGTATTAAAAGAAACTACAGGACTATCTCTGCCATTTCTTAACAGCGCTATCTTTGTAAAAAGAAAAAAGGGAAGATTATTCAGGTCAGCTGCGATGACCAGCTAAGACGGGGCACTTTACTCTGCCGAACAGTGTTGATGCGACGAAGACAGCGCGCGCTATAGCTTAGTCGTATTAGGAGCTTTGGGCCTGGTTTTATATACTATTCAGACAGTGTTAGTAGACCAGCTGCAAAAGAGCTTTGCGCATAAGAATGCCTATCTTACGGTTTCCAGCCTAAATTAAAATTAGCAGGTTAATTGGCAAATTCTCTCCTGCAGTCAGCTAAATCGGGCTCGAGTTTTGTTCTAGAATACAATGTTGAAAGTCTTATATACCTCCCTTTGCGTTACTCTTTTTGAGTACAATGGCGGATATTTGTCCAACATGCGGGCTTCCTCGAGAGATTTGTGCATGCGGCGAAATTAGCAAGGAACAACAACGCATTCGAGTTCGTTTGGAGACAAGAAAATTCGGCAGACCAATGACCATCATCGACGGCATAAACAGCAAAGACCAAGACCTGGGCAGACTGGCGCAAAAGATGAAGACTTTCTGCGCATGCGGAGGCACAGCGAAGAATGAACAGATCATGCTGCAGGGCGACCAACGAGACAGAGCACGCACGTTTCTTGTACGGCAATTGGGGTACCCGCAAGAAAACATTGAAATTCAATAGCTTTGCGGGGAAGAAACACGTGGGCACATTTCGAGACCTGCGCGATGTAGTTAAGAATCTGAAACACAGAAGAGATACGACGAAGTATTGCCCATGCTGCGGGAGCCCAAGACTGAAGTTGGCTGGTGGCTCTGATTTTTGGCTCACTCCTGGGAAGCATATCTGCTCGGACTGTGGCTACAAGGGCTTTATCGTAATGGAGAAAGAGGAAGACTCGGAGAAAGAAGAAGAAGCAGAGCGGCGATAGTACCCCGAATGTAGAAAGATGGTTTTTTGACGGTCGAAAAAGGAAGACTTTTAAGAAAACAGCGTAAACTCTTTGAGGCATAGGTTGGGGCATTTTGGTATGAAGGAAAGGAACATGGTTAGGCTTCTGCTAGAAATGCTGAGGAATAGTAGGCGAAGTGATAGGGATTTGGCTAAGGTTTTGGGTGTTTCGCAGCCCACCGTTACGCGGACGAGGCAGAGGTTGGAGAAAGATTACATTAGGACTTACACGTTGATTCCTGAGTTTGATAAGATTGGTTATGAGATTGTTGCGTTTACGTTTTGCAAGTCGAAATCGTATGATAAGAGCGAAACTGAGAAGATGTCGCGTCACGCTGTGGATTGGTGCAAGAAGTACCCAAACGTGATTTTTGCTGCTGATGGCGAGGGCCTTGGCAAAGATGCTATTATGGTGTCTTTTCATAGAAGCTACTCGCGCTATGCGGATTTCATGCGGCAGTTCACTGTGGATTGGGCGAATTTTGTGACGGATCTTCAATCGTTCTTGGTGAGTCTGAAGAATGAAGTTCAGATGAAGCCTTTTGACTTGAATTGTCTTGCATACGACAAGTCAATTCTGGAGCAACTGTAAATCTTTTCTCTTCTCCGTTTGCGGCTCTTCAGCGCTAGCTTAGACTCAGTGTATTATATGACTCTATTAGGATCCAAACACACTGCAAAGATGAAAGCCAAAACCGCGTGGGAATGTAAGTCGCCATGACCAAGAGTACTACTTAACTATAATGGACATGTTAGCTAAAGGTTGGATCTCGTTGAAGAATTACTGTAGAAAAATGGGAAGGTTAGAGACTCTTTTTAGGCGTTTAGATTTCTTCTTCGGTTTCTTCGTCGTTGTCCCATTCTTCGGTTTCTTCGTCCCATTCTTCCATTTCAAATTGCCTCCTTAAAGAAGCCAAAACCTCTGAAAACCCACTCTAAACATCCGCTCTTTATAGCTTTATGAAGTCTAAATACTTAGAAATAACACAAATTAGAAAACGTCCTAACACCAACGCTTCCGCGCGGGCTGCGTGTTCATTACGTTGTAAATCGCCGCGCTAACCAAAGCAACGCCTATTACAGTCGATGAGAAGCAGAATCAGAAGAACCATTCTGCCTCTAAAGCGCCTTGCCGCGTTTTTCACCATAAGCACTAGATTCAATGGCCTAATTTCATTCTTGAAAGCAAAGCGTAAATCGTGTTTAACAATCTTAAAAAGAATTATGAAATATCAAACAAGATTAACTATCTATTCTTTAGGCTGGTCACCCTCAGTATCAGGCGCCCAACCAACGCTTGACATGGTCCCATCAGGGTTTGTTGAGAATATCCGCTTAAACTTTACGCCACACCGTAAACATTGTCGCTTCTCATAAACCATCTTACTCTCCGTGGTCAAACCATAAATCAGCCCAGGTTCCTGCCAGAAAATCTGCACCTCCCCGCCATAGTTCTTCCACTTATGAAAACCAAGCCTGCATAACAAAGGTCGCCCCAAACAACCACCACTCTGCTCAGAAAGATCATCAACAACAGAGATATAAAAAGCATCCCGCAAACAATATAAAACACATCTTTCCACACCTACATCCATGCCGGACAAAATCCACTGCGCCCATATACTGGTGAAAACTGAAACCGAAGCAAAAGCCATCCTCGAACGCCTAAACAAAGGAGAGAAATTTGCTAACATCGCAAAACAAGTCTCACTCTGCCCCTCAGCCAAACGCGGAGGAGACCTAGGCAACTTCGGCAGAGGAGTAATGGTAAAAGAATTCGAAACCGCAGCCTTTGCACTAGGAAAAAGTGGAACCTCATCGCCCATCAAGACAAAATTCGGATATCACATCATAAAAAGACTAGAATAGCACTGCCAACAGCCAAAGATTAAAAGACTATATTAATCTCTTTTTCGAAAATAATTATAGTTGTGCGAACATGGGTGCCATACGAGATTTCATAAACTTCATCGAGGATGCCTTCGCTGTTACCGGCGCTGTTCTCACTTCAAAGTGGATTTGGGTAATGATTGGCTTTGCCACTTATTTTATCTTTCAAATGTATTTATTGCTTGTTTTCCCCGTTTCGGTTTTAGTCCTTCCGACGGTGCTTATTATCTATCTGATTTGGGACGAAGGCCGACGCACAGAAAGTCAGTATTCACTTAAAAAGAAAAGCATTGATACCACGCAATGGAATGTTTCGAAATCTGTGGATGAATACATAAAAACTATAACGAAAACCGAAATTCTTAATGAGGGCCGGGAAAAAGACAGGGAATAGAGCGTTAATATTTAAATGACTGAAAGTGTATAGTTCAGCGCGCGTATGTTTTTTGTTCATCCATTGGCAGTTTTGATTTTTCCTGTTTGTTTGATAATATATTCCTTGTATAGAGAGGATAGAAGAACAGAGCGCAGTATCACTCGGAAAAGAAGACGGCTCAGCCCCAGGCCCATCGAATGGAACGTTTAGAAATCCGTAGGAGTATATTCTGGTACTAAAAAAAGGAACAATGATTCAAGAAGACCGAGAAGAAGAACTTGAAGAGCAGCCTCCTCTAAACATCCGGAGACTTGGGTTTTTCAAACATTTTTTCCAAAGTCCAGCGTATGGTAGATTTCAACTCGCGCATTCGGTCCTCTGAAACGTTCTCGATTAGGATTTCTTTTAGTATATCACCATCCTGAACAATTTTGAAAGAGAACATTTTGTCGGGCTCAAGCTCACTTGAGGCGGCAGCCTGGCGGTCTTTGTCCTGCATCTTGACGAAGACGCGTTCCACAAGAAATTGGAGGAAGGGCGGAGTATTCACGTCAAACTCTTTATCTTCAGCCAAGATAATGTGCAATGAATCCTTGCCCGTGTACAGATTCGCGAGCAGGTCGCCTGTTACGGTCTTTAAAGGCACAACAGACTCGTATTCGACAACACGAGGAACGGCAACCTTTGCAGAGGCCTCAGAGATGGGCGAGGAAGGCACGGATCCTGGAACAGAAGGCTCAGAGACTTCTGCCCGTTTGAAGCCTTTTTCCAACAGAGTCGCGTCGGCAAACTCTAACAAAACCAGCAATCCCTCTAACTCCGCACTTGTCTCTTCAATCCTCTTTTCCAATCGCTGACGAAAATCGGCCAATTTCTTGATCTTATCAGAATCGCCCTTTTCTTTAGTTGACACCGCACAACCCTCGCTAAAATAATAGGGCGAAGTGCTTATCAAGTCTTCCCGAAGACAAGAAAACATGCGTCTTTATGTTTTGTAAGAGGCTTTTACCGTGATACTCCAATTCTCAGAGAGAAAACGCTCAAACTCCTTAAACACTTGACTCTTTGTAGCGTTCAACTTCAAGCACACAGGGTTTCCTTGGTAAACCTGACTGAAATCATAGAGCGCCGTTTTCGCACATAGCCCTGGATCATCTATCAGTGTTTGGATGAGATTGTCTGGAGGTGACTGCTGGAAAAGCCAAGCAATATAAGACGCGTTAACTACGTGGTACGAAAACCCATTGCGAACCGTGCATTTTGGATTCTGTGTGACCTTTCTAAAGGTCGAAGGTTGCACATTCTTAGCCCAGACAAAATCGTGATACTCATGATCCAATCGAATCCAGTCCTCTTCCTCAGTGGATCTCCAACCCTTGTGCTTACACCACTCTTTAAAATTCGTTAACAAATCCCAAACTCGAGGAATACTCAGTAACGTTGACATGCAGGTTCTCCTTTTCTTCTAGAACAATTTTCTATGTCGAACTCCAATAATTTAAGCGTATCGGACGTAAATATTTGTAAAATTTACATAAAATTGGGCACAGTTTTGAAAAAATGAAGGAATTATGTATGCGTTAGCTACAATTTTCCGACCAAACTGCACACGTTTTATGCTGTTTTTTTGTAAAAGCTCGTCGGAATTTTACAACAAAATCAACAAATCTCCGACAGTAAACAATAATAATCAAATATAGCGTTCTAGTTTCCTCAGCAAGGTCATTCGCATGAAAGTTCGAAGTGACACGATAACTCTAGATGAGTTGGACTGGCGCATCCTTCAGCTCCTTCAGTCAAACGCTAATCAAACCTACACCGAAATGGGACGACGGTTGAAGGTCGCACACTCAACAATCTACGAAAGAATAAAAAGAATGGAAGCGCGGAGCATAATAAAGAAATATACGGTCACCATCGATCTGGAAAAAATAGGGAAGAGATACGTCACCGCAATCATGACCGTTTTTGCAGATCCAAAGGAAACCGAAGTAGTGGCAAAGAAACTGGCAGAAATGAGAGAAGCCGTGGAAGTTGACACTTCGCTTTCCGAAGAGTTGTTGATCATCGCAAAGGTTGTGGCCGAGGACCAAGAAAAACTCCACGAGTTCATAGCCAACAAGGTTGTGCCACTGCCAGGTGTTTTAAGAATTCGGACTTCAATCGTGACAAAGAAATTCAAGGAAGGCGAATTCCCAATCGAGTTTTCGAAGTAGGCACGCTACTTTTATAAGCAGAAAACGATAAACTAAACGCGGAGGAACATTATGATAACCTTCAAGTCTGCCCAAAGAATCCTCAGAAAATTGCCAAGAGAAAACGCGTTCTACTTTTTCACGTCAATAGGTAACTACACGGGCGTGAGTGCTGATTCTTTGGAGGAATTTGTGAAAAAGATCCTGGAAGTGAACGTCAAGTCCTTGGAGTTTCATACTTATCGGGGCGATTTTCAGAAGTGGGTTGAAGGAACACTGGAAGATAAAGCCTTATCTGACGAGATCAGGAAGCTGCAGCAATCGAAAGCTTTAGGCAACGAGTTGCGCGATAACCTTTACCTTACTGTTTCGAAACACTATGAGAAACTGAAAAAGTCTTCCTTCTAAACTTTCCAGAAACACAAAGCCCTTTAGCAGATAGCAATAAGGGCAAAGCAAGAACACCTTCACTGGCCGAGGATAGAATATAATTGTCACCCATGTTTGTGGCAGCAGATTTAGAAGGCCCGTGAGGAATTGTGTAGTTTCCAACGTCGACTCCACAGTGGAACGGAGCGCTGTTTGAGGGATAGTATAACAACTCGTTCTTGTAGTCAGTGTCCAGCCCGATTTCTTTGTTAGTCGCGTTTATTGCATCTTTTACCGTTTCGTTTTCTACGAGCAGATGATAAAGAAGATAGTCTGTAGCGGCATCAGTGTGAGGCATACTTACGCTGGCGTTCCAGCCTATTATAACCTTGGCGCCTCTGTCGACCAGAGCTTGAAGCATCGATTCAGAACGAAGCTGACCATCCAGCCCGTTACAGCCCATCAATATAATTGTGGCGTTTTGAAAACTTCCCTCCATAGCGTTTGTGACAAAACCGGGGTTTATTCCGAAATACTCGTTCTTATTACCCGTCCCATTGTATACGGCTTTATCAAGCCAGTTGTAGTATTGGAACGACCCGTGAGCGGTACTGCTGTAAGGTTCAGAAGTGAAAAAATCTAATGGCGCAGTCACAGCACCCGTGGCGTTCAAGGCTAACGCGCAGTGCACTCTGAATATGAGTATTTTGAATCCGTCGGTTGGGAGTCCTTGGAAGAAATCTACGGTGACGTCTGAGCCTTTGTAGTAAGTGACTTGGTACCCGGTGGTCATCAGGGTGTTGCTCGCAGCTTGCGTAAAGGTTGTGTTCGTGTATTCCTGCGTTGAACTTAATTGATCAATTATCGCTGCTGAGAATCCATTGTTGGGCAGATTGTGGAAGGAGTAGATTGCGATTAGAGAGACCACGACTATTGCGGCGGCAGCTATGCCGTATAGTTGTTTTCTCGAGAGTCTTCTTGAATGCTTTTTATATCTTCCATGCGTCGTGCTCATTCTATCGTTGACTTCCTCTACCGCATTAGGAAAAAGGAGAAAGGGGTTGTATTTTTACCTTCTTTTTTTCTTGGTAATAATTCCTCTAAGCATCACTGCAGCAGCCAGTAGCGAAATTACGCTTAGCCATGGTGCTAAGAGACCAAAAGCACTTACTGCCATGGAGAGCCCGCCTACCCCGGATGGGAATACTGTGACGACAACTGGGGCCATGGTAGACCTCGCCGTAACACCCATGCTGTCGGTGACGTTCAAGTAGACGCTGTATGTTCCTGTGCTGATTGGCGTGAACGTCCAGGTTGGGTTGTTTGCGCCTAGGACTTGAGCGCCATTGAGGTACCACTGGTAATAGTATGGTGTTATGCCCCCGTTAACGCTTGAAGTGAAGACCACGGAATGACCTAGGGTAATGGATCCGCCAGGTGGGCTTATGGTGACCGTTAAGGCTATTATCACTGTAACAGGCGCGACATTGGACTTTGCCCTCCCGCCGAGGCTATCAGTTATGTTCAGGTAAACTGTGTATGAGCCCGCGGGCTGCGAGAATGCCCATGTGGAGCTAGTAGCGCCAGAAACAGGAGCACCATTCAGATACCACTGATAAGAATACGGAGATGTGCCGCCGAGAACTGTTGAGTTGAAGCTTACTGTGTCGCCAACGTGTATTGTTGCTGAAGTTGGAGTGATGGAGACTGTTGGGAGACCATTCACTGTTACGCTTGCAGTGTTAGAAGTCGCACACACAGGAGTCGTAGCACTATCAGTAACCTTAACATAAACAGTGTGAGAACCAGCAGCAGAAGGCGTGTAAGTCCAAGAAGCACTCGTAGCACCAGACACCAGACTCCCATCCAAATACCACTGATACGAGAAGGGCAAGTACCACCCGTCACAGTGGAAGTAAACGTCTGAGACTGACCAACATCCAAAGTAACTGAGCCAGGCAAAATAGCCACGGAAAGCGCAGCGTTAACAGCCACACTAGCAGTGTTAGACTGAGCGGTCAAAGGAGTAGAAGCACTATCAGTAACCTTAACATAAACAGTGTGAGAACCAGCAGCAGAAGGCGTGTAAGTCCACGTAGAGCTCGTAGCACCAAACACCAGCACTCCCATCCAAATACCACTGATACGAGAAGGGCAAGTACCACCAGAAACAGTTGAAGTAAACATCTGAGACTGACCAACATCCAAAGTAACCGAGCTGGGCAAAATACTACTGAAAGCGCAGCGTTAACAGCTATATTAGCAGTGTTAGAACTCGCGGTCACAGGAGTAGTAGCACTATCAGTAACCTTAACATAAACAGTGTGAGAACCAGCAGACAGCAGGCGTATATGTCCACGTAGAGCTGGTTGCACCAAACACCGCACTCCCATCCAAATACCACTGATACGAAAACGGACCAGTACCACCCGTCACAGTTGAAGTAAACGTCTGAGACTGACCAACATCCAAAGTAACTGAGCCAGGCAAAATAGCCACGGAAAGCGCAGCGTTAACAGCCACACTAGCAGTGTTAGAAGTCGCACACACAGGAGTCGTAGCACTATCAGTAACCTTAACGTAAACAGTGTGCGAACCCGAAGCAGACGCAGTATAAGTCCAAGAAGCACTCGTAGCACCAGACACCACACTACCATCCAAATACCACTGATACGAGAAGGGCGAAGTACCACCCGTCACAGTGGAAGTAAACGTCTGAGACTGACCAACATCCAAAGTAACAGAAGTAGGCGTAATACTGACGGAAAGCGCAGCGTTAACAGCCACACTAGCAGTGTTAGACTGAGCGGTCACAGGAGTAGAAGCACTATCAGTAACCTTAACGTAGACAGTGTGCGAACCCGAAGCAGACGCAGTATAAGTCCAAGAAGCACTCGTAGCACCAGACACCACACTACCATCCAAATACCACTGATACGAGAAGGGCGAAGTACCACCCGTCACAGTGGAAGTGAAGGTTTGAGACTGACCAACATCCAAAGTAACCGAGGAAGGATTGATGGATACGGATGGAAGTGAATTGACCGTTACGAATGCTGTGTTTGATTTGGCTTGGACGCTTAGACTGTCTGTTACGTTGAGGTAAACTTGGTAGTTGCCCGTTGAATTTGGTGTAAAGGTCCACGTGCTAGAAGTCGCACCGGAAACGGCGTTGCCATTTAGATACCACTGGTAGGTGAATGGTGATATTCCGCCTGTTAGGTTAGATGTGAAGGGAACTGATTGACCTATGTCGATCACTGTAGAACTGGGACTTATTGTGACGCCCATTGATGGTTTCGGGTTAACAGTCAGCTTGGCGTTCGATGACTGAGCAACCTCGCTTACACCGTCTGTGACTTTCGAATAGACTATGTAAACTCCTGTATAAGCTGGCGTAAAAGTCCAACTGCTGGAAGTTGCACCAGAAACTAAAGTGTTGTTTTGATACCACTGATATGTGTACGGCAAAGTTCCATTAGAAACAAGAGACGTGAAAGTCTGAGACTGACTCAAATAGATCGCGGCGTTGCTCGGGCTTATGGAGACCGCGAGTTGAGAATCTACCGTAACATGAGCAGTACCAGATTGTGCAATCTTAGGAGTGGAAGCACTGTCTGTCACTACGACATAAACTGCGTACGAGCCAGCATAAGGCGGCGCGTACGTCCACATGGCGCTCGTTGCCCCGGAGACTGGAGCACCGTTAAGATACCACTGATAAGAGAACGGACCAGTACCACCAGAAACCGTAGACGTAAACAACTGAGATTGACCAACATCCAAAGTAACAGAAGTAGGCGTTATACTGACGGAAAGCGCAGCGTTAACAGCCACACTAGCAGTGTTAGAAGTCGCACACACAGGAGTCGTAGCACTATCAGTAACCTTAACGTAAACAGTGTGCGAACCCGAAGCAGACGCAGTATAAGTCCAAGAAGCACTCGTAGCACCAGACACCACACTACCATCCAAATACCACTGATACGAGAAGGGCGAAGTACCACCCGTCACAGTGGAAGTAAACGTCTGAGACTGACCAACATCCAAAGTAGCAGAACCAGGCGCGATGGTGACAGAAAGCGCCGCATTAACGACTATGCCAGCGGTATTAGACTGAGCAGTAACAGGAGTAGAAGCACTATCAGTAACCTTCACGTAAACAGTGTGAGAACCAGCAGCAGAAGGCGTGTAAGTCCACGTAGAGCTGGTTGCACCAGACACCACACTACCATCCAAATACCACTGATACGAAAACGGACCAGTACCACCAGACACCGTTGAAGTGAAGGTCCGAGACTGACCAACATCCATAACGACTGAAGTGGGAGAAATAGTCACGGAAAGCGCACCATTCACGGTAACAGTCGCGGTATTAGAAGTTGCAACCGCACTCACCGAGTCAGTAACCTTAACGAAGACAGTGTGCGATCCGGAAGCGGACGGAGTATAGGTCCACGTTGCGCTGGTTGCACCAGACACTGCACTACCATCCAAATACCACTGATAAGTGTAAGGAGACGTGCCCCCAGAAACTGTAGACGTGAACAGCTTAGACTGACCAGCATCCAGAGTAACCGAGCTAGGCGAGATCGTAACAGAAAGCACCGCGTTGACTGTAACGGCAGCGATGTTTGATTTTGCCCGAGCTCCAACGTTGTCTGTCGCGTTAACATAAACTGTGTAGGAGCCTGAGGAAATGGGAGTGAAGGTCCACGAAGAAGATGTCGCACCTGAGACGGGGGCATTGTTAAGATACCACTGATAAGAGTAAGGCGAAGTGCCCCCAGAAACAGTGGACGTGAATAGTTTGGACTGACCAACATCTATAACAACAGAAGTGGGCGAGATACTGACAGAAAGCGCTGGATTCACAGTAACCGATGCAATATTGGATTTTGCCTTTTTGCATGTGCTGTCTGTAACGTTGAGGTACACGGTGTACGAGCCTGAAGATGTTGGCGTGAAGGTCCAAGTTGGATTCTTGGCGCCTGATACTGCAATGTTGTTGAGGTACCACTGGTATGTGTATGGGGGTGAGCCGCCAAGGGCTGTGGAGGTGAAGGTTTGGGACTGCCCGACGTCCACAGTCGCCGACGTAGGGCTGATAGAAACTGTTAGTGCCGATCTGTGTGGTCCACAGTGTAGTACGGGGCGCTTTGGGACTGGGGCAACACCGCAACTGGGACCGTTTGCTGCTAATATAACGTATGTGCTCGCTGCTGAATTAAAGACAGCTTGATGAGCAGGGCTATAATAATTGGTTTCAATATTCCCGTTTTCGTACGATAAAACCTGGCTTGTGGCGTTGGGCCAATAAAAGACGTTTGAGCCCCATTGGAATTTGAAGAAAACATATGTCTGTGGCGGGTGAATTTCGAAGCCGATGTTGCTAACATCGTCGTACAGAATAGAAGCGGTGATTCCGGGGTTTCTGTACTTGTTTTGGGAATTTGCCAGGTTGGGCTGTGTTTCGTAGTCGTACAGGATTTCCACACCACTTGGACCTGTGGGCGCCACTTGCCAGTTTGTGCTTGTGGCTGAATCGCTTTCGTACACTGTTACCGTTACGTTGGCTATCGGGTTGCCTTGGTCGTCGACGACCCTGAACCATGCATTGAAGTTCACTATCAAAGTTTGCCATGTTACGCCTATTCCTCCGTTGTTGTCTACAACATATAGCGTAACTTGATAGTTGCCATCGTCGGAGTAAGTGTAGTTAATCACTGGAAAGCTGACGTTGGCAGTGTGTCCATCACCGAAGTTCCACTGATAAAGCACAATTGTGCCATTTGGAGAATAACTTTGAGAGGCGTTAAACGTGACGGGCACATTGGGTTGAGGATAGCCGGGTGAGTAGGTGAAGGACGCGGTGGGCAAAGTGTTATCCGCTTTCACCAGAAGAACAGGAAATACGTTAAAGAGAACAATGACAGAAAGTAAAATAGCTAATACTATACGTAAATCTCTCACTGCGATAGTCTCCTTTACTCTTATCAGCAATAATGTATACTCGAAGGTCCAATAATAAAGGTTTTGGAAGAAAGTTCTATATCAAAGAAAACAAGGCTCACAAACCGTTGCAAAACATTATGAGAAGAATAGACGAAAGATTAGTCAATTCGCAAACGTTCTCTTCGCAAAATCGCCACCAGGAACCATACCGCAACGATAAAGATCGCTAGAATGATTTGTGACGGAAACTCTGAGGAGATAATGTCGGCGCCAGAAAGCAAGTACACTACATTGCTCGCTGTAAAGAGCAGGTCTCCCGTGTAAGCGCTTGTGTAATTGCCAACACTTAAAAGGTTTTGCGCAGTCACCCCGCTCGGAACAGGAAATTGCTTCATTGTAGCCAAGTCCGAGGCATTGATTCCATATACATAGCGTGCAAAGCTAGAGTCCAAAAGGCTTACCGCTAAAGTCTTGTTGGAATACCAGAATCCATTCTCGTAGAAAGACATGTACTGGATATACGTCACCGTATAGCCTACATTCACTGGCACGCCAACTCGCGTTGCGGTGCGACCGTCAATTATCGAAAGGTTACCACCGTCTGTGCCGACCAAGATGTCTGGAAAACCATCACTTGTATAGTCTTGGGTGCAGAGTAGATCTTTGACGTTGTCACGAGTGTTATTAAAAGGCCAGGGGGCGAGGTCTTGCCCAGTCTTGCCGCTGAGGACATGAATTAGTCCGTCGTCGAAGACAGCAATAGTTTCAGGTGTTCCGCTAACGTCGACAAATTTCCTAATCAAGGTTAAAGATAACCCGTTAATTGGTTTTTGTGGATAGGACCATAGCCATGTTCCATTCTTCTCATTAAATCTATAAACTTGACCTGTACCAGTGCTGTAGTTCAGGCTACCGACTGCAACGCTTCCGTCCCGCAAGTCAACTATGCTAAAAACACTACCCGTGCAATTTTGTTGCCAGAGAATGTGTCCGTCAAGTCCTGATAAACAAACAACGGTTCCATTTTCCAGCCCAGCAACCACATTTTCATTGCCTGTGATGTTACTTTCTGCCGAACTCAAAGATGCGATGGAAACTTTCGGTACGGCTGATTTCCAAAATGTCTGGTTACTCTGCAGAGGAAACGCGAAAACATGACTCAGGGCCGGTATCGAAGGATTGCCTAGAGGGTACCCTGTACCAGCGATAATGTACGGACTGTTGTTGTATGTGAAGTTGGATACGTAATCGACTGGGAGGCTTGTGTTGTACTTCCATATCTCTTTTCCGCTTGTGATGTTGACTGCGTAAAGAAAGTTGGTGGAGCCTGTAGTAACGCTTGAACCAAAATAGACCATTTGACCCATGGCATCCAAAGCATGCTGAGATATTGCTCCAGGAGCTAATGCTGGATAATTCCAGTCTAAAGAGAAAAAAGGAACAGTGGCAGCAGAGACAACAGAAGGAGACATAAAGACGCCATACACGAGAAAAAGAAACATAAAGAACATGATAAGGGCCAAAAACGGGGATTTATTGGAGCGCTGCATGAGTTGTGTTTATGAACCAGTTCTAATAAAGTTTCTGAAGAATTGTTCTATGAAGCGCTTTCCTGACCAGAAAGCGTTGAACGAACACTAGTTCGAAGAGGTGGAAGGCTCTGCCTTTCTATGCTTCTTAAAAAGAGAACTGGTTAATGAAGTAGACTATTAGCAACAGATAAAAGAAAAGGGAATTGGCAGTTTTCTGCAGGCATTGTCAGTGAGCGCGCGCGAATAGGATGTTGCGCTTGTTCGCCGTAGTCTAGCCTTTTCGTTTGTGAGACCGCATCGTTATGCTGAAAAGCGCAGCTGCAAACGTTGCTAGTACAAGCACAGTTGCGAGGAGCACCGAAGAGAACATTGAAGCGAACTCTGGGATGGCGTTAATACTCCATATTTGAACTGCTTCAGTTGTCTCTGGGCTGTAAGTGAACTCCAGAGATATCACCGTGTAGGTCGTGTTAGTGTTGACGTTGCGCGATGATTGGTCAGCGCCATTCAAAGTGACGTACCATTGATCAGTACTGCTGCAATTCATCAAGGCGTTGGGTATGGTTACGTTGAAGAATCCTGCGGCTCCAGAAAGTGAGTCAGGGGAATAGATGACGAAACTCATGTTGCCATGGTACGTGTTGCTGCCTATTGTTTGGTCGATTGTGTTGAAGCTTTGGGAATTGAACCCTGGATAGGGGTTTACACCCGCTCCCCCTTGTGGGTTACCGACTATTTGCACTATGTAGCCAGGCGAAGCAGTAAAGTAGTCGATGGTTCGGCACGGAATGTTGTTACCATCCACGTCGAGTGCCTCAAAATAAATGAGATGTAGGTCGGAGTAGGATGTTCCGGTTCCGTTCATTGTGAACTGGAATGATATCAGAATTCCTGACCCGCTAACGACAGTCGTACCCGTTTCTGTTTCACTAGAGGCTCCCACTACGCCAAGGTTGTTGTCTATTGATCCTGGAATGAATAAAGTTGTGTACATGCCGTTTTGGCTCATAAAGGTTCCCTTAGTCACTCCAGTACATTGCGCTGTGTGATGGTCGAATATTATTCCCGCTCCGAACGTCGAGATACCTGTGATGCTGCTGACGTTCAGGTTGACGCTTACAGTTGTTCCGCTGGTGCCTGAGATTATAGATGGACTAAAGAAGACGGAGGCCGTTGGGATTGTGTATGGCGTATATATTGCCGAAGCCGAAGTCATGAATGGAAGGCTGATCACAAAGAGAGCCAGCATAGTCATTAGAGTTTTCCCTATAAGCGATCTAGTTTTTCTCAATTAATTTCACCTATGGTGTAGTATTATGTCATATCTTTTTAAGACTTACCGTCACTGAATCATAATTCCATTCTATAGGCCAAGGGCGACTAACTCGCATTGAAAGATACGTGGGCTCACAGGAAGGGTTTTTTTGAAGAACTACGAATAAAGCGGGTCAAAACTCAGGCTCGCGATTTTGAAAAGCGAGATTAAATGCGAAATAGGAGTTGGTTAATGTTTTTTGTGTCTGACCATGCTGACGACTGCACCCAAGACCAATAGGAAAATGCCACAGTAGGCGAGCGAAGACAAAGCTGTCGGCTCCAGTGAGACGTGCACGCTAATGAACCTATGAATAGTTAGAGGCAAAAGAAAAAGGGGCAGAAGATACTTCTGCTTCTTTCGGCTACTGCCGCCGATAAGGGGTTGCTTAGGAATTGGTTTTAGAGAACTACAATCTTGCCCCAGTTAACGCCAAGTTGGTTGAGGTCCGCGACGCCTACCTTACCGTCGCCGTTTACGTCTGCGTTGGGGTCTCCTGGTGGAACTGACAGACCCCAGTTAACGCCGAGTGCGTGGAGGTCTGCGGCTGTAACCTTCCCGTCGCCGGTTATGTCGCCGGGGATAGTCACTGTTATTCTAGTACCGTTCGAGATGTAGTTGTTTGCGGTGTTCACTTCGCCAGTGACCGGCAAGGCGTATGCGCTCACTGTATAATGACCGTATGCAAGGTTTGTAGTGTTCCCAACAATTGTTATTATGGCGGTGCCTCCGCTTGCAAGGGTGACGATCTGCGACGCAATTATTGTTGAGTTAGCGTACGCTGTGACCGTGAAAGTTTCGGAGTAGTAGCCAGGGTTTGCGATCGTGACGTTTATCCCTATAGGGAAGCCCTTTGCGAAAATGGTCTTTGGGACTCTGTGCAGGGCGGGATTGTCTACTGCAGTTACTCCAGTGGCTGCTACGTCATGACCGTTTATTATTGCGGTGTTCGATGTGGCTTTGAGGCTTGAGGCGTCGGTTACTTCGACGTACAACTCATAGTATAGGCTTATGGAAGAGGGCGTGAACTTGAATGTGGGGCTTGCTGTCTGCGCCGCAAGAACGCCATTTACGTACCACATGTAGGAGTAAGGCGGAGTGCCGCCTGTAACAGCAGCAGTGAATGTTTGATTCTGTCCGAGCGGGATGCTAACGGACGTAGGCGAGACCGATACAATTGGAGGCGGGTTCACGGCGACTGTGGCAGTGTTAGATGCTTCGAAGCCGAAAGAATCCGTGACCACGAGCAAGATGGAGTACGATCCTGTGGAGGATGGCTTAAAGCTGAACATGTTTCCAGTCGCTCCCGATACTAAGACGCCGTTCACGTACCATTGGTAACTGTAAGGAGGCATTCCGCCTGTTATGTTCGCTGTCAAGAGCGTAGATACCCCCACGTCTGTTGCAGTCGATGTTGGCAATATGCTGGCTGTGAGTGGAGGGTTCACGATAATCGTAGCGCTGTTGGAGTACACCGCAAAGTTCACCGAGTCGGTAACGATCAGATAGACCGTGTGGACTCCGACTGAGGACTGTGCCGCCGTATAAGTCCAAGTGCTGCTAGTGGCGCCCGAAACAGGCGAGCCATCAATGTACCACTGATAAGTATACGGCGAAGTGCCGTTGATTGCTATTGAAGTGAAATGCTGTGACATGCCGATGTCCATTGTAACTGATTCTGGCGAAATAGTGGCTGAGGGCTGAGGGTTAGCTGTAGCTGTTGCTCCCCAATTGACCTTCACGCCATGACTGTCGGTGATTACTACATAGATTATGTTGAAGCCGATGGAAGGCGTAAAGACGAAGGTTGGGTTGGTCGCCCCTGTGAATGGCTCGCTTCCGCTTGGGAGCCATTGATACCATTGGTAAGAGTATGGTGGAGCGCCACCAGAGACTGTTACAGTATATGACTGCGACTGACTCAAGTCTAGTGTGGCTGACGAGGGAGAAATCGTCGGGTTCATAGCCGTGCTTACTGTAACGATAACCGTGTTGCTTGTGCTTTCGAAACCTGTACTGTCCGTAGCGGTCACGTAAATGGTTCGATTGGCGTGGACGAGAGGCTCATATGTCCATGTACTGCTAGTTGCCCCCATTACTGGTGCGCCATTGAGGTACCACTGGTATAGTGAGTAGGGCGGAGTGCCGTTAGATATACTAGCTATGAACGTCCAGGATTCGCCGATTTCTAAGCCGACTGAAGTGGGACTCACCAATATCGTTAGGGGCGGGTTTACGACCAGCATAGCAATGCTGGATTCTCCCGTCGTGCCCAACGTGTCTGTCACCTTGAGGAATATGATGTATGTACCAGCAGAGGAAGGCGTGAACATCCACGATGAGAAAACAGCTCCAGTCACACCAGTTCCATTCATATACCACTGATAAAGGTACGGCGGAGTACCACCAGCAACGCTTGAAGTGAAAACTTGAGACTGACCAAAATCTATCGCACCTGAACTGGGCGAAATAGAAGCGGACAACGGTGGGTTGACTGCAGCTGCTGCTCCAATATCTACGCTTACACCAAGACTATCTGTGATTTCGACGTATATTATGTTAAGCCCAGTAGAAGATGGTGTAAAGTTAAAGGTCGCCTCAGTTGCCCCTATAAATGGCTCGCTTCCGCTTGGGAGCCATTGATACCACTGGTAAGAGTACGGCGGAGTACCACCAGAAACTGTTACAGCGTATAACTGCGACTGGCCCAAGTCTAATATTGCGGAGACCGGCGAAATGGTTGGATTCATCGTATTACCTATGGTCACTATGACTACGTTGCTCATCTGTTTGATACCGACTGAGTCCGTAGCGGTCATATAGACCGTTCTGTTGGCAATGACAAACGGAGTATATGTCCACGTCGGGCTTGTTGCATTTATTACTGGTGCGCCATCGAGGTACCACTGGTATATGAGTAGGGTGGAGTGCCGTTAGATATACTAGCTATGAACGTCCACGGTTCGCCGATTTCTAAGCCGACTGAAGTGGGACTCACCAATATCGTTAGGGGCGGGTTTACGACCAGCATAGCAATGCTGGATTCTCCCGTCGTGCCCAACGTGTCTGTCACCTTGAGGAATATGATGTATGTACCAGCAGAGGAAGGCGTGAACATCCACGATGAGAAAACAGCTCCAGTCACACCAGTTCCATTCATATACCACTGATAAAGGTACGGCGGAATGCCACCAGAGACTGTGGAAGTGAATAACTGAGACTGACCAAAATCTATCGTACCTGAACTGGGCGAAATAGATACTGTGACTAAAGTTGCGGTGAAGGACTGGGTTGCTGTGCTGTTCCAATTGTTCGATGTGTCGTTGAAGAACCAACGAAATCTAATAGTAGCTCCCACTGTTGCGGTTAGGGTTTTTGTAACTGAAATTGTTTGAGGATTAGAAGTGAATGCTAGTGCGGTGCTGTTGGTGAACGAGCCGATGCCGTTGTCGAACGAGAATATGTACTTAGATAAGCCTGCGTTATCGCTGCAGGTTATTGAGAACGTGCAGGGATTTCCCGCGACTGTCGTGCTATGAGTAATGCTTGCGTACGTGGGCGGAGTACCATCTTTCGTGACGAAGGTCTGGATGGTCGTGCTATTCCATTTATTCGAGGAGTCGACGGCGTACCATCTGTACCGAACTGTTGCTCCGACATTCGCAGTTAAGGTCTTTGTAACTGAAATCATCTGTGGGTTGCTGGTAAATGCTGTTGCTGTGTCATTCGTGAAAGAACCTACACCGTTGTCAAAACTGAAGATGTACTTGTTCAGCGCCACTTTGTCCTGCCAAGTGATATTGAAGGTGCATGGATAACCTGCATAGGAGGTACTTCTTGTCATGCCTGAATATGTTGGCGGCGTGGCGATGGCGCCGAAGATACTCAGTATTTGAACAGCTTCAACTGTTGATGAGCCGTAAGTGAACTGCAGGGATACTATCGTAAATGTGCTGTTCAAAATGGTGACGAGGGGCGTTTGGACAACGCCGTTCAGAGTAACGTACCACACGCCAGACATCAAAGCGTTGGATATCGTGACGTTGAAGAATCCAAAATTGCCAGGAAAGTCAGGAGAAAGGATGACGAAACTCATGTTGCGATTGTATGTCGTGCCGCCTATTGATTGGTTTATCGTGGTGTAGTTTTGGTAATTGAACCCTGGATAGGGGTTTACACCCACTCCCCCTTGGGGGTTACCGACTATTTGCACTATGGGACCTGGTGAAGTGGTGAAGTAGTCGATGGTTTTGCACGGGATGTTGCTGCCATCAGTGGCGAGTGCCTCAAAATCAATGATATGCAGGTCGGAGTAGGATGTTCCGGTTCCGTTCATTGTGAACTGGAATGTTAGTAGAGTTCCTGACCCGTTCATGGTGGTCGTACCGGTTAATGTGACACTGGAGACTTCCACCACGCCGAGGTTGTTGTCTATTGATCCTGGCAGGAATAAAGTTGGGTACTTGCCGTTGTGGCTCATAAAGCTGCCGGCAGTCACTCCAGTGCATTGTGCTGTGTGATGGTTGAACATTAACCCCGCTCCGAACGTCGAAACACGTTGGATGCTACTTACGTTCAGGTTGACGCTTACCGTTGTTCCGCTGGTGCCTGAGATTCTAGATGGACTAAAGAAGACGGAAGCGGTTGGGATTGAGTTTGTCTGAGCATTAACTCTCAAAGCAAACGGCGAGAATGATGCAATGAATAGAGAACACAATATAACGGTGACAACTTGTTTCTTTGTTAATTGTTTCATGAAATATCATCCCTATTAAAATTGAAGTCTCTCCTTAATTAATCATACGGAAATGAGTCATAATTCTGGTAGCCTTGGCCTTGGGTCGACGTTCTTTTGCTCGTAACTTCTAATAGAGAAAGAGATTATCGCCAACCTTAATCGGACGTTTTCGTAGCTTTCTGATTGGCTGTCTTTTTGTTTTGTCAAACAGTTTTTAGCGCGCGCGTTAAGGATACAGCATTTCAATTCTGGCTGAAATCCTACGTGAAGAAACTCACTTGCTCCAGAATTTCTGACTCATCTGTCTTCCTTCTGCGAAGCACAAGAACGGCAAGAAGAGCCAGAAGGAACAGCAAGAGAATTATGAACAAGATTATGTAGAGCGCGCGCGGAGCAACTGGAGGAACAGGCGTCATCACTTGGACAAAACCATCGACAAAAGTGTTGTCCCCAGGGCTGATGTCCGTCTCGTTGCTGGGGAGAGCTGCATAAGCCTTTATCTGATAGAGACCCGCCCCCACCGAGCCTGTAGCCCATGAAAAAGTCACGTTCTCTTCATGCCCAGGCACCAGTGTGACTTGCAAGGTCTCGATCAAAGAAGAATTGTAATATGCAGTCACATTGCAATTGCTCTCGGTCGCGGTGCCATTGTTCTTGACCGTGACATAGATATCGACCACACCACCAACGTAAACACTATGGGTCGACAATGTTATACTAGTTATACCGATGTCATGGACAACTGGAGGAACAGTCACTTGGACAAAACCATCGACAAAAGTGTTGTCCCCAGGGCTGATGTCCGTCTCGTTGCTGGGGAGAGCTGCATAAGCCTTTATCTGATAGAGACCCGCCCCCACCGAGCCTGTAGCCCATGAAAAAGTCACGTTCTCTTCATGCCCAGGCACCAGTGTGACTTGCAAGGTCTCGATCAAAGAAGAATTGTAATATGCAGTCACATTGCAATTGCTCTCGGTCGCGGTGCCATTGTTCTTGACCGTGACATAGATATCGACCACACCACCAACGTAAACACTATGGGTCGACAATGTTATACTAGTTATACCGATGTCATGGACAACTGGAGGAACAGTCACTTGGACAAAACCATCGACAAAAGTGTTGTCCCCAGGGCTGATGTCCGTCTCGTTGCTGGGGAGAGCTGCATAAGCCTTTATCTGATAGAGACCCGCCCCCACCGAGCCTGTAGCCCATGAAAAAGTCACGTTCTCTTCATGCCCAGGCACCAGTGTGACTTGCAAGGTCTCGATCAAAGAAGAATTGTAATATGCAGTCACATTGCAATTGCTCTCGGTCGCGGTGCCATTGTTCTTGACCGTGACATAGATATCGACCACACCACCAACGTAAACACTATGGGTCGACAGCGTTATACTGACTATACCGATATCATGGATAACTGGAGGGATAGGCGTCATCACTTGGACAAAACCATCAACCAGAGTGTTGTCCCCCGGACTTGGGTCCACCTCATCGTTGGGAAGAGACGCGGAGACCTTTATCTGATAAAGACCTGCACCCACCGAGCCTGTATTCCACGAAAAAGTCACGTTTTCCTCACTTCCTAGCGCTAGCGCGACTGGGAGAACTTCAATCGGAGTCCATGTTGAAGAGGAATTGTAATATGCGATCAAAGCACAGTTGTTCTCGGTCGCGGTGCCGTTGTTATTGATTGTAACATAAATATCGACTACACCACCAACGTAAACACTATGGGTCGACAGTGTTACACTGACTATACCGATGTCATGGATCGGTGTTTTTTCAGCGATCTCGAACTCTGATGAAATTGCTGGGCTATACAAGACGCCGTTCTCTTCGGGCGGGGCTGTGTATATTGCTGCCCAAACAGTTGCGTTTCCGATCGTAGCAGTATTCGGTATCAGAGAAGAACCATTCGCGTAGTTCTCACCTGGCTGAAAAGTCAGGTTTTCCTTCGCTATGCTGATTATTGGATGATCGGCCGCGTCTTCCACTTCAATCGTTACCGTTCCAGGTTTCTCAACAAGCGCAATGTTTTCCACGGTTAAGTTAAAGTTTATAACATCCTGTCGGAAGAAAGTGGTTTGAGGCATTAGCTCGGAGTTCAAGGTTGCTATGCTGGTGATTTGGAGTATCCATCCAACTTGAAAGGTCAACGTGTCACTGGCTGATTCTTGTGCAACTTCAACGGTTGCAACGGCAGACCATTTGCCGAAAGTAATTTCTTCTGGGTGCTCAGAAGGCCAAGGTACTCTGAAGGAAAACGTTGCCAATCCGCTCTGGTTGGTTGAGCCTGTGCCAAAAACAGTTAGGTTGTTGAATGTGTTTGCTGGTCCATCTATCTGAAAAGACACCAGCACCCCTACCACAGGTGCGCCGTTATAAATAACGCTTGCATATAGAATTACTAGCTCCTCCGGTTGGAAGGCATCGCTTGGCGTGTTTGGTCCCTTTCCGTCGAATGGCACCTTTTGTGTGAACAAGTCTACAGCTACTGAACTAGTCTGTGAGTGTGAGGCGCTGCACATACTTGCACATAACAAAACGAGAAGGATCGTGAATACCGTCACTCTGGCAGCTGTTTCTCTGAGCCTAATTCTCATACTTATCACATATTTATGGGCGCTTTTTTGGCAGCGCCGTAATTTTCTTTTGATTCATGTTATGAAGGATTAGCGAGGGGGAGGACTTAATCGATATTCTAATACTTGAAATATTCTTTTAGGCGATTCAAATCGGTGGCGCAGAAAGCTCAAGAGCGCTGCAATGGGATAGAGAAAGGGAGGGAGAGTTTGTGTTTGTGGGTCAATATGATTTACCCCAATTAACGCCGAGTATATGGAGGTCTTTAGTGCCCACCAATCCGTCGCCGTTTATGTCTGCTCTAGGATCTCCTGGCGGAATGGCTAGGCCCCAGTTAACGCCGAGTATGTGAAGGTCTTTAGTGCCCACCGTGCCGTCGCCGTTTATGTCGCCTGCGCCTTTTACTCTTGCAACAATACTGTAATAGTTGTTCTTCGTGTTTGTTTCGCCTAGGAGAATTGTGGCGTTGGCGGTGATTGTGTAGTTCATTGTCGGTTTGAGTGGCGAAGTATTCCACTGATAGGTTAGAAGTGTCGACGCTTGAGAGGCTAGATTGCTCACGGCTTTAGTTCCGAGAGAGTATGAAGTCCCGTTAGAGTAGTACACGGTTACGCTGAAGCTCGCGGCACTTGTTCCGTTGTTAAACACTGTCACCGTGATATTGCCAGTCCAGCCTTTGTAAGGCTCATAGTAGTTGGGAGCTATTTGATACAGTCCCGCAGGTGGCGATGCAAAGCCTACATTGGTGACTGCTACGTCAGGGTGCTGGGTTACATTGACGACCTGCACTATGTGGGATGTTTGGCCGCTCCATCCACTTCCACGCGTGTCAGTAACGGTTAGAGTGGTAGTGAAGTTTCCTAACGTGGTGAATTGATGGGACGTTACAGGATTAGCCGTATTCACCACGGCAGTGCCATCCCCGAAATTCCATGCATAGTTAACGATCGGCGGGTATCCCGTGCCATTCCAGCCCGGAGTCGACGCTGAAGCGTTAAAGGTCGTACTCGCACCTACCCAAGTAGGGCTAGGTTTGAACGTAAAACTCGCCACAGGCGGAGTAGGCGGCAAGACTTTAACTGGTTTTTGTGTGGTGGACCATAGGTTCTGGCTGTCAGTAACGTTCAGAGTCACGAGGAACGTTCCAGCAGAAGTGAAGTTGTGGGTAACAACAGGGTTCGAGGTGCTGTTTTTCGGCGAGCCGTCGCCCCAGTTCCAAAGATAGTTCGTGATCGTTCCGTAGTATGAGAAGGATGCCGAAGCGTCGAAGGAGGTTGCGCCCTTCTTGTATGGAGTCGAGGGAGAATACGTAAAACTCGCCTGAGGAGACATTCCAGGTATTCCAACCTGAACCTTGTGAGAGACTTGGCCGTTCCATCCACGTGTGTCAGTAACAGTTAAAACGGTAGTATAGTTTCCTAACGTGGTGAATTGATGGGACGTTACAGGATTAGCCGTATTCACCACGCCTGTGCCATCCCCGAAATTCCATGCATAGTTAACGATCGGCGGGTATCCCGTGCCATTCCAGCCCGGAGTCGACGCTGAAGCGTTAAAGGTCGTACTTGCACCTACCCAAGTAGGGCTAGGTTTGAACGTAAAACTCGCCACAGGCGGGGTGTACGCTGAGACTGATACTGGTTTTTGAGCGGTGGACCATAGGTTCTGGCTGTCAGTAACGTTCAGAGTCACGAGAAATGCTCCTGCAGAATTGAACGTGTGGGCAACAACCGGGTTTGATGTGCTGTTTTGCGGGGAGCCGTCGCCCCAGTTCCACCGATAGTTCGTGATCGTTCCGTTGTAGGAGAAGGACGACGATGCGTCGAAGTAGGTTGCTATCCCCACGTATGGAGTCGAGGGAGAGTACGTAAAACTCGCCTGAGGAGGCACCGGGTCTGCTGCAACTTGAAACGTGTCGGAAGCATAATTCGGGGTTGCGTTCGTGTAATTTGAAGCGGCGTATGCAACGTAATCTCCCAGGACCGTGTAAGGAGGGACTCGCCATGAAAGGTTATAGGCCCCCTTAATGTTGGTTGAGGCGACACTGTTGTCTGGGTAGCTTTCGGTGGCCGAAGGTCCAGAGGAGCTTGTTGTTTGCGTACGCCCATATATTTGGAAAGTCACTGATTTTTCTGGGGTGAGAGGATACCCGTAGACTGAAGGGGAGCCGCTGAAAATATTAACGTATATTACGGCTGTGCCCGCGCTGGCCCATGTGTGAATGATTAGACCGAGTCCAAGTTGAGTTATGCCCGGTTCGATGAGCGCTGCTTGAGTTGCCGTTCCGAGACTTGCTACAGAAACTGGCGTTGAAGCGCAGTCGAAAACGCTCGCCGTTATCATACCTAATATTAAGGGGCCGCTGTTCAGTACCGTGACGTTAAAGTAGCTTAGTGTGCCACACGTGAAGCCTTGCACGGGTTTGTAAGTGAATAGGTCTTTTATGGGTGTCACCGAGACGATCTGAAGGTTATTGTCAAAAAGTGCAGGATTGGGACTTTGACTGCCCTTGGCACTGCGGAACAATATTGGATTCCAGCTTGGACTTGACGTATTTACCTGGTCAACTTCGACTGCTAACATTCCATCGTATTTTGGTACGCCACCTGCCGTAAGATTTGCGTAGAGACCGACTGTTTGCATGGTATAGTAGGAGCTGTTGTTCGTGTTCAGGTTAATCTGCACTGGCGATAATGCAGCGACTGTAGGTAACGCCGCCGAGATTGCTGATATGATCATCGAGATGCAAAAGAGAAACATCAAGCCTCGGCTGAATGAGAGTTTGTGGACATAGTCTTTATTCATTAGCGTGTTCCTCATCGTTGATAGATACTGAGATTTGACGCGATAAAAGGGTTTCAGGTATTTTGTTCTATGCGCTGAACCGTTTTTGCTCATCATCGTCTTCATTCTTTCACCTAAACTTAATACTCGATTGCTCGGGATTTAACTCTACGTTTTTGTACGCTTGTACAAGAGCCTTGAACACTCAGTCTATTAGCCAGCATATAATGAGAATCGTCAGTAGGCAATCTGGAATTATCGGCGAGGCCTGCTTTTTCAGAAACTTGTGAAGCCGAAAGTGATTATGGATTTCTGCCAAGCAAGCTATGCTCAGCCGATGCTGTAAGGTCTGGCTCGATCTTGCATCCGACGCCGAATGAAAAGGTTCCAAGGAATCGAAAAGCGGCTTCTGCTAGCAGTCTAATGAGCTGTTTTGACGATTTGCGCTCATAGGCACGACCCTGCAAGGTTTTAAGTAAAACGCGAATTGATGGCTATTCCATTGCAGGAATCATCCTGTTTAAGTTAACAAGAAAAAGAAGGGAATGGGCTTTTTCAGCCCTCCTGACCTGTTTATGGGTCCGACGGGTTGTTCGTGTGCAATATTACGAAGCCTGCGCTCTGCTCTGGACCCCATGCCGTGCCTAAGCCGGATGGGAATGTCGTCAATTCGTCAGCCTTTACTGTGCCTGATCCTACGAATGTCCATTTCGGAAGGGTGATCGTCGGAACTGTTACTAACACAGCCGATTGCGCTGGAACAACCACTGATTCAGTGGTGTATCCGACTGGAACATTCAGATCGTCGTAGACCGTGACGGTGTTCAGGACTGTTACTGACTCCATATAGTCGTTGTGCAGCGTGTATTTGATTGCCATTGGGTCGCCAACCTTGTATGGACCGCCAACACTTAAGTCGCTGCTCCATACACCCCAACCGATATTGAAGTACAATGTGTCGTTTTGGGTGTGAGAGAATGGCGGTAATCCAGTGTTGGTGCCGATTTCCCACGTTACGAAGACTTCCCATGTGCCAAATTCGTTGATTACGCCCGTGCATGGGTATGGGACACGGAAGTCGTATTCGCCGCAGCCTGTGGCGTTGGTTGTTTCAATACCAGTCAGAACGATGTTGTGCTGGTTGTCGAAGACCTCGATTGCGACCATTTGGCTCTGAACTGGGTCGCCGTTGTAGGATGTGACGACGAAGACTTGTACTAGGTCGCCCGGCCTGAACAGTTCAGCCGTCTGGTTATAGCCCTTGCCGCGTGGAACATTCATGATCGTAATAGGGTCTATGTATCTCCAGTTCTGTGTGAACGCGTCTGTGATGCAGCCTGTCGGTTTAACTATCACACTGATTGTCTTAGGGTATGGGGTGCTTGATTGTGGGTAAGCATCAGTAACGATCAACGTTATAGTTTCGGGTCCAGCGGTTGGGTATGAGTGTGTCACTATTGGACCAGCAGTGTTGGTAATGTTTCCGTCGCCGAAGTTCCAATTGTAGTTCGTTATTGGGCTGTCGAATGGCGTGACACCGTCTGATCCTGCTAGGGATGCGCTCCCGTCGAAGGTCAGAATGTCGCTAACGTAGTACGGTGGTGTTACTGGAGACGTTATGGAGAAGCTTGCTACTGGCGGTACTGGAGTGACTGTAAGCGTGAAAGTGCCGTTAGTAATGGCGCTTTCCAATGGTGTGATGTCGTTGGCGTAGTAGTCTAAGAGTGTTATTCCTGATGGGTCTTGCTCATTTACTGTTAAGCCCATGTCTTGGACGGCAGTGCCTGGACTTGTTCCGGTGTATGGATGCGCGAGGACTTGGAACGTGATGCTCATTAAGACGCCTGAGCCGCTAACGGCAGGGGAGGTGCCTGTTAGTGTATCACCGCAGGTTGCGACTGATCCGCCGACGTTGTCGATGGCCCCTGGCAAGAACAGTGTAGCACCGCCTTGCTTCAAGAACGGACCTTCAGTGATAGCAACGACTTCTAGATCCGTCGGGTCGAAGTAGAGACCAGCACCCCAAGTGTACAAACCAGTTACACCCGTGATGGTAAGGTTTACAGTAAATTGGCTGCCAGGTGGAAATGTCGAATGCGATTTGACAATGCTTATTGGATTTGCTCCCATAGCGCTTGGCGTTGCTCCGATTGGTTCCGCTGCGAACGCGTGTGGAATGAGGATGGCTCCGCTTAGCATCATTAGTATGGCGAGAATGGCGCTCATCTTGTT
This sequence comes from Candidatus Bathyarchaeota archaeon, assembly GCA_963842875.1. Taxonomy (GTDB): domain Archaea; phylum Thermoproteota; class Bathyarchaeia; order Bathyarchaeales; family SOJC01; genus DATHCB01. The sequence goes on from CAWJIF010000009.1 coordinate 93,053, forward strand.
TCCTTTCATTTTATTTTCACTTTCCTATTATTTTTTTTATGTTTTTTACTTTGAGTTTATTTATCCGGAGGGGGACTTTGCCCCGACCGGTAGTGGTTGTTTTGGTAATGTGTGCTTATCTGTTTATGGTCCGTATGGTTTTAACGGGACTGTGGGTTGGAGGGAAATGCTCCAAGTCTGACCCCACTCGACTCCGAGTTTGTTGAGGTCTTTGGCACCAACCGTACCGTCGCCGTTAATGTCAGCTCTTGCAACATTAGACGTTGGACTAGCGCCAACGGAACTCTTGCCCCACTGAACTCCGAGCAGGTTGAGGTCTTTAGCGCCAACAGAACCGTCAGCTCCATAGTATGGAGCGACGACTGGTCCGCCGGCTATGTCAGCGCCAAGTTTCCCAGCGTTTATGACTTCGATGCCGTTTGTGTAATACGGCCAGCGGTTTGCATCAGCGTACAACAGGCTCTGGGTTGAACGACCTACAAAATCGCCGTCCGATGCCGAAGCTGCCGTAACTTTTATGATCGGATCCCACGACGCGACGCAGAATGCCCCTTGCTTAACAAAGCTAAAAGTGAAGACCTCTGTATCATATTGACCTGCCAAAAGATATATACCGCTGTGTGTTTGTGGTGTTAGCACCTGCGTTGTATATCCTGGGTACCATGTCAATGTGCAACTTACGGTGACTGACACTGTCATTGGGTTGCTGCCCGTGTTTTGAATAGTAACGCTATGGATGATGGAGGTGTCGTCTGGTTTGTAGTAATCTGTTTCTGGGTCTGCGCCGAGGGTCATTGTGTCTGCGAGTCTTACTGGTTGCCAGAAGTAGCTGTTCTTCTCCGTGAGACCGCCGTAGGCTAAGTTGGTCGCGTAGGCTTGCATTGTGTATGAATTGCCTGGGGTTCCAGCCGTGAGGACGTATGGACCCGTGCCGTAGAGCAGGTTAGCGCCCGCCCAAGGCGTCAAGTCCATAGTTTCCACCATCGGCATAGTGCTGGCAACTGGCCATGCACTGTTTTGCCAAGAGTCTGTTGCGAGCCATTCGAAGATGTAGTGTGGGAGGATGGGTATGGCTAGGTCTCTGAAGTAAGCTAGCCAGGTTACCTTGTCTGTGAGGAACAGTTGGATCGTGTTGGCGTCGAGCGCGCTGCTGAACTGGACGTAGTTGTACTGCCACGTTATCGGCGGCAAGCTTTCTCCAACACACTCAGCTGCGATGTCGGTGCTGTTGAACCACGGAGCGCCCAGCGGATATGCTGTGGCGTTCCAGAATGGCCAACCGTTCACCGGGCTGGTGTTGTTGTAGATGCTGCTGATGACAACGTGATCCACATCGTCGATGAGAATACCGTTGTCAGTTCCGTACCAATAGTCCATGTCACGCAGGTACACAATGTTGAAGGCTTCGTCCAACACCGACAAAGACTTGTTGATGAACGGACCGTTAATCTCCGCACCACCATCCACTGTGTAGGCGGTTCTGTCCTTGAACGGGATGTCCTGGAAGAACACGTCTGGCCTAATGTGAACAGTGACGACCGTGTTGCCGCTGTTTATCGATGGAACGTTCACGGTGACTGAGTAGTTGTCGGCCAAGCCTGGGTTGATCTGGCTCGGGTTGTACGGGTTACCCGAAATCATCGAGTCGTAGATCTCGCCCAAGATTTGCCAATCCCAGTACCATGTGCTCGTGATGGGGTTCATGTTCTGAACATCAGCGCTCCAGCCGTATTTGATAGTGTCGCTGCTGCCAGATCCACCCGAACGATACGCATCGAAGAAGGACCACCAGTTGTTAAAGCCAACGCCGTAAGAGTTGATACCGTTGTACATGCTGCTAGCCATGGCAGAGTAGCCCGAGTAGTACCACATCGGAATCAAAGCAGCATCGCCCATCAATAGGTATTGGCAGATATAAGCCCAGTAGCTGCCCGAACCAACGGGTAAACCGCCGCTGCCTGCCGGAGACGAAGCGAGCAAGCTGTTGACATCGTTCGAATAGGTAATGCCGTTCGGGGCATATGGAGGCTGCAACTCGCACGCACCATAGTTGTGAACACCAGGCGCAAAGGCCAGGTTCACAGGCGCATACTGGTACGTGTAGAACTGCAGAAAGTCCGGAGTGCTGCTCAAGCTCCAGCCGCCAGTGTATATCATATAGTCATAGTCGGACATGACGTATTGGCTGCATGTGGCTCTCGGGTAGTGGTAATCGTTGACGACGATTCTTGGCAATAGGACGTGACCTGGGTATGGACTGCTGGGGTCGGTTGGAAGCGGATAAGTGCTGAAGACTGAGTTGCCAAGGTTGGCCAAAGCCCACGCTGGCAGACCGAGTTGAGCGACTTGCACTAAGTAATCACCTTGCAATGTTCTCTCAGCTTGTTCCGTCCTTGCAAAGACCTCTATTTGGTTGTCAGGGACTATCGGCTCACCGTTTGGACCAACGGTCGTGTATGGACTCGCGAAGGCCCATGTGCAGTAGTGTGTTGGGTCGGTTGGGTCTGGGATCAAGCTGAAGCCTGAGTTCATGAAGGCAACGTAAGCGCTTGCATTGCTCGGCGGATACAAAGCCGCCATAGCAGCTGCAGGGTAATAAGGTGCATCACATGCGATTGGCGAGTAGGCAGGCGTAGCCGCACCAGCCAAAGACGAGTACGTGTTGATGAAGTAGTTTCTGTCGATCAAGAAGGTCAAGCCCTGTCTGTAGTAGGTGCTGTTGAACGGGTTCACGTAGTCGTTGAGGTCGTACTCACGCAGACTATATTGGGGCACGAAACCCGTCGTAAACGTTGGGTTGCCCTGAATGGCTGCGTATTGGGCTGGCGTAAGAATCTCATCTTCAAAGTCAATCGCTCCAGCCTGGAAGTCAGAAAACTCTGAAGCAAAGCCAGAGTAAACCTTCATCAGCAGCGTGGATGGCCTAGGACCATAGTTTGCGTAATTAGTGTTAGGACTGCCTGGACCTGTTTCGTAAGCTTTAGCTTGCATTGGAATGAGGCTTAATGACATTAAAGCGATAAGCACTATACTTGCTATTGCATATTTCTTGTTCAATTTCCTTACTCCTTTCTCTGTTTTTCAGCGTTAAAAGTATGAGCGAAGAGCTACTTAAAAGTCTTATGGAAGATTGTTACATATAAAGCGGAACGAGTTATTGTTTGTTTCCGCGAATTCTTTTTAAAGCGTAATAGATAAGGGTAAGGAGAGCTACGATCACGACGAGAATAACGACTGGAAGAATGTAAATCGACCATGAAGGCAGAGAAAATGTCAGCGTTACGTTCTTGCCGACTGAAGTCACGCTAACGTATTGAGAGGTTGAGACGCCTCCAAAATTGCCCTTCAAGTCGACTACTCCCAAGGGAAAACTTCCTGTGGCGTTGTCCATTTCCGAAAATAGGATGAAGTTGGCAAAGCCGCTCTTGTTGGCGGTCCGCTGCTGGAGTACGATAGTTTTTCCAGCGTAATTTGTTTGAATAGCGACCACAGAACCGTTTAGCGCATTCCCGAAATAGTCAACGCAACGGACGCGCAAGATCGAAAACGCCAAAACTCTTGCGCTGTCGAACACGCTTACCGACCCATAAATCAGCGTGTTATTCAGTTTGACGACGCTTGAGCCTTGCAGACTAAGATTGTGAATAGTCGAATTGGAAAAGGTCACGTTGGAATGACCCAAGAACAAGAAACTCGCATAATTAACGGTCGTGTTAATAACGCCAACCTCAAAGCTACTACCTGCCAGACTAAAAGTCGAATTCCTAAGGAAACCCGTCAACCCAACGAAAGACCCATAAACGTTCGACTCAATGAGAGAAAGCTCATGGAGGGTTGAGCTTCTGGCTTGCACCTTCGAGATGCTACTCACCGACAAGCTTGAAACTGAGCTATTGACAAAAGACCCGTAGGACGCATCTTCACAATAAATCAACGAAGTAACTGAAGACTCCACACCAAGTCTCGTGTCGCCCGTCATTTCAATAGAATCCGCAATGATGGAACCGTCCGCGACCTTTAAGCTAGCGTTACCCTGAGACACAATTCTACAACCAGTAAGAACGCTGCTCGCAATATAGAGAGAAGTATTGTCGAAAAGGGTAATGTAACCATAGGTTACTGTTGAATCCACGAGAGAAAAGTTGGACGAACCAAAAAGAGTTAGCTGAATAGGAAAAGGAGAAGCAGAAAGAGTGCAATTAAAGATAGAGACACTCGAGAAATTATAACTTTCTATGATGTCTTTGCCCAAAGCGCCAGCAGAATTCGTGTCGTTCATAATCACTCTAGAATGGTCGAACGCGGTAATCGTTCCGGATATGATGCCATTTTGCACAACAGCGAAGGCAGCAAAATCATGGATGGACACGATAGGGTTCGCACTCAGCAATGCACTAGCAGTGGACGAACTAAAAGAAACATATGAGTGGCCGCGCGCAATTATGCCAGGAGTATTTGCTGTGCCTGCAATCCCAGTACCGCCTGTTATTGTACAGTTTGATTGACCCGTAGTCGTAACGTTGCTCCCAGTAAGTTCCGTAGATCGTGAGAGAAGCAAATGTGCTTCATCGGAAGCCGTCGTGTTTCCGAACGTGACTCCATAAAGATTGACTATAGAATTATTGTAACACCGAACGCTGATACCACTATCTTTTGTTGACAATGTAATCCTTTTTTGGCCCGCTCCCGGTATTAATCGTCACGCGGGCCTCGTCATAAGCAAGTACTGAGTCGACCTTACAATTGGTGAGGTTAACAGAAGATTCTCCAAAGGCTTTGATCACGGTCGGACCATTTGGGAGGAAATTCGTGGCATTGACCGTGTCCCTGTAGAAGCTAAGCGTTTGGGCAGTGATTCCGCTGCCGTTATAGGCATAGATCGCACAACCATAATCAGTAGAAACATATTTTATGAATCTTCCCTGAACAACCTTTAGTTTAGTAGCGTAGTCATCTATGGTAGCGTTAAAAATTATTAGCCGCGGATGATCGTTTGTGGAATTGGTAAACAAACGAATATAACGACCGTATGGGTTCTTCGCTCCCACAAGATATAACTTCACGTACTTCAGGACGAGTGTTCCGTTATCGACAATGTTTATACTACCATTAAGATAAACCACTGCAGGAGAAGAGGGGCTTGCTCCGGCAAAATTAACAATGCTATTCCCAGATACTGTGAGGTTACCTTTGATGGTTATATTCTTTGGAAAGTTCTGAGTGGAGGGGTCAGCGCCTACGCCAGTCAGTCCAAGCCCCGTCGCAGGGGCGAGAGGAATACTAGCAGAAGAAACTGAAGGAATCGTTAGAAAAGAGTAGTCTGCAGCAAAAGAAAGCAATATGACCAAAAACAGAAGAACCATCGACATTGTTTTCATGCAATTTCACCCAAGTATCGCGAACTTGACGTTATTGATTTTTGCGTTAAAAGAGCTATATAAGGCTAATGATCTGAACTTGAGCATTTCACATTCGATCGTTTCTCTCGTAAAAAACAACTCTGAAAAAGCTGTGTCCAAGATAATTCAGCGCGCGCAGTTTGAGGAGAATGAACGTAATATTCAAATCCAGAAGTGTTCTATGGTAACAACCTAGTCGGTAACCGCTCGCGGGCTGTTTTTACACCACAAAAAACACTCAAGATAACAGCTTGAAGACTCTCAGAACACTGCACATGACAGGCCTCAACTTGTTCAAGACCAGAACAAAACCTCATCGCGCGCTCATCTCTTGACCCAGATTCATAAGATCATGTCGCCTGTCGTTGAAGAACGCATACCTTTAGGAAGACTTAGCGCACACTATGACCAACGCGAACCTGGAACCCCCTAAATTCTTCTCTCCAGTCTGTTCAAAGGAAACATTGCTTGCCCATGCGCGGATTTTCATTATGGAATGGTTAACTTCTAAGAAGCGGTCGCAATTTCACTTCGTAGAATGAGAAAGATGGACGGTCAGCTCGAAGCCTCACATGGTATAAGATTTAAATACCTCTGACTAACCGTCGTATGTGGTGGTGATGCCCATGGGATTGCGAGGTTACATTTTCAAGAGAATCATTTACACAATCTTCCTCATAATTTTCGTGATAAGCTTAAATTTCGTAATATTTGAAGTCATGCCAGGCAATCCGCTACAATTCTTTGGGGAAAGCAGTAAGGCAGGTGGTCTTCACTCGGCAGAAATATTAAAAATTTGGGGGTGGAATGAGCCTTGGTATGTTAAATATGTGTTCTATTTGAAGAATTTCTTGACTTTCCAATTAAACAGCATTAAGACAACCCCAAATCTTGGAAGTAGATCTGTCCCTGGATACATCATGAATTATCTTCCAAACACGCTCGTTCTCATGGGACTTTCCACCATGATCTCCATAATCATCGGAGTGATATTGGGCGTCCTCGCGGCCTACAAGAGAGGTAGCCTATTTGACACCGGCGCGGTCGTCACTTCATTGATAACATTTTCGCTACCCACCTTTTGGATGGGTCTCTTGGCCATCTCCATCTTCTCCATCGACCTCCACATCTTGCCAGCTGCCCGTGTCATGAGTGACACGATATACCTGCCGATCGTGACTCACATTTTGGGGACTCAAATCAATTTGATGCCGCCTGCGGAGATATGGGACAGAATTCTTCACTTGATAATGCCCGTGGCAGTCCTCACGCTCTTCTCGTATGGCAACTATCTCCTTTTGACAAGAGCAACAATGCTTGAGTCACTTACAGAAGATTACATTTTGACGGCTAAGGCGAAGGGGTTGAAAGAGAGAACCATAATTTTCAAGCATGCGCTGAAAAACGCATCATTACCCATAATCACAAGCTCGGCCTTGTCCATCGGATTCCTGATCGGTGGCGCCATAATAACGGAAACGGTCTTCTCATACCCTGGCATAGGTTGGCTCACGATATATTCCATCTTCAATTTGGATTATCCTGTTTTGCAAGTGATTTTTTACATCACGGCGCTCACCGTGATCTTCGCAAACTTCGCCTCAGACCTACTTTACGGAGTAATAGACCCAAGAATCAAATACGGGTGAAAAAATGGCGGCACGAACCAGAACCGAGTTCACTATAAAAAGAATCAAGGGTTTCCTCCAATCGCTGGCAAGAAGCAAAAGAGGAATGGCCGGTGTCATCATCTTACTTGTAGCTATCGTGGTCGCGGTGGCAGCGCCTCTGATAACACCCTACAGCCCAATACAATCCATGGGACTAGCGGCAAATCTTGTACCTCCCGCCTGGGAGAGATACCTACCCGGAGGCAGCGGACTCGGCGACAACATGGTTCCAGTAGCGGAATCTGCACTGCTGCAAAGCCCAAACGCACTGAAGGAATTCAATTTCACCATAACAGGGTCAGCCCAAGCTACCTCTAACACGGCGATCGTCAACCTAAATCATACATTTTCTGTGGTTATCTCGCCAGAATATGCCATCCTCAACGCTAGTCAACCTCAACTGTTCACCTCGAACGTCTCGGGCATAACTCCGCCCTACAAGTATCAGTGGTATCTTAGCGGCGCTCCCGTCTCAGGCGCGAACCGGTCAACATGGCTTTTCACGCCATCATGGCCTCTAGGCCAGTTAGCCTATTCGGTATATTTGCAAATTACTAGAAGCGGGATAACTCTAGCTACTTCTAACACGGTGATCGTCAACCTAAATGGTACATTTTCTGTGGCTATCTCGCCAGCTTATGCTATCCTGAACGCTAGTCAACCTCAACTATTCACCTCCAACATCTCCAATGGCTTAGGGTCATATGCGTACCAGTGGTTCCTGAACGGGGCACCAGTTAGCGGTGCTACCAACGCCACATGGACTTTCACGCCTCCTTCTAGCGGTTCTTACTCAGTGTATTTGAAGGTGAACGCGAATGAGGGTGATCAATCCAAACACTTTGTCATTCAGCAATCCGCGTACGGGCCTACAAATAGTTCATGGAGCCTAGCGATAATTTACCAAGACGACGAGCTTCCAACAAATTCAACCCTAACCATCACGATAACAAAAGACTTTTATTATCCTTATTCAGGCATCCCGGGTTCAATGAATCCTTCTGGAGAAATATTGCCAAGCGAGATGGCTGGTGTAGCCATTTCGCCAGCGTTAATTCTTAGGCAGAACTGGTTAACGTTCGTTTCATCCAACGTTGCCTCGTACAGCACGACGTATTTCCAGTTCGGGGGTCAACCTCCTATACCAGCACGCATAACTTTTTCCCCAAACAATTTCACAGCCAGCCAACAAAATCTGTATCCAGTAGGACAATACCTATCTTGGCAAAAGCCTTCAGCAATCGCACCCTATCAATCACAAGGCTATGGAATAGATCAACTAAAACTGTTGTTCCCGAGAGCGGGCAGCTATAGCTACGGGATTCAAATAACCGTCAATAAACTGACTACAAATGCGGATGCTGTGATATACGTGAACAGCTTGAACTTGTACCTCGGAGGGAGCTCGTGGGGTCTGCTAGGCACCGACGCTCAAGGGCGTGACATCTTTAGCCAACTCGTTTATGGCACACGAATTTCTCTGTATGTAGGGTTGGTCTCGGCAGTCATCGGGACAATCATCGGTCTGATCGTCGGTCTGGTTGCTGCGTACATGGGAGGTATAGTGGACGAGGTTCTCATGCGCTTCACAGATGCCTTGCTTGTTCTGCCAGGTCTTCCGTTAATGATTGTCCTGATAACCGTGCTTTCCAATGGGCAATACAATTTGAACATTTTCATCCTCGTAATCGGGTTTCTGGGCTGGATGGGATTCGCCAGGGTGGTAAGATCACAGGTCTTAAGCTTGAAGGAACGACCCTACATAGAGGCAGCCAAGGCTGTCGGAGCTGGCACACCATACATCCTTTTCCGACACATCCTGCCGAACGTGGTCGTACTAATTTATGTGACATTGGCGCTCTCTGTTCCAGGTGCGATCGTGTCAGAGGCTGCCTTTAGCTTTCTAGGGTTCATAGACTACAGACAGATGTCTTGGGGAAGAATGCTAAACGCCAGCATCGGTAGACCGGAATTGTGGTGGCTGATAGTTCCCCCAGGACTGGCGATAGCAGTTCTGTCTCTATCGTTTATCCTAATAGGATACGCGATAGACGATATTCTGAACCCCAAGCTGAGAGCGAGACGCTAAAAGTGCTCAGCCACGGATTTCAAGCATCCAAACTTTCGGCAGCAACGGATGAAATAACATGGAGAGCTCCGAGGAGCGTTGCAATAGTCATAGCGTGGAGTATAACGAGCACTTCCGTCATTTTGAATGCTTTCCTCAGCGGGATCACCGTGTTAGACCCGTTCCTTAACGTGAACCAGCCAGGACAGTGGTCTGCTTTGCTGCTGATCTTCTTCATGAGCATCCTCGCTGGCTGGCTCCTAGAGGACATGAAAGCCATCATCCTAGGCGCTTTTGAAGCTATCTTTCTCACCGTGCTCCTAACGTATATAGGCATGATACTGCCTGTTATTCTGGGGAACGGCGGCGGCTTCTACGAAGCAGACGCGATCTACTTGATTTGCATGGGGTACGTCTTCACCATGTTCTTTCCGTTAATTCCCCTCAGCTTAATCGGGGGCGTCATAGTAGGAGGAGTTGTCAAGGATTGGTTGCTTTAAAGAAAAGAATACGGAAAAGACTTGAGAAGCAAAACCTGCCAACAACCATTTTCCTCCTTATCACCATTGTTTCCGTAGGTTTAATAGTCCTTCCCATGTGGAACTACGTCGACTTTTATGTTGCTTTAGGGGATTTCAGTGTCACCGTTCCGAGCGTCACAATTTCCACAATCCAGATAAATGATTATCTCCACGCACAGGCTAAGGTAAACGTCACACTCGCGGCTAGTAATCCAACGGGCTACTCTGGCTTGAAGTTGAGCTCCGTCATATGCCAGCTGTATTTCTTCAATTCGAACAACCAACTGGTTCTTCTTGCATCCGCGAGAAACAACACTTGGACCCCGATCAACCCCAATTCAAACAGGAAAATATTATTCAAGTTTAGTTTCAGCGCAAGCAACCCGAATGATCCAGCCGGATCGAGTTTCATAATTTACCTAGAAAGCGCCTTCGCCGCGGGCATTAAACAAATCACTGGGTACGTGAGTTTCAATGTGTTTCTCAGTTCGTTTCTAGCCAACCCTGAGATAATCAAAGGTTCTCCTTACGTTACTTCCCTGAGTTAGTCAATGATTGGATCATCTCCTCGATTCCGCCCCAAAACTCACGCTCCATTTTTTCCAATTTCTCACGCGCGAAGACGCCACTCAAAACAAGACTGCCTCCGCCAAAGACTGTAGTCATAAGACCAATCTTCTCCCTACTGTCCTCACGCTCAGTCGCCGTCGTCTCCACCGTGAAGTCGTCCGGTGTCCCCCGAATAACTATATCCATAGCACCTGGCATTCGCAATCCAGCCAAGATTACACGAATCGAATAACCATCTTTCAAACTGCTAGTTTTGACTTTGAGATTCCTTCGTGAGTAAAAGTTATCGATCGCCTGCGTCAACTGTTGCAAGCTGACGTTAAGGTTTTTCCAACTTTTCTCCATTCAAGTGCCTCGCATTCAATGGGCTATAAGGGTTTTAAAAGTGTTACTCACCTTTGATTCCACGCAATTGTCTAGGCACCCGTTACGGAACCAAAAGCTCATCAAACAAACAATCAGCAAAGCCAGTTAGCCAAGAAGCCAACACCCACAACTGCTCCTTAGCGCTGGCAGAACCATATTGCCCCAACTTTCTCATTCAGCTTCATTGCTTCTTCATTCTACAGTTAACGCTTGCTCTAGAAAACTGCGAAAGATCTTAACTCTTTGTCATGGCTAGCCGTTTAGGCTTTTTCTTTGGTTTGCTGGTGACAACTCGCGCCACGGCGATGATGGCAGCAATTATGACGACGGCTATTATAATGTAGATTGGCGTCATATCGATGGGTACCGGGTAATCTAGCGGGATCCCAGTGTTCGTGGCGATAAGCTGGAAGAAGACAACGCCCTCTATAGTTTGTTGCGCCGTAGCGTTGAATGCAGCTACCTCTTCGAAACCCGAAAGCAAAGCGCCCGTGAGCTGATCCCAATAATTGACTGTTCTTTTCGCGAAGTATGTGTTGTTAAAAGGAACCGTACCTCTAGTGATATTCAAGCCGCAGATTTCTCTTCCAGGCCAGTTCGTATGATCTGTCCATGTTGCGTTTACCCACTCCGTGTCGTTCTGGCTTCCAGGGTAGATTTGGTCTCCTTCTACAAGTCCAGCAGGCACAAAGAATACTTTGCCCGGACCCTCGCCCAAGTTGAGGTCAACGGTATAGTTTGGATATGTCTTTATTATTCCGTTTCTGAACCTAACCGATTCGTTGAAGAAAACGTCAGTCGGATAATCAGCCGGATCAGGATTTCTTGTGATAGTAAAGTTTATCGTTGAAAAGTTAATATATTGTTGCCATATACTAGGCACGGGCTCACCGTAATACATCGACACCCACGGACTTCCGTCCGTCGTGCCATAAGTGAAATACTGACCTGGATAAACACCGAGTTGCGTTTGTTGGGCTTCAGCAGTCAGGCTTGGAGCTAAAAGCGCCAAGACTTCTACCAAAACGAGAAAAGCAATAGTGCATAGCAAAGTTTTTTTCATGCCAATTTCCCATCACGCATCTTTCATATTGTTCTGCGCAGTGCTCCCTATTTTATCTTATTGTTTCTACAGTCATAGTTCGATTTTGCGTGTTCAACGCAACAGCAGACCTTACGTCTAGGCCTTTTCTGCGCGTGACAGCAGCGCGTGCACCTTACTCATCTATCCTGATTGCGTCCAAACATGAACCCATATTTCATTTGCGAGTCATCGAGGGGCTTCCAAAAGCGAGCACCTATAAAAAACACAACAAACAATCACACAAACACCAAAGCCGACCCACAAAATCAACACAAGAGAAGAAAAAACAAAAAACAATAAAAGACAACAAAAAACAACCAAATCCTTCAACGAGAAACAACGCATATTATTGCCCTTGACAAGCCGGAATTTCGAAAATCACAGGAAAATAACAAGAATAAAACACGGCAATTTCATTAAGCAAAACCCTTTTAGAATAAGAAGCCCCCAATCTGTGAGAGGCTGCCGGGGTGGCAGAGCGGTAATGCGCTGGACACTCTCTAAACATCGGAGTGCAAAAGAGGGCTAGACTCGAGATCCAGTGGGTCTTCGGGCTCACAGGGGTTCAAATCCCTTCCCCGGCGCCACGGCCAAATCCGCCTGCTTTGCAGCTATTTACTTACTCGTCATATTTGCAGCATACACAAAACCAAGCGCGCGCTAGATCAATAGCGCAGAAGCGAATTCAACTCTATACGTTCTGAGAGCAAAGAATCTCTGAAAGAAACTCGTACCCGAGCTTAAGCATGAACGGTCGCTACTCTTTACTAGTTTCCTTCACGATTCTGAGCGCTTCTTCTATATGCTTCGTAGGATTGAACTGCGAAGAAAAAATGTGCCTAACAATCCCTTTTCTATCGATAACGTACGTGACTCTTCCTGCAAGAAGCCTTAGCGTTGAAGGCACTCCATAAAGCTCCCTAACCTTTCCACTCTCGTCACTCAACAGAATAAACGGAAGTTTGTTAAGCATCGCAAATCTGTTATGAGAGTCGACGGATTGCGAACTTATCCCTATCACCTGCGCACCTGCTTCCACGAACACGTCATAACTGTCTCTGAAAGCACAAGCTTCTGCAGTGCATCCTCGCGTGAAGTCTTTTGGATAGAAATACAACACGATAATCTTGCTACCCAAAAAATCGCTCAGACGAACTGTTGTCCCTGACTGGTCTGGAAGCGTAAAGTCTGGAGCTTTATCTCCAATTTTGACTCTGCTCTTCACGATTCGCTCGGAAGTCATGCTTAAACAAACCCACCTATTTAATGACTATGATGACGCACTTTTGCGCCGCCGAGTTCTATTCTTGCTCTTCACTTTATAAGCATGTATGGCAGGGGGATAGTCCAACGACACATTTCAGGACCATTTTCGTAGGCAAAATCAACCTAATTAAAAGGGACCTGTAGCAATCACCTTTGTTCCATTCATTTTGCTCACCTCAAACCAAAAAGATTCCCAAATTCAGTGAAGATTCATAATGCACGCGAAATCCCTAAGCTTAAATAAGACAATTTTGAAATGCTGACAAGCAAAGGTAACGAAACAATGACGCATGTTCACCGACCTGGTTTGAGAGAGAAGCTTTTCTTTCTAAGCTCCGGCATAATAGTGAGCGTCCCAGTGGCAATTTTCTTTGAGCCTTCAACTGACTTCCTAAGCAATTTTTTTCCAAAACTTCAGGCCGAAATCTTGGCGATCGCTATCTTGGCTCCTGTAATTGAGGAGTTCGCCAAAGCCTATCCGCTGTTCTATCGCCACGGCGAAAGCCAAAAATCCATATTCACACTGGGTTTTCTCGTAGGCCTAGGCTTCGGAATCACAGAGTTTTTCGAGTACGTATTGCTGCTGAACGTCTCACCTTTGGTGAGATTGCCAGGCATTTTCTTCCATGCCTCACTCACTTCAATCATAGCTTATGGCGTCGCAACAAAGCGTGCGGGAGTATTCTATTTGGCTGCGGTGTTTCTTCATTCTTCAATCAATCTTCTTGCAATATTTGATCTTGCAGGATTGCCATACGCGCTATTACTGACCACAACATTCTCCCTTTGCCTCTTTCTATACACGAAAACGTCAGAGAAGATGATCGATTATTAACATGCGCCTAAATAACAGAACTACACACTGAACAGACGCCTAATTCACCATTCAAACCCACACCGAAAAGCTAAACCTAAACCATTTTTCAACCAATAATTCTCCAATAATATTAGCAGAATTTACACGACTGGAAATAGAGGGAGGCGCACAATCACAGCGAACAAGCGCCTGTTAAAAAGGTCCAGAAACTACGCCAGGAACACACGGGCAGATTTAGTGCGCATATGTTTTGAAGGCGATGTAGCTAAGCAGGAACCCCGCGCTAACTACCACAAACAAGACAGGAAAACCATAACTCTCCGCCACAAGAGTGCCCAAAAAACATCCAAAAGCCGCACCTAAACCCACCAACGCGTTAAACAAGCCAGCCTTACCCTCAGGAATCAACTCCATCGACAGCGACAACGCTGAAATCCAAAGGAACGCATAAACCAGACCCATAAGCACCAGAACCAAAACCGCCAACGACACAGTAAAAACGGAAATCCAAACCGCGGAAGAAATCAAGAGCAGTGACAACAAGCCTCTCACTAGATTAGCCCTCCTCACAACCCTTCTCCCATTCAACTGCTCCCCCCACTGCCTCACCAAGAAATAACCCGTCGTACTCCCACACGTATTAAAAATAAAAATCACAAACACCAAGCTCTGAGCCAAATTCAAATTCTTAGAAAAGAAAACAGGCAAAGGCGTAAACAACATACTAGTCGCAAACGAAAACAAAAGAAGCCCAGCACAAAAAAGAGTAACACTCTCACTACTCAAACTCTCTCTGATCTTCATCCCGTCAAACGCCCTAGAAGCAAGCGCAAAACCACGATGCGCAAAATCAAACATCTTCTCCATGCCCACAAGCCGCCTCTCAAAAACAAACAACGGATCTTTCACCCAGAAAAACGAAGCAACCAAACCAACCAAGTTCAAGAAGCTACAAAAAACAATAAACGACACGGGACTCAACCCAAAGCCAGAAAGCACAAAACCCAGCACCAGGCCTATCAGCCATCCAACCTCTGTCAAACCCTCATAAGAAGCAAAACTCCTCTCCCAATCAGGGCGCGAATAATACTCGGAGATAAGCACGTTCTTAGGCGCCTCATGCGCCACATGAAAAACCGCAATCACCGCATACAAGACGACAAGCACCCAAATAACCGTGGTTAAAGAGAAAAGATACAGAAACACGGTCATACCTCCGAAAGAAAGCAGAATAAAAAACCTGTAACGCCGCGTCTTGTCGCAAATATAACCCCAAAAAAAAGAAAAGGGCACAGCCACAAAACCTGCGACAGCAATCATTATGCCCACATAAATTAGGCTTCCACTGAGAGCAAAAATGTAGAGCGGAAGGAATATGGAAAGCAAGCCGAACGCTATCTCATGGAAGACGAAGCCAATTTTCCACATGGCTAGGGAAGGACGCAACAGGGAAAGAAAAACTTTACCCACAAAAAACAAACAATTCACCAAAAAAAGCGCTTCCAAGTACACCAAAAGACCAGAAAAAACGTTTTTATGACAAAGAACTATCTGTATGCTAACAACAGCCGCAAAGAACTGGAATTAATTATGACCATTGAAGAAACTCCATCAGCCAAGCACAACCACTATGGAATTATCTCCTTAATCGTCATCATCGTTATCGCTCTTATCGGAGGAAGCTACTACAGCTACACAAGCTACGAAAAAGACCGCACCGCCTTGCAAGGAACCTATGAAAGCGAGATCGGCACACTAAGCGTTCAAATAGCCGCGCTAAGGGAACAGCTGAAAAACCAAAGCCAAGTCGTTTTCACCAACATCAGCCTCACTCAACTTTACAACAAAATAATAGACTCCGTAGTCATGGTTCGCGGATTCATCGTACAAAGCTCCGTCTTAGGCTTAGTCCAGAGCGTCACAGAAGTTCAAGGCTCAGGATTCGTCTACAACTACACTGGACCGGGTAATTATAACATGGTAATAATCACAAACTTCCACGTCGTAGACGGCGCTTCAGACATAACCGTCACCTTCACGAACGGCACGGCCTACGCGGCAAACGTGCTAGGAACAGACGTCTATTCGGACTTGGCGGTATTAGAAGCCGTCAACGCCCCAGCACAACAACTGAAGCCCCTTCCCATAATAAACTCCTCCACCCTAAACGTGGGCGACCCTGTGATAGCAATCGGCAATCCATTCGGATTAACGGGTTCCATGACAACAGGCACAGTGAGCCAACTAGGAAGAACGATAACCGAAAACACAACCGGGGGCTACTCCATAGCAGACATAATCCAATTCGACGCACCCATAAATCCAGGCAACTCAGGCGGACCATTGCTCAACAGCGAAGGCCAAGTCGTCGGAATAACAACAGCTATCGTAGAAAATTCACAAGGCTTAGGCTTCGCCATCCCCTCAAACGCCATACTACGCGAAGTCGCATGGCTCGTAAACCAAAACGAAGATCAACTCAAATATCCACACCCCTGGCTCGGAGTCCAAGGGACAACCATGGACTATTACATCGCCAGAGAAATGAACATCAACATCACATACGGATGGCTAGTGACAGCCACCGTAAGCGGAGGTCCAGCGGAAAACGTACTGCATGGTGGATCACGAGATGTTCAAATTGAAGGAAGCACAATATCCATAGACGGAGACATCATCCTTGCCATGAACGGAACCCAAATCATAAACGGAGATGCCCTCTCAGCATACCTAGAAGAACACACGAAGCCAAGTGACACGCTCAGATTGACGATTAAAAGAGACGGAATACCCGCACCATTCGACATCTACCTAACGCTTGGAAAGCGTCCACAACCATAAAAAGTGAAGCAACACCCGAGTCCGACACCAACACTCACGCATAGTGCTAACGGCATTCGACTCGTGTCTACGAGGTTTGCCAAGCGCATGCTTCGTCAAGGAAAGAAAAGAGCGATCAAAAACAAGTATGCATGCACCCGTACGACAGAAGCACAAACGCACGTGCAATGAAAGCTTGTATGGCACACTTTAGTATGAACCAAAGAATGCTTTATCAAGATGCCCCTTGGCGCGCCATTATTTCTGGTTCACTAGCCTTTTTGAAAGAGGCTTACGTTTAAGCATTGTTCCACATATCTCACATTTTTTCAATTTGTAGTCTGCAGGGTATTTGTGGTGGCACGCGGGGCAGTAGAGTATCCAGCATAGGCGATAGCGTATACCAAAAGTCATTAAGGAAGAGAAACCCACGCCAATCTGATTGGCGACATTTTGAATTGAATAGTCATCAGTTACGATTGAAGGCGAATACTCAGCGTCCTTCAACTCCAGCGCCAAAGCCAAGACGTGCAAATCTGCTTCAGAAAGGTAAAGCATGTCGCCAACAGTCTTAGATGACTCCTCAACTCTGCGGATACTCGATTCCTCAGGCGTCTTTACCTTCAACTTTCCACTTTCCACAGCAGCGTTTAACCTTATCCAGGGTAACGAGTTGGCAATTAGCTCTTCTGTCACTGTGGGCACAGTGTATTGCTCATCAGAAACAGAAAGTGGGTCATACCCTGCAATAAAGGCAGATGTGTCCAATACAATTACACGCCTTTTCTTCTGCTCCGTCAGCCTCGTCCTCCCCGGTAAAACAGCATCCTCGACTCTAAACGACGATAAAAACTCTTCCTAAATCTGATAAAAGTGGTTTGATGCTCGGACTTTGAGATTGTTAAACGTGGGTCTTCAGTTTCCAAAGCCTCACGATGTTGTCCATCAACCACGACAAAAGTCTTCTGCGGTTTACTCACCTCAATAGTTATGGTGGAAGAGGCTGGAAAAACCATAGGATGAAAAACCGCAAGCGGGCAAATCGGCGTCAACACGAAAGCATCCATCCTTGGGTCCAAAACAGGACCGCCAGCAGTGAGAGAGTAGCCGGTTGAGCCAACCTGAGACGCAACCATAACAGCGTCCGCAATGCACTGTGCCACAGGAGTTTTGTCCACCCAAATCTTCGCGTACAAAAGTTTCACAGGTGCATCTGGCGAGATGAGAACTTCATTCAGTGCGTCTGGAAACCTCTTCCCGTCCACACGAGAGGCAAGTTTCACACATGGTTCCAGCTTGAATTTGCCTCGCAAACAACTATCCACGGCTTGTATTGCCTTGTTCGGCTTCACTTCTGTCAAAAAACCCCGCACACCTATATCCACCGCAAGAATGGGAGGCTCTGGTTTGCGAATTCCCAGACAAGTCCTGAGAATTGTGCCATCGCCGCCAATTGTGATTAACATTTCGGGACGCATTTTCGCTAATGGAGTTGCTAAAGCTGATTCTTTGATGCCTTCTGCGAGTTCCGGCTCCAAGAAAACCGTCAGTTTTTTAGCTCTCAGGTGAACGACAAGTTTTCTGGCCAACTCTAACGCGTCCTTTCTGTCGGTGCGAGCGACTATACCGATGCTGTTGAACAAGTGTTTCACCGTGTTGATCACCTTAATTTATATATCTTAGTTGTTAAGAATTGCTGTGTAAAAGAGGCTAATTGAGTTGAGCAAGCCGGCTGATGTTGGAAGTATTCGTGTTGGTGGTTACCTCATTATTGAAGGTGAACCATGCCACGTAGTGGACATCGCCAAGTCAAAACCTGGGAAACATGGTTCAGCCAAGGCACGAATAGTCGCCGTAGGCGTGTTTGACAACACAAAAAGAACCCTCGTGAGACCTGTCGACTCGCAATGCGAAGTGCCCATAATCGAAAAAAAAGCAGGGCAAGTAATCGCTCTGCTACCGTCCTCTGTGCAAGTAATGGATCTCGAAAACTACGAAGTCCTTGAAGCGCCCATGCCCGAAGAAGAGGAGTTGAAGAATAAACTTGCTTCAGGCGTGGAAATTGAATATTGGCGAATTTTAGGCAGAGTGAAACTCATGCGGTCAAAAGGCTAACATTTTTCCGCTTCTCTTTTAACACAGATTACAATTTCTTACTCGCTGCGATGGGGGAGTGCGTTGAAAAAAGTAAAACACATGCATCTGCGAAAAGGATTAAGCGTAGACGAACTCGTTGAGCAGATGCAACAATGCGGAGTGCTTGGTGCGGGCAAAGTTGGCAAAGCCGCAGAATTGACGGCAAAAATGTTTGGCGACCCAGATTACACAGTGTTCCTAACGCTCGCAGGAGCACTCGTGCCAGGCGGACTTCGCAACGTAATCGCCGGCTTAATAGATGAAGAATACGTGAACGTTCTGGTCACAACAGGCGCGAACATGGTTCACGACATGGTAGAGGCTCTGGGCTACAGCCATTACATAGGCACCTTCCAAGCAGAAGACGCACGACTTAAGAGAGAAAAAATCGGCAGAATCGGCGACATTTACATTCAACAAGAAGCATTCCAAGCACTGGAGAAATGGCTCAACAAGGTCTTAAATGAAATCCCAGAAAAAGAAAGGCAACGAATAGCACCATCAACGATTCTTTATGAAATTGGAAAACGCATCAAAGACGAAAACTCTATTCTCGCCAACGCCGCGAAGAGAAACGTGCCTGTCATTTGCCCGGGCTTGGTCGACTCCATCGTGGGCTTTCAACTGTGGATCATTAGCCAAGACCAAAAGCTCATAATGGACTCGCTTTTAGATGCGGCAAAGCTTGTGGACAGAGTTTACGAAGCCAAAAAGGCGGGCATAATCATCTTGGGCGGAGGCTGGCCAAAGCACTTCACATTGTTCGCCAACACTTTTCGCGAAGGCGTTGACTGCGCAGTTCAGATTACGATGGATAGACCAGAGCCCGGCGGTTTGAGCGGGGCTTCTCTTGAAGAGGCTATAAGTTGGAGCAAAGTGAAACCGAAAGGAGGCGCCGTCAATGTGGTGTGCGACGCCACTATAGCCTTTCCCTTGATCGTTGCTGCCGCTTTGGATAGGCTTGGTTAGGCTTTAGCTCCACCATTCCCAGTCTTGTCGCTCGAAGATCATGTAAAGAATAAGCAGTATTACACCCCATGCGATTGCCGTTGACCCATAAAAAAGCGGGCTGGCTAATGGATCTTTAATCGCGACAGAAAATGCGTACGCAGTTAGCCCACATACACCAAAGAGGAACAGAAAGAATATTATGAAGTAGAGGACTTTTTTCGCAGCCATGTTTACAACCTCTAGTGCAGTTTAATACGCGAAGTATTGTTAAGATTTTCCCTAATTTTGACGCAGTTAAAGGCTTTTTGGAATGACTTGCTATTTCACTGGGATTTTGTAAGGGCGCTTTCTCGGCAGTCTAATTTCAAGTATTCCACGTTTAAAGCTGGTCTTCATGTGTCTAATGTCAACTGGCACAGGGATGCGAGTTTGGCAGCTAAAGGTTGAGAATTCGCCTTCGTGATGGGTTATGCCCCAGTCCTTAAATTTTATTTTGTGTTTCATTTCTGCCGCGATTTCCAGTCTATCCTCGTTTATCGGTTCGACTTTGACGCTGTGCGGCAGTGCGCATGGAAGGTCTGCGGTGATTATTACTTCTTTAGTGGCGATAAAGATGTTGCTTAAAGGCTCAAGCGTGCAGTCTCTAGAGTTCCAGCTTGGGCGTTCAGTCGGAGGCAAGCCTTCCTTTAACTTTTCCACTTCTTCCAAGTATTCTCTAACCATGTCGTAAATTGAGTGTCGCTTCCTTTTATTTTCCACCCTCTCGCCTCCACTTAGACGTATAAGGGCAGGTCATATTCTTGCCCCTTCTTCATTTTTGTCATCTCTTCCCCTGTTCGCTTCATGACATCTCTTGCCCTTAGGCGTATTTCTTCGCCTTTTTCCAATAGTTGAGTTACATCGATTTTTTTGCCTGTTACGTTTGAAAATCCCTTTAACGCTGCCGCTGCGGCTTCTGGATCTGGATAGTTAAAGAATGACTGAGCAAGAAGTGCTATTGCGGGAATGTTTTTTTCAGCGCAGTAACGCAGAATGAGCGCCTGCGGACCCACCATGTACCCCTCACGTAAGACTTCGATACCTTTTTCTTCCAACATTTTCAGCAGAGTGGTATTTGAGGCTACGCCGAAGACTTTAGGGATCTCAATGTCTTGGCGGTTCTGAATTGGCATACCGCTGATGGATACGGTTAGTCTCGGATTTTTTGATTGCCCCCACTCCAAAAGTGTGTTCATGAGTAGTTGGAGGCTGTTGGCTGGAAGCGCCATTTCTGAAATGCTGATCAGCACGTCGCCGTTGCCGAAAATTCTCATTGGCGCACAAGGCAAACCTTCATGCAACACCGCAACTGGCGGAAGGGCTTCTGAATCCACATACGCCCTCTCCACCAAATTCAATTCAGTAACAAGGTGAGAAGCAGCGATAACGCCGACCAATCCTACGTCAGGCATACCGTGAACCATAATTGCTTCTGATGGAATATTAGCCCTCTCAATAACTCTAGCTGTCTTCAATTAAGTTCACTTCAAACTAGTTTAAATACGGAACATAAAAAAGATTATGCTAACAAAGCAGACGTGATATTTATTTAAATGCGGGAACCGTTGTAGTGTTGGAGACGATTGAAGCATGGCGCTTGAAAGTCTGGGTTCCTCGCTTTACCAAGCGTTACGAAAGGTTTTCCGGGCCTCGGTAGTGGATGAGGCCACAGTGAAAGAACTGGTCCGCGACATTCAACGCGCATTGCTGCAAGCCGACGTAAACGTGCAACTTGTTCTGGAAATCTCAAAACGCATCGAAGACAGGACTCTGAAAGAAAAAGTTCCGCCTGGGGTATCTAGGCATGAGCACGTGATTAAAGTTGTTTACGAAGAACTAACACGGTTCTTAGGCGAAAAACCAGTTCCGTTAAGAACTGAGCCTGGAAAAAGAAGGGTACTCATGCTCGTTGGAATTCAAGGATCGGGCAAAACAACAGCCTCGGCAAAATTGGCGCGATACTTTCAAAAACGCGGAATAAAAACCGCTCTAGTCTGTGCCGACACTTTTCGTCCCGGTGCGTATGCGCAAATGCAACAGCTGGCAAGCCGAATAAATGTGCCAACTTACGGAGATGCAAAGGCTAAAGACCCAGTAAGAACTGCTTCTGAAGGACTGAAACACTTCGCCGACAAAGATTTTGTCATAGTGGACACTTCGGGCAGGCATAAGGAAGAAAAAAGCCTGATTGAAGAGATGAAACAGTTGGAGAAGACAATCAAACCTGACGAAATCATGCTCGTCATAGACGGCACAATTGGGCAACAAGCCGCCATACAAGCCAAAGCCTTCCACGACGCCACACCAATCGGCTCGATCCTAGTCGCCAAACTAGACGGTTCCGCGAGAGGCGGAGGCGCCCTCTCAGCAGTGGCAACTACAGGTGCACCAATCAAATTCATCAGCACAGGCGAAAAAGTCGAAGACATCGAAGCCTTCGTACCATCACGCTTCGTCGGTAGACTACTTGGCATGGGCGACTTAGAAACCCTACTGGAAAAAGTAAAAGAAGCCGAAATCAAAGTGCCTGAGAAGAAGGCTAAGCAGATTCTAAGCGGCAAATTCACATTAACGGACATGTACGAACAATTCGAAGCCCTAAGAGGCATGGGACCATTCAAACGCCTACTTAAGATGTTCCCAGGCATGGGCTACAACATCCCAGACGACGCCATGGAAACGGCACAGGGTAAGCTGGAAACATGGCGCGTCATAATTCAATCTATGACACCGAAAGAGCGAGATAACCCGAAAATGTTCTCTCCGTCTCGTATTCGACGAGTTGCCCGAGGGTCGGGCACTTCAGAAAAAGAGGTAAAGGAATTACTCAAACAATACGTCATGATGAAAAAAATGATGAAAACATTAAGACGCAAACGCTTGCCAATGTTTGGAGGACAGAAAGGACAAAAGTTTCAGGTAGGTTAAACTCGAACTCGGATTTTGCAGGGTATATTTTTATGGAGATTCTGGAAAAGGCACAGAGAATGCTTGAAAAATGTCCTTTATGTAATCATTGTTTGGGAAGGCAATTCGCGTTGCTAGGTCATGGACTGGAAAATCAAACGCGAGGCGAAGCGATCAAGCTTCTTTTAACCATGAAAGCACATCAAATGGCGTTTGCCAATGAAAAGTCTGGTGTTGTCCTACTGAAGATTTTGGCAACAAATGGCTTTTTCCTGATGGCAACACAGATTTTACAAACGCAAAAAAGACGAGTGAGAAAAGCAAAACAGTGCTACCTTTGTGACGGTAAGATAGAGCGCACTACGGAACTTGCGAATAAAGCAGTGAAACTGCTGCAAGATCATGAGTTTTCAACGTTTCTTGTAGGCATTAAATTGCCAATCGATATTGAGGAGAGAGAAGACGAGTTCAAAGCCGAATTTGATCTAAACTTTAGTGAGAGTATGCGAAACGAATTCAGCCGAATCATTGGTAAGGCTATTTCAGAATCAATTCGCAAAGAAGTGGAGTTTAAGAAGCCTGATGTAGCAGTTATCATCAACCCCTTCACACAGCATGTCTCGTTACAAGTTAATCCACTCCATATTTCAGGAAGATACAAAAAACTCGCAAGAGGAGTCTCCCAAAGCCGTTGGATTTGCCGCGAATGTCGTGGAAAAGGCTGCGAAAGATGCAACTGGACGGGAAAAATGTATGCGGAATCTGTGGAAGACTTCATAGCAAAGCCCACTTTAGAAATGACAGACGGACAAACTGCTTTATTCCATGGCGCTGGACGCGAAGATGTTGATGTACGAATGCTGGGAAGTGGCAGGCCATTTGTTATTGAGGTTAAAACGCCCAAGAAACGTTTCATCAATTTGAAAGCATTAGAAAAAAGGATCAATGAAGACTCCAAAGGTAAGGTTGAAGTGCATGGTCTTCGATTTGCTGATAAAGATTTGGTAAGACAATTAAAAAGGGGCGAATCTTCGCAGAAGGCGTATCGAGTTATCGTGGAATTTGGCAGCTCAATTTCGGATGACGAATTGGCGAAGTTAGAGAATTCGCTCAGGGAGATTGTGATTCATCAACAGACGCCGCAACGCGTGCTACATAGAAGAGCTGATCGAGTACGGGAAAAGTACATATATATGGCTAAAGTAAGAAGGTTGACACCCACCCGTGTGAGACTAAATGTGACGTGCCAAGGGGGTTTATACGTCAAAGAATTGGTGACAGGAGATGAAGGAAGGACCAAACCGAGCGTGGCAGAAATCCTTGGCACAAAAGCCACGCCGCTCGAATTGGACGTACTAAAAGTGACCATGAGGGAATAGAAGTGAAACATTCACAAGGTATCCGCAACCGAACTCGTCATTTGCTTACGAAAGAACCTAGAGAAAAAGGCAAAATCGGACTAAGCAAGCTTCTCCATGACTATCAGCTTGGCGAAAAAGTCGTAGTAAAAATAAATTCGACGATACAGAAAGGTATGCCCCACCGCCGCTATCATGGAAAAATAGGCGTCGTGGTGGACAAGCGTGGGAGAGCCTATTTAGTGAATGTCGCACAGGGAGATGCCACCAAAAAAATCATAGTGCGCCCAGAACACTTGACACCTGTAACGGAGGGTAAACATGTCTAAAAAACCCTTAGAGGACAAACCCCTTACCGTGCCACAAGTCAAACAAGCACTGGAAGCATTGGGCGAGGAGCAACTGGATCAGTTCCAACGCCGAACACTGGATTATACCGCAAAATTCTCGAAAACAACACCGGAAAACGCCGAAGCACTAGTCCAAAAACTAGTAAAAGAATTCGATTTAGAACTGAACGAAGCTGTCGAAATAGTAAACTGTATGCCAGAAAGCGTAGAAGAAATTCGAGTTTTCCTGGGCGGCGGGAAAAAGATTATTGAAACTACTAAGATAGAATCTATTTTGTCTCTTTTGAACGAGTACCGCAAAAAGTAATAAGTGTTTTACCTCATTATTTACTGTTATTTGTTTTGTCGCGTGGAGGCAAGTGAGGTAGAGTGAGTGTGGAGAAGAGATACGAAGAAAATGCCTACGTGTTAGACTTTTTGCCGCATGGGAGAGCAGGCGCGAGGGCGGCATACCGAGCGGGAGCACTGGTTCAGCTTATCGGCGAAGAGTACTTCACTCTCCTTGAAGCCATTCTGAAAGAAGGTTCGGTTGCCAAAACTGGCGATAAAGTCTATGTGGGCAAGGAGCAAAGAACAGAGATCACCTACATCATGGGCCGGGTAGGGTACGAGGAGTTAACGTCTACGGCTAAAATGGAACTTCCAAACGTGATGGAGAAAATAATCTTGAACCGAGAGAAGTGGTTTATCAATTTCTTCAATACTGCTCAGGCCATCACGCCTCGTATGCACGCTTTGGAACTCATACCGGGAATTGGAAAGAAGTACATGTGGCAAATAATCAACGAAAGAGAGAGAAAACCTTTTGAAAGCTTCGCCGATCTTCAAACTCGCGCCAGCGTCCCAAGCCCAGCGAAACTGATAGCGAAGAGAGTTCTCGAAGAACTGGAGGGCGAGAGCAAATACCGCCTCTTCACACGCGCTCCATAGTGAAACAATGATGGACCTAGACAAAAAAACGAAGCAACTGCTTAAACGCTACAGGATCTTTCCTAAGAAACGTTTTGGACAGAACTTTATGGTTGATGAGGACTATTTGTGTGAAATGGCTTCTTATGCCTCCTTAAGCAAAGATGATGTTGTTCTGGAAATCGGTGCCGGTTTTGGTGCGCTCACCAAAATTCTCTCACCGCTGTGCAGTAGAATCATTGCGGTTGAGGTTGACCATAGACTTTGTGAGGCTTTGAAGATTGAATTTGCAAGCTTAAGCAACGTTACACTGATTAACGGCGACGTACTGGAGGCTGCGATTCCCGCTTTTAATAAGGTGGTTTCAAACCTGCCTTTTCATATTTCTTCTCCCATTCTCTTCTGGGTGCTCAAACAGAGTTTCGAGCTTGCAGTCTTGACTTTTCAAAAGGAATTTGCCGAGCGTCTTGTGGCGTCTGTTGGGAGTAAAGACTATAGCAGATTAACGGTTGAAACTTATTATCTGGCTGATGTAGAGTTGCTGGAAACGGTGCCAAGAGAGGCGTTTTACCCACTTCCGGACGTTGATGCTTGTATCGTGCGTTTAAGGCTGAAAAAGACTACGCCGTTCCGTGTGGAAAATGAAGAAGTGTTTCATGAATTGGTGAGAACGCTTTTTACTCAACGAAACAAGAAAATGCGTAATGCCGTTTCTGGTTTTCTTCGCAAACTAGGTAAAGAGAAGGAAATGGCTGATTCGCTTCTGTTTCATGATAAACGGGTACGTGAGCTTGCGCCCGAGGATTTTGGGGCAATCGCTAATGAACTCGCAGCCTAAGAGCGCGCGCGGCACGCTTAAGCGATAATAGTTGGACGCTTGGCTTTATTCTCTAGCAGTTCTCAGTTTTGGAAAGAATTGACCGACTGTTTTTTGGTAGGTTACGTATTCGTCACCGAATCTTTGAGTCAACATCTTCTCTTCTTCACTCACAATTTTTAAATAGCCCGGAATTGCCACGATGGAAACTAGCGCTATCAATGATAGCCAAACGAAAAACAGGCCGAAAAACATTATAAAGTATGAAAGATAGGAGGGGTGCCGCACGTAATGATACGGTCCCCATGTAACTAACTTGTGATTTTGTGGCATATCCCAAGCGGTTGCAAAGCGTCCTCTTGCAATAACACTCCATGTAAAGATGAAGTAGCCAAAAGCCGTCAAAGCAATGCCTAAGATTTGCGCGTAAGAATCGAGTGGAAATCGCAGTGGATGGAAGTAGTTGTCCAAAGAATGGAGAATGCCTGCGAAGACGAAAATCACGTAGAAGATAGAGCCAAACCAGAACACAAAGGTTCCAAATGCTGCCAACGCAAGGGGAGGAGTTTTTGGAGGTTCGGGAGATTCAGGTAGCGGCTCTGCTCTTGCAGGTAGTGTTTTTCTTCGTCTGCGGTTCCTAAGGAGATTGAAGAGATTTACAAGATAGAAAATGCCCAAACATGCGCCTAGAAATGCCGCAGTAGAGGCTTCTGGCAGCATAATTCTGCTTCAATGCAGTAAGAGTTTATCTGCGTTTCTTCGCAACGTATTCTGCGCACCATGCAACGAACTTTGGGCAAACACTTTTTCGAAGCTCTTTGGTGCGGTATTCTTCTTGGCCCTTTTGTGTTTGAAGGTCGCATTGTGTGAGTTTTTTGCATTGGGTGCTTCCGAATTCTTTTTCAAAGGTTTCAATCATTCGCTGCACGTTTTCATAAGCGGCATTACGTTTCTCCTTTTCTTCTGCTTTGTCGCAGCCGATCCTTAGCCCTGTTGCCATTACCGCGCCGCTTAAGGCTCCGCAGACATTACCAGACCTGCCAACTCCTGCGCCGAACCCTGTGGCAATGCGAGGAATCACCGTGTTTGTTTGTCGGAATTCTTCGCATAAAGCGAGCAGCACAGATTCTGCACAGTTAAAGCCAGAATCAAATAATTGGACAGCTTTTTCAGCGGTCTTTGTTGTCACTGTAGGATCTCCTTTTTCTTTCTGTGATAGAATTCCATCATTCTTGTGGCGTATTCTGTTGGAAAGACACCCATCTCTACGAATCTTCCTTTAAGGTAGGTGTTAGAATATTCAAAGATTGCATCTAAAGAATGGAAGACCTCCCCGAGCGTAAGTTCTTTTGGTATTGTCTGTTCAAGAAGCACAAGTTTTTGGACTGATAGTTTTTGCTCAAGCCTTCTGTACCCTTCTCTTTTTCTCTCTGCAAGTATGTCTTCAAACGAGATGAGAATTTGACGATAGTATTCTACGCAATCTCTCGACTCCCACAATTCGCCTCTTGCGATCATCTTGCTTATTGTGTAACTGATTGCCACGTAGAAGTGTCTAATCATGTTGTTCAGGTCGTCTGGATCTATTGTCCATGTCATCTTTGCTGATTCTTCAACTAGTCTCTGCAGTTGTCCAGTCGGGTCATACATGATTTCTATCTCTGCTTTATCCGGTCTGTTTCTTTCAGGAATAGAATGAAAGTTGAAGTCAAATTTTATTTCGTCAGGATGGTAGAAGACTACGTACGTGTGAGGAACAAGAGGCATTGCCTCTGCCTTGATTTCCCCTAGTTGACTCGCAATCTCTAGTCTATCTTTCTCTAGACTCTCTCTGTCTTGTTCTGTGCTCAAAATCGTCAAGTCGATATCTGAATACTCGTCGGTTCTTGTAGAGCCTGAAAGATACAAGCCTTTCACTCTCTCATCTCTGATGAGAAGTTTGACGGCTTTTGAGATCAATTTCTTGTGTTTTGGCTGATTCGCGTATCTCCTGTGGTTCAACAGATTCCCCCGAATAAACTTGTATGTCTTGTTCAATTCTTCAGATATACTTCAGAATTTATTAGTCTTCTATCAGCTGTCCAGTGTGTCTTCTGAGCATCCATCGTTTCGGTTCCTTCACAAAATTTCAAAGACGAATAGTGCAGAGGGTGGGATTCGAACCCATCGCAACTCTATTGCTGTTGACTGCATTAGAATCGTTGCTCATAGGCTGATGCCAACGAACGCCTTCTGCATTAGAATTTTTTTCTTTATTTTTCCTCATTTCAAACACAAGAAAAGCCGTGAGCAATAGCCTATTTAAACCGTAATAGAGGAATCCTCTAGCCTTATTTCTTTATTTTCGACTTGAATTTATTTCTGCTTTTGAAAAACTCTCCACGCTTTTGTATTCCAAAACCGATTTCGTCAAACAGTTTTCTTTTCCATTCCTCAGCCCTATGTTTTGGGAGAGATTTTATTATTTCAGAGAGGATAGGACATTCTATTCTGATTAGTGTGCTCATTGGTATTTTTGCTGAAAATTCTTTTTTCTCATAATCACAATGTCGATACCCGTGAGCATCATCAAAACGCATTGCAGCCTTCCATTCTCCATTCTCTTGTCTTCTGAGAAGGACTACAGAGCAATTAAAGAATAGTCTTTCTTTATTCCATCTAATATGAGTAATCACTCTGAGATTACCGTAATTATATTCACGCTCCCATCTAAGTCTCCCTTTATCCTTTAAGAGGATTTTCTTAACATTAGGATTATCAAAATCTAAGCAGTCTGGAATTGAAGGATTATTTTTCATCATTGAATCGATAATATCTGCTTTTTTCATACGGAACACAGAAATATACCAATCAACCTATCTAAAAACAACATTACATTTTCCCTCTTGTGCAATGCGTCTTATCTCATACATATCAAGTTGGTCACTATCCCTAATTATGACCGTAGTATCTCCTTCGACAGCCGACCTAACAAATCGTTTTAATTCGAATGCATCGAAATTGTGAGCCGATACCTCTTGGCTGATTCCATCCCTCAAAAGTCGCTTTATTTCATATTCGTCTCTTGGCATAGACTATTTCTCCTCTTTTCAATTGTCTTATTTCATAGCGTTTAGTTACTTAAGCGTGTATGTCAGACATTTTTGAATGAAAAAACTTATAGGATGACTCAATTAGTTGAATTGGGAAAAAGGAAAAATGAATAAGAAAATAATACTGGGCACTATAATCGGTTTAGTCGTTGGCTTGGCATTAGGCATTTTCGTAAGTGTCCTCTTCAATTTGCCTAGTTCATTTCACACGGGAGTCGGAGTAAACAATCAAGTGCAAGTATCGGGCACAGTGCAAAATATGACTTCGGGCACACTCTATTTTCAAAATGTCAATCAAACAATATTAACAACTGCAACCATCACCGATGGTAGATACAGCGTTCTGCTAGTGGCTGGGCAATCCTATAACATCTACACTTACAGTCCGACAACATTCGAAGGATTAAGAGGTTACGCACCTCATAGTGAGTTTAATCCCTTCTACGTTCCGTTAGGTGTCACTACCCTCACAGAGAACTTGGTATCATCGTAGCAGAACCAAGTTGAACAAACACGCTTCGAACAGAAATAGAGGTTCGGTAAAAAGCCGACTATTCTGAGTAGATGAGGAAGCCAAGCGATAATAGGTTTCTTGTATTTTTCAAAGAATGACCGTTGCTGTAACATTTTTCACTCGACTTTTGCTTGGGTTGTCTCGACTGTTATCGTTCTGTCATCTACAAGAATCGCCAGAAAAGCGAAGACGAAACCGATTATTATTAGCATTAAAGCATATGGCATATCTAAACTTGCTGAAAGCGTGCCTTTGACCGTTATAGGTGTTAATTGGGGATATGTCGCACTTGTATAATTGCCTATTTCAAAAGTCGTGTCATATCTCGGAGTAATCGTTATCCATAGAAAGCCAGAGGCAACTAAGATTAAAGCGATTGCTAGAAAGACTTTTCCTAACTTCACTTTTTCACGCTCCTTTTCTCTTTTTTACTTTGAAGGCAGTTCAATTTCATCAATAAGAAATATATTATGTCGAGTTTTGAATCTTTTGACTTGAAAATCTTAACGACTAATTCAGATAAGGAATTTTTAAGTCCATCGCACAATTCTGATTAGTAAGGTATCGGTTTTTTCTATGCTATTCAGAAGATTATCAGTCCTCTACTAGCGTTTAGTTGTCCCACTGCACTCAGAACTTAGTCTCATCTTTATGAATCAACGGGCAACATTTTCGCTTTCATATTGTGGAAATTACTGTAACCTCTACGCTGTGCCTCTTGCTCTATCACGTCTATGAATTGCTTGTCAGTCAAGTCTTCTATAAACTGAGGTTTATTCGTTTTCTGTTTCTTCACGTATTGGTTCCAAAGTTTCGATTCGGCATCAAATACCCCTTTACGTGGCATAGTTTCAGATTCCCCTCTTTATCAAAACAGACAATATGATAGTCACCAAGTTTTTGGCTTGTAGCCTTTCTTTCGCCAATACCTTCCACACGACTTGCAACGGAAAGCATTTCCGTCTTTCTTCACGTTAGTCGATTCGCAGTATGGGCAAACTGAACCCGTTATCCGAGTTTCTTCAAGAAGTTTGTTTTTCCCTTCTCTGTTCTCTCTTGAGGTTAGATAGTCTTCGAAACCGTCACCTCTAAGATAATTGGGTATTCGTTGTTCTAGTTCTGAATGAGTGAGTAGATAATAGGCGTGAATCTTTTGGGCTAGTTCTGTATTTTCTTCGTGGCTATCAATCGCTTGTTTTGACGCTTGAATTAGAATCTGGTGTATGTCAAGCAAATCGCTAGTTTCCATTTGCTTAATGGCTTCTTTATCAGATTCAGTCGGGTAATCAATTTCAAACATTTTCAACACGGATAGCCAATCCTCTGACTGAATAAGTTCAGTCTCCTTTTTCACGTGAAGTGACACGTAAAGGTTGACCCCTAATCTTTCACGTATCTGCATTGAAATTGAATCATTAACTTTGCCACAGATGTAATCGCAAAGTTTTCTGAATAATCCGTCATACTCGAACATTAAACTCAGATATTGCTTTTCACTCATCGCTGTCTTCTCCGTAAAATTGTGAAGGAAAAGTTAGGTAATGACGCTGAACCCTAACTCTTCCAGTCACTTTTCCCATCACTTTATGCATTACCATTTTGACCACTCGTCTTTTCTTTGATTTTCAATTTGATTAGTTGAACTTCGTCTTCGGTAAAGTAAGCACTCAAAACCTTTAGCAACGTTTCTACGTCAAATTCGTGAACACACACCACGTCTTCATCAAAACGTTTCTTTTTTTTGTTTGAGTGAAAAACATCGTTTAATTTGCGTCCGATTTGGTTTTTAGTAATATCGCCAAAGTCGTTTGAATGGAAAATCCACGTTTTAAAAGCGTCTAAAGTTCCGTCAAGGGCTTTTGTCAACTTATTCCAAATAGTTTCAAATTTGATGTTTAGAGCGCTCAATAGGGGGTCAGAAAGAAAATCTTGTCTGTCAATTATGCTGAAAATGACTTCTGCTAAAGCACCCTCAAGAGTGTTCTTGCGTTTTTGCTCATAAAACTCAATGTAACTGTTGCACCAATTTTCAAAATCCAGTTTGCACGATAAGTAATTATCCATACTACGCAACGGGTTAAGCGTGTTTTCCAAACGGTTAGTGCTGTGCAAAATCTGAGGCTTAACTGTTAATTTGAGTTTCAGCAAATCAACTTTAAGGCTTCGCACTTCATTGAGAAATGGCTCTGAAAGACTTTCGCCATAAAAACTGTTTTTCGGGGTTCCTTTACTCATTTCAACATCAATGCTTCGGTCAATCACACCCTTATTCTGAGCGTGCTGTTCGCCAATAAGGGCTTTGAGACAAAATGTGGGATAGAAAATCAGTTCGTTTGTTTTGCTGAAAATTCTTGGAACATTTCCGTTAATGTAGTTTCCGCTTTTATAGATTTTCACTTTATCATCGTCTTTTTCAAAACCTTGAATTTCGTCTTCAAAAAGCGTCAAATTGCCTTTACCATAGATTTTCAACAAGTGGAAAATATCGCTACCATTCACACAAACCGCTAGGTAACCGTGAAAACAGAGAATAGCCAAAAGCGAAGCAAGAACAGTTTTACCACTTCCAACGTCACCGATAATTTGAATGTATGGCAACCACGAAAAATGATTCTGGAAGTAAGACAGCAAAACGAAAAGCGACAGCAAAACAACAAATTCGCTTCGCAAATCAACGTAGCGACTGATTAGACCGTGAACCCGTTCGTAAACGTTCTGAATGTTAGGAGTGGCAGAAACGTCATAGTCTTTTGGAATCTGAAACTTTTCCGTGTCATACGTTTTTGCTAGAGTCTTAGGATAAACCTTGTTTATCTCATCAACTAGACTAAAAACTCCATTGCTCCACAGAAGGAACTTTTCTTTTCCGCTACTGTCAAAACAAGATTCTGCATCTGGCAATGAGAAGGCGCGCTTCTTGAGTTGCTTTTCCTTTTTGCTGAAATATGGTTCTCCATTCTTGAAAGCACTTTCAACTTTTTGAAGAACCGTCTGGTCTGGTAAAGGTGGAGTGTTCAGTTTATTCCACGCTAAGAGAAGAGCAGTAGTTTCGTCTTTTGATTTGCCTTCAAATCTGAGTTTAGAGGCTAGAAAAATCGCTATGTTGTCACGTTCACCTTCTGCAACACCTTTAGACAATAATTCCTCAACGGGTTTGTTAGAAACCGCTATTTTTGACAGAACACGATGTTTAAAGCCGTAATCACTGGCGATTCTCGGAAAAACAGCACCAACATCAAGAAAATTATGAATTTCAAAGTTACTGAGAAAATCGCAATCCATAACTACAATTTGACCTTTACCTAACAGTTCAATATTTTCAAAGTCACAGTTTTTAGACGTTTCACAATCGGACGTGAAGAGAAAGTGAAAACCATTATGCTTTCCGTGTGACTTGTCCGCTAAAGTTGGGTAAGCCTTTAGAAACTTCGGATAGTCAAAACTTGAATCGTCCACGTCTAAAACGTAAAGGCGATTGAAACCACAAACTAGACCGAAACCGTCCGCTTGACTCCACGGTAAAGATTCAAATTCCTCTTGTGTTTGTCTCTGGTCTTGCCATCGCTTCCACTCTTGAATATTCGGATTACGAGCCTTCGTAAGCACTACATTGAAGCCTTTATCGAACCATTTTTGAACGTTGTCTTTGAACGAATCGTTAACGTTGTCTTTAAGCGTCATTGCCAATCACCTAATCTATGGGTAGAAGACTCTGGCGCATTCTCGGCATTGATACATCTGGAACTTGCCTTTACGAGTTACTTGTGTTCCGTGCTTCACAACGTGCGTTGAACCGCATTCTGGACATACTCTTTTGGTTTCTTGAACTTTGTTTTCGGCTATCATATTAATCACTACATAGTAAAGTATATAAGCAAGTATTTAAATCTTTCAGTTACAGTTTCTGTTAAGCAAACCGAGCCAGAATCAAGCCCGATTCGAACACTATTTAAAACTTTCGGTAACGCCATAATATATAAGCCTATCCATAAATCTCCAATGCCAGATTCACATAAAAACGTCAAACGCGACTCCGCAACGTCCTCACAACGTGTAACCGAGTTTGCCGATTTTGTAACCGATTTTGTAACCGATTTTCATAAAGGTATGGACTTTTGTAACCGATTTTGTAACCGATTTTTCCATCACGCTCCATAGTTGTAACCGTGTTCCCGATTTTTTCAGCAAGAGTAGTAGAAACTTTCTTTCTAAAAATAATATACTACCACGTATCAGTAACATCCCTTTTTGAGATAACAATAGGCTTCCTCAGAAAATCGGTTACACGGTTACACGCCTAAGAATGGAATAGTCTAAGTTAATCTGAGTTAGGCTAAAAAGTGAAGTGAATAGTGGGGAATCGCGGAAAATAGCCTAAAAGGGACACCTATGTAGTCTTTGTTGTTTCGTGTTTGTCTGTCTGCTAATCTTAATATCTAATTGTTAGTGATTCTAAATTTATTCACGTGTATGTCTCTGAAAATTTACGTTTTCGCTTAAATTAATTATGCTGTGGCTTAAATCCTTCTAATCCTTCTGCTAGGCTACCCGTCTGTTTTATTCTTGAAAAGGAATCTCAAAAGGAAATACCGTTCTTTTTTCTAGGCTTTCGTTTTTGCCGAGACTCCAAAATAGAGACCCCAGAGAACCGAGACTCCTTTCAAAAACTCCGCGCAAATCTCTAGGTGAATTTGTTCGATATGCTCATAGAAAAATATCGGAAAATCTAGGCGACCCCGTGCTTCAAAATTCCAAAAGGTCGTCTATGTCGAGGTGGCATTTTTTCGGTTTCAACATTTGGTTGAACTATGGGTTAAATAGTGTCGAACAAACCTAACAACTAATGGAGTTTTGCCAAGTCCATCAAATTGACTGTAATCTATGGACATTTTCGTTGGTTTACTTTAACGGGGGCACGATAATCAAATAAGCCCATTCTGAGGCTATGAATTGTATTTCGCCATAAACTGGTTTTCTTTGAGCAAGTCA
The DNA here is from genome assembly GCA_963842875.1 of Candidatus Bathyarchaeota archaeon. GTDB lineage: Archaea > Thermoproteota > Bathyarchaeia > Bathyarchaeales > SOJC01 > DATHCB01. Next base: position 127,696 of record CAWJIF010000009.1, read on the forward strand.
TTCATATGAAAGTCGTTCTCTTCTAGGCTAATGTCCATCACTACGCAAAAGTGGCACAACCCAATGGAAAAACCCCATCATTTTGCTTGTGACTTTCCCAACAAGCCAAACATAGCCCAAATCAAACTCCAAATAGCCAAATAAGCCCACTCTAAAACCCCTCTGGCATAACGGGCATAAGTTCCACGAAACGAATTACTGTCCCCTTAAACAACCGCTAGGCTAAACTGTCTGCTTGTTTTGGCAAGTCTTGAAAAGAAAACAAAAAAAGGGGATAATGTCAGTGAACACTGACCGTTGCGATGAAATTCAGCGTCTTGTTCGCCTTTCGCAATTCCTCTAAAATCTGTTTGAGCAATTCCTTAGTTTCTATATCGGTTGTCATTTTAATCAATCCTCACCTTTCACTTTCTCTTTCTGAATAGTTTGAATCCGTCACAGTCACTTACATACTCAAATCCAGATTCGATTAAAGCCTTACATTCATCAACAGTTTTAGCCACTTTACAAGCCCATTCGTCACTTTCAAAATTCACCAAGTGCGTATAAATTAGAGTGTTCTCAAGTCGTTTGTGTCCAAGAAGCCATTTAACGTGCAAGATGTCTTTCGTCTTGTGGTATTGCATTGTTGCGAACCAATGCCTAAAGGATTTAAACGCTATTTGTCCAAGTCTTGGGTTTTGCAATTTAACGGCTAATCTATTTCGAGTTCTTCCGTAGTTAGTTCTGAAATCATCTAGGTTCTTAGCACCAAATACTCTATCACTAATTCTAGGCAACAGCATAAGTCTAGCAACTAAATTCTCAGAGATAGGCAATGTTCTTGAATTATGGTTCTTTGTTGGTGTTATGGCTACTGTATGGCGAAGCACATCTATATCGCTCCATTTAAGTTTCCACGCTTCACCGCTATCGCAACCGCATTCTTTAAGCAACTGAAGAAAAGTGCTGAGTCTCAATTTGCTATTGGCAATGAGTAAACCTAGTTCATTTTCTAATGGAACATAAATCGGCACATCAATCCTAGTGAACTTCGGCTTGTTCCAAGACAATCCTCTGAATTGAACATAGTAATCATAGGCATTTGTGTAAAGTCCCTTTCTAGCCTCAGATACTTTAGCAGTGCAAATCAATCGCTTGATTTCTTCGGGGTTATCTATATCTCCCAATTTTGATAAGAGCCAAATTCTTTTACGATATGATTGAGCAGTAACGGCTCTGACTTTACCACTCAAGAACTCTTCAAAACTGCATAGGGTGCGACCATAGGTGCAGAGAGTGGGATTCGAACCCACGAACGCCTGCGCGACAGGCTCCTGAAGCCTGCGCCTTTAGCCTGGCTTGGCTACCTCTGCTGGTGGGTTATGGTTTATTCATGGATAGCTTACTTAAATCTGTCTCGCAAAAAATTCGCTGTGTGTGCGTTCTCGATGCTGTGTCTAGAGCTTTCTAATAGGCACTTTTTCGCTGTGCATGCACGCCCCTATCCAAGTTAACTATATGATCCAAATAGCGCGCGCTCATTAGGGGCAATCATCTGTTTACAGTATCATATTGCGACCGTGCAAATGAGCAACCCTGGAATCTCACATTGTTATCCCCAGTCTTTCAGCCACTATCAAATAGAAGCCGGCCAAGCTTGCCCACTTGCCCCAGTTCTTTGCAATCTCATGTGTTTCTTCACTGGAGATTTTTCTGTCGTTACAGTAGTGCGAGATAGTTCGCCTTAGACCTAAATCATCCGCTGTAATACCTCCAGTTTTAGCGTGCGCACATCAAATGTTGTAAATGAACCCCTTTGTGGTTAGAATTCTTGATACTCGTCCAAAGTCCAGTCTTTATGCTTGACTTATTCATGACCATTTCTCTAATCATATGAAACAATGGCAAATCATAGAGATAATCAGGAAAAACCCGAAAAATGAATTCTTTCAATCTTGAATTGGTGGCGCCGGGAGTGGGATTTGAACCCACGCGACCCGAAGGGTCACAAGCTGTTAGGCGCTAATCAGCGTCTCCAGGCCTGCTCCCTACCTGGCTAGGAGACCCCGGCACACTTCTGAATAGGCAGATAATACACAATCTCCGCATGTTTAAGGTTTTTTTGACATCAATACTCGATAACCGCTTCCCCGAGCCAACACTTCGACATTTCCAAACGTCTCTTCAACAACCTTCACCAAACGCTTGCCACCGATTTTGGAGCGCACCACAATCTGGAAAATGCCGTGTTCTGCAAGATGGGAAGGTGCTTGTTCAATAATAGGCAGGACGATTTTCATTCCAGCGCTCACAGGAGGATTTGAAAGAATCACGTCAAACCGCATGTCGCTGACTGGTTCGTAGAGAAAACCACGCCGGAGCACAACATTAGTGGCGCCGTTTCCTTTCGCATTCTCTCGGGCAAGCCGCACCGCCCGCTGGTTAACATCGACCATAAAAACCTGCAAGTGTGGATTCAAAACAGCCGCGACGATACCAACCGCACCATAACCGCACCCCAAATCAAGCATAGAGCCGCTTTCAGGAAGAAGCATAGACTCGAGAAGAAGACTGGTACCCAAATCTATGCGCTTTTTGGAAAATACTCCAGAAGCCGTTAGAAACTCAAAAAATCGTCCCCGCAATTGAGCGCGAATAAGTCCGTAACGTGGCTTAGAAGCAGGACGCTGAGAAAAATAATGATCCACACGTGTCATTTCATTCACTACGCCACATCTTAGGATAAGTCCCCCGTGGCATCAATACCCTTTGAGTTTTTGCAGCCAATCCATGCTCCATCGCCAAAACCTCCTCAGTCGACGCCAAAGCCTTAGCCCACGCCACTGCTTCGCCTTTCTGAGTAAAAACAGCAACGGCATCACCACGCCGAACGTTAGCCTCCAAAGAAAGAACACCAGGCGCAGCTAGACTCGCACCATGGCAAAGCGCATCAACCGCAGAATCACGAACAAAAACCTGAGGAAGCAACGCCAAGGCAGATTCCATAGGAAAAATGAATCTTTTTAGCGCGTTTTCGTCGCCTTTCTCTTTCCATCGGTCGAAAAAGTAGGAAACATCGTAAAGACTAACTAAGCCCCTGTTTTCGGTAAATGGTCCAGCTCTAGTTCTGCGAAGTTCCTGCATGTGGGCTCCGCAACCCAGAGCCTCGCCCAAGTCATAGCAGAGTTTACGAATGTAGGTTCCGCCCTCACAGCCCACTTTAAAAAGAACGTTCTTCCCCTCCATCTCAAGGAAATCCAAGTAATAGATTTTCCGTGTCCGTAATTGGTGCTTGACCGAAGCCCGCAACGGCGGTCTTTGGTAAATCGTTCCTTGAAACTCGTCTAGTATTGATTTAATACGGTCTTCGGAGGCTTCACTATGCAATCGCATGACACAGATGTATTCTTTCCCGCTTAGTAGCAGCGCTTGAACTACTTTGGTGGCTTCTTCCAACGCTACGGGTAATACGCCTGTCACTTTGGGATTTCCCGAGACCAAGCTCTGTTTTGAACAGCCTTTAGCCTTCTAAGGTCCCGCCGTGACCAGCGTGCCCGACTTTCAGGATGCGTTTAACCCAAGCAGTGACCTCGTGACTTGATGGTCCCGCAGGCTTGTCCAAGTTTATGGCGCCAAACCGAATATAGTCTTGAATGGGTCGTTCCTCTGGTTTATGTCCATAGCGCGGGTCAGTGTCCTCTTCGGCTTTAACCACTAATTTATGTTCTTTTTCCCATGGCGGAGTTGTCCGTGGCATCAGTGATTCTCCTAGAACTGTGAATATGTTAAGGAGTTAAAAAAGAGTTAGGCAAAATAGACAGGCAGTGCCCTATTTCAGATTAGGTTTAACCGACTTACTCATCTCTTCCAGTTTGCCTGCTGCCTTTAAAGCCTCAACAATATCTTCATCCGCAGCGCCGCGGTTGATTTCGATTTTTCCTTGCGTGGGTTCGATGTGGTTAACGTTTGCTTTTCTCCGTTTCACCTTGTTCACGCTTTTCGGTCCCGTGATCAAGATGAAGTTTTTGTCGATTACGTCTACTATTACGCATTTTTTACCTGCCTCGCGACCAAAGGTTTTGACGCATATTCGCCCAACTTCGATTGCTGTCAACGGGATTACCTCTTAACTTTTGAAAAAGAGTGTTTCACTTGTATATAATCTCACTGGTTAGAACATTTTTTTCTTAAGTAAAAGTCGGTCAATAACAACGGACACCATGTAGAACACTTCGTCTGCGTCCAGTTTGTCCGTGTCTAAGATCAGGTCAAATACGGAGAAATCTTCGCCCAGACGGAATCCATAAAGCTTCTCGTAGATTATTTTGGTTGTTTCTTCTTTTTCTTCTAAAATTTCAAGGGCTTTTTTCAGGCTCACGCCGTCTCTTTCAGCTAACCGTCTTACTCTAACCTCTTTGGAAGCATCAACCCAGACCTTGAAACCGCAATCAAAAAGCCAAGGCATGGTCCAGCTGTCCAAGACAACATTTCCATGTTTTGCATATTCCAAAAGTTTCATGTCGACTTTCTTGTCAAAGTCTGGGTCGCGTAGCCTTTGTTGGAGAAAGTTTAGGCCTTCCTCGGATTCCCACCAGCCACGGCTTACGGGCTTGTATCCAACTTCAATGGCGAGAGTTTTTAGAGCGTCTCCACCAGAATAAAGCCTTAAACCATACTTATCAGCAACTTTTCTCGCAACAGTGCTCTTCCCACTCGCCGTCATACCACAGACGCATATTACAACGTTTTTCGGTTGTTTCTTCTCCTTTTCGGAGCGTGTGGTCAAAATTGTCCAGCCTACAGACTTCTAAACAACAGAGGCTCTCACAGCCTTTTTTATCAGTTCACGAACACAGTTATGGCAGAGTTGACCGCCGTACGGACGCTCGATTTTTCGTTGAGTCGGAAAAAGTTTGCCTAGCTCCGAGGGTGTCAAATGAGGTACACTTGCGAAGGATTGTCCACAACGAAGACAGTGAGCACCTTTAACTTTTTCCTTCTTATAATGAGTTGCGCCCCGGTTGCCAGGTAGGCGAATTTGAACGCGTTTCTTAGCTCTGCCCCTTAATGACAGTCTAGGCATTATTCTCCAGTCGCCCCCGTTCCAATACCAAGAACATGAGAAAACAACGCTCCAAACGCAAACGAGCAGATTAGATACCAATAGAAGACTACCAACCCACCGAACCCTGGGAGATAGGCGACGACTTTTCCCGCGTACACTCCGTTTAGCCAAGTCCAGAAAAGAAAGAACGGAACTATGAAGATTAGGGTCACTTTCATTTGCTGCGTGAACATTTTTGACTGAATCTGCATTACTTGTTTCTGTTTCCGCATCGCTTTCTCCAGAAGTTTCTTATCACCACTTTTCCTTGCCTCGTTAAACTCTTTTTGCCATTCTGAAATTGTTTTTCTCCATGAGGCAAGTTGTTCTCTATTCGTAAGAAGGCGATTCGCCAAGGAGGTAATCAGTGTTAGAAGCAGAGCGAGACCTAACACAAAAAAGGTTGAGCTGGGAAGTTCGATCGGCGGAAATTGCAACGACATTGTTCATTTCTCCATTAGTGCTATCTCAACTTGTTTACTCTCGGGATTCTTAACTGTTTTCATAGCGCAATATGAAAAGAGAGCTATTCGCCGAGGACACGACGGAAGGCTGGAAACATTTCTGCGGCACGTTCTTGTATGAGAAGTTGATAGTACTGATAGATTATACCCACTGAAAGCAGGATGCCCATGCCACTGCCGAAGACTCCGAAGCAGCTGGCGAGGCCCGCGATTACGCCCACGAGTATTCCTCCTAAGATAGTCACAGTCGTGATGTAACGCTTCAAAAGTGCCTCGATTGGTTTGCCTGATCTTCTGTAGCCAGGAACATGCATACCAGAGTCTATGAGTTGCTTCGCCACGGCCGATGGACCTAGACCGCCGACTTCGAGCCATGTGAGCGAGAATACGACACTAAACACAGTTAGTATCGACACGTAAACGGCCGCTCTAACAGGGTCGTGTGCCACGTCGAGAAGACTTTGTGGTGCCAATACATAATGGACCAGCCCACCAACAACTTGAGGTTGAGGATTAGGGTTTGACGCTGTTGCCGCGGGAACGTAAAACTGTCCTAGAAGGTCAAGCCACGGGTTCTTTCCAATCGGAGGCTGCCCATTCACGCTCCAAAATAGTTGGGCGAAGAAGTACACGTTAGCAAAGAGCGCCGAAGCAAAAATCACTGGAAGATTGGACACGTACAGAAGCTTTATTGGATATTTACTGCGGAAGCCTTTGTAGTCGGCGTGCGAGATCGGAAGCTCAACTCTCACGCCCTCAGCATAGATTACTACGAAAAAGGTGGCGAGCGTAGCAATGAATCCCACGATGCTGGGATAAGCCGAACCAAGAAGATGTGTGTTCGGGTCGATTGATTGACGAATAAGAAGAGGGACTAGGCTATTTCTAGTCAGCAACGACTGCGCCATAGAAACAAAAAGACCTAGACTACCCAAACCCTGACTAATAGCTCCCAATGGAGCCGGAGAAAACATGTCCCAAAAAATGGTCTGCGCCACACCAGCAAGGATGAAAAGACTGATGCCGCTGCCGAATCCCCAGCCTTTCTGCACCATCTCATCCAGCAGCATAACTATTACACCAGCTGACAAGAGCTCTAGAAAAACAATGAGCGAAACAGCTGGCGTTAGGCTCCCATAAACACCGCCAATCAGGTACGCCGATGCTTGAACGCCTGTTAGCACTATTGTGAAGAATTTGCTAGCGCCGGTGAACAAGCCTCTGTCTTCAGGGTCACTCATGTCCATTTCGATCATTCCAGAACCACCCAAAAGTTGCAGAATAATGCCCGCCGTTACGATTGGACCAATCCCGAGTTCCATAAGCGTGCCTCTGTTTGAGGCGAAAATTACTCTCAGAGCAGTGAGGTCCCAGCCTGCATTGGCGCTAATTCCATAAAGGGGGACCTCAGCCATGACAAGGTATATGGCGAGTGCGAGTAAGGTCCAAAAAATTTTTTCGTTGAATCCTATCTTGCGTTCCGGAGTCTTGATTTCTGGCATGAAACGCGAAATCGTTTTGAACGCGCCGAGAAACCTTCCCGCCATACATTGGTTCCTTCTATATCAACACCGATTTCGTTAACCTTTGACCGGCTCCATCGACTCAGTTAATATTTGCCCTCCAGCCTCTTCTATCTTTTTCGCCGCAGAAGCGGAGTGCGCCGAGATTTTTACGAGTATCGGTTCAGCCACACTGCCTGTGCCTAATAGTTTGGTGTACCCAAGTTTGTCAAGATCCAGCAGAATTTTACCGTCTTTTCGTTCTAACTGGTTTTGTGTCTCGAGTTTCTCCGTCAGCATGCCCAAGTTTCCTACGTTGATCACGTTGATCTTGCGTTGCAGGCTTTGAATTGAGCGGAATCCTTTTTTGCCCCAGTAGTCGGGTTCGTATCTTAAAACGTAGGACCATCCACCCTTATGCCTACCAGCTTTCCTTTCTCCTTTCTGAGAAGTCTTGCGATGTTGACCCTGTCTACCGTAGCCGAATGTTCTAGAACCGCGAAGTTTTCTGCTTTTTTTGAGTTTGCGAGGCATGTAGCATTCCCCTTTCAGGTAATCTTCAAAATAGTGAATGACCATACATAAATTCTTTCTGTAAACGTCTAATTGCCTGATGACAAATGCTTCTTTACGCTGATCAGTTTTCCCCCTGCCTTTTTGAGACGAATTTCCAACACACCATTCTTATAACTTTTCTGCACAGAGTTTCTCTGCACTTTTGCAGGCAAATACAGTTTTTTATAATAGCTTCGATCAGGTGTGTCCACTGTGATTCTTAAGCTGAGTTCGGTCGCGTTGAGTTTTATGTCTTCCTTCTCAACGCCTGGCAGTTCCGCTATGATAACAACTTCCTGCTTATCGTCAAGAACGTCTACGAGAGGTTCCCTTTCTTCTCGAATCTCTGAGCCTTGCATAGAGGATTGAAGAGAGCCAAATTTGTGCACTTGAGGTTTGCCGTCAGGTCCAATAGACACGGAAAAGCCTAAGACGTATGGGTTGGGAAATTTTCTTTCTCCTTGTTCTTTAGAAGAATCATCCGCCGCGCCATTTACCAAGTTGTCTACCATTTTTTCGAGTTTGTCGAACTCTTTGAAAAATTCGTCCCACTCCGAGCGCTTTTTCCATCGCCACCATTTTTCGTTCAAGCTGACTCTTCCTATCATTGATCGTATATTGTCAGTGCAGATTATGAGATGTGTATGCTCTGGTTGTTAAATCATTCGTTTTATGAGGTCATTTATGGCTTCACCGCATGGTCCGGTGGTGCCTCCCATTCTGTAGCTTTTTCTCACCGTGCCCTTATAGCCCTTTGAAGGGGGGTGGAGACGGAAGACGGGTTTTATATCATGTAAATTCTTGTATTCAATCTCCGCCTTGTAAAGTGCCTCTGCCAGTTCATCTAATGTTTTGTAGCCGATTTTCTGGGCGTATTCATCAGTTAGTTCCTTATTGCCAACAAGCCTTCCCCTCTCTTTCAGAAGAAACGTGATGTTGTCCTTGGAGATTTCGCCCCATGCCAAATAGTGCTGTGCTTTTCTCAGCATACCAATGTATGCAGGTCTATCATCTACTAACGTAGCGTGACTGACTCTGCAAAGATGAAGTATTTCCAGTGTTTTCCTAACATCTGGCGAAGCGGTTGGAATTCCGCGCACTCGAATCACGGCTAGACACTTGTGTTTTTCCGACATTTTACCTCACCCAGTCCTGTGGCGTAACTAGTCCATAGGTTCTCTTTAGACAGTCAAAAACCGCACATGCAAATGATGGAATCGTGCGGGTAGCACCAAAGCTTCTTGTCCAACAGTCTTTCACTCCAGCAAGCCCGAGAATGACTTTAGCAACTTCACCCGCCACCAAGCCGAGACCTCGAGGGCCTGGGACCAACACTAGTTTGACACCGCCGCATTTACCAGTAACCTGGAAAGGCAAGGAATGCTGTTGCCCGCAGCCGCATTCCCAGCTTCCGCATCCTCTGCGAACTAGGATTATGTTAAGCCGGGCATTTGCCGCCGCTTTTTCAATCGCCGTACGCACTTGAGCAGACTTTCCTCCACCTAAGCCTATATAGCCATCTCTGTTGCCTACGGCGACTATGGCTTTGAATCGAGACTTTTCTCCCGCGTCAGTCTGTTTCTGTACAAGGTTTACGTTGATCACTTCTTCTTGCAGGTCTGGTAGTAAGGTGTCTACGATTTCTGGCTCGTGAATTTTCAGTCCTTCCATGAATATTTCTTCGATAGAAGTGATACGTCCTTCTTGAATCATCTTTCCCAGTCGAGTTTTAGGAGTCCAAGGTTCAGCTCTTTCTCTTGTGCCTCTCTGTTCTCGAGGCGCTCTCTCTCCCTCTCCCTCTCCTCATTCTTTCTTCTCCTCAGTCTTCTTTTTTCTAGGTTTTTTAGCTGTTTTCGGTTTTGTTGTTTTGGCTTTGGGCTTCGCAGGCTTTGCTTTTGGTTTTTCTTTTGGTTTGGCTTTGGTTTCAGGCTCCTTCTTTTCTTCTGGTGGTTTGAATGATTCCTCAATTTTTTCTTTTACTTGCGAGAAGTGTTCTGGGAGCTGTTCTGGTTGTAGTTTCTCTTTTAAGTATTGGGAGAATTGTTTTTGGTATGTTTCTTGTTCATTAGCAGAAAGGTGTTGCGCATACTCAGCGATGTGCTGTCCCGAGATTTGCTTGTCGCCGGGTAGTTTTTCTTTGTCGCATGGTATTTCTACACCAGCATCTAAGGCTCCTTTGAGTGCGGCAAAAATTCTTGATCCTTTTGTGGGAGAAAACAGTCCAATGTCCAAGATTGCTTTTTTAACACCCTTACCAACTGCTCTTGACCCGCATAAAAATCCAGTTAGATAGGCTGATGGCAGATTACCGCAACTTGCTTGCCAGCCGTATGTTTTGATTAATTCACGGGAATACGCCGAAGTGATTATTCTATCTCCGTTTGGCAGTGCTTCGGCTATCTGCGCGGTCATATGTTTCAGCGAGCCTCTGACAATGAATCGTGGAATTCTGGACAAGACGAGCGCTCTTCTAGCCTGATAATCAGTCTTGCCTTCTCGTCTTCTGCGATACGGAACCCGATAACTTGGACCTAGTGCCATCACCGTTTCCTCCATTGACCCTGAGCCTTTATGTGACGCTCAAGATCAGCCACTGACTTAAAAACTCCACTTCCAGCCATACTGTAAAGGTGACGATAGTTTTCCTGCGTGATTATTCTGCGAGTCTTTAATTCGCGCAATTTACGCCTTAAAGCTCGAATTTTTGCCATCCAAACCTCTTTCCTACTAACCCTAGCGGTTGATGGACCTTTTCTTCGTCCCGGACCTCTTCGCAAGCCTTTTTTCTTCTTTTCATGTATAACTCGTGCTCTGGCTCGGCTCACGCCAGTCACTGGAATGCGCTTTATGGCGTCTTCGTGAATTAGTTTCCTGACTTCTTCTCTAGAGATGGCTATTTCAACATCGTCTATCCTCAAAGGATCTATCCAGACTCTATTCTCGCCAGCCTTCAAGATTTTTGCAGCAAGTCGGCGTTGACTTCTGAGGCTCACATGTTTCACCTTGGTTTGTTACCCTGATTTTCTTCTTCGACGACTGTTTCGCTTTCAGCTTCGGCTTCGCTTGTTTCTTCCTTTTCCGCTTCGCCTTCTTTAGCTTCTTGGGCTCTTTCAACTTGTTTCTCTTTAGTCACCTTCAGTTCACGTGGATTAAGCAAATGAAGCCCTTTTTCCTTTGCTCGGGTTATGATTTCCATTCGTTTCCTTCCGCCGACGGTGTGCGCGATTCGAATCGCTTGCGTCGTCGAATCGAGTCCTTCAATTTCGCTTAGATTGTGCACTAAGACTTCGGCGTAGCCTGAGGGATGAAGATATCTTGCTGTTTTGGGTCCGCCGTAGCCAACGTTTACGCTTTTAGGCCAGCCTTTCGTGTTCATGCGCATTTTGCTGTCGACACCTCTTGGTCGTCGCCATCGGTCTCTAATTCTCTTGTATCGCCAGACCTCTTGCCCTTGGAAGTCTGGTTTGTTTGCCTTGACACGTCGTCGCAGTTTCACTTTCTCTCTCTGTGCTTGACTTGCCTTTGAAGATTCAGTGATCTCTGATTCTGTCATCCTTCCATTCCCTCCAAACGTTCAAAGATGAAGAGGCCGTCGAGGAAGATTCTTGGGTCTTTGCGTCTGACTTTGGTTGCCTGTTCCATGTTCGCTGCGGTTTGGGCAACATCTTCTAGGTTTAATCCTTGAACAATTACGTCTTCGCCTTTCACCGTTACCTTAGTGTCTCCTTGTATCTTCGCTACTCTTGCGCTTCGTTCGCCAGTAAAGTTTTCAATCAAAATAGTATCGCCCTTAACCTTGACCGTAACGGGAAAATGGGCAAAAACAACTTTTACCTTATACGTGAACCCCTTCAGGACGCCAGTCATCATGTTCTTAATGTGCGAATAAACTGTTCCAACAAGAGACGCTTCTTTTTTGCGAGGCCAACTGGTCTCAATTGAAATTTCGTCTCCTTGAAGCTTAATCGTTACAGGCGCGTTTGAAAAACTCCGAGTCAACGTTCCTTTCGGTCCCTTAACAGTTACAACTCTTCCACTTACCGAAACCTCGACTCCTTCTGGAATTTTTGTTGTTTTACTAACTTCAACAGCTCGCATTATCAGTGCACCTTTAATAGACAAAAGCTACGAGTTTACCTCCGATTCTTTTCTCCTTAGCTTCCCGATGCGGAATGACACCTTGGGAAGTGGAAACTATTAACATGCCAATGTCTCTTGAGGGAAGAAAACGCTTCTCCCACGATTCAAATTCGTCCACTCTCACGGAAAAATGAGGCTTTATTGCACCGCACTTGTTTACTCGTCCGAGAAGTTGCACTTTGAACTTGCCAATTCTTCCGTCATCAACGAATTCGACTTCACCGATGTAACCATTTAATTGCATTACTCTCAAGATTCTGCCTAAAAGTTTAGAGGCTGGGCTGATTACGCACTCGCGTTTATTACGCAGCTCGTTATTCACTATGGTCGTCAGTCCGTTTGAAAGTACATCGAGCGCAGGCACGTATCATCAACCTCACTCATACTTTTTGAAGCCCAAATTTTTCGCTATCTCACGAAAACAATGCCGACACACATTTAAATTATGACGCCGAATGATCGGACCATAAGAACCACAGCGTTTGCAGGGTCTGCTGCCTTTTCCATATTTTCGTTCTCTTTTCGGGTGTTGTTTCCTAGCACTCATATCTATTCACCTAAACTATTTCCACTCCCAACTTTTCTTTCACAAACGGAATCGACTCCTCAGGAGTAAGCAGATGCTTCTTTCCAATATTTGATGTACATCGGCGACGCTTTTTCACTCGGCCTCCAGGCCTAACTACGGAGACAGAGACGTCCATGCCTACGATTCCAAGTTCTGGCACGTATTTCGTGCCTGGAATTTCTATGTGCCCTTTTATCCCGAAGGAGAAGGTACCATAGTTGTCAAAACAATCTTTGGAAATCTTGTTATCGACCGCCTGCAGCGCTTTCTTAAGAAAATCAAGCGCTTTTTCGTTGCGCAATGTTACCATGCAAGCAATTGGCTCGCCTTTTCTTATTCCAAAGTCTCTAACCGTTTTCTTAGCGATTCTTTTGCACGGTTCTTGCCCAACTAATTGCTTAAGAATTCTTGTCGCCTTGTCAAGTGGTTCGCCGGATTTTCCAACGGCAATGTTAACTGTGACTTTGTCGATTTTTGGCATCAGCATGGGGTTTTGGCTTGGTTTAGTGGATTCTTCGGTCATGCTACTTCGCCTCAGGTAATGATATGTAGGGTTCAGTTTCACCGACAACGAAAACGAAGTTCATCGTCGTTTGGAAACGATTTCCATTCTTGTCTTCCACGGTGACGAGTTGTGCTCTGCGCTTTTGCCCTTTACTTTCTTCGGTTTCAACGATTTTTCCATATTTGCCTACGTTTTTTCCGCCCACAAGAAGAACTGGCACGCCCTTTGCAAGCTTTGCGGTGCTTATAATGTTTCTTTCTTGAAGCCCTATTTTCAAAGTATCCAATGTGTGGTATACGTCTTCGACAGGTTTCTTAGGATCTGCTGCACGGATTAGTATGTTTGTTCCGTCGTGAAGGTCGAGTTGGACGTGACCGTTTTTCACCGTTGTTTTGTCTTCGATTCTGCAGAGTTTGAAATTGGCTTCTTCTTTCTCAATAGGGTGCAATGTTAATCCTTTTGGGGAAGGCAAAACGCGGTATGAGCTGTTACTTTCTGGAATCGTTATAACATCCATTAACCCGGCTGGGTAGGATTCGTCTCTCCGAATTTTTCCGTCTACGTAAACTTTGTCCTGTGCGACGATTTTTTTCGCTTCTTTCGCTGTTTTCGCAACTTTGAGCAGATCGCGGAGGCTTAGGGTTAGCGTTATGCATTCGGCTGTTTGATGTGGTCCTGGCGAGGGCTTACCTATCCAAGTATATTTTTTCCGCTCAACAGCCCAAACTACGGGCGCGGGTTTTCGTTTTAGATGCCTAATTCCACCTTTCCTTCCCAATTTTTACTCTCCTTCAGTTTCCTTCTTCTTCTCTTCAGCTTTGACCTTCCTGACAGTTCTGCGTCTAGGCTTCTTTTTCTCTGGTTCCTCTTTCTTCTCTGGTTCCTCTTTCTTCTCTGGTTCCTCTTTCTTCTCTGGTTCCTCTTTCTTCTCTGGTACTTTTTTGCGAGTTTTCGGTTTTTTCTCTTTCTTTTTCTCAGCCTTCGCTTCAGCCTCAAGCTTCTCTGCTGCTTCAGCCTTTGTTTTTTTGCTTTTGCGGTCGAGTATTTTTCTTCTCCATTTATCGTCTAAATTAAGGTTGATAATCATTACCTTGGATGGATGAATTAACATTGGGATGGCTGTGCCGTCAACTTTTTCTCGGGTTACGCCTTCAACGGAAATTCGATATCTCTTTCTATCGACCTTGCTGACCTTGCCTTCTATCCCTTTTCTGTCACCTCTCATTACCCGAACGGTGTCTCCCATCCTAACGGGGAGCGAATTCGTGCCGCGCGCTTTCTTTAGTTCTGGAGAAAGAGGCGCTGCAAAATGCTTGTAACGTTGATTTAACGGGGCTTGAAACAGTCGTTTTCGCTGGAGCCCTGGCTTTGTGACCGCAACCATGTCATTTCCTCCTAAACTATAATGCTGGCAGCACTGGCAATCCTTGGCCACCGTTCCGCAGCTTCTCTAGCGATTGGTCCTCGAACCTCTGAACCTTTCATTTCTCCTTCTGGAGTCATCAACACTGCAGCGTTGTCTTCAAATTGCACCCAAATACCTTCTGGACGGCAGAAAGGTCTCCTCTGACGCACGAGAACGGCTTGGAAGATTTTTTTCCGAAGGTCAGGGGTTCCCTTGCGCACAGAAACAACTACCATGTCGCCTACTGCTGCTGATGGAACACGGCGAAGTCTGCCCTTGTAGCCCATTACTTGCACGAGTCTTAGCTCTCTTGCACCAGTATTGTCCGTGCATTTGAGCATTGAGCCGTTTGGCATGCCTCTCGAGATTTTTGGTCTCTGACCAGCCGCACCCCTTGTTGCAAGACCTCTTGATTTCGCTTTCGCAGCCATTATGATTCACCGGCCTTCTCGACCACAACAAAAGAGACCGTCTTGCTCAGTGGTCGGCATTCGGCGATTTTTACGCGGTCGCCTTCTTTCACCTCTAGGCATGGAGGATTGTGCGCCGGCACGTGTCCATGTCTTCGTTCATAGCGCTTGTATTTCGGCACGTAATGAAGATAATCACGACGCACGACGACAGTCTTGTCCATTTTTGCACTAACCACGCTTCCCTCTAAAATACGCCCTCTGATGGATAGTTCGCCATGAAAAGGACAATCCTTATCTTTGCATGATTTTTTCGGTTTCTTTAACAACCGTGCTGCCAACTACCACAACCTCCGTATTCGTTTCTTGACACGGTCTTCAGGTCTTCCAAGAAGAAGTTTTCCATCAATCTCAACAACGGCTCCATCATGCAAAGTAAAATGGAAAACTGACGTATCTTTCACTATAGTTTTCTCTATACCATCATGTAGGATTACGATTGTATTTCGAGTTTCGTCTAAAACCCTTCCCCTCATCTTTACAAGACTCGGATTGGTGCTTTTGGCGACTTTCGCGTCAAGCCCAATGAATTCGCTTCGAATAATGTCCGGCGTTATCTTCATCACTTCTCCCCTTCCTTCGCCTTCTCTTTCGCCTCCGCGCGCTTCGCTTCATTTTCCACCGTAAGCACACGGGCAATCGCCTTGCGAAGTTCACGAACTCGCGCTGGGTTCTCCACAGCGCCACCAGCCCTTATCATAGTTCGCAATCGACCGAGCTCGGTCCTCAGCTCATCTAGCTTTTTCCTGCGGTCTTCATGCGACATAGAACGAGCATCTTTTATTCTCAAAACAGGCATCAGCTACCTTCCTCGGTTGTTTTGGCTGATTCTGCCTTTTTCGCCTCTTTCTCTCTTTCGGGCTTTGTTTTCGGTTTAGCCGCTGATTTCGCTGCTTTTTTTGGCTTTTCAGGCTTCTCTTCTACTTGCTCTGCCTCTTTTTCAACAGTCTTCTCGTGGGGCACTTCTTGCGGTTTTTCGGGTGCTACTGCTTTGATTTCTTCTTTTACTGCTTCGGCGGGTTTTTTTTCTTCGATTTTTGGAACGTTCTCTAGTATTTCCACCTTGTCTGGGAATTGCACGTTTGGGGGCATGATTCTTACTTTCACGCCAAAAATTCCTGGTTTCAGCTGTACGTGCACCGTAGCCGTTTGCATGTACCGTAACGGTGGTTCTCCGCTTTTGGGCAAATAGCCAGCACGGAACTTCTCAAAACGGGCGCGTTCGGTGCGTAATTTGCCACTAACAATTATTTCGGCGCCCAAAGCACCAGCGTTCATAACTTGGTTCAGTGCCCAGAAGCCCGCCCTGCGAAAGTGTACGCCTCGCTGAAGGGCAGAAGCGACTCGGGATGCCACAACGTGAGCGTTAAACTCTGGAACCTCAATCTCAGCCACAGAAATCTGCGGATTAGGAAGTTGGAACTTTTCTTCCAACGCTCTTGCGAGTTCCTTTATTGTTTCTCCGCCACGACCTATTATTAAGCCAGGTCGCATCGCGTAAATCACAATGTGCGCGCCCATCGGCGTTTTTGAAACATCTACACCGCCATAGCCCGCTCTTTCAAACTCGTTACGCAGAAACTCGTCAATCTCTGTTTTTTTCAGAGACTCTGTGATAAAATGTCTGACAACGGACAGTTACGCTTCCTCCGTGGAGGGTTTTTCGGTTTGCTCCAAAACAAGTTCAACATGAGTTAAGTACTCAAACTTCGGACTACTCCGACCATGGGCGCGTTCAACATAATTCTTAATCTTGAGTCCTGGATAAGCAGACGCATGAATAATACGAAGACTTTCCGCATCTAGTCCCCTGAATTCAGCGTTTGCCTCTGCGCCCTGAAGAAGTTTGAGGATTTTGTCCGCTGCTTTTACTGGATAGCGTCCTGATGAGAATTTCTGCATACCGTGCCTGTGAGGTATTTTCTTCCTGTATCTGCGGAATGGAACTGGGGTTTTCTTTGCTACGACCTGTTCTAAAAAAGTCTTGGCTTTTTCCAGCCTCATGCCCTTTATTGCGCGACAGATTTCTCCTGCATGTTTAGGGGATATTCTAAGCTCTCGACCGGCTACCTTTGCGGTTTTTTCCGGGTCCAAGTCTGTTATTGAATAACCCCATTTTGGCACGGTTCATTTCACCATTTGTGCAAAACAACTGAAGTAGAGCGACTTATATGCTTTTTTGTGTTGATTAAACGATTTAAAGAATAAAAATGGGTGCTCTTCTAACTTTCTTTCTCGAAAATTTGGACAGTCTCTCAAATGCTTCAAAAACATAAAATCTGAGTCTTCGGCGAGTTTTTTGATTTCGCCCAAAGGCATCAAGGTTTCCTCATCAATTACTAATTTTCCATTTTCTTTCAGGACACGATAGAATTCTTTGAGAGCCGCATGTTTGTTTTTGATGTCGTGAAAGACTAGATGGAGAAAGACTATGTCAACGCTTTCTTGGGGTAAATCTGTTTTTTCTGCGTTTGCTGTTAGAGGCTTAATATTCTGAATTCCTTGTTTTCTTGTTTTATTTGTCAAGTATCCTATTAACGCGGGGTTCATGTCTTAAGCGTAAACCAGTCCTTTCTCTTTTACAATTGAAGAAGCGGGAAATGAATAGAAACCGAGTGCGCATCCAACATCCAGAAAAATCATTCCATCCGTCAATCCGATTTCACGAAGTCGCTCGAAAGGATGCTCTGAGAACTGCCTAAATCTATCTAGAAAGGAAATCAATATGACTTGCCAGTTCACTTCGCAAACCAGTAAGATTAACCTAGAATTTTTGAACCTCTAAGTTTTTCCTCCACATCTTGCAACCCAAGTCTTCTCAGGGTCTCCGGTTTAGGCAATCCCTGCTCGTCCCATCCTACGGCTTCATAATATTCTCGCTTCGATTCTTCGAATATCTCTCTGTTCGTGGTTTTTCCAGCGTACGGTCCCGAGGGAAGGGGTTCGTAGAATCGCTGCGGGTTTTCGTCGTCTTTCTTTGAGGTCCACTTGACGTCTGGCCCACCGAGGAGAAGCAGAGCACGTTGTATCTGCAGGATCCTTAATCCACTATTCTTGTACCATTCATCGTGAGTGATGCGCCAGCCTGTGACTGCTTCAAAAAAGTCCCATGTCTGGTCTTCGTCTACGGAGAATGTGTTGAAGAAGCAGTAAACGCCCGAGTCTTCGACGATTCCTCCAATTTCGTTTCCGTGGTCTGCCGGCAACCCTGCCATCGAGGTGTGGTCGCCTGCTTGAACGGAGCATGCATACGATATGTTTGAGCTGAAGTCTTTCCCGCTTCTAATGCCGTGGGCGCCTATGGATACGCCTTTCTCGTGCACCACGTAAGGCAATAAATCGGCATTCTTCATTTTTCCCAACTTAACCGCAGCTCTGTAGGAACCCTCAGCCAGAATGTCACCTATCCCTTCTCGCATAGCGATTTTTTTGGCGAGCTCTGCAAAAGCCTTGGTGTTTCCCCATGTGAGGTCAATGCCACCCAAGTCTTGCCTGCTTAAGAAGCCTCTTTGGTAGAGTTCAGCCGCAAAACCGAGCGCACTGCCACCCTGAATCCCACACAAGCCCAAATCGTCGATTATGGAGGAGAGGTAAACGTTTTCTTCCGGGATGAAGATGCCAAGGTTGGGTCCCAAGAATGCTTGAAGTTCGTAGTCGGGGTTGTCGGTTATTTCGCCTTTGAATTCGCCCGTTTTTGTCATGGCGAGTTTTAGGCATGTTGTGGGACAGCCAAAGTCGCCCCAGTACTGTTTCAGCCAAAGCCGTTGTTCAAACTTGTCAACCGCATAACTCTTTTGATCATGCCATTCTTCTTGCCAATTTCGAACTGGTTCGGAGCTACATCTGTTCCCGAAGGCGTAGCCTCCGCCGCCTGTGCCCCACCGTCGCCACAATTCTGCCTTGTAGCACTTCTTGCAGACTTCGTTGATTAACTCCTTAGTCTTCTCAATGTCCGCAACTGATGGCAGCGGACCCATGCCTTTCGCCACGATGGCTTTGAGATTTTTCGAGCCCATCACTCCGCCGTAGCCGCCGTAGCCTGCCGCATGAGACCACTTCGATAAAACTCCCGCAACTCTCGTTCTATGCTCGCCCGCAGGTCCAATATACAAAACAGACGGCTCTATCAACTCGCCGTAACGCTTATACTTTTCATGCAATGCTTTCCGTGATTCTTTCGTGAGGATTCTCAGAGTTTCTTTTCCGTCTTTTCCCCAAACATGCGACGCGTCTTTAACGGCGACTTCCTTGTCGACTATGCTAATGTAGCTTGGTTTCAGCGCTTTGCCTGTTATTATCAGCCCATCGTACCCAGCGCATTTGAGGTCTATTCCAAACTCGCCCGCAACCGTGGAGCCTATCACCCCGTTGCATTGAGGAGATTTGCCTGAAACGCATGTTCTGCCGCCTGGAAAGAAGCCTGTTAACGGACCAGTCAAAATAAGTAGGAGATTTGCGGGTCCAAACGGGTCAACGGTTTCCCATGTTTTGCCAAGTCTGTCCCAAAGAATTTTGGCTGCCAATCCTCTGCCGCCGATGTAGCTTCGGAGGATTTCGTCGCTGAAAGTGGCTTCGTTTGTTTTCTCGGTGGAAAGGTCGATTTCTAAATACTTGCCTGCGTAACCTCGCATTAGATTAGTTCCTCTCCTTTCTCGCCATACAGGTTTACCACAAGTTCACGGGTGATTTCATCAGGCGTACGAGAATAAGCACGCAAAGACTCGTCAGACCCTCTACGTTTCACTATGCTCAATGTATTCCATCTTCCTTCTTGACAGACTTTAACGCATTCAGGCTTTCCATCACACAAGTCACAGATTAGAATACGTTTCCGTTCAGGATGCAGATGCGGAACACGACCAGGACACGCATCGATGCAGATGCCGCAGCCTGTACACTTTGTTTCGTCCACTATCACTGCGCCAGTTTTTTGACTAACCGACAATGCCTTGGTCGGACAAGAATTAACGCACGGATAATCGTTACATTGGACACAGAAGTGCGGCACTTCGGCGCCTGGAACCAGCATAAAGACACGAACACGCGAAGCTTCTGGCCATATTTTGTTTTCGTGATAAAGCGAACAAGCGATTTCGCATTTTCTGCATCCGCTGCAGTTTCGGTATTCTCTGGCTATCCATATCTTCCTTCTTGGAGCCAAATTCGATGCCTCTTACTGATTACTTAGCCTTTTAAGAAAATGATTAGATAAGTATATTGTTTTAGTGGGTTTTTGTTTTTAGAACTTTGGCTGAAGTTAACGTAGAAAATATTTGCGACTCTAAAATGTTTCTCGTCTTTTTCAAGCTATAGCGCGTTGAAAGGCATCTCTTATGAGCGTTAATAGTTTTGACCCCCTCTTCAAAAGGGATAATTTTCTTAAGAGACTCTGCTGTATGACAGATGGATGCTGGCTAAGGAATGATGGGTTCAGAGGTTCTTATCCGCGCACAAAACCTTACTAAAAAATATGATGGCTACGTGGCGGTGGATAACATAGACTTCCAAGTTTTTAAGGGCGAATGCTGCGGTTTCCTCGGACCTAATGGTGCGCCCGCGGGAATTATTGTGGGGAGCGACTAGAAGCCTAATCAGCGCAAGCATAGTTCTGGGCGTGGTGGCTGCTTTCGGATTAATCGCAAGTCCATTTTTCATCTTAATTCCCTTTGTTGCTTTCTTGACTGGTTTGATGTTTTCAGCAATAGCCATGTGTTTCACGGCCATTGCCCCTAACATAGACTTCTTCAATTATCCCGCCTTTCTCTTCATAACTCCCATGTTTCTATTGAGTGGGACATTTTCCCCGTTAGCAGATCTTCCGTGGTTCGTTCAAATGGTGGCACGGCTGTTTCTGCCTCTTACTCATACCGTGAATCTGTCAAGAGGGTTAATGGTTGGAAATCTCGAATCATCCCTGCTGCTCAGTCTCGTCTGGATTGCCGTTATCACGCCCGTTTTCTTTGTGTTGAGCATAAACCTGATGAAGAAAAAACTGATCAAATAGAAAAAAGCGCGTGCTATTATTATGATAAATGAAAGTCGCTCAGCAAAGATTTAAGGCTACATCACAAATTAGATTGATGGAGTAGCCGGGACAATATGCCGGGATAATTATAAGACGCATGTCTTGCATCCCGTAGGCAGAGTGGATAATGCGCAGGCCTTGAGAGCCTGTGAACCTTCATGGTTCGCATGGGTTCGAATCCCATTCCCGGCGCTCTTTAACTGAGCTTATTTCTGGCTTATTTTAGTTGAAGGAGCTTGATTTGAGGCGGTTTTGAGAGCATGGTAGAATTTGAGCACATGTTTACTGGTAAAAAGCCTCCCATAGAGCACGCTGGGTGTAACGTCAAACAGTTTCGAACTCTTGTCCTCTCTTTTCAGCATGCTTAGTACGCTGCCAGAACAGGACTTGAACCCGTTTGGGTTTAAATCTCTAGGAGACTCACGCTTAAAACCACGCAAGTCCATCAGTATCTGTCAACCGAAGCGCGCGCGAAAGCTACTAACTTTTGACAGGTTCAACCCACGCTTAAGATTTAAGTCCATTTGCGTGACACTGTTTACTTGGTGCTGTTGTTGGAATTGAAAGGTGTTCATTTTCTCCTAACGTATCGATGCGACTTGGAATGTGATCACTGCTTTGTTTGGGGAAGCCCTAAAGGAAAAGGCACGTTTACTCTAAGTCAGGTAAGGAGTATTTTGTTAGAAGCCAAAAAGTTGGGAACGGTGAATTATGTTGCCATAGAGGGTGGCGAACCATTCTTATACTATCCAATAATGGTCAAAACTGTTAAGGAAGCGGTGAACCTTGGTTTTCACGTTGAAGTTCTGTCGAATTGCTATTGGGCAACATGCTTAGAAGACGCTATAGAATGGTTAGCTCCCATTGCCGAAGCCAAAAACGTTGAACTAAGCTTAAGCTGTGACCTCTATCATGGAGAAAAATGGGAGAGCGAAGAGGTCAAAAACGCTGTAAAAGCTGCAAAGCTTCTAGAAATCAAAGCGGGGATAATCTCTGTCAAGCACCCGAACTTGCCGTCTAGCATAAATGAAATTGAAGGAACGCAAGTCAGTTCCTGGGAGCTAATGTACAAGGGCAGGGCATTTTCAAACCTGACCGAGGAAGCAAGCAAAAAGCCATTTCATGAATTCACGAAATGTCCATACGAAAACTTCACCAAGCAAGAAAGAGTCCACATAGACCCTCTCGGGTACGTGCATGCTTGCCAAGGAATTTCAATAGGTAATGCATGGCAAGAGCCATTCTCGAAGATAATTGCTGGTTATAGTCCTTACGAAAACCCTATCCTTGAACCCTTAGTTCGTGGCGGTCCTGTAGCGTTAGTTGAAAAGTTTGGCTTGCCTCATGATGAGGTTTATGCTGATGCTTGCCACCTATGCTCCGCTGCACGCTTGATGCTGCGAGACAGGTATCCAGACGTGTTAGTTCCAGACCAGATGTACGGAAAATTTGTATAGCTAACACAATACAAAGAAAAGGGCTAAATCTTATGCGAAGATATCTCACATTATTTTCAGACGTTCGGACCGTAAGATAATGAGTACGCAGCGCGCGCATTGAAGGTGGGGCTTTGACACCTTTTTGCAAACTGAAAAAACACTATTTCTGGGGTGTTAAATACTAAGGGCCATGATGGGGAATTTGAAGCGGAACTCGGTCTATCTAGGCTCACTGTTAAATTTTGCCTGTTCAGTGCATCTGGGCAGATCTAGTTTCGAAAAATAAATATCCTTAGGTTAGAATAATCACTGAGGGTTTAGAATTGTGGTGTGTTCCTTTTGTTGGCAGAATGAGTTATTGTTATTCTAAATGTTTAGACATGATCTTAAGCTGGAAGGGTGATTCCTATCCTTTGCCTTTTCTCGAGTGCGTGACCACTGTTCCATTCGGTTTTGTTTACATAGCCTCAAATGGCGGTGGGTTCGCCGTTAATGGTTACAATCCACACGATGGAGTGGAACGTGCCCTGAAGACTTTGAAGTATGAGTATCGGTTCAAGTGTTTTCAATCCGCAGATGAAGCTCTATCGTTCTTGAAGAAAGCCTTAGAAAAGGAGCCAATTCTCATAGGTCCAGTAGACATGGGGTTTCTTGTCTATGACCCTTATTGTAAATTTAAGAAAGGCGCAGATCATTATGTGATTGCTTTAGGACTCGATAGAGACCACCTTATTCTCAATGACCCAGATGGATACTTGCACGTACCATTACCAATAGGCGATTTTGTTAAGGCTTGGAACGCGGAGGCGATTGCATATAAAAGAGGCTCATATTCCCTGTGGTTGATTAAGGAAAAACTTGTAACACCTTCTGTCGAAAAGCTTTACAAGGATACTTTAGTATTAGGTCTTCAAAACTTGAAAGAAAAAGGAAGGAAATACGCAGGGGAAAAGGCCCCTCTTCACACTGGTTCATTAGCTATCAAAAGGCTTGCTGAAGATATCAAACGTTATAAGTTACGACGGTGGTTGAGGTTTTACGCGACATTTACCTTTCGAGTTTCGGCCCAAAGGTGTTTTGACAGTGCCATGTTCATCAAAGATGCGCCATTCGAGAATGATTATTTGGAAAAGGCATCAGAGACCAGGATGCAACAAGCATTCCGCTATGGAAAGTGCCAGACCGAAGCTTCAAAAATGAAGTTTTCGAAAGTTGCAAAAACATTAGAGGAGGTTTCTGAGTTAGAGGAGAAATTTGAGGTAGAGCTTGAAAAGGGGCTTTCAGCTTAAACTAGGCTTACCGCATGAGCGGAGCCAGCGCGCGCTAGGAGCAGTGAGAATCATATATTCGGTGTACTTGCTACCTTGAATTTCCACTGATTGTCGAGCTTCTCCTTTTTGATTCCAGCGTCCAAAAGTTTCTGCTCAAGTTCAGAAACAAGACTGTTAATGACGCTCTGCTTGGCTTCAAATTCTTGTTTTGTCCATTTCTCGGTAGTTAATATTCTGCGAGGAATTTCAGCGTAGCCTTTTGGCTTGTACCCGAGTTTCTCAAGCTCCCGTAAACGCCATTTTCTGTACGGAACAAAACTCTTGTTCAATATGAAAATCAGAGACGTGTAGTACTCCATGGCTTGAGTCAGGTATAATTGGGCAGATATCAGATCATTTCGCCGCAAGGCTTTTCCAGAGTCGTACGGAGCATTTCCGGTTGCGTAGTACCAATAGAGAAAAAGCTTCTCAAGCCAAACCTTCTTTGGATAGCGCCTGTACGTGGCGAGTAAACCCTTGAGCTTACCATCTAGATCGAAAAGTACCGTGGATTTTGAATAGATCCATAGGTCAACGTCGTTCTTCCAGTCTCTTAATGCGTCCTCTAGTTCTTCAACCGTCATCCACTCATAAGAAATATCAGTTCCTCGATACGACTCGTAACCTCCACGGGTTCTTCTCTCACTGTCGTATGATTCCTCGGTAACGAAGACCTCTAGGTCTACGTCAGAAGAATCGTCAGCGTAGCCAACCGACGAAGAGCCCACGAGCAGAATACCCACTACACCTTCAGCTTTCTCCAGCCTCAATCGAGCAAAATCCTTGGCAACTTTGAGCAACGTCTGCATACAGGGTTCTATCCAACTAGGTTCACGGTTCGGCTATAAATTTTCCGCAAAACCAAAACTGGCCTAAAGACCACGTTTCCGAACTGTTCAACCGAGAGACGACTTTCAGTTACTCTTCATCAAGTCTCATTTTGTTCCAACAACAATAATGTCTTCACTATGCTCTTCGCTGAATCTGGCAAACGTGAAGTCTCCATAAACCTTCAATTGCCTATATCCTATTTCCATCATTAATTCTGAGTTTCTGGGCTGAAACAATCCGGTAGTCCACCGAATCCACTTCAAACGTAGGTTTCTCATTGAATTCAAGAAATGAAATTACGTTGAATTTCACCCTTGTTCTGCAAAAATCAAGCACGTAAAAGAAGACTTTTCTATCTCCGTTTGGCTCTTTATGAAAATGCACTGGAAAAAACCGCCTTCCTTCTTTGACCCACTTTAGCAAGTTTCTTATTTCGATTATGACGACTCCTCTGTTACTCAAAACGTTATACATGCTTCTTAGAGCGGACAGAATGCCTTTCTCTTCTAACTCGTGATTAAGAGAATTGCCCACACAAGTAACACAATCGAACTTCTCATCAAATACATCATGTAGTCTCTTGAAATCAACTTGAACAAAATTCACGTCTATTCCTAACAATTCTGCGTAGCGCGCGCGAACCTCGAATTCGAGACGAAGTTCAAACAAATTCCAGACAAACTGTACACTCCAAAAGCAAGAGAAATCGCCAAAGAAAGACTGGAATACATGCAACAGTTCTTCGAAAGACTGAAAAGAGAAATTGAAGGGCAATCGTAGTTTCGGCAAGAAAGTCTCGAGAATCAGTATTCAGAGAATTTTGGGTTTAATACATAAGCTATTATTCCGAGTCGGCGTTACTCGGATTAGGGGTTGCTACGTTTGGAGGACAAATTTGAGAGATTGTTTAAGCTTTTTGACGAGAAGGCTCCAATGAAGCATCCAGTCTTTCAAGCCGCAAAGATAGCCGAAGAAACGGGTGAGGCGATAAGCCTAGCTTTTAAGCTGACGGGGCTTAGGAGGGAGAGCTATGATGTTGGCGAGATCAAAGAAAAGCTGAGTGATGAGCTGGCTGATGTTGTAATAACGACTTTCACTTGCGCCAAGGTTTGTGGAGTTGATCTGTGGAAGGCAGTTGAAAGAAAATTGGACGTTGAGATTGGGAGATGGGAGAAGTTCGAGAAGGGTCATCAGTGATTTTTTACTTCATCCTAATTGCCGAGTCTTTCTTTAGAAAGTCAATTAACGCTTTTGGGGACACTACGCCGTCCATCAAGTCCATTATTGGTGGGTCATCCACGGTGTGCATTGCATAGATTAGCTTGTTCTTCGCATAGGCGTATCCTATGTCAACAGACACGCTTTTCCCAACGTAGCCTTCGGGATTGACAACGTAAATGACATCCGCCTGATCGATTCTCTTTAGACATCCAAGAATCCCGCCACTGTCCGTCTTCTTAGACATTCGGTATCCAATGTTTTCCCGGCTAAGACTATCTTCCAAGCCTTCCATCTCACGAGCGAACCTAAAACTCCCACAAACATACAGCCTCTTCATAGAATCCCTCGAACTTCGATACTTAAACATCCTTCCCTACAAAATCTTTTGATAGACGCTTTTAATATTATTCTCTCTTATGTCACACATGAACAAAGAAATAACAATTTCAACAGAAGAGGAACTCAAGCTAAGAAAATCTTTCGAGTTTGGAGCCTACCTATTGATCTCTCATTATCTTGCGAAAAACTACGGCATAAATGAGTTTGAAAAGTTTGCAAAGTTTTGGGCAGAAACTAGCGCCTCTGGAGAAAGAAAAAGCCTAGTCGCGAAAAATAAACAGGAATTTCTTGAATTTGAGGCTAAAATGGAAAGGATATGGGTTGGAAGGAAAGCCGAGAAATTAGACGCCAAGGGATACATCGGCGTCGTAAAGAAGTGTCCAGTCAGGTTGATGAGCAATCGGAACCGTGAAGACTTGCCTACTGACTACTTCTGCGACCACATTTGCTCTATCATCTACCCTCATGCCTACAAACTACTCGGGTTCAAAAGCAGCATAGAAAAGACCAACGAAGGTTGCCGATTGGTCATACAATGTTGACTGTGGTGTATAAAGTTGGGCGCTGAAATGGAAGAAACTTTGAAGAATCTTCTGGCAAACAATTTTGACGCTAAATTCGCAGAAAACAAGGATGCAGTGAGGCAGATTGTCTCGAGTTCAATTTCAAAGGATGCAATTGTAGGCGTTGGGGACTCGGCCACAGTCCGCCAGACTGGAATCATAGAAGAGTTGAAAAGGAAAGGAATCAAGGTTTTGAACCCCTTCTCAAGGGAGCTGACTATCGACCCTGCAAAGACCACGGTCCGTGATGACATTTCGAGGCAGATATTCTCCTGCAATGTGCTCGTGAGTGGAACCAACGCCGTTACAAAAGACGGTAAACTCGTCAACATAGACGCCGTTGGAAATAGAGTTGCTTCAATGATGTTTGGTCCAAGAAAGGTTTTCATCGTTGCAGGCAGAAACAAGATTGTGAAAGATGTCGACGAGGCTCTCTATAGAATTAAGAATCTTATTGCGCCTTTTCATGCAAGCACCAAAGGGTTTGCAACTCCTTGTGCACAGACTGGAAAATGCATTGACTGCAGCGCACCAAAGAGAATCTGCAGCGTAATCTCCATCATCGAAAAGAAACCGTGGCGAACTGAAATTTCAGTTATTTTGGTCAATGAGGACCTAGGGTTAAGTTGGGATGGAAGATGGCTCGAAGACCGCATACTCAAAATAAAATCAAATTATGAAAAAGTGACCTGGGTTTTCGCAGGCGCTAGGACAACTGACGGAGACTAACGATGCTTAGGCAGTTACATCCTCAACAATTCTCAAGAATTGAAGACTCCCTATCTCAACTGATCGGACCAGCTAGCCTCGAGTGGCTCCACCCCTTTGAAACGGCGAGAGATAAAATAGTGGCATATTCTAGCCAGAATCTGAAAGATTGCATGATAATATTCGACGAAATAAACGTTTTAATCGTTACGAATTCTCGAACGATCTTGCAAGATTTTCTAAAGAAACTGGATATGCAGAAAAACTATGCTTTCAGGTGCCCTGAATGGATGGCGGCGACCGTTTTGGAAAGGTTTCCTCCCAAGGACAGTGAGCACAAAGGCGTTATCCTGTTGACCTATACCGCAAGTGAAGAAGGTTTCAGAAGGTACATCGACAGCCACCACCTTACCAGGATTTTAACCGATGATGATGCTCATGAAGTGATAGCCCATTCAGGAAATCATTGGAGCCCAGAGTTTATTCGAGAAAGGATCAGAAAAGGATCATTCTACGGCGTATATACTACGAACAAACTGGTTTCTTGGCTTGGGACGATCTGGGAGAGCAGCAAAGCTTGTGAAATTGGGTTCGCTTTCACAAGAACCGAATACCGCAGAAAAGGCATGATGAAAACTCTCACTTCCATCTTGACAGAAAAAATACTCTGCAAGGGAGAAATTCCGTTACTTCATACGGTTCAGGAGAATAACGCCGCGATAAGGACAACTCAAAGCTTAGGATATAACCTTAAAGCGAGAGAATGGGCTTACTTCTACAACCCGTGAACTTTCAAAAGCGCGCGGAAAGTAAGAGAAAGAATGCTCGCGCGCATGAATTGCTTAGACTTCGATAGTTGTAATACCCAAGGTCTCATTTAGGCTCTTCAGTTGGTTTCTACAATCTCCGTAAACCATTACGTGATGGTTTCCTGATGCTTTATGGACGAATTTTCTTGGATTTTCAATTTTCACTTTCGCCTTAATTCTGCAATATTCATAGGCGTCGCTATCCACGCAGTCTACGATGGTTCCCCTTGCGACCAGCATACTCTTCAAGTCACCGCTTAGGCGACAGATTGTAACTTCTCTGCTTATTTCCATTTTTACATACGCCGTCAGACTGCCGGTGAATTCTTCTTTATGATATCGCCTCAAAGTGTAAGGTTCTGGATTTGTATCGTATCCTTCCATTTTTCGAGGGCATACACAATGACTAATCACTAATGCTTCATCTGTTGTATCAACAAAAGTGTTGCCCATGAAGCTAGGTTTTCCCGTAATGTAGTTGAGCATTATCATCGATAGTAGAGAAATTATATCGGCTTCGCATGCTGAAGGTACGCCTTCATCTCTCAGGTTAGTGTAAGCGAAGCAAGGAACAGGTAAAGGGCTTTGGCCATAAGCCATAGTTATGCCTTTGGCTTGCTTTTCTTCCAATAGGTCTTTCATCACAAGATACAATCTTGCCACGGCAACGACGTCTTTCTCGTCTGGCTCGACAATTCTTTCAGCCTCTTTTGTCCAATTTTCTACTAGTGGTTGGATACGCTCTGAACTTACGTTCTTCCATCTTTCTATCACTTCTTCGCTTTTCACGTATTCCAGCTCTATCCCAAGTTTCTGTTTGATAGCTTCAGCGCCACCATTAACACGATAAAGAAATCTTTCCCAATGCGGATAATCGGCATTCAAAATCAGTATCTTTGTTTGCGCCAATTTCTTCTTGGCTGAAAGACCTATCAAATAGTTGTTCAAATCTTGGTAATCAACCGCAACCCAAACTTTTCCTCGTGAATAAATGAATTCTAATGCGTCTAACGGATTATTGACCAATCCTTCATCGTTAAAGAGAATTATGGGAAGGCTATACTCTGAGATTTTAACTATGCAGTTGCCAAGACCTAAGTGAGGCTTGTATACGAGAATGACATCTGCTTTTGCCACATATTCGTTTAGAAGCTGAACATCCTTATCATCGTAAACTTCAATGCCGTTCAGGATTTGAACATCAACCTTCAGGCTTTTCTTAAGTTGCTTCAACTTTTCATTCATGAAGTTTTTGTAAGCCTGTTCTTTTCTGCACACGAGCACAGGAAGTACTTTGAGAAGCTCCAAGTCGGATTGAATCATTCTTGCCATATAGAGCCAAATATAGCGCTGTTCATATAACGGTTTTTTGGAAGGAGGGCGGGGGCCCTCGCCTCTTTTTCGACATATCTTGTATGTCCATGGAGCGGGACTTGTACTTATTTGGGTACTGGTCTCTCCCGACTCATTGCAAACTTTTTTGTGAGAGTTGCTTTCTTTTTCTTAAGATCTCGTTGCCGTTACAGTCGCAGATGATGTCGAAGCTTTTGTTAAAATACACTTGCGCGCGCGATTCTTACTAGTAAATTTGTGCCAAAATCCCATTCCCGGCGCTCATTTTTTAAGACGTTTTTGGAGCTATTTTGGCAAAAGGAGCCTAATTTTTGGTCATTTCTAAGTTGACCCCTAATGGCACAAAATTTTGAGACCAGTTTTACTAGTAAATAAGGCCTCGAAAAACCTAATTTAAGGTGGTGACCCGGGATAGCGCGCGCGAAAACGCGATTGATATGTATCGATTTCAATATCAATTAAGCTAGCTTTTACTCGTGAATTGATAGCAATTGGCAAAAGTCTGAACCGAGAGCTTGAAGCTATCCTGGGCTACCATTGCCTAGGCTTGATAAAAATCTCTAGATAACTAGTTTTTGGCAATTTCTCGCAGGATTGGGCTCGTAGAAGACTTCAAAAAATAGCCATGAATCGCCTCTTTATTCCTATTCTCCTTCAATACTTTTCTCACGGAATGATTCATAGCATACAATTGTCTTTTACGGTGCAGTGTTCTTGATCAAAAGTCTATATTGGAAATGTGGTATGAAGGTTCACAATAGTTAATTCCAGAGATCGGCAGTCATTTTCAAGCGCATGTTGGAAAAAGTGAAGAAGACAAACCATGGATAGCAAGAAAGAATATGCTGTTATCAAGAGTGTTCTAGATCCTAGTTTCATTGCAATAGGAGTGAGACAGGGTGATGCTTTTTTCATGAAAAAGGGAGATAGATCGTTACTTATTGATGGGGGCGCTCCATTTTGGGCTTTCCTCAACGATTTATGAAAGCAATTGGACGAAATCATGTGAACGTTTCAGCCTGCACTCATAATTAGCGCGCGCGCTCTATGCCGGAATTTCAGTTTTTCCAAGCAAGATGTCAGGCTAACATTGATTAACGGCTCTTAGCGCCCTCTCCATACACGGAAATGCGTATGTCAATGAAGCGAAGGACATCGGTGATGGACTAAGAATGAGTAGAATTAAAGAGTATTGGATTTAGCGCGCGTGGATGGTCAGGTCTTTGCCTTAAGTTGATAAAGCTCTTTTCCCTCTTTGTTAAGCTTCGGTATTTTCATAATGAACTGGGCTCCCTTGCCGGGTTCTCCTGTCTCTTGTATGGTCCATCCGTAGATTTCCATCATTTTTTGAATTAGGTATAGGCCGTATCCCGACCCTTTTCCAGTGGTGTAGCCTTTCTGAAAGAGCCTTGGCTTCTTGTCAAAGGGTATACCGACACCGTTGTCCTCGTAGATCAGCCTTAGATGATCATTGTCTGCTCTTTCACAGTATATTTTTATCTGGGTGAGACTCTGCGGCGTACTTCAGGGAATCGTCGATGAGGTTATAGAAAGCTTGTCTTAGCAAGGAATCTGCGAGGACTGTGAGACCATGGCAGTCGTTTACTACTTTTACCGTTTTTAGGGCAGGGAAGAGCGACACTGCTTCGTTTACGGCTTTCTCCACGTCTATGTACGTTGGCTTCTCAGCACCAAGCATCTCGTAGATCTTTGCAAAATCAAAGATACCTACGACATCGTTAACTGCCGCTTCAATCTTTTCCAAGTAATCCTCGGCTTCATTATTTCCATGTAGGCATTCTTTCGCCAAGTAAGCGTTTGTTGTGACTAAGGTGAGCCTATTTCTGGCATCATGCCTAGTCAAGCCGCTAATAACGCGTAACTTCTCGTTCATGATAGATAATTCTTCTTCTGTTCTTTTCAGACTGGAGATGTCCTTATAAACGGCAACGTAGCCCGTGAGCGTGCCTTGTACGCCAATTGGAGCAGCTGATACCGAAACAGGTACGAAGGATCCGTTTTTCGTTTTTCTCGTTGTATCGTGATAGAGGTATCCTTCGATTGCTCTTTTGTCCAGCTCCTCCGCTTCTGCTATCTTGTCGGTAGGAACTATCAAACTGTCGAGGTTTTTGCCCTCGGCTTCTTCTCTCGTATACCCAAAAAGCTCTGTGAAGCGGGGATTGATTTCCAAAATTTCGAATCTTGGGCCTACATGGGCCATGGCCTCAGGGCTTCTCGTGAATAGACTCTTGAACTTCTCCTCACTTTGCCGCAAAGCCTTTTCTGCCTTCTTTAGGACAGTGATGTCCGTTACTGTTCCTAGAATGGCCCTTTCTCCTTCATACGTCACTAGTTTCGATTCCAGAATTGCGTCCAGGATTCTTCCGTCTTTTGTGACAAGTCTATATTCGAGCAAAGGAGGTTCTTCACCTTTCATATGTTTCTCGTAGACTTCCTTTATCAACTCTCTGAACTCGGGAGCAATTAGGCAGAGAAAGTTGAAATCCCGAGAGTAAAACTCCTCTCTCGTGTATCCCATCAGTTCTTCGCTTTTCCTATTAGCATAAACTACGCGATCTTTTGCATTGACAAAGATCATATCTGGCGACTCTTCCGCAAGAGTTCTGAATTTCTCCTCAGACTCTCTTATTCTCTTTTCTGCTCTCTTCCGTTCTGTAATGTCTTGAACTGTCGTCTGCAGGAAACTATTTCCCCCGATATGAACCCGCGATACATTCAGAAGAGCTTCTATTGAGGTACCGTCTTTGCGTTTCAATCCTGCCGAGAAATCAGCCACAGCACCATGTTGCTTGATTGCCTCAAGTAATGCGTTCCTATGTTTTGGTTTTTCATACAAGTCAGCTACGTTGATCTTTTTGAACTCCTCTTCCGAGTATCCGAAGATCTTTTGCACAGCTTTGTTAGTATCGATGAATTTTCCATCTGGAGCCGTTATGCTGATAGCAATTGGAGACTGCTCAAAGAGCAACCGGTAACGTTCTTCGCTCTCTTGAAGTGCTCCGTCTGCCCTCTTGCGTTCGGTAACGTCCCTTGCAACAACCGCTATCATTGACTTGTTACCTGCCTTCATAAGAGAAGATGAACATTCTAACGAAATCACTTGTTCATCTTTATTCTTGAAGGTAACATTAACAGTGACTTTCTTACCACGTAGCATGCTTGCAAAATTTCTCATAAGAGCCGGTATCTCTCTAAAAGAAAATATGCCGATCTTTGTGAAACGCTTACCCAGAAGCTCTTCTTTGGACCCGCCAAAAATCTCCACAGCCTTTCTGTTGACATCAAGAATCTTTCCAGATCTGTCGAGGTATATTAGACCATCAGCAACACTTTCAAAAATGTTTTGGAACTTCTCTTCCGATTCTTTCAATGCCCATTCTGCTTTCTTGCGTTCGGTGATGTCTTCTATTGCACTCACAAAACCAACAGGATTCCCAGAAGCGTCTCTCAGAACGCTTGCATTGACTGACACTGCGTGTTTGCTCTTATCCTTTGCGATAATTGTGTATTCTATGTTTCTCATCAGACCTTGTTTCAGAGTTTTCTCCATGTTTTCCATTGCCCTTTGCAGGTCTTCCTCAGCGATAGACTCAAGAGCACTTCTTTTAACAAGCTCACTTTTCGACGAGTACCCAAAAATCTCCTGAGCTTGCTTATTGCAGTCTAGGATTTTACCATTCAGATCAATAACGAGAAGGGGAGGAGATGCGTCGAACACACTGCGCAACATCATCTGGCTGTCAAACAACTCGTGTTCTGCTTTCTTGTGTTCGGTGATGTCTTTTATGTCAATTCTTGTTGACAACTCAGCATTAGATTCAACCATGCAAGACAATCCCTATTCATTCGTTTGCAACAACAAAAACAAGAAAGCCTTTCACTTAATAAAATCCTTATGAATGTAGCGTCAATATTAGCGCGCGCGTTAGTATTGCATACCAAGATCTTCAAGCGAAGTAAATTCTCACTGAAACTCTCAAATGTAATGCCCCAGTCAAATATTGATTCTATGTACACAATTGCTTTATCGGTCATTCAATTCAGGAAATTGTGGGGCTAGTGCCCAGTGTTCCAAGGTACCTTTAGACAAGGAAGTCGGTCAAGTGGCTAAAAACATCGTTGTGCCTTCAACAGAAATAGTTATTGACATATGCACAAAAAAATCGATACATATTTCGGATGCTGACGATGGACCTGGCTTCTTGAAGATCGCTAGCGCACGCGTTCGCGCGCTAAGAAACATCTTCGAAGACGCTAGTGACTGCATAATATTTCTGGAAATGTCTGGAAAGATCCTCGACGTCAACAAAAAGGCTATAGAAGTGTTTGGCCGATCAAGAAAAGAACTCTTGGGGAGGCACTTACGGAATGGCACGGTTCCCACTGGGGACACTTCAAGGCAGCTGATCAATTTTGCAGAGGTTCTTGCGAGTAGAAAAGAGGTTCTTTGCATCCGTACAAAAGGTCGAGAGGGTAAAGAGTTCATCTTGGAATGCTCCCCATCAATTATCAAAATAGGCAACAAGCCCATCGCCATCGTCATTATTGCAAGAGACATCACTGAGCGCAAAAAGATGGAAGACGAACTCAGACGCTACGCGAATGATTTGGAGAGTCTGGTCGAAGAAAGAACCAAGAAACTGAAGGAAGCAGAAAGACTTGCGGCCATTGGCGAACTGGCCATGATGGTTGGTCATGACTTGCGTAATCCACTGGCAAGCATGGAATACGCCTCTTACTATCTAAGAACAAACTACGTCTCTAACTTAGACAATGATGGTCTAAGAATGCTCAAGTTGATCGAAGAAGACATTGGACGCTCGAACAAGATCGTAAATGACCTTCTAGACTACGCAGTAAAGATCAAGTTAGACTTGGAGATTACCGATGTCAAATCAATTCTGAAAGAAACCTATCGCTTCTTGAAGGTTCCAGAGAACATTAAGGTAGTGGACTTGACAAAATATGAACCAAAAATAAGAGTCGACTTTCTAAAAATTCAAAGAGTCTTCATCAACATGCTCAAGAATGCGATTGACGCAATGCCCGACGGAGGCACTCTGACGATTGAAAGTAAAGAAGCAAAGGGCAACGTGGAAGTCACAATCTCGGACACTGGAACTGGCATGTCTGAAGAGACACTCGAGAAACTTTGGACTCCACTTTTCACCACAAAGGCCAAGGGCATGGGTTTCGGTCTGGCAATCAGCAAGCGTCTAATAGAAGCGCACGAAGGCAATGTTTCAGCACGAAGCGAACTTGAGAAAGGGACAACCTTCACAATTACTATTCCCATCGAGCCACAGCAAAGAGACCTTGCTAACCCCTGAGCAAACCCATCGGATCTGGATTTTCAAAAATGCGAAAGAAACTCTTCAAAACTACAGAAAAAACAAACTGTAAAAAATGTGCGCGCTTGTGTCACTCCGCCCGCACACGTTCGAGAAGCTTTTTTGTTCGCGTTTCAAGGAAACATGTTATTTTTTCTTCAGTCATCATCTCGGCTTGCTGTTGCTCTTCAAGCTTCGCTCTGATCGTTATGAGAAGATCCTCCGGGCGCACCGGTTTCATCAAATAAGCATCGGCACCGTCATTTAATGCATCGACGGCATTCCTAAGCTCAGGGTATCCGGTGACCATTATCTTTATCATTTTAGGCGTGGTTTTAGGCAGCAGTCTTAGCAATTTTGTGCCTTCGATGTCGGGAAGCCTAATGTCGAGCAAGGCTACATTAAAGGCTGTTGTCTCCGCTTTTTTGATTGCCTCTTTTCCTGTATTGGCAACCTCAATGTTCCATCCTTTCTTTCTTAGAATCAGGCTTATAGCTTCACAAATGTTGACGTCGTCATCGACTATCAGTATGTTGGGCACTTTCCTAGTCAAGGATTCTTCACCTCCATCTCCATTTTGAACGGAGACGCTTGTCTTCCTTGTTTGTAGGCTTCTTTTAGCTCTCTGAGATAGTCGGGAAAATCGGTTCTTTCGAGGTTGGGCGCTATGCCTATCTTGGAACACAACACTTTGAGTATCGTTTTTTCCAGAACTCCAGCAGAACCGAGCATTTGGCCTCTTCCAGGACCTAGTAGCATTCTTAACTCCATCGAGAACACCTCCAGCCTCTGGCAGACATCCGACTTGGGACACGACTTTTTTTCAAGATAATCATATATAATCTGCATGTTTATCTCTCCAACAACCTCAGTTAACACGTCGTCGATTGCCTTCAGCAAGAGAGCATCAAATTGGTCCAGATCCCAGACCAGCCTGACAACGCTACTTTGAGAAAAACAATCGATGAGAGCGGCATAAGATGTTTGTGAAGTCTGAATAAAGATTAGTTTCCGCAGTCAACTGAAGCCAAAAAGGCTCTTACAACGCGCGCGCTCATGCAAAAGTTCTTTCAGAAATTGATTATCTTTTCGCGCCCAGAACTCAGTTATGACGGAACTATGGCACTTGGGGCATCTGCTTATGTGACGTTCAGATACGTGACCACATTTATTGCAATAGTATCCCATTCCAATCAACTCCTTTTTCGCAATGAGGATAGAAAAAATACTTTTGAAGCTAGAAACCAGATTTAGAAACCAGATTTAGACCTGAAAGGCCTAGTTTTTACCATATTAGCTAACAGAGTCTTGGAAGGATTCAGACTAAAGAACGTGATTCACCTAAGTTGACACAATCTAAGAAGTTTGGCAAAAATAACGTTCCATTCTTTAGCGCGCGCGTTGCACGTAAGAGCGGAAGAAAAAAAGTCGAATCTTAAACGTTCAAGGACTGAAAGCAATGGTTGCAGAGAGGCGCAAGCGCGACCTCATTCGTGCAAAGCAGAAATGCTTCCAGATCGAGATAGCTGCGTATGGAACTGCAAATTAAGGGTACGATGATTCTCAAGACCAAAGGACGTTATCTCAAGGTGATCACCGTAAGACCTGTCGGAGGCAATCGGTACGTTTTTGATTGCAAGGAGCTTGGATCGAAGAGGAGCGAGGTCTTGGCAGTCGACTTGTTAGGATTGCACGAAGCACTAGACAAGGCAGCACCCTTCATGAAAGATCCAAAGGACGTTCTGCTCATATCATTGGACGAGGAAGACAAGGGCTTTTGGAAAGTAGTACCCAAAGAGCAAGTCGAAAAACTCGAAAAAAGTCTCAAAATAGACTAGTGATCTGTCTAACTCTACTTCGCGGAAAGAAAACGCACACGCAGTGTTCTTTGCAGGGCTCGGCAAGGAGCAGTGTCCAAAAACGGGCATGTTGGTCGTGCGTTATGCTGAAAAACTCTAGTCTAGGCTTTTCGATATTTTATAAGCATTCGGGGTTCAATCTATTTTGTTTAGAAAGGTGAGAAATATGAAAAATATCGACACCCAAAAATTGGTGAGTGATATGCTGGAGGTGAACATGGAGATAAAAGCAAAAGTGGAGAATTTGAGGGAGATCGAGAACGTTGTCAAAAGGGTTGCGAAGTTTGCTTATGAGGAAGAGCAAGCAGATACCTATTTCGAAGCAAAAGAAGGGAAGTTGAAGATAAGGGAAAGCGAAAATGAATCCTCCATTGTCTTTTATCGAAGGCCGAATAAGGGGATAAAAAGAAGCGAGTTCCTAAGGATAGATGAACCAAAGGAAGTTGACAAACTAAAGCAAATGCTGGCGAATGCGATTGGGGTAAAGAGAATATTGAAGAAAACAAGAAAGGTGTTCTTCAAAGAGGACCTGAAGGTTGGAGAAGTGTTAAAAGTGAACTTAGATCAAGTCGAGGAATTGGGGGATTTTGTAGAGTTAGAATTAGGGATAAGGGAAGGAGAAGAGAATAAAGGCAAAGCTTACTTGAGGGAGCTCATGATGGAATTGGGAATAAGGGAGGAAAGTCTAGTTAAGGAATCGTACGCCGACCTTGAATGACACCTAAAGTTATTGATGGAAGAAAAACAGGCTCGCGCGCTTCTGGTGCGAGAAGCTGCTTAGCTTGTTCGATTAAATATTGCATTACCGTTATCATGCGTGCTTCCATTTATGTCCTCTTTTAACTCCGAAGGGGGTCTTAAGGTTGCGGCGCTCTCCGCCAATAGTCTATCTTCTAGGAATTTGTTGAGAATGTTGATGTATCTTTCGTGCTCGTAGACCCATTTTCCATTCTTGAAGCATTGGTACGGAATCGTTTCCCTGATTGAACTCGACAAGTCCTGAATTGCATATTGATAGTCTTTCAAAAAGCCACTTCTTACAAGTTTAGATAAGATCCCCAGAAACCCTCTGAATTCGGATCGTGGAAAGTATAAGTATCCATACAGCTGGTTCTTGCCTAGAATTTTACCGAGTGCTATTACGAAGGGTTTATCCAGCAGTGAGGATGCAAACCTCGCTAGGTTTTGCCCTTCGTCGAAGCTGAAAGTAAAGAAGGAAGATTCAGAATCACTTCCGAACTGAAACGCTGTTACCTCAAAGCCTTCTAAGAGGTTTCTACCTATGAGATGATTATAATAATGATATCGCACCAGTTGAGGGGATATATCCAGCCTTTTGGCCAAGCGCTTGAAACTGATAGTAGCATCCTTTTCAAGCTCTTTCAAGATAAACACATCGATCTCATCAGCCTTAACTGGAAAGGCTTTAGGTTCAGCCAAAACCTGGGGCAAATCCGTGTTAGCGGTCTCAATCTCCTGAACCCATCCGTCCCAATCAAAATTCCACGTTTTAGTTTCTGGGTTAAACCATTTACGTTTTGATTGAACCGAATAGAAACACGTTGACCAAAAAACCTGAGATCTCCTAGATAGACCAACTCTCTCCACTTCACTGATAAAATGCTCAAACGCACTGCGACTTCCATCTGGAACAGCGAATATTCCAACGCATCCTTCAAACATGCCATAACACCTGCTCAAAAATGTCCAGAAATCATTAATCTTAAACGCGTCAAGAAGAGCATTTTCGTATCCAGGAACCGCTTCAGCGAATACCACGGCTTTCCTAAGCCCAAGATTTGTATGGTAAACGTTTGCGTTGAACCTCAAAAAAGTTTGGGAATTAAGGCGCTTAAGCTTTTTCCGCAAGGTTTCGGCGGGCATGTGTAGTTTTCTTGAAACCTCAGTCACATTTCTAGGCCCGTAGGCCGCCAAGGTTTCAAGCACTTTCAAATCAACCATATCAAACGGCTTATGCATTGTTAACCTACCAGTCAGCCATGACAACAATAGTCCTCTCTTTCTCGCTTTTAAAACTAACTTTAGCTTGGACGTGGGTTGTCAACAGGGTCTCCGCCACATGGTTGAGCACTTCTAAGTCCCAAGGCAAAGGTTGCTGTTTTCAGATTGCTTGAAATAACGCTAAAGCTTACTAAAGCGATTGTACCGACTGAGGCGAAGAACAGAAGGAACAGTAGCAATACAGCTTTATAATTCATTCGCGTCACCTCCTTTTGTTTTTTCGTCAAAGAAAGTATAGAATTGGGTGGAAAGCAAAAAGTTTATATGATATTTACTTCTAGAACGTTGTTCCATCGTTAAGGGGGAATGTATTGGGCGACGCTGCCAGTGTTGATCCGAAACTAAGTGAACGCGATAACACAGCTGCTAAGAAGCTGCACGAAAACGTTGATAGGTCCGGGAACGATGACGCCTTGAGGCGGCTTAGCCTTATCGACGTGCTGAATTACTCATCTAAGATTTGGAAGGGACAAGAACTAGTCGCCAGGGCAATGGCCTCTGAAACCGTGAGAATTATCAGAGAAGCTCGCGAAAAGGCCCCCTCTTTCTTTTGGGGCAAAAGCAGAAAATGGATTTTGGGCGGCTTGTTCTATTTAGTCGGACGAAAAATGCACGTGACAAAAACGCAGAAACAAATAGCAACATGTTTGGATACCGACGAAATGACGATTAGAAACTCCTATCGAGAGTGGCTCGGTCACTTTCCTGAATTCCAGCCTGAAGCCACAGCCTATCGGAAAGAGAGATATGGCAAGAGAAATAAACCTCCCCTCAACCCCCATTCGAAACGAATGGCCAAGTTTCTGTGAATAAAATGTCAAAATTCGCGCGCTTTTACTGGCAAATTCGTGCCAAAATCCCATTCCCGGCGCCAAACGTCTGTTAAGGTTCAAATTATCAATTTCAGGCTTTGAATTAGCAGAAGAGTTGGATAGAATTGTTTGGCTTTATTTTGACCCAACAAGGTGCTAAATGCTTTTCCACGCTTGAACGGCAACAACTGGTGGATGTTCTTCTCCATGTTTTTCCAGCATCTTTAGAGCTTCTTTCCACTTGTGTTTCAAGTCGTTACGTATCTTTTTATCCCGTATTTTCTCAATCATCTCAATTGGGAACCATGCCAGATAATGAGGCATATTTACGTCTACGAGCTTTACGTCAATCTCTGCTGCGCCAGCTTCTTTAACAATATTCTCCAACTCTTTTGGCGGAAAGTAGGGCATGTCCCCCTCAACTTCACGACCTAAAGCAAGGAAGACTGGTCTTCTCAGATTATACATTGCCAGATGGGCTTTCTGAGCCATATTCCTAGCGACGGGCGAACTCTCAGCAAGAAATATTCTTTCTTTACTTACCCTTAACATCTCTTTAACGGCTTTAATAACTGCTTCACGATTTTCAAAGCTTCTTATCCCATGAACGCAGACAGCCAGGTCAAAACATGAATGTGGAAACGGAAGACTTCTAGCATCCTCCTGAATAGGAATAACTCTCTTCTGCAAACCACTCGCTTCTACTAACTTCCAGAAATCGCCCCACCTCCCTCGATCTAATGCAACAACTCTTCCGCACTCTCCGACCAATACTGCAAGGGGAATCGTAGCTATAGCTTGGGGTCCACATCCAACTTCCAATACATTCGCTCCATCAACCAACTCAGCATGTTTTAGAACTGTATATCTTTCAATGACTTGCCACTGAAACCAATCAGAAGGTAGTTCCGGATGAGGTTGGTACGACGGTATAAGCTTCAAAGCTTCACGTAATTCCGGATCCATTCTTCTTAAAACTTCATTAACACTCTTTTTCAACAGCCTTAATTCTCCGTTACACTCAATAGACAAAAGTCTCACATTAGATTATCTGCCATGAAACGTCGAGAATCTAAACAGAGGGGTAAACCTAATTCCCGGTGCGAAAAAAATAATACTTGGCGAGGGTTTTCTAAAAGATCGTTTGTACCTCAGATACCCCAGGATTTTACGTCATCTTTTCTTCAGTTTAGGGTTTTCTTCATCGGCATATGTTATTAGCGGGGATTGTTTTGCATAAAGGTTTTGGCAAAGCGAGTTTAGGAGTTTTCTGTTTTCTTTTCCAATTCTTTAACATAATCTGTGAACGTGTAGCCTTCCTTATTTTCGAATTTCAGCTTGTAATGGCGATAGAGACGTTTCGTTATGATGTCCTCTATGACTAGTGCGCCTGATGAGAGAAATCTTTCTAGCCCTTCTTTGAAAGTGCCAATTCTATTGGCTATGTCTTCTGGTTTCAGTTTGTAGTTCATTTCCAAGTGTTGATAAATTATCCTTGTCGCTGGCTCGGACAAGATTTCCTTCAATGTGTTGTCAATAACTTCGTTAAGGACTTTCTCAAAGTTGTTCCGCATTTCTTCCCCGCTTTCTTGAGACACTGCTGGGTTTCTGTTAATTGTTCAGCTACAGTAAATTTATGCTTTGAGTAGTGAGCGCGGTTCTAATGAATTGTTGTTGCTTCAGAATCTGAGTATAGGCTAGCGAGGATTAGTAAAGTTTTATACCACTGAGGACATTTCTGTTTTTGCGGCGGGTCTTAGGCGGGGGGGTAGGGGTCCCCTGAAGAGCCAAAAGCTCTGACCATAAACCCTCTATATGATGGGCCGAAAGCGGAGACCGAGGCGTTAAAGAGCACTTAGCCTGCTGTCCTCTGACAATGAATATCCGTCCCTCGGGGCTGGTGGTCATGGTACTGCCTTCGTAGGAGGGCTGATTTCCATGTTTGCCAGGCGAACCTGGCCAGACCCGGGAGGGAGCAACCTAAGTCTGGACGTTCAGCGCTCGAGGGTGTGCGGATACGAGTAAAGGGGTCTGTTGGGCTTTGTGAAAACTGGGCGTCGATTCTCTGTGACCCGCCGCTTTTCTGGCTTACGCTGAATGCAATAAGCTTATATCCCATTTTTCAGTAGTGTGCATGTTACATTAAGTATGGAGCAGATGAAATTTGTCTGTTTGGCACGGCGACTTGCGCAAGAGGAAGCCTTCTGGTGGCAAAAAGCGAGCTTACCGCATGAAGAGACGCTTTGAAAGAGGTGCCTTCCCAACTGAGACTTTGATGGGCGAGCCTAAAAGAAAGATTATTCGAAGACGCGGTGGCAACCTTAAGGTGAGGGTTGTTAAGGAGAAGAACGCATGCGTTACAAATCCTGCAACTGGGAAGACTGAGAAGGTGGAGATTGTTCGTGTTGTCCGTAATCCTGCAAACATTGATTATAATCGCCGTGGAGTGATTACGAAGGGCACGGTTATCGAGACTGGTTTGGGCTTGGCTAAGGTTACCTCTCGTCCAGGGCAGGATGGGTTGATAAACGCGGTTTTGGTTCAGAAAGAAGCCGAAAAAGCTTAGTGCGCAGGTTTAGCGCGCTGTATGTCGAGTTCCTTCGCGATTTTTCGCATAATTTCCAGCTTGGGGCCTTTCTTGCTCACTGTAATCATACCTGTTTTTTGCCATGGCGTGGCTGGATAGGCGAGTTCTGGGATGATTCTGGCGCTAGCCCTAGTTTTTGTGCGGCTTTTTGTATTTCCTCAAGCCTAGGGGCGGGTTGTGCTAGATTTTTTGGGATTTTTCTTCCTTCGTTTCTCGTTTTGTTTTGGTCGAAGTATTGTGACCAGAGAATGAATTTGTCCTGTTTGCGCATGGCTATGTCCCTGAGCTATTATTTTTGAAAGGGTTCTATTAGAGGCTTGCGTGCATAAGTTTCATATTTGTTGAGCGGAAGTATAGTATAGGTGAAGCTTGTGCCTAGAGGTTTTTGCGCCAAGTGTGGTCGTGAGGTTGGGTCTTTCCTGAAGCCTGCTGGATGGCAGTGCCCGAGGTGTCAGAAGGTGTTTTGTAAGGCGTGTTGTCCAAAGGTGGGCCTTGTGTTTAAGAAGCCTGCGTGTCCCGATTGCGGGATTGAGCTTAGGAAGTGAGGCGGCCCAAAGTGCCTATTCTTAAGCCTGGAGAAGAAGTGCTCGCCGGGGAGCATACGAAGTTTTATAATACTCGGGGCTATTTGACGCTCACTAACCGCAGGCTGATTTTTGAGTACAAGCCCCCTGGATTTGAGCGGAAGAGTTACACTTCGGTTGACATGTCGCTGGAGGGCATCTCGGATGTTACTGTCGAGGGCGTGCGGAAGAAGCTTATCATTATCGCCAAGTCTGGGTCTTTTGGTAAGGATGTTACTGGGCGTTTGGAGTTTTCTGTCAGAGACCCGTACTCGTGGCAGAATAGACTCGTAGAGATAAGGAAAGCCATTCCTGACACGCAGGCGAGTGCGCAGAGCGTGGGTTGGGTTTGTCCGACCTGCGCGACTTTGAATGCGTCAGATTTGCCGAAATGCAGCCGATGTGGATTGCCGAGGCCGGGGTAGATGTGTCTTGCCGAGTCCAGAAAAACTTGCCAAGGAAGGCAAATTTCTTGAAGCGGCAAAGCTTTATGAAGAGCGGGCTTTGCAGACGAAGGATGTGCATAAGAAGAGGCGATTCTTGAATTTTGCCGCACGTTGCTATGAGTCTGCAGGCGAGTTTTCGCTTGCCGTTAAGTGCTTTCTAGAGTCTGGGGATTCAGATTCGGCTTTGGATTCGGCAGTGAAGGTGAAGAATGCGAAGATTGTTTCAGATGCAGTGGTTGCGGCTGACCGTAAGGAGGATGCGGTTAGGTTTTTTTTGCGATGCACGTTGCGGTTCGTTGAGGAGAGGGAGTTTGATGTGGCACGGAGTTTTTGTAAGGAAGGGTTGCAGTTTGGGCATTCTTCTTTGGCTAACGCTTTGCTCAGTGAAATTGATGGAGTTATGGAGGGCAAGGCGGAGAAAGTCGCTTCGGGTATTAAGATGGCGCAGTCTTCAGGTGAAGATATTGAATTAACCAGGGAGATTGGCTTTGTTGGGAACAAGTTTTTGGCGAATATGCCGAAAGCTCAGAGCGAGATTAGAGAGGTTCCGACTCGTTGTCCAGAGTGCGGCGCGCCCTTACCGGCGCATATGCGACGTGGCAAGGTCATTGAGTGTGAGTATTGTGGTTTTACGGTTAGGCTCGATTAGCCTCCTACAAGAAAGCCTAGGATGAGTCCTATTGTTAATGGCGCGATGACTGTTAAACCTAGAAATAGCAGGACCGTGCCTATCACGTTTATGAATTGGGTTTGAGAAACGCCTGACTTCTGTATCACCGCATCGCTCAAAGCGACAAACTGGGTATAGTTTATGATAACGCCGATGAAGCCTAATACGAGAAGCCCAATAATAGCCTTTACAAGTTTTCCCAAGAAGTAACCAAATCCAAAGCCAAGAGCAAATTCCATGGCTAAGGTGATGTACGTCGTGGTAGTAAACAGCGAAATGATATCATACATAGCCATTTCCCATTAAGCATCACCTAAACGCGGTTTAAGGCAATTATGAAAATGAGATAATTATTCAAAGTAAGGGAGAAGCGTTAAGAACCAGAAAAAGCAAGCCAGTATTATATCAATCCTGGGTCAAAGCTAGCGGCACACAGCCGTGCACAGAAAAACGCACTAACGTTTGCTTTATTATTTAGTACCACGCTAAACAATCACCAAAAGCAGAGGCTGAAATAATATTTGCAACCGGCTAGAACTCAACCTGACAAATACGAAC
This sequence comes from Candidatus Bathyarchaeota archaeon, assembly GCA_963842875.1. Classification (GTDB taxonomy): domain Archaea; phylum Thermoproteota; class Bathyarchaeia; order Bathyarchaeales; family SOJC01; genus DATHCB01. Next base: position 171,857 of record CAWJIF010000009.1, read on the forward strand.
TCGTCACAGAACTCGCCAAACGCCGAGGCTTCTTCTGGCCCAGCTACGAAATCTATGGCGGCGCAGCGGGTTTCGTCACCTTTGGCCCCCTAGGCACAGCCTTGAAACGCAAAATAGAAGACAAATTCCGCCAATTCTTCATCCAACAATATGGCATGCTAGAAATCGAATCCAGCATAATCACACCCAGCAAAGTCTTCGAAGCCTCAGGCCACCTCGCCCACTTCAAAGAACCACTAGTTGAGTGCCTAAAATGCAAGCGACGCTTCCGCGCCGATCACCTCCTGCAAGAACAGGCCAAAATGACTGACACAGAAACAGAAAAACTCAGCCTCAGAGAACTCGCCAAAACCCTCCGCGAAAAACAAACCAGCTGCCCCGAATGCGACAGCAAAAACTGGGCAGAGCCTAAATACTTCCTAACCATGTTCGCCACCACTATAGGCCCATACTCAGAAGAACTCGGCTACGGCAGACCCGAAGCTGCACAGGGCATATTCGTAGAATTCAAACGCCTCTACGAACAAGCCAGAGAAAAACTCCCCCTCGGCATCGCACAAATCGGGCACGCACTAAGAAACGAAATCTCACCCCGCCAAGGCTTAATCCGCTTACGCGAATTCACCATCATGGACGTAGAATTCTTCTTCGACCCTGAAGAACCATGTCCGTGGCTAAAAACGGTAGAACATGAAAAACTACGCTTAATCCCAGCCGAACTCAAACGAAAAGGCCACAAAGAAACCATCACAATCACAGTAAAAGAGGCAATCAAAAGAGGCATCATGAAAACAGAATGGCAAGCCTTCTTCATGACCCTCGCAAAACAATTCCTCATGGAACTTGGCGTCCCAGAAGACAAACAACGCTTCATCGAAAAACTTGAGTGGGAAAAAGCCCACTATTCACTGCAAAGCTTCGACCAAGAAATCTTCCTTGAACGCTGGGGCTGGACAGAAGTTTCAGGCAACGCCTACCGCACAGATTACGACTTAACACAACACATGCGACACAGCGGCGCCGACATTAGAGTATACAAAGAATACCCCAGACCAATCATAAAAGAACAGGTCATCATAAAACCAATAATGGCAAAACTTGGGTCAGCATTCAAAAAAGACGCGGCTAAAGTTGCCAAGCTACTTACTAAGGCAGATCCAACCGAAGTACAAAAAGCACTTGAAGATAAAGGCTACATTACACTCGCCCATTACAAAATCCAGCCTGAACACTTAGAAATCACCTACACAAAAATTGAAGAAAGAGGCAAACACTTCATCCCACACGTTGTGGAGCCAAGTTTCGGCTCGGACAGGCTTGCTTACATAGCGCTCGAATACGCCTATCAACAAAAAGAAAATCGCGCATCGCTAAAACTTCCACGAGAAATAGCACCAATAAAAGTGGGCGTTTTCCCACTAGTAAACAAAGACGGGTTACCAGAAAAAGCAAAGAAAATCACACAAAAATTAATGACCGAAGGTCTCACAGTCGAATACGACGACTCTGGCTCAATTGGACGCCGTTACGCAAGGATGGACGAAATCGGCACGCCACTCTGCATCACAATCGACTACGAAACACTAAAAGACGGAACAGTAACCATCCGAGACCGCGACTCATGGAAACAAGTGCGAGCAAGCACGAAACAACTCGCTAAACTACTTCATGCCTACTTCGCCCACAAAAAGCAATTCGAAAACCTTGGCGAAACGGCAAAGCAGGAATAGAAAAACCACGCTTTCTACCCTTTTCTTTCGTTATCTTTTTTAACGCTTACTGCACTATAATGGTGAGCGTCACGAGGGCGATTTGAGGGCGGGAGAATGGTTCTTCCAGTAGAAACAGAGGAAAGATTAAAACGACGAGCACTCAGCGTATGCCAAGACCATTTGCGAAAAGTCGTAGACGTCTGCCGCAAAGTTCCACAGATGTTCGACTGTTTCTTGAAAGGTGACAAAGAAACCGCGCAAAACCTGTTTATCGAAATTCGAAAGAATGAAGAAGAAGTAGATAGCGCAAGAAGAGCTGTCTCTCAGGAACTCGCAGAAATCGGCGGCATTCTCATAAGCAGAGAAGATTTTCTCCGCTTCACGAACCTATCAAGCGAAATAGCAGACTTCTGCGAAGGGGTCGCCTTTTGGTTGCTTCAAATCATTGAACGCGGCTGGAAAGTACCCAGCGACATAAAAAAAGATTTGCTTAGACTCTCTGAGGCAATGTTGGAGACTGTTCTGAAGTTGAGAGAAACCACTATAAGCCTTAATTATGGTTCTGCAAAGACCCTTGAAAAAGCACGTGACGTGGAGATGGCTGAACGCATGGTGGATGAGACCTACCGTGAAGTTGAGCTTAAAATAATCAGCGCAAACATCACCATCCCAGTTCTCGTTCTTCTGCGCGATATAATCAAACTTTTGGAAGACTCTGCTGACAAGGCAGAAGACGCCGCAGATGCAGTCCGCATATTATCCTTCGCCATCTAAAAAAGGATCAAAGACGGTCATGAAGAAAAAGATTGAAGCCGAATTCATCGAAAACTTCCTAGTCATATGGAACCCAAGAGACGGAACGGAACTCTACAAAATCGGCTTTTACGGAAAACCAGTTGGGATTCCGAAACCAAAAAGTGCAGAGTTCAATGCACCATTAATTCTCGACTTGATGGAAGGATTGTACCTCGTGGAAAAGAAAATAATCACAGTAAAGGAAGACAAGAATAGAACCAAAGTTGACTTGAAAGAACTTCTGAAAAGAGCCCGTAAGCTCCATGAAGACTTTGACTTAAAATACGCTGTCTATCACGATTTGCGAGATCATGGCTTGGCAGTTACCCCAGGCATCAAATTCGGCTGCGACTTCGCCGTTTACAGACATGGACCTGGCATAGAACACGCGCCTTTCATGGTTTCCGTGAAGAAAGCAGAAGACGAAATAACCGCAACAGAAATCGTAAAGGCTGGACGACTCGCAACCACTGTGAAAAAAAGGTTCATAATCGCTGTACCAAACAAAGACAAAATACAATACTTCATTTTTAAATGGTTCAAGGCATAAATAACAAACACACTTTCTTCTGCCATATTGGTTTTTCACCAATTTATAATTTCTTTTTTGTAGAAAAGCAAAAAAGCCACCGTGACATAAGATATAATGAAGGGAAAGGTGAAAAAATTGAAAAAAGTCTATCTCTTCATGGTCCTCCTTGCTCTGTGCGTGGCTCTCTATGACCTATCCGAAGTCTACGCAACTATTTCTAATTCGGCAATGGCAACTAACTCTTCAAAACAGCCTGCTCGAAGCACTAACTATTGCAAAACTCCAAATTCTCAACCGAATCTGCGAACGTGCGGAGACCCAATACAAGACCCTAGACCTAAATCGATCCGACCACTCATTTCGATCTAAGAAAAACGTATTGCGGGGTGGTTTTCACGAGCGGAATAGAAGACTTCCAGTGGATGCTGCGATATCTAGACGCATTGGATGAAATAAACGCGAAGATACTGGAGGGACTTGGAACACATGGACCAAGGAACATATCATCGCTCGCTAAAAAGCTTGGGTTACCACCAACAACCGTGGCGTTTCGACTCTCAAAATTGGTCAAAGAAAATGGGCTTCTGATAAGAGCTAGATTAAACTTTCAAAAACTCGGACTAAGAAGAGCGGTCGTGTTTGCAGAAGCAAAGCCAGGTAAAGAAAAGATACTGCGCAACCTAGTCGACAACTTACGATATTGGACCTACATGATACGGTGTTTTGGAAAGTTTAACGGTATTTATGCTCTTTTTGGTTTTCCTGAAGAATTTAGAAGAGAATTTGAAGACTATTTTGCTGAAGCGCTAAAAATGGGGGGCTTAGACAACTACATTCTTTATTGGATTACAGATGTGTGCGAGTTGCCTCCGAATTTTCACTGGTTCGACTTTAGAAGACGAAGTTGGAGCTTCCAGTGGAAACCGTGGATAAAGGAAATTGAACAAGCTTCAGAGACTCTTCCCCGTAGGCTTCTCGATCCTGAATCGTACCCCATTCTGGTTGACATAACAGATTTGCTGCTCTTGAAAGAACTGGAAAAAGACGGCTCTATAGAGTTTAGGGAGTTAGCCAAAGGTGTCGACATGACTCCGGAAGCAGTTAGATACAGATTTCAAGACCATATCATTAAACGCGGATTAATCGCTGACTATGAAATCTCCATTCTCCCATACCCACATCAATCATCAGAGCTGTCAAGCTTCGTTATCGAATTCAAAGACAAAAGTGCACTTGCAAAGTTTGCAAATTCAGTATCTAACAAACCGTTCATTTTAAACTACACAAAAGTGATTGGGCAAAGTAAGCTAATTGTCCACTTCTATATTCCAAAAATAGAATTCCCGAACCTCGTTGACTCGATAAACAGTCTTATAGAAATGCATATTGTTGAACGTTTCTTCCATGTTGTGTTAGACATTTCCTCCTATAAACGTCAAACAGTATCGTATGAATTCTTTGAAGAGAACAAATGGACTTACGAACACGAAAGCATTCTAAATAACTTGAAGAAAGTATTAAGCGGATAATCTGTTTTATGTTTGGTTTTCATCAGAACAAGAATCAAACTCGATGAATAAAACAAAAGATTTTTAAACCTATTAATAATAAAGAAATAATACGGGAGGGTATGGAGTTAGAGAGTCCCGAAAAAATAGTTAAGTTTTGCGCGTTCGAACTCCTTCTCTTAAGCCTCTAGCTCCTCTTCCTTTTTTCCTCCCACAATCCTAATCGTTTATTTATGATCTTTTATACTCTGCTCTCTAGGATGTGCAAGAATGGATACCAAGGAGAAAGAAACGGGCAATTATAGTTATCGTCTGGAAAACTCAAAAGACTACGGTGAAATCTGGGAGGTCGTTAAAGAAACAGCAAAGTACTCTTTAGGAAAGCATAGAGTTGGCATGATGCTTTTTCTCGATGACCTTCCGCTCAACATAGGCGCTTACCACCCTTTGGGTACAAACAACATAGTTCTAAACAGAACGCTTGTCCAGATTGCTGAAGCAGCCACAAATTCCCGCAAACTCGTCAACAGTTTCATTTACATCCTGTTACTCCATGAATACCTTCACGCTTTAGGCTATGTTGCCGAAGAGGATGTCAGATCGTTAGTGTATGAGATCTCTAAGAAATCGTTTGGGGAGGAGAGTTTAGTTTCAAAGCTGGCTGAAAAAGGACCATGGGCGCTTCTGCGCGGCGTACCCTTGAACGTTATTCAAGCGCCCAAAAGAGTTATCGAAATCGTAAAAGACTTTGAAAAAACAAGTCAAAAATACATTAGTTGAATGCCATTTTAGGATACTAATCCTCCCTTGAACAGGTGACAAGCTGGCATTCAAAGGGCTGGCGCGCGTAATGCATTGGGGTCAAACACGCTAGAACCTTGTTAATCTATGAGAATTTGCGTTTTCGCTCCGTGTTTTATTATACAATTGGAACAAGGAGAGGAAGGGGGACAGCCCGTGCCAAGACTGGCAACCTTAAGGGGGTGCTGCACGCAACATTTGCTGCGTTCAGCAGGGGGAGGAAGAAGACTACGAGAAGTATGGGAAAGGAGTTACGTAGCCTTTATTGGTTGTCAATCTTTGGTAGAGGGATAAAATGTCCATTTGGCTGTCCATTCCTCCCAGAGCCATTAAAGTCTAGGATGAGTTTAAAAAACTTTTTGCTATGAAGCTGTCCAAAACAGATGAATTCTCTTCTGAGTCAGCGTGCGCGCAGTCTTATAACTAGTATCAACGTAAAGACTTTTAGTGGCTCGGTTGAACTCCCTCATACGGCGGACTATTTCTTAAAACTCATGTTTCATTCTTTGTTAGCAAGTTATTGGAAGTTAGACAGTTATGAAGGATGAAACTGTGAAAAAAGCGATATTTGCGCTATTCGTAAAGCAGAGAAGAAGATGAGAAGGCGTGCAAACAGCAGCCTAGTAGAATCGAATCAAAAAATGCTTGTTTTCAACGATAGTTTTTCGCTTCTAGTTGCGTGTCCAGCTCTATTTGTGTTTTTTCTTGTATGCGTTCGGTTGCATACGCGGTCAGAGTTTCGAACTCTGTGTTGGTTAGCACATTCTTAGCCCGAGCCAAAATCTCAAGACAGATTTCTTTGAAGACTAAATCTGCGCAGCCCATTTTGGCGTCGTCGATCAGTTCTTTACAAGCATCAAGCAATATGTCACTCATCCTTCTCACCGAGAAATTAGAAGAAGCGGTTTTGAGGTTAATGCTTGCGACTTTGTAATCTATATTTGAGAATTACTTTTTGTGTGGTACCAGACAGAGGAAGCGAAGTGTGCTTTCGCCGATGTTTTCGAAGTGGTGAACCGTGTTTGGTGGAATGAAAACCACATAGCTTCCACTTACCGTTTTTTCTTGTCCGTCGCAGAAGACGTTGCATTCGCCGTCTAAAATGAAAACCTCATGTTCCCAGTCGTGCGAATGATGAGGTGATTTGGCTCTTGGTTCGAGTTCGAAGTAACGCATAGCGAAGTTGGGTGCGCCGTTGTCTTGTTTGATTAGCCATCGTATCTTGACGCCTGGTTCGCCTGCGTCTTCTTGTTTGATTTCGGTAAAGTGCACGGCTTTGAAGCCCATAATTATTCACCTTAGAAGACAAGAAAGAAGCAGCGAAGGGTTATAAATTTACCTTTTTGTCAAAGGCGACATTTCACGTAGTCGGTGAATGATTTTTGGCAGCACTTCCAAGATATAGTCGATATCTGCTTGTGTGTTGTATTTTCCGAGTGATATTCTTAAACTGCCTCTAGCTATTTCTGGTTTAAGCCCAATCGCGAGCAAAACATGGCTAGGTTCACCGCTTTTTGATGAACACGCTGAGCCTGAGGAGGCTTCGATGCCTTCCATGTCTAAGCCGAGGACTATGGCTTCGCCTTCTATGTACGAGAATCTGAAGTTGGCGTTGTTCGGAAGTCTTTGTGTGGGGTGTCCGTTAAGGTAGGAGTCTTCGAGTTCTAACGTGCCTTTTATGAGTTTGTCTCTTAGCCGTGTTAGTCTTTCTCCTTCGGGCTTCATCTCGTCTTTTCGTAGTTCTACTGCTTTGGTGAATCCGACTATGGCTGGCACGTTTTCTGTGCTAGACCTTAAGCCAAACTCGTGTCCGCCGCCGTGCAGTAGCGGTTCGAGTTCTATGCCTTTTCTTATGTAAAGCGCACCTACGCCTTTAGGTCCATAGAGTTTGTGGGCGTTAATTGTCATCATGTCAATGCCTATTTGTTTCACGTCTATGGGAACTTTGCCAAAACTTTGGGCAGTGTCCGTATGAAAGATTACGTTGTTTTTGTGGCAGATTTTGGCGATTTCTTCTATAGGCTCGATTGTGCCGATTTCGTTGTTCCCGTGGATCACGGAAACGAGAGTGGCCCCCTCGTTTATGGCATTTTCCAAAGCACCAATGTCTATTATGCCATACTGGTCAACTGGAATGAAGGTGACCTTGAATCCTTGTTGTTTTAGCCATTTAGCCGAGTTGAGCACACAGTCGTGTTCTATTGTTGAGACTGCAATGCGGGTTTTGGCTTTTCCATGCTTAAACGCATAACCCTTGAGCGCGAAATTATTGGATTCTGTAGCGCTTCCTGTGAAGATTAACTCTTCAGGTTCGGCATTCATGAATCGAGCGATTGTTTCTCTTGAATCTTCAACCGACTTTCTTGCTGTAACTCCACTCGTGTTTACAGAGGAGGCATTACCAAAGGTTTCCATAAAAAATGGCTTCATAGCGTCAAAAACCCGAAGATCTACAGGTGTCGTCGCTGCGTAGTCCACGTAAATTCTTCTCATACAACTGTCCCGCCAAAAATCAATCTCTAATTAGTTTCTTAAAACTCTATTTCTCTACGACGGACTAGTTTTGGCACAGCAACGTTTATATCGCGAAAACCTGCCTCTGATATCTTTTGGCGACATCTGTTCAACATCGCCATTTAACGTAGATTATACGCCCCGTAACTTTCCGGCGGCGGCGTCAACCCGACGTATTAAGGCGCAAATTGGCGCCCTTGGATGAAGGACGCAAGGACCTCCAGTTACGGGGACAAGCATGATGACCTGAACACACTCATGTTTTAGGTCTGATGTAGGCTTGGCGCTTACCCACAATTCCAGCGTAGGCCAAACAATAACGGCTAGTACTCAAATAATCACAAATCCGGTTGATCCTGCCGGACCCTACTGCTATCGGGATGGGACTAAGACATGCGAGTCGAACGCCTCTAAGCCACGGTAGAGGCGCGGCGCACGGCTCAGTAACACGTGGCTAACCTACCCTTTGGACGGAACTAACCCCGGGAAACTGGGGATAATGTCCGATAGGTGAAGAGGCCTGGAATGGTTTTTCACCCAAAAGACGTTGGGACCATGCTTTTCAACGTCGCCAAAGGATGGGGCCGCGACCGATCAGGCTGTTGGCGAGGTAACGGCTCACCAAACCTATAACCGGTACGGGCCGCGGGAGCGGGAGCCCGGAGATGGGCACTTAGACAAGGGCCCAGGCCCTACGGGGCGCAGCAGTCGCGCAAACTCTGCAATACGCGAAAGCGTGACAGGGCTATCCCGAGTGCCGTCCGCTGAGGATGGCTTTTCTCTGGTGTAATGAGCCGGAGGAATAAGGAGAGGGCAAGTCTGGTGTCAGCCGCCGCGGTAATACCAGCTCTCCGAGTGGTAGGGACGATTATTGGGCCTGAAGCGTCCGTAGCCGGCTAAGCAAGTTTCCCGTTAAATCCAGCGATCTAATCGTTGGACTGCGGGAAATACTGCTTGGCTAGGGGGCGAGAGAGGCCAACGGTATTTCCGGGGTAGGGGTGAAATCTTATAATCCCGGGAGGACCACCAGTGGCGAAGGCTGTTGGCTAGAACGCGCTCGACGGTGAGGGACGAAAGCTGGGGGAGCGAACCGGATTAGATACCCGGGTAGTCCCAGCTGTAAACGATGTAGACTAGGTGTTAGAGCGGCTACGAGCCGCCCTAGTGCCGCAGGAAAGCCATTAAGTCTACCGCCTGGGGAGTACGGCCGCAAGGCTGAAACTTAAAGGAATTGGCGGGGGAGCACCACCAGGGGTGAAGCTTGCGGTTTAATTGGAGTCAACACCGGAAACCTTACCGGGAGCGACAGCAGAGTGAAGGCCAGATTGAGGGTCTTGCCAGACAAGCTGAGAGGAGGTGCATGGCCGTCGCCAGTTCGTGCCGTGAGGTGTCCTGTTAAGTCAGGCAACGATCGAGACCCACTTCCCCTGTTGCCACTGAGGAAAAATTCCGATGGGCACTCTGGGGGGACTGCCGCTGATAAAGCGGAGGAAGGAGTGGGCCACGGCAGGTCAGTATGCCCCGAATCTCCCGGGCCACACGCGAGCTGCAATGGTAGGGACAATGGGTTCCGACCCCGAAAGGGGAAGGTAATCCTCAAACCCTGCCTCAGTTGGGATCGAGGGCTGTAACCCGCCCTCGTGAACATGGAATCCCTAGTAATCGCGCGTCATCAGCGCGCGGTGAATACGTCCCTGCTCCTTGCACACACCGCCCGTCGTTCCACTCGAGTGAGGATGGGGTGAGGCGTGGTCCTTTGTGGCTGCGTCGATCCCTATTTTCGCGAGAGGGGAAAAGTCGTAACAAGGTGGCCGTAGGGGAACCTGCGGCCGGATCACCTCCTAAGAAAAAATGGTGCTACGCTGGAATGGGCAAAAAGCGCCAAGCCCAAAAATATTTTTTTATTTGTCATGGCTGTAGATGGAATTTTCTTCTGTGAGTTGGGCATTGAAAGGTCTACTCACTGCGCAGTGAACGCACACAACAGAAAATCACGAAGTCATTTATCATACAGTCTCAATCGTCGCCTAACAGCAGGATTCTCATCAGCCAAACCCTGCAAGACCATCTCAAACGTCTCTTCGGAAGAAAGCTCCCGTTCAATGAAAACGCCAGTTCTACCAACCTCATCCCGACGCAAAAGCGCACGCACACGATCGTGAACGGTCTCAAGCGAGACACCCAATAACAGTGCAACTTCCTCCTCGCGACCGACAATGCTGCTCTCCACATGCCCTTTTAGAGTCGGTTCAATCAGCATAAGCCGCTTGTCCGCACCAGGAACCCGTAAGTTATCCATGAGCATTTGCAACCCCAACTCGCCACCATACTTGTAAAAATCACGCTCAACACGTCGCATCTTAACTAGAGAAAAAGACACACTCCTCCCCTCACCCAAGTCAACATAGCCTTTTAACGCGTAAGCCGGCGTCGCCTGTATCAAAACACGCCGACTAACAGAAAGCCCAGCAGTCTCCAAAGCATTCTCCACAGCAAATGAGGAAGTCGCTTCGGGCAAAAAAACGTCGATGTCACTCTTCTTCGAAACATCTCCCCGAGCAATGCTGCCATGCACAACTGAATGCAAACTGGCATGAGCCAAAGCCTCCATAATCTCTAACGCTTGACCACGCAACAACTTTAGTAACCGGCAACGTTCCTCATCATAAACAATCTCAACACGCTCAGCATGCTTTAGCGGTTTTTTCGCCATTCGTTTTCAGCCTTACAAAAACTATACTAAACTGTTGCTTTAGAAGATTCCTAAGGAGCCAAACACATGCAGATAACGCCCGAAACTACCTTTCTGCTAGGCTTACTCCTGTTTTGGATCATCATATACGCGCTTAGCAAGCTCCTTAACGCAGAAAAGCACGGCTTCAAAATCTTCCCTTTCTTCCTCACGTACCGCTCCGAGAAATTCAAGAACATAATAGGGAAAATCAGCGGAAAAAACAAGCTGTTCTGGAAGACGCTCTCAAACGTCGGCATAGCCCTAGCCTTCGGGCTAATGATCTACGTTGCATACTTTCTCTTCAGCAACTTGCTCAAATTCTTCTACCCAGTCGTGGAGAGTGTGCCAGTGATACCAATTGTTCCAGCAATCACCTTGCGCTTAGATTCGTTGCCCTACTTCTTCGTCGCAGTAGCCATAGTTGTAGTCTTGCATGAGTCAGCGCACGGCATTGGCGCTGTTGCTGAAAAAGTTGTCGTGAAATCCGCTGGCTTGGCCGTGATGCTCGCATTTTTAGGCGGTTTCGTAGAGCCTGAAGAGAAAAGCTTCGAAAAAGCTTCGAAAACTTCGAAACTTCGAATACTAGGCGCAGGATCTGCGGTGAACTTAGCGACTGGGCTTCTCGTTATTATACTATTAACAAGCCTCTTTGCGCCCTCTGCTGGCGTGCTGGTCGATGGCACTGTTGCAAACGGACCTCTTGCACGTGCTGGCGTTCAACGGTTTGACGTGATTTACACCATAAACAACCACACAATAAGCACATTACAGGATCTTGCAAATTACTTAGCAAATGTGACACCTGGCGCCAATTTGACCCTCAGAATAAACGATCATGCCGTTCCAGTGACGACTGAGAATTTAAGTGGCCGGGCTATAATTGGGCTTTCTGATGGGCTTGATTATCATCCTAGCCGTTTAGGCTTCGATCGCATAACGACTGCAAATGCTTATCTGATTTTGTATTGGACTTTTCTCGCTGCTTTCAGCGTCGCGGTGTTTAATATGTTGCCTGCTTTTCCTTTTGACGGCGAAAAATTTCTGTACTGTTGCTTTTCGGATTATGTTGGAGAAGAAAAGCGGTTGCCGTTACGGGTTTTGATCAATGTTGTTTTCTTGGGTTTGCTTTTATCCAATGTAGTTTTGAGTTTTTGGTTTTTCGGTTTGCCCAGCGTCTGAGTGTTTAGGAGGAAAAAATGAGTGAAGTGTGGCTTCTGTGGGCGGCGCGAGGCGGTTTTTGTCCGCACTTACAGCGGGGAAAAACTGTGCAAACAATGCTTCCTCAGGTCCGTAGAAGACCGGGTTCGCGCCACAATAGCCGAGTATAGCATGTTTGGGTTCAACAACAAGATTTTGGTTGCTGTTTCCGGTGGCAAAGACAGCGTGGGGCTTCTGCATGTTCTGGCAAAGATTGAGAAGAAGTTCCCCAAAGCCTCGCTGCTTGCGGTTTCGATTGACGAGGGAATAAAAGGTTATCGAGATGAGGCGTTAAGGATTGCTGCTGAAAACTGTGAACTTTTGGGAGTTAAGCACGGCGTTTTGAGTTTTGAGAGTTTGTTCGGTTTGACGCTAGACGAAGTGGTGCAGAAAACCAGAAAATCACCAGGAATGAAGCGTCTTGGTGCATGCGCTTATTGTGGAGTTTTGCGGCGTCGCGCTTTGGACTTGGCTGCGAAAAAGCTTGATGCTGATGTTTTGGTGCTGGGGCACAATTTGGATGACGTTGTTCAAACTTTTTTGCTGAACATTGTACATGGCGATGTTTGGCGTTTGGCACACTTTGGCGCTGTGAGTATTGAATGTGGTGGGCGTTTTGTTCGTCGTGTTCGTCCATTTTGTCTTGTTCCAGAAAAGGAAACCGCGTTTTACGCTTATTCGAAGAACGTAAAGTTCCAAACTGTTGTTTGCCCCTATGCAGGCGAGGCACTACGTAATGATGTGCGGTATTGGCTGAATCGACTTGAACAGAGGCATGCTGGAAGCCTATTTACGCTACTTAGGAGTTTCGAAAAAGTGGGAAAGAGTATGGAACAGAAGGAAGAGAAGCTTGGCGTTTGTAAGCGGTGCGGTGAACCTTGTGCAGCCTCTGCGGATGCTTGTGTGGCTTGCAAATTTTTAGAGAAGTTAGGAGGTCTTTGAACGTTTTTGGGCTCTATGATTGCTCTCTGCACAGGACCCAGATCAGGCCTTGTATGCGTGGTAGCATGTGCCACGAATGGTTAGGCGATCATTTTTTCAATGTCTAATTTGGAGAAGTCGTCGGTCGTAATGTCCGCTTTTGACAAGTCTTGGTTGCCGCTGTGTGGATTACGATATCCAATGCACTTCATACCTGCACTTTTCGCAGCTTCAACGCCTAATTTGGCATCTTCAATCACTAAACACAGATCCGGGCTCACTCCTAGTTTTGTGGCTGCTCTGAGAAATATCTCAGGGTTGGGTTTGCTGTGCTCAACATCTTCCGCTGCAAGCACACAGTCAAACAAGCTTGTTATGTTCAGCTTCGTCAAGACGTAATCTATCAGCTTCCTAGTGGAACTAGAGCCTATTGCAAGCCTGATACCTCTTCGTTTCAATTCTCTTATTAGACTCAATATGCCTCTTGTGGGTTTTGCATCCTGCTCTAGGAGTTTGAGCAGGATTTTCTCTTTTTGATGATTGATTTCTTCAAAGGTTGTGGCGAGCTTGTATTTCGCTATGAGTTCTGTGAACATTGCCTTGGCTGTGGTGCCTGTATATCTGTGCAGCTCCTCTGCTGATATTACTAGGTTATGCTTCAGAAGCACCTGTTTTTCAGCTTCTATGTGTGCGTTCTCGCTTTCGACGATTACGCCATCCAGATCAAAAATGACGGCTTTTATCAATTATCGCTACGTTCCTTCACGTCTTTGGTTGAGGAGGTTCTTGCTCAAACATAAAGGCAGCACCTCTCAGAAGGTTTCGTATGGGCAGGTGTTGAGGGCAGAGTTCTTCGCACTTTCCACACTTTTGACATCTTTTAGCTTGGCTTTCTGGAGTTATGTGCTGCCAATATTTTGTTTTGACATCATTCGACATGTTCTTTATGTAGAATTCGTTGACAAGGGAGAATATCGTTGGTATGTTGACACCTTCAGGGCATGGTTGGCAGTATTTGCAACCACTGCAATCAATGAAGCCTAACTCCTTATATTTTCGTGCAATTTGGTTGATAAAGTCGAGTTCTTTCTTGGTAAGCATGTTTGAGCCTGATCTCTCGGCAGTCCTAACATTTTCTTTTACTTGCTGAATGTTGCTCATGCCGCTGAGGGCAAGCGAAACTTCTGGATGATTCAAGACCCACAAGAGCGCCCATTCTGCCCGTGTTCTCTTGATTTCTGCTTTCTCGAACATGCTCAAGATTGGCTTTGCAGGTCTTAGAGCTAGTCTTCCTCCAGCTACTGGTTCCATCACGACAACCGCCAGTCCCTTGGACGCCGCGTACTTGAGCCCTCTTGTGCCAGCTTGGCATTCTTCATCCATATAGTTGTACTGAACCTGGCAAAATGTCCAGCCTTTGTAGCTGTCTATTATGTCCTTGAAGACTTCGTAACTATCATGGAAACTGAAGCCAAGGTGTTTGAACTTGTCTTCGCGGATTTTTTCCTCAGCCCATTCCGTTACGTCTAAGGCTCTGAGTTTTTCCCATCGTTCTTTGCCGAGCCCATGCAACAAATAAAAGTCAATATGAGTGCCAAGCCTATTCAGCTGCTCCTCCAAGTGCTTGTCCATGTCTTCCTGAGTGTTGACAAGCCAACTTGGCATCTTGGTGGCTAATTTCACTTTTTCGCGGTAACCGTTCTGCAATGCTTTACCTACTAGGGCCTCGCTGTTTCCTCGATGATAAACGTAAGCAGTATCAATATAATTGACGCCATGATCGATGGCGTACCTTAGCATCCTTATTGCTTCTGGTTCGTCAATCTTTCCTGCGTCATCACCGATCGTAGGCAGCCTCATCGCTCCGAAGCCCAAGGCTGAAACTTTCCAGCTTAGTTTTCCGAAGTTTCTGTATTTCATGGGAACACCAAGTCTATCAGATTATAATCTCCCTTTTAGATATTCTGTAATTATTATGCGGGCTCTGCGTTTGTATGCGACTTGATGTAGTTTGGGTTTCTGAAAAAGCAAGTATTAACATCGCCCGGACGAATCCCCGCTGTTTTTTTACGGCGCTGCGGATGGAATTTGAACCTTATACCAAGTGGAGATGTCTCCAGCGCACCCCCATTTTTCTCTGTTTGAGGCCGATAGCACACTAATCATAGAACCTTTTTAACATATGCTAGATCATGGATATGGAGCAAGCGTTCATAATACTTTTCTTTGAACAGATTGTTTACGTATGATTGGTGATAAAAACATGCCAAAAGTCCGACCGTTTATGCGAAGGAAGCCCGGAGCAAAGAAAAGAACGGTTCACGTAAAAGGCTATTATAGGCACGCACAGCCACAATAGTCATCACGACTATTCTAGCTTTTTTTCAATGCGATAGCGTGCGCTATTTTTCTTTAAGCGCGCGTAGTTCTTTTGTATCCTTTCTGCGAGTGTACCGTCTTCTATTATTAAGGCGCCTTCGCGCGCGCTATGTTCTTTGTTTGCAACATCTCAACGTAATCTGCTGTGGCAATACGCATATCGGAAGTTGCTCTATGAATGCTGTGAGATTAGATCGTATCAAGCACCCTTCTGTGCTAAATGATGCCCCCGTGCTCTGATTAGGAAACGGCACTTTATGATTGTTCCCTGCTAGAAAGAATTACAATATAGTCAGCAGTGTCAGCGCACATGTCCGCGGCCTGTTCGATGAATTCAATCAAGTCATCGAAAATCACAATTGCTCCTGCGCTCATCTTTTCTCCGTATTTGATGAATAGCTTCTTTGTGTTGAAATAGTTCTCGTCGATTCTATGTTCGATCTCTTCAACCTTGTTTGAACCCGCAATTGCTTCTTTTGGAGCATCTGAAATTTTCTCAATACTTGTACGCAAAGCAGAAGCGCATTCAACTAGAGCTGAAGTCATGTGCACCGTGTTCTGGGCGAGTTCATGCGGTAGCTCAGTGTCTTCAAGCATTTCCAAGCATCTAGCTGCGTCTTTCACATGATCCGCAAGAGTGTCAAGTCTTTTGACAAGGTGCAAAATATCCTCACGGTAGTCGGCGGATAAGGCTGCACCTTTCGACAATTCTTTGAACACTTCGGTTCGTAGTCTGTCCACTTCTTCTTCAGTTGTGAATAGATATTGGATGTGTTGGGCTGCCTCTTTCTTTTTTCCTTCTGCTAAGCTTTGCACCGCCTGGTTCAACAGGGTAACAGTATCTAACGCTTTCACTATCTGTTCCTGAGCCAAGTCCAAAGCTTTGGTTCTCCGACGTTTTTCAAACCATCTATAACTTCTTTTTTCCAAATTTTCACATCGCCTTCAACGTTCTTCTGTTAAGCATTTATGATTTTTTCTAGCTTCGCCAGTTTTCATGGCAGCGCGCGCGAGGAAAGAGAGGATCACTCCGGAATTAGTGCCACTCCTCGTTAAAGAAAATCTCTGAGAGCTCTTTCCTTGGTCTGGGTGCTGGCGTTTCATCAGGTATGCCGATAGGTAGCAGTGCAACTATTTTCATTCTTGCAGGAATTTTGAGCAGACGCTTAACCGCGTCTTCGTCGAAGGCACCTATCCAGCAAGTGCCGTAGCCTAGGGCCGTGGCCGCTAAAACCATGTGTTCCAAGGCTATCATTAGGTCTTTTTCGAACCATCTTGCCGATACGGCAGGATCACCCACTGCTGCTACAATCGCGGAAGCATCCCGTAGGAATGTCTGGTTGTTCGCCGCTTCTGCTAGAGCCTTCTTTCGATCTGCATCTTGCACTACTACGAAGCGCCACGGTTGGCGATTTCCGGCGGAAGGCGCCAGACGAGCGGCCTCGAAAATAGATTCCAACTTTTCATCAGGGATAGGCTCCTGCCTGTATTTCCTGATGCTTCTTCTGGTTCTTATGGCTTCAAAAACGTCCATTTTTCGTTTCCTTCCTTCGAATACACTTTATTATTTGACTTATTACGTTTTCTCAAAACGAGGGTCTAATGCCTTAATGGATTTAGGCTTTGCGCGTGCAGGCAGATATTCGCTTATCCGTGCAACGTCGGAGAAGGCTAAATAAGCTTCACATGTTAACCTTTAGAAGAAATACTCGAAAAGCCAGGTTGCAACCTTGTTCGATCTGTTGCTCAAGACGATCATCCTCGGCTTAATTCAGGGCTTGGCAGAATGGCTGCCGATTTCAAGCACGGCCCATCTCAAAATAGCTGAGCATTTCCTAGGCTTGGAAGCCACACCGCTTTTGGGTATCACCCTGCATGTCGGAACATTAATTGTGGTAGTATTCTACTTCAGGAAAGAAGTCAAAAGCATACTCAAATCCTTAGTACATCTGGACTTCAAATCTGAATACGGACGGTTTATACCACTCATAGTCGTTGCGACGATACCCACGGGAATAATCGGTTTACTCTACGTAATATTCCTCCAAAATACTCTCCAGACAATCCTGATAATCGGGATAACCTTCTTAATCGGCGCTACGATTCTTTACACTTCAAGAATCGGAAAAGAAGACAAAAACGACATAACCTACACTATGACCCTCATCATGGGTGCAGCACAAGGCTTCGCAATATTTCCAGGGCTTTCAAGAAGTGGAGTAACAATCTCGACTGCGTTGTTGCTCGGCTTGAAAAGAGAGAAAGCATTCAAGTTCTCTTTCTTACTCTCAATTCCCGCAGTAATTGGCGATCTCGCAACGGAGACCTACACTCAGCACGGTCAGCTTGGTGCGCAAGGAATAGGCCCAACAGAGCTTCTTATCGGAATAGTCGTAGCAATGATTGCAGGTTATATCGCCATAAAACTTGTCGCAAGCACGGTAAAAAGCAGAAGGTTCCATTACTTCGCTATCTACACATGGTTACTCGGCATCACAGTGATCGCTCTTACGCTTTATGGCATCTAGCCTCTCACGACTGGCTAACGAGGAATCGCGCGCGCTCGTTGGGAGACTAGAAGCTATAGACTAATCGCGCTTTTTCAACAGCACACGTCCCATTTATATTGCAGCGCTTCAGGATGTCGATGTTTTTATATAATTGATAGAGATAGACCACTTCTGGATGATGCAGATGGTAGCAGCCAATTCTACCCTCTTGAAATGGATGAACGTTTTGGCTTTTGCCTTGACTGTTGTGGTGAACGGTCTTTCAGGTAGCACCAAGATTCTTGGCGGTAAGTCAACAGCTGACATTTCCAATGCGAACCCGACTCTCATAACTCCTGCGGGTTACGTTTTTTCGATTTGGGGTGTTATTTACATCTTGCTGGGGATTTTCGTAGTTTTTCAAGCGTTGCCAAGTCAGAAAGAAAAAGGCTATCAAGAAAGAATCGGTTGGCTCTTTGTCCTGAGTAGTCTGCTGAATATTGCTTGGCTTTTTCTTTGGCAGTTCGAATATCTCAGTTCGTCTGTTTTTGTCATGTTCCTGCTTCTTGCAACCTTGATTGCGATTTACCTGCGCCTGAATATCGGCAAGTCTACAGTTTCATTGCGAGAAAGACTTGCGGTCCATTTGCCCTTCAGCGTTTACTTGAGTTGGATAACCATCGCCTCTATTGCGAACGTGGCTGCTACGTTGGTTTCAGTGAAATGGGACGGGTTTGGAATAAGCCAACAGACGTGGGCTACTTTGATTATAATAATCGCCCTACTGATCACTCTGCTTGTTATAGCCATGAGAAGAGACGTTGCCTATGGGCTGGTAATAATCTGGGCATCGGTGGGTATCGCTGTGAACCAAAGCAAATACCCGAACATCGTCATGGTAGCTGAAATAAGCGCAATTATTGTTGCAATAGCTTTGGTTGCATCAATACTCCTCACCAGATTCAAAAGCGAATGAATGCGCGCGCCAGACTAACGCGCACCTAGAGCGAATGACTAGTTTGCCTTTCTGCTTCCTCTTTGTTCTCCACAGCCTTTCTGTTGCAATGTCTTCCCTTTGTATAGTATGATTGTCACCGTTACTACTATAGCCAACGTTAATGGCAGAATGAGATGTACTGGAAATTCAGGTATTAGCGCGCGCATTACGCTTATTAGTGAGCAATTTTGAGAGATCTAGTACATAGTAAGCTCAAGGAGCTTAACCAAAATGGGAACAGCCAAAGAAGAAAACATTGACAAAGTCAAGTACGGTCATGAAATCAAAGTCACCAAAAATGGTCCATACATTGTTTCTGGCAAACTCCCCATATGTGAACAAATAATCATCGTCAACAAGGAAGGGGTTCCGATCGAATGGCGTTCGGGCAAGAAGTATCCTTTACAGGAAAAATGCGGCCTTTGCCGATGTGGAGAATCAAAGCACAAACCTTACTGTGATGGAACACACACAAGAATCGGTTTTGATGGCACTGAGACGGCCAGCAATGAACCCTGCCAGAAACAGGCAAAAATCATACGGGGTCCAACGCTTAAACTAACCGACGTTGAGGATCTTTGTGCCTCTGCACGTTTCTGTCATAGAGCAGGCGAAATTTGGAACCTTATTCCAAAATCAGATGACGTGGATGCTAAACGTGTGGCAATTGAAGAAGCAGGAGACTGCCCGTCAGGTCGTCTTGTAGTTTGGGACAAGAAAACAGGAGAAGCAATTGAACCAAAACTGGAAAAATCAATCGGATTAATCGAAGACCCTCAGATGGAATGTAGTGGTCCGATTTGGGTGCGAGGAGGCATCCCGATCAAGTCTGCAGATGGAAAAACCTATGAAGTTCGCAACCGCGTAACTCTCTGTCGCTGCGGCAAATCCTCAATTAAGCCATTTTGCGACAGCAGCCACTTCCCTGAACATCGCTACGAAGAAATGCTGTCTCGAAAGTAAAATCAAAATGGTCTAATACCTAGCGCACCAAGAAATGAGAGAGCGCATCTACGGATTTTTGGCGAGTTCTGCTAGTTGTTTTTTGGTTAACCCAACGCCAGGCTCGGCATCAAGCCTCTTGTGAACCTTTCCTTTTTTCAAAAGAAGCACAGTAGGGTAGTACTCTATCGCATATTCCTCACATAAATCTGGCCTATCATCAACTATGACGCTCATGAACTCTTGCGGATTGCCTCTGGCGTACTCCTCAAATGCCGGTAGAAACCTTTGGGAGAATGGGCACCAAGTAGCGTAGAAGAGTACGAAAGCCCTGTCCTTCTTTTCTATTTCTCTCACTGGACTGCTGCTTCCAGAGACTTCTATTTTACGCTTTTTAGCTTTGCTCATTCATCTGTCACTCTCGTTAATAACGCATCATAGCTTGTACACCCAGCGCCCATTATAGTTTTCCGCGTTTTGAAATATCCCTAGAAAATTGCTGCGCCTTTTCTAGACGAGCACGCGCTAGATATTGGCTGAAAGGGCGTAGAAGCACATAAATCGTTGATACCAACGCTCTGACTCTCGATAGAGGCTAGCGCGCATGCTAGGCATCGGGCATCTTTGATGAGATTACCCAATAATCAGTGCCTTAATGATCATAATATCTTGAACAGGCTTGCCGTCAGTCGCGGAAAGCTGAGGAATTATAGGCACTTGACCGATTTGGTTCACTACGGCCATGCCTGCTATTACTTGGCCGAAGACCGTGTAGTTGCCGTCCAAGGTGGCGGAGTTGTCTCTCAGGTTTATGAAGAACTGGCTTGTGGCAGAGTTAGGTGCGCTTGTTTTGGCCATGGCCACTGATCCTAGCACGTTGCTGTGTTTGTTAGGCAGTTCATCCCGAATCGGAGGCACTATTATTCCTTTGGGAGTGGCATCTCCGCCCTGGATCACGAAACCCTTTGCAACCCGGCTGAAGAGGGTTCCATCATAGACTCCGTGCTCTGTCAGGTTCTTGAAGTTCCCAGAAGTGATTGGCATGTCGTTGTAGAGTTGAATTGTGACGTTGCCCATGCTAGTTTCAAGCAAAATCTTGGTCGCGCTTAAAGATTTCGCTGGTGCGCCGGTGTTCATTTGGTTCGCCACTACTATCACGCTGATTAAAATTACTACGATAACGATGGCAATCATTGCATTTCTGATTTTGTGGGACTTTCTACGTTTGTACCGCATAGTAAGTTGTAGGCGCACCAAATCATATAAACATTAAATCTCACTGACGCCGAATTTCGATCTGCATATCTTGTCGGAGTTGTAGTTTTAGGCATGCCAATTGTCTCTAAATAGCGCGCGCTCTAGTGAGGAGGCGTATTTTTTCAGCGGTGAAAAAAAGTAGGTACAGGGGGAGGTAATCTATTCGGTTAAATCAAAGTCAATAGATAGGATACGCCTGTACCTAGTAAAAATGCATGTCGCCATAATCAATATAACGCGTCAAAGCTTAGCTATATGCTTCTGACAAAGCACGCGCCCCACTAATCAGCTTCAACAATGACGAGTACAGCTGTAAGGTAGCAAAGAGTGTTGATGAGGCTATTCAGTCATTGAGACAGGATTCGAGTATGTCACCGAGATAAATGGCTATAAGCTCTCCAGAAAGCGTTAGTGAAATCACGATAAGGTTACCCTGCTGACGCGCGCCAAAAGCCGGTTGACTGTCACGAAGCTCAATCGCCCACCGGCTCAGGTTGCTTTTTGAGCTTGAATATGGGCCCGAGAACTATCCAAAGCACTGAACCGCCTGAAATGAGACCCCCAATTACGAGCGTGGGTGTGATACCCAAGCTTGTGCTGAAGATTCCCCCCAGCAGAGAGCCAGCCGGAATTGTGCCCCAAACAATCGTCCTCATCGTGGCGTTCATTCTCCCTTGAAGCATGTTTGGTGTTATGATCTGCCTCAGGCTGACCTGGTTGATATTGTAGATCGGTATGCCGAGGCTCCC
Source organism: Candidatus Bathyarchaeota archaeon (assembly GCA_963842875.1). GTDB lineage: Archaea > Thermoproteota > Bathyarchaeia > Bathyarchaeales > SOJC01 > DATHCB01. The sequence goes on from CAWJIF010000009.1 coordinate 193,384, forward strand.
TACGAAGTATGCAGCCCCAATTATGAGTACGGCGAGACTACTGTTCGCGAGCAGGACAATCAATAGTCCGAAATTGCCCGCCACAGATAGAGCGATTGTCTTACCCAGGCCAAGCCTCTTGGTGACAGCGGAAGATATCAGGACGCCTATAAGAAAGCCGACTGCACCGATGGAGAAGGCGATTCCTATGATGCCCTTGGAAATTCCCAACGTGCGGTACGCGTACAGGAGGATCGCCACGGCGAATATGTTGGTGCCGAAGTTCGCAGTGCCGGTGCACCCTGCCTGTGTCCAGAGCAGCTTGTTGCCAGTGATCACCCTGATTCCTTCCCTCATTTCGGCGAAGAAGTGTCGCTGTCCGTCGACGGAGCTGTGCTCAGGCTTGGGCTCAGGTTTTCTTATGAAGATTAGCGTGAACACAGAAACCAAGGTTCCAAATGCGTCCATGATGACCGACACCGCCGCACCGAAGAGCTGCATCATGCCGCTCGCAATGCTCGGGCCGATCACCGCGGCCGCAGACGCGCTCGTCTGAAGCTTCTGGTTGCCTTCTACGACGTCTTCTTTGTTGACAAGACTAGGGAGGTAGGACTGGTAGGCCACGTCGAAGAAAAGTGTGGTCGTCCCCATGATAAGTGAAACGGTGTACAGCTGATACAACCCGAGTACGCCGAATACGAAAGCCGCAGGCACTGACGCGAGTGTCGCAACCTGGATCAGGTTCGCCACTATCATTACAGGCTTCCGTCTTACCCTGTCCATCCACACGCCGACGAACAGGCCGAGCGTCGGGAAAGCTATGAAGCCCAAAGCGTTGAGTATTCCTAGCTGGAACCCCGTGACTTGCAGCGTGAGGACGGCTATTGTAGGGAGCGCCAACCCGGAAATCTGACCTGTAAATTGCGTGATTGTGTCACCCATCCAGAACTTCAGAAAATCCTGGTGATGCCAAAGATTCCCTTTGCGCGCGCGGTCTTTGAGTGAGTAGTAGAGTCGTGCGCCTGAGTAGTTTCTGAGGTTTTTCATGGGTATTTTTTTGAGTTCTGGTTGTTTGGTGTCGTCTGCGAGTTTGTCTCTTGTTCGTTGCCATATTTGAGCCATTATTTTTGGTTTGGGGAATGGGTGGTCTTGGGGGTTTTTTGCTATGTATTCTCTGAGCATTTCGGCTGTGGCTGTTTTGAGTTTGTATGTTGCTGACGCGTGTCCTTTTGTTCCTTTTATACTGATGATTCCATTTTCGGTGTCTATCTGGTTTTTGTGTGTCCTGTGGAGTTCTTCTCCTTCTGCGCCTGTTTCTGTTAGGATGGTGAAGATTGTGGCGTATCTTCGGGTTGATGCGCTTATTATTTTGATGACGTTTTCGGTTGTTGGAATTATAGGGATGGTTTCTTCTGTTTTGTAGTGTGGCTTTGTCCATTGTATGCCGTTGGTTTTGCTGTACCATTCGTATGCAAGGCATAGTTTGTTTTTGGTTGCATTTGTTAGCGGGTTGCCTGTTTTCTGGTTTGTTGCTGTTGCGATGTAGTTTTTTACTGCTTCGGGGTTGTCTAGGCCTGTTCTTGTGCTGAGTTGGGTTAGGCTGTGGTCTATTGAGCTTAGAGTGTTTTTGGCTTTGCCTTCATTTGTGGCTTTGAGGAGAGTATTTATAATCTGAGATTCGTATTTTGTTTCTGTTGTTTGGGGTCGTCGTCTAGCTTCCGATTTGGTGGGTATCTCGGTTCCATTTCGGCTAGAGTGGTTTAGGATACCAGCCTGGGGCGTTGGCAATCCTGGGTCCAAATCCCAGCGACCCCACCAATAGCTTATTTTGCGGAATAAAGCTAGTCTAGTCGAGTATTCGCGCCTCCGAAAAGAGAAATAGCGCCCGCCTCCGCATTAAGCAAACAGAAAATCGGTCCTGACAAACGTTATTAGAAACCTGCACGTTACGTTTTTGCGGAGATACCTTTGAACATCAAAAATTTTTTCGGATATAACTGGTATTCGCGCCGCAGACTGTTGAAAAGCATGGCAGAAATCCCCTGGGAAACAGTCACCGAAAGCAGTGGAGCCAGCTTTGACTCCATCCGAGACATATTCATTCACAGTGTGCAGGCCGAGCACTTCTGGATCAGACGCTTAAGCGGAAAAAGCACAGAGGGGATCTACGGTGCCCCATTCGCAAAATTCGCAGACATCAACTCAATTCAAGAATACGCTGACACGGTAGAGGCAGAGACGAACGAATACTTGGAGAAACTCACAGACCAGAAACTCCAAAGCGTGTTTGAATATAAGGGAAGAGACGGAAACATCAACCGAAATGAAACCGAAGACATCCTAATGCACGTGGTTGAAGAGGAGATTCATCATCGCGGAGAAATAATGTGCATATACTGGCAACACGACATCCAGCCACCGTACATCAGCTATACCGCATACAAAGGGCAAACCACACGCTAACTAACTCAAAGCAAACAAGCTTCCTTAACAACGAAGAATATCCCATAAGGTCCCTCAGCGCGTGCTATGTTCAGGTAAAATAAATTCATCATTGTCTTCGTATGGAGTTTCCTTTCTGCCTAATCTGGAGGTTATGAATCCTACGATAATTCCCATTGTTAGGGCGAAAATTACGGTTGTTATCACGCCAGTAAGTTGCCATAATGGAGACGCTACCAATACTAATGCGATTAATCCGCCAAAAACGCCAGGCATCCCGTGAAGGTTATGAACGCCACAGGTATCAACTCCGCCTGTTGCCTTTTGTAATCTTGGTTGTATGATCGTGTAACCAACGACACTAATTGCTCCTGCTATCAACCCAATTAGCATACTCCATCCTGGTGTGACGTTCGCAACTGACGCTCCGATCGCTACGCCGCCTGCAAGTGAGGCGTTAGCAATGTCGCCAACCTCGATTTTACCCCTAATAAGAATTGAAAACACGTAAGTCGCAAGGGTTGCACCGCAAAGAGCAAAGACCGTGTTAATTGCTACCAGTGGAATTTTGTCAACCGACACCAAAGCAGAGCAAAATGATGGCCAGAAAATCCACAACGCCGCGCTTCCAAGTAATGCAAATTGGCTACTTACCTTTGATGTCTCCACACGCATTTCGCTTTCCCTTTTTGTGGTTAACATTATTGTCATTCCAAGTGCAAAATAAGCGCCAAAAGAATGAATAAATACTGATCCAGCCGTATCCAAGAAAGCTCCTGTTGGAATAAAAACTCCGCTAAAAAGAAGCCACTCGTTAAGGGCATATATCGGTGTGAATAGCAGCCCGATAATCAAGCATTGCGAAGTGCTCACTCTCCCAAGTGGACCGCCTATAGCAATTAGAAGGCTAGCAGCTGCAAATTCCGCAAACAAAAGCATGGAAATATTAGTTACGGACAAGTCCGAAGCTGAACCCCACAAGTACGGCCTAACTAGCATGTACAAAGGCAAAGACAAAGCCACTAAAAGAAAAGTGGCGGTTACTGAGGAGTATCCATATTTCCTAACAAATACCATTAAAAATCCGAAGCCGATCAGAAGCATTGCGAGTATGTTAATAGACTTCTCATACATGAACCCATTCTCAGCAGGAGTCGCGGTACCTTCTTTTCCATACTTATTCAATTGCGGTATCAGCGCAATACCAATAACGATAGAGATTATCAGAAAAATGGCTCGCCCATGTTTTGATGCTTTTTTGATTTTCCACCGTGACCACACTTCAACAAATGTTCAAGAAATCACCACAATGGAGGCAAATTCTATATAAATGTTTAGACATCAACATTTCACATTAAACATACGCTTGTTACGGTTTTTTGCAGGATTCAGTGCGCGTTCGGGACTTGAGCCCGTTTGGGCTCAAATTCCTGGGAGACCAGAACCTAAAAGGAGACAAGCCACCAATTTTTCCTTACGCGCGTAACAAGGCGTAAGACGTAGTCTGGCGGGCGCTCAGCGCGATAAACAATGAAACCAGACGAGTTAGTACGGCTTCCGTGAACGCTTTTAAGAACAATGCCAGGCTCAGTACTCAAGAGCGAGCTGTGGCCTTGTATGTTATCTCCATTATAGATTGCTTGTCAGGATGACGAACAAATATAACGGAACAAGCGCTGTTTTCGCAGCAGTACTTAGCCTTACGCGTGTTCTTTTTCAATGGTTTCCCACATTCTGGACAATCAACCATTTTCAAATCCCCTATTGGATAACTAGAGAAGATGATGTAAAAATGTTGTGAATCACGGATAGTGACGGGAGCTCTGTCCCTTATCTTTCTCATGACACTCACTGAAACTTCTCTGCCTCGAAAATACCGACCGTCAGTCCGGGCGCGAGAAGAGGAGACAAGACAGAAAACGCATGAGTGGCTGAAGAGAAATCTATGACTTTGGCGAGCGCGAAATGCTAATTGTGTACTGTACTATTGAGAAGCGTTTTTGTTAGTTCTACAAACAAGATTTGTGAAGGCACGTTATTCGGTTCAAATCGTGTCTTAACACGCGCAGCCTTTGAGTCTGCGTGAAGGGATTTCCTTGAATCTTAGCGCGCGCGGCACGGTCTCAAAAATAAGGATCTAGCGTGCGCCCGACCGTAAGTTTTAAGAGTCCAGTCAGATGCGGGTTTATACTATGAAGTATGCTGCTGAGAAAGTGGCTGGCGCACTCTTTTTCATTGCAGCTTCACAGTTTGTCATAGGGCTTGTCGTTGCCGAAGCACAATACACGGGCTATAGCGTATCTGCGAATTACATAAGCGACTTGGGCGTGGGACCATCCGCAATAGTGTTCAACTTTTCAGTCTTCCTCATGGGCTTGTTGATACTAATCGGAGCCTACTTCGTTCAGCGGGCTTTCAACTTCAGGCCTCTGACCCTGCTACTGGTTCTGACAGCGATAGGAGCCATGGGCGTTGGCGTTTTTACGGAGCACAGCGGAAATGTGCACGGGGTCGTTTCGTTAATCGCGTTCCTGTTCGGTGGATTGTCCTCTATAACATCATACAGGTTGCTGAAGCGGCCCTTTTCAGTAATCGCCGTGATCCTGGGCTTGATGGCTCTTGGAGCCTTAGGCCTCTTCTTTGCTCAAATATACCTGGATCTGGGTGTCGGCGGGATGGAACGTATGATCGTCTATCCGATTCTTCTGTGGGGAGCAGGGTTCGGCGGCTACCTGCTTGCCAACAACGAAAAAACCGATGTGCAAAAGCCAAAATAGTCTTAGTGTATATGCATGTTCCTAGATTCCCTTTCTCAAGTTTGCGCGCGAAATGTAAAGTTGTATAATTAGCCAAGACAGAACTTGAATTTGCCGTTATAAGGAGTCTGCAACGCCAGCTGGGTAGCGCGCGCTGTGTGTTGCGACTGGTTAGAGTCATTTCGGTTTTTGTCTCGTGTAGATTTCAATCACATAGTTGTCCGGGTCACAGAATGACACAGCATAATACCCTGGCTCAAATTGAGGATGCTCTTCACATGGAAACAGGGCTTCGAATCCGTTCTTCTTCATTTCTCTCTCGATGTCATAAACAGCTTTCTTGTCCTGGACGAGGATCGCCAAGTGATCAGTTACGACGAACTCTTCTCCGGTCGGAGCCTTACGCTTAACCCTTGGTTCCTGCAATTCGCCCAACCAAACCGAGAAATTCTGATTAGAGAATCCTAATCCCTCTTCAGTATCCATTATGACCCTGAAGCCAAGCCCGTTAAGCAAGGCATTGTAAAACTTCTTCGATCTGCTCAAGTCGGAAACCTCGATTCCAACATGACCAACAACCGCTTGAACCTGTTTGTCTAAAACCATGCTGTCATGCCACGACAACGATTGTTGTCCTTTTTCACTTAAATACTTTCATCGTAATGAACAAACTCCCCGAAAAGGCAAACTAAACAAGTCAAGAAGTGAGAGAAAGTACCTGATGCGCGCGCCAACAACGCAGGTATGAGGATTCAAAGAAGGATTTTGATCTAAGCGATCCCACCACAACGATGTAATCGCAAACCTTAATGCGTGGAACTGACGGCTTATAGAAACCAGCGGTGTTCAGTGAATGACTGAAAAAGGCAAATTCTCAGAAGAGGAGCACAAGAAGTTTGCAGTTGGCTTGTTTAACCTCACTTGGAGCCTTCTGGACAAAAAAGATAGGACTAGAGAAGAAGATGACAAAATGATCCATGCCGCGCATGCTTCTCGTTTCCACTGGGGCGAGATAGGAACGCCCGTCCATTTCGAAAGAGGCGAATGGCAGATCTCCCGCGTGTATGCGGTTCTGAAAAGAAGTGAACCAGCGCTTTATCATGCCCAGAGATGTTTGGAAATCTGCAAAGAAAACAACATCGCTGACTTCGACATCGCTTTTGCCTATGAAGCATTGGCGAGAGGGCATGCGGTTGCAGGACAGGAAACAGAATGTAAAAAGTACATTGAATTAGCAGAGAAAGCCGGGGAGCAGATCAAAGAGAAAGGAGACAGAGACTACTTCCTCGGCGAACTCAAAACGATAAATCGCTGAAACAAGAACCAAACAAAATAACGCACGCGGTTCAAATCCATCCTTCGCACCAATATTTATAGCCCGCGCGAACGTCAAGACTGTCTTCAGGCGAACAGAAATGAAAGTATGGGTAGTCTACAAATGTAAGCGGTACGGGGACACGAGTACACCGTATCCCTGTGTAATAGCCGTGATAACTGACATGGAAAAAGCAAAGAGCGTCGCAAGAGCAAACGGGGCATGGATGACAGAGATTGAAGTTGACAAAATAGGCGCAAATGAATGCAAGGAGTAGTCAAATTTTAATCGAATAATTTTAGCAACAGCACATGCTGGACTCAAATACCAAAGATCATCATCCCCTCATATCAATTTCAAGCATAAGGCGCGGGTATTCTTGTCCGAGGCGTGAGCGCTACTTGATGACTTGGAGGTTCATCTCTCGGGATACGGTGTGTGGCTTCTGCGAACCTAGACTTGGCGTAGAAGCAGACCGTGCGATCTGTATTTCTGCAAGCATTCGAATTGTTTTGAACACTCGTTGCACACGATGATGTGCTGCCTAAGCGTCCCAAAACAGTTCGGTAGTCTTGCGCGAATCGAAACCGCTTCAAGTTGCTTTCTTTGCGGATCTCGGCTCATAACAACCCTAAAGGAGAATTATTCTCGCTCTAAAACGATTAAAGTCTTGTGGTGGCGGTATCTCGGTTAGACAATTAAACTCAGAAGTTGTTTCGCATCAGCAGGCGGATAACCTGAATAATACTTACTGAAATACCCGAAAACGTCCATCGGAACGTCTAGGAACTTCTTCACTCTCTCTGTCCACCTATTGATCTTATCTGTCCTGTCAATCTCGACTTCACCTAGTGTGCCCTTGACCTTTCTCCTGTCTCCTTCCCATCGTATGTAGGCGAAATTAGCTGTACTCACTTCTATTTCTGGCATGAAAGGAGTATCCACAAAAACCAAAGCAACATTGTCCTCTCTGAGGAGAGGGTAAAAACTCTCTTCCAACACCTTCCTATTTCGGACTTCAACAGCAAAACGATACTTCTTAGGCAATGTGGGCAAGAAATCGCTTAAGACGTGAATATGTTCAGGTTTGAATCCGGAGGGAAATTGGAGCAGCAGAGGCCCAAGTTTGTCTTGCAATTGAGAGATTCTTTCAAGGAACACGTTCACTTCTTCTTCGCATTTTTGCAGCATCTTAACGTGGGTTATGATTCTAGGAAACTTGGCGGAAAAAATGAATCCTTCCGGTGTCTGTTCCTTCCATTTCACGATGGTCTCTCTCGAAGGTATTCGATAAAATGTGCTGTCCACCTCGACCGTATGAAAATGCTTCGAGTACTCGACTAGAAAATCCTTCGAGGCGGTGCCTTTTGGATACAATTTTCCAACCCAGAAGTTGTAGCTCCAGCCCATTGTGCCTACGTGAAGCTTGTTCATCTTAATCCCTGTACTGTCCTGACTGCTGCTTTATTTGATCTAAGGTGCACTCTATTGGTGGCTTGTCTGCTCGAAGACCACGAAAACGTGGCATTCGTAGCTTGCCATCTCTAGTGACGACCTGGTAAGCCACCTCGCAAACAAGCTCTGGCTTGAGCCAAGTTACCTCTTCAAGAACGTCGACGCCTTGAAGCGTCTTCTCCTCTGTTTTGAAGTTCTCGAAGGCTTTAAGCAGGAGCTCGATAACGTTTTGCGAAAAACCGGTTCCAACCTTGCCCACAAAAACAGGTTGCCCTCCTTCGTATAGCCCTAGTATCAGCGCTCCGAACGTTTGCTCCCTATAGCCTTCGCCTTTTGTGTATCCGTAGATTACGCAGTCGCAGGTCAGGGCTTCTTTGATCTTTAACCAGTTACTGTCTTCTGACTCCAGGCTCATAGGGGCTGTCAGTCTTCTTTGCCATTATTCCCTCTAACCCTTGTTTGAGAGCGGCTTGAAAGTAAGCTTCACCCTCCATCTCAATGAACTCAGACAACACAACACTTTTTCCCTCTCCCACGTTTTCTTTAAGAATTCTCGTTCTTTCGGCTAATGGAAGATTGAAAAGGGGCTTGCCGTCTTTTTCGAGTATGTCGAAGACAACATATATGGCGGGGTATTTGCGTGTTATGCATTCTATGTCTCGTGCTGAGGTGGTTTTGTTTCTTTCCAGAAGAGCTTGAAAGTCTGGTTTGCCTTCATGCATTGCGACTATTTCGCCATCCAACACGGTGTTTCTAGTAAGCGTGCTCAGTTCTTTTAATTCCGGAAAAGTGTAGCGCAATTCTTTGTTATTTCTGCTTCTTACTTCCAATTCGTCGTTGATGTAGCTTATTGCCCTGAACCCGTCCCATTTGATTTCGAATATCCATCCTTTGGAAGTGAAAGATGTTTTCGCTGATTGGGCAAGCATGGGCTTGTAGTATCGTTTCATTTCTGTTTCAACTGTTTGAGGGTTTCTTGCAGCGCAACCATAAGCTCTTTTGCTTCTTCTTTCACGGGTCTTTCAACTGTGATTGTTTCGCCTTTCATTTTTTTCTCTATGAGTTCCTCGATTTTTTCTTTGTATGTGTCTTTGTACTCTGTTATGTTGAATTCGCCCGAAAGGTCAGTGATTATTCTCATTGCCAGGGCTAGTTCTTCTTTTTTCGGTTCTTTCAGGTCTTTTAGCTCTTCGAGGTCGGTTGGGTCGGCGATTTCGTATGCGTACCGCAGCGTGGTCAGGACTATGGCTCCTTTGTAGGGATGAACCAGAACGGGGTATTCCTTTGTTCTTAATGCGATTCTTCCGACGCCTGCCTTATTCATGCGCAATAAGGTGGTCATCAGTAAGCTGTAAGCATCGTTACTTCCGTCTGGTGTTAGGGCGTATGATTTTTCGAAGTACACGGGGTCTACGGAGAAATAATCGACGAACTTGTCGATGCGAATTCTTCGGTCAGATTCGGGTTTGGCTGCCTGCAAGTCCTCCTTTTGGAAAACTATAAATTGGTTCTTGCTGATTTCGTACCCCTTTGCCGTTTCTTCCCAAGGAACGACTTTGTCTTCTTTGACGCAAACCTTTACGTACTTAAGTGGTTGACCGTCAGTTTTGTGGAGGAATCTAAAAGCTACGCTTTTGTCAAATGTCATGGCGTACAGTTTGACGGGCACGTTGACTAAGCCGATGGTTATGCTTCCAGACCAGATTGGTCTTCTGGGCACGTGCGCCGTTTTTTCCTTTGACGTTTTCAGCTCAACTCCAATCGCTGCCTAGTTTCAAGTAATCCTTTCCATGGACTGCTTTCGAGTTTGGCTACGGTGAATAGATTGAATTTCTCGGGTTTTAATCCTTTCTTGACATCATCCCAAGTCAATGGGGTTGACACTGTGGCTTGAGACGTGGCTCTTAGGCTGTATGGGCATATCATTGTTCGTCCGTGCGAATTCTGTAGGTAATCGATAAACACGGTCCCGGGCTCCCTTGACCTGGGAAACTCAGAAACGACAATTGTGGATTCCTTAGCCAACTGCTTCCCAATATCATGTGCAAATTCTCTGGTCTGCTGAAAAGTGTGTTCTTCCAATACGGGGATTACTACATGCAACCCTTTTTTCCCAGAAGTCTTGACGTAGGAGCGCAAGCCTTTGGCTTCCAGCTTTTCTTTCAGCGACAGGGCCACGTTAACAACTTCATCGAAGCCTATAGGCGGCTCAGGGTCGATGTCAAACAAGACAAAATCTGGGCTTTCGAAAGTGCTTGCTTTAGAGAGGGTTATGTGAACCTCCAAGGCTGCGAGGTTGCTCAGCCAAATGAGCGTGTCCAAGTCGTTGCAGAGTATGTAGGCGATTTCTCGCTCTGCGAATTCAGAGCATCTCTTGAAAATCCTCACCCATGAAGGAGTTCCGGTCGGAGCGTCTTTTTCATAGAACCCCTCTTTGTCCACTCCGTTTGGGAATCTGTTCAAAACTGCTGGTCTGTTGGCTAAAAACCCTAGCATTTTCGGAGCCACCTTTATGTAGTACTCGATAACCTGAGCCTTCGTGATTCTAATTTCAGAGTAGAGTATTTTGTCCAGGTTCGTGAAGTTTACTTTGGTGAGCTTTTCTGTCACAGCACTCTAACCTCGCGAGCATAGTTGGTCAGCTTCTTTCCAGAAGCGTGATGCGGAAAGGGTGCAGTTCAGCTGTCATCACGCTCTTCTTTACCGCAGGGTCGTTCTTCATGAAATCTTTAGCTTGCTCCTCAGATTCTGCTCGGAAGATCACAATTCCGAATTCGCCGTTTAGGCAGCGACCTGCGAGTGTTAGTTTTCCTTTGGTTAAGTATTGTTTGAGGTACTCGAAGTGTTCGTCGATTATGGCTTCTTCTGCTGGCGACATTTTTGCTAGTGATTCTGGGTTTACTAGCCTCAAAACGTAAATAAAAGTCAATTCTGTGGTCATGGTGATTTCCTCTTCTAAATAGTGATTGATGGAGTTTATATTATAAAAAAGGAGGGGAGGGTTACTTTTTGGGCAGTTTCTTCTTTGCAAATGCGACTGCTATGAGGGAGACTCCGACTAGCAACGGTATGATTAGGACTGATGGGAACTCTGGGATAGATGTTGACGTGCCTGTGATCACTACGGTATCGCGGGATAAACCCTGGATATAAGTGAAGTATATTGACGTGTAGGTGCTGTTGCTTACCGTTGTTGGTCCTGTAACTGGTGAAAATCCGTCGATCGTAACTGTATATGGCCCGCCCAGCAATGCGTTGGGTATTGTGATGTTAGACATGCCGATATTGCCTTGTATTCCCTGCAAAGTATAGCCTAATTCAAAATTAGGCGGAGCCAATAACGCTATATTCAATTGCGATGCTGGCGTTGCGTTTATGACGAGTTTGACGACGAAGTTGAAGCTAGTGACCTTATAATAGTAGTAGGTTTGAGGCGGATACGACACTCCAAAGGCGGTGAGGCCATAGTAATTCTCCACGAACACTCGCCCGTCCGCGACAATGGGGTCGCCGGGCCAGTAGTTGGTGAATTTGTACTTCCACGCTGGAATGCCGGTGGTTGCATTGAACGCGTAGAGATTATAATCGCTCTGGTCACCGTAGAACACCATGCCACCAGCAACAGCAGGATCGCTCGGAGTATACCCTACCGTTTCTTCCCACGCACGAATATTTGGGTTATTCTCCTGATAAATTCCTGGCGAAGCGTTAGCATACAACGCATATATTATGTCGTACCCGGAGGGGGTGAAAAAGACGAGTTGATTAGACCCGATTGTTGCAAATGCGGGAGAGGTGTTAATGGCGTAGCCGTTTGTTAGTACATATTTCCATATGAGCTGTCCTAATACTTTTGTCGTGGTTGCGTTGAGCGCTATGAGCGCGTGGTCTGTCGAGGACGTACCAACGAATACCATGCCATCACCACAGGCGGGCGTGGACTGTATGGTGCCGTTGGTGGCGAATTCCCATTTAAGAGAAGGCGTGGCTGTAGTGATATTCAATGCGTAGACTTTATCGTCGTTGCATCCGAAGTAAAGCCAGTTTTGGTAGACAGCTGGAGAAGAGTATATTGCGCCTCCTGCCTGGATGCGCGTCAGATATCCTAGAGTTGCTGCATTGAGGACGTAAAGATAGCCTTGGGTCGTTCCAAAGTAAACTCTCCCATTCGCGACTACTGGGCTAGTGTATATAGTGTCAGGATTTACGCTGTATGGAGAACCTCCAATTTCTGCACCGTTCGTCGCATTTATGGCGTAGAAGTAGCCGCTGGATGTGCCAAAATAAATTATTCCGTTGGAATAAGCCGGGATATTTTCTATAGTGCCTGTTATCGTGAACGTGGTGTTCCATAGTTGTACGCCGTCGGTTTCATCTATACCGTACACTTTGTTGCCGTCGGTGACGAATACCATTCCGTTCGCTAATATTGGCGCAGTATTGTATAGTCCATTGTGAGCCCATGTCCAAATTGTCTGGTTATTGTTAGGCGCTGTAGAGGTCCCAACTCCTGTGCGTGCAGGGTCGTGTCTCCACATAGGCCATGGATCAGTGGTTGGATACAATGCGTAAGTCATTTGAGACAGTAAAGCGAAGATGATTACGCATACGAAAGCAATAGAGAAAAGCCTTGTTTTTGTCATTTTAATTATATTCCTCCAAATAATATATTCGAAATAGACTCAGCCTCTAAATTAATAAATTTTTAGGTATCCAGACCTAGAAAATTGTTCCCTTCATCATCCTAATGCAGAGATTTGACAAAACTACTCTGTCATCCAAACTTCTGTCATGAGTCCCTTTAACCGTTTGTAATGCGTGACAGCGAAAGCCACGCTTCTGTTATTTCGATTTTACCTCCGTGTTTTCCGCCCTTTTATGCCTTGACGATTTGGTCATAGTTTGTAGCCTATCTTTCTTAGGAATTCTTTTCGGGCTTTGACGTCGTTTTCGGTTTCGACGCCTTTGCTTTTGAAGCCGTCGATGACGCCTATTATGCCTCTGCCCTGCGCTGTTTCGGCGATTATGACTTCTAACGGGTTAGCCGTAGCAGCGTAAATGGTGCACACTTCAGGAACATGCTTAACCTTATCGAGCACGTTGAGTGGATACGCATTCCTTAAGAAAACTATAAAAGAATGACCAGCGGCGAGGCTGAACGCCGTTTTCGCAGCTAGCTGCTTCAGTTCTTCATCGTTGCCCTCACAACGCACTAAGCATGGACCTGAGCTTTCACAGAAGCCGATACCGAATTTTATGTTGGGCACAGCGCCTACTAAAGCCTCATACAGGTCTTCGACGGTTTTGATGAAGTGCGCCATACCTAAGATTATGTTGCAATCTTTAGGCGGTTCGATTTTTACGGTTGCGTATTCCATAAACATCACTTTAGGCTTAAGCGGTTTATTGTTTTTGGCGGGCCCGTTGGGATTTGAACCCAAGACCTCCGGCTCCGAAGGCCGATGCCCTAATCCTAGCTAGGCTACGGGCCCTTGTTGAAAGTATTGCGTGTTGTGCCTTAATCATTTTTCTCTGCCCTAACGAAGTTTTGGAGTTGCGTGGATGCACACGCCTTCTAGTATAGGTAGTTTTTTGCGTATTTCCATTAGGTCTATTTGCGGGTTTGTAGAGGGCAATTTTCTTAAGAAACAACACCGTATGCATGGGTTTGGTCGCTGAGAACAGAATGACACTTTCAGAGGTCTTAATCGAAGCGCAGAGTCTAACTAAGAAGTTCGACGACTTGGTGGCAGTGGACGGCATAAACTTTCAAGTCTTCAAGGGCGAGTGCTGCGGCTTTCTTGGACCCAACGGCGCAGGCAAGACTACGACCATTAAGATGACTCACTGCGTTCTGCCGTTGACATCGGGAAAACTGATCAGTGGCAAGCCTGAACGTGTCCGATAATCCGCGCGAGATTAAGAAACTGATAGGTGTTGCGCCTCAGGAGAACAACCTCGACCCCGACTTCACAGTTATGCACAACTTGCAGGTTTACGCACGATACTTCGATATTCCCAAGGCTGATGCCCTGAAACGAGCTGAAGAACTGCTGAAGTTTTTTCAGTTGGAAGAGAAACGGGATGTCATAATCGACCAGTTGTCAACTGGGATGAAACGACGATTGATTCTTGCGCGAGCTTTGATCAACGAGCCTCAAATACTCTTGCTGGACGAACCCACAACGGGTCTTGACCCACAGGCACGACATTTGATTTGGGACACTGTTCACAGCCTGAAAAAGCAAGGCGTAACGATAATTTTGACTACGCACTATATGGACGAGGCGGCTGAGCTCTGCGACCGCATACTGATCATGGATTATGGAAAAATCATAGAAGAAGGCAAACCCGCAGACTTGGTTAGGAAACACGCTGGCGAAGAAGTCTTAGAAGTCGACTACGACGAGAAAGCGATGAAGACGCTTCAAGAGAAGTTTCCAGATGCCCGATTGGAAGTTGTGGGCGAAAAGATTCACGTCTTCACAGACCAGCCTCACGGAGTGTTTGCGAGTTTTCTGGAAAATTTTCCCACGAAGGGTGCTTCGATTCGAAACGCAAATTTGGAGGACGTTTTCTTGAAGTTGACTGGAAGGCGACTCAGAGAATGAAGTTGCCAGAATTAACCTACCGCGTCTGGAAAGTCTGGCGACGCGACTTTGACGCTTTCATGAAAACCTACAAAGTAAACTTCTTCCCGCCACTATTGGAGCCCATCTTCTACCTTGTCGCATTGGGTATAGGCTTGGGAAGCATAGTCACGACCATTCCGGGTTTTTCGTCCTACATTCAGTTCATCGCGCCGGCGCTATTGGCAATCTCTATGATGAATAATTCGTTCTTCGAGTGCACTTACGGCTCATTTGTGCGAATGTATTATCAGAAGACCTTCGACGCTATCATCGCTACTCCCGTGAGCATCGAGGAAGTCATAGCTGGGGAACTGCTGTGGGGCGCGACCCGAAGCCTAATCAGCACCTGCATTGTTTTAGCCGTGGTGGGCGCTTTCGGACTAATCAGAAGCCCGTTTTTTGTCTTAATTCCCATCGTTGCTTTCTTAGCGGGTTTGATGTTCTCATCCATGGCCATGTGCTTCACAGCCATCGCGTCTAGCATCGACTTCTTCAATTACCCAGCGTTTCTCTTCATAACCCCCATGTTTCTCTTAAGCGGAACCTTCTTCCCAATAACAGCCCTCCCACGGTCCATTCAGATAGTAGCACAAGCGTTTCTCCCCCTCACGCACGCGGTGAACCTGTCAAGAGGACTAATGGTCGGAAACCTCGAATTATCCCTACTACCCAGCATAGTGTGGATTGCCGCTGTCACACCCGTTTTCTTCGTTTTAAGCATACACCTAATGAAGAGAAAACTAATCAAATAACGTCACGTCTTTTCCTAAACCAGTTGCATAACACAATAATTGTATAAATTAGTTACCTTAGCGCGCGCCCAAAACCAGAATCATAATTGCTGCTCCTGTCTTAATCGCCTCGCATTAATGAGCAAAGAGAAGGGAAAAGTTTTCCGCTGCTCTAGCTGCCGTGTAGATATGAGTTAGGAGCAATCATAAATTACAAGCAATTATAAAAGCAGTATAACAGGAGAAAGTAAAATGAAAATAAAACTGTTAGATTTACAAGAAGCGATTGACAAAGCCAAAGAGAATGCCAAAGAAAAACTGGCGAAGGGCGAAAACGCTGACGAGTTTATAAATATTGGAGAAGCAGATAGTTTCAAATTGTACGCTACAGCTGGGAAAACCATCAAAGACGCTGCGCCTAACTCTTTCCATGAGAATCCCCGTGATGTCTTCATGTTGCTCTTTAAGGGGGAGATGGAATTCACGTTCGACGAAGGCAAAAAAGCAACTGTCAAAAAGGGGCAGTGCTTTGTCTTGCCGAAACACCTTAGGCATCGTTGTGTTTTTAAGAAGATGACTACCGCGTTAGAGGGAATATACGAGAAAGGATTATGAAACCAATTCCAGAAATCTAGCTCGTAGTGATATGCCGAAATCCTTGGTTGACGTGCGCGCGTACCTCTTTTTGCGCGCGCGATTTCGAAATCCGTTGCGTCATCGAGGTGATCCGGAGAAGATGGGCGCTCATTTTGTTCTTATAAAAAGTGGGTAATGATTTTAGGGCTGGGGATTTCTTCTTCTCGCCATTGTTGCCGCAAATATTCCTGCAGCTATTATTATCACACCGATCACTATGAAAAATGAAGCCCCAACGAGTCCTGTATTGAGGCTGCCTGTAACTTGAAGATAGAACATTAATCCCAAGAATATCAGAATCAAGCCGCCAATCAAGGGCCCGACAAAGGCGAACTCCCGCTTCTCGTGAACCTCTGCTTTTTCATATTGCCCATCTTTTTCGTATTTCTCGCCCATATCAGCTCTTCCCGCCCCTTCGCTCATCCTCTCGCCAATCTCCCTCCCGCGCTTTGCCATTCTCTCCCCGAATTCCTTTCCCCATTTTTCAAGGTCCCAAGGCGGTTCACCCTTCAAAGACGCACCGCACTTTGGGCAAAAATCCATTTCCTCATTCACTTCGTTGCCGCATTTTGGACAAAATGGCATAACCTTCACCTTAGCCGATTTCATTTGCTTTTATTTGAAACCAAGTATTTAAAATATACAGCGAGACCTGCAGACAAAGAAATGTTATATGCTCACGCCACAGAATGCCAAGTGGAGGGAATGAGTTGAACGAAACCCCCAAAGTTGTTCGGCCCAGATACAGAGAAGCTCTTTTCAGCGCAATCTCAGCTGGATTCTTCTTCCTTTTGATCGGAGTGATATTCATAATAACGCCTAACCTGTTTGACAAAGTCGCCGGGCCGCAAGGGTTCTTTCAAAACTTCAAGCTTGAGGCTATTCCCCATCTACAAAATGTCTCGATTCCTGCGCCAGCAAATCCAGGGAACCATTCGGTGGTTTATTCAGCCGTTTGGGAATTCAGCGTTGTCTGGGGGCTCTTCCAAATATTCATCCTAGCATTCAGATTCATCATCGGTTCACCGTTCAGTAAGAAGGCGGAAACCGCTTCTCACATGGTTTTTTGGTTGGGCGCAAGCTATCTTGTAGGAACGTTCCTCAATGAAATGACGACAATTGGAAGAGTGGTTTGAATTCTGGGCGGCAATAATAATGCTGATCGGCGTGTCACTAATCGTTAGGGCTATTATCCTCGCGGCGCGTCTTGCAATTTCATAACAGATTCTAAGACCAGACAGGTGCGATCGTAACAACAGTTTTATCTCTATCATAACATTCGTATTAACTCAAGATTCCAACAACGCAAGGTGATGACTCAAGTGAAGGCTGTTATCCTAGCCGGCGGTTTTGGGACAAGACTGCGACCTCTTAGCTGCACAAGGCCGAAACTTCTCTTTCCTATTGCCAATAAGCCGCTTCTCGATTGGACACTGAAAAACTTGTCAAAGAGCGATGTGGATGAAGTGATTTTAGCTGTGAACTACATGGCTGAAGCCTTCATCCACCGTTACGGCACCACAGCCTATCGAATGAAGCTGCATTATTCAAGAGAGACAGTACCGTTGGGAACGGGTGGACCGTTAAAGAAGGCAGAAGACCTGATTGGGCATGAGGAACCTTTCCTGGTCTTGAACGGCGACATTTTCACCACCATAGACTATGCAGAAGTAGTGAAGAAACACAAAGAAAACGACGCTATCGCCACGATTATGCTTTACGAAGTGGAAGACCCCAGCCGCTACGGAACCGTAGAACTCACAAAAAACAACCGCGTGATCAAGTTCGTAGAAAAACCCCCAAAAGGAAAAGCGCTAAGCCATCTCATCAACGCAGGCATCTACGTGCTTGAACCAGAAATCCTAAACTACATTCCCACAGGACAACGGGTCTCAATAGAACGCGAAGTCTTTCCAAAACTCGCAGCTAAAAAGAAACTTTACGCATACAATTTTGAAGGATTGTGGATGGATATTGGCAAGCACGAGGATTATTTGCGCGCCAACCAACTCTTGCTAGACGCCGAAATTAAAAAGCCTCTCAAAACAGAATCAGTCGACATCTACAACGGTGTAGAAATAGAAGATCCAGTAGTTATCGGAAAGGATGTTACGATTGAAGAGAAGTCTAAAATCGGTCCTCACGTGGCTATCGGAGACGGGGTTGCAATCGGAAAGGGAGTGCGCATAGAAAATTCTATCATTTTCCCAAGCGCGATAATTTCAGATTTCACATCCGTAAAAGGCGCCATAATTGGCGAGGGAGCCATTTTGGGCAAATGGGTGAAAATCGAAGACAACTGCATCGTCGGCGACTACGCCATGATAAGGGACAACCTAACACTCACGCAGGGCGTAACCGTCTGTCCGTCAAAAGAAGTAACTGAAAGCGTGTTGACGCCCAAAAGTCTAATGTAAAATGCCAGGCGAAAAAGCATGAGTCAACAGAATAGACTGTTTGGCACTAATGGAATAAGAGGAGTAGTCAACCAAGACCTAACACCTGAGTTTGTGGTGAAAATAGGAACCGCCATCGGAACATTCTTCAAAGGCGGACAATTGCTGATCGGCTATGACGGCAGAACCAGTAACATCATGTTCGCACACGCTATAATGTGCGGATTGACAGCAACCGGCTGCAACGCCTACGATGTCGGAACAGCGCCAACACCAACCATCCAATACGCAGTCAAAAACCACAAGATGGACGGCGCAGTCATAATAACCGCCTCACACAACCCGCCTGAATACAACGGAATAAAAGTCACGGCAAACGACGGAGTCGAGATCCCTCGAGAAGACGAAATTAAAATCGAAAACATACACTTCAAAGAAAAATATAAGTTGGCAGAATGGAAAGAAATCGGGCAGAACTACACTTTACCAGGAATTCTAGACGAGTACATCGAGGCAATTAAGACGCATGTGAACGTATGTGCTATACAGAAGAAACGTTTCCACGTTGTTGTTGACCCGGGAAACGGCGTCGGTGGACTCGCCGCGCCATACTTGCTTAGGGATTTAGGGTGCAAAGTAACTGCCATGAACGCGAACGTTGATGGGACCTTCCCAAACCGTCCCTCGGAGCCAAGAATTGAAAATCTCGGCGATTTGTCAATAACGGTTAAAGCATTAGGCGCAGACGTGGGCATTGCTTACGACGGAGACGCTGATCGCTCAATATTCGTTGATGAAAACGGAGAAATCCACCCTGGCGACCGAAGTTTTGCGCTTGTCGAGAAGTACTTCCTTCAAGACCACAAGAAAGAGACCATAGTCACACCTGTGAGTTCTTCTTATGTTGTAAAGGAAATTGCAGATGAGTATGGTGGGAAGGTAGTTTGGACTAAAGTAGGCAGTACGACTGTCTCTGAGACAATGAAGAAATTGAAGGCGAAGCTAGGCGGGGAAGAGAATGGCGGAGTCTTTTATGGTCCACACCAACCAGTTCGAGACGGCGCAATGACCACCGCACTGATTCTTGACATAATGACAAGAACGGGCAAGAAACTTTCAAAGCTAATCGGAGAACTGCCACAGTATTTCATAGAAAAAGACAAAATAGAATGCCCAAACAACTTGAAGGGATCCGTTTTAGAAGCCTTCACGAAATCAGTGAAAAACCTGAACGTCGACACCACCGATGGCGCAAAACTCTGGTTTGAAGACAAAAGCTCCATCCTGATCAGACCAAGCGGAACAGAGCCAATATACCGCTTCTATGCCGAAGCCAAAACGAAACAAGGCGCAACACAACTAGTGAAAAAATACAAGACGCAACTGAGCGCGTTAATAAAGAAAACGAAAACCTAAAGCAAATCTCTCCAGCCATATTTTTTTCCGAAAAATAATCGTTAAATAACCCGACCTAAGTAAAGCATAGGATTACCTCCATAAACTAGGAGGTGGGCATATGCCTAACATTATGAACCTCAAGAAAGAAGACATAGACACACCGGAAAAGCGAGCAAACTACACAGTCGCAGTCGTGGGCTGCGGACGAATGGGACTACCACACGCAGCTCTCTTCGCAGAGGCTGGATTCAAAGTCATAGGCGTCGATTCGAATCCGCAAGTGTTCGCTTCGCTGAAAAGAGGGAAAGCCTCCTTTTTTGAACCCGGATTAGACCCCATCATACGGAAGCACGTGAAAGAGAAACGATTCACCCCCTCGAACGAAACCCGTTCTGCCGCAGCGACAAGTGACGTAATCATGCCAGTTGTTCAAACCCCTCTTGATGAGAAGAAAAGACCAGATTATTCGCCTCTGGAAAAAGCCTGCAAAGACATAGGGATGGGAATGCATGCTGGTAGCCTGTTTATTTTGGCAAGCACCGTTGGCCCCGGAATAACAGACACCTTAGTCAGAGAGACTTTGGAGAACGCTTCAGGGTTAAAAGCTGGAAAGGACTTTGCCTTGGCGTACAGTCCCATTCGCGCAACTTCTGGCAGAGTTTTGCAGGACATCCAGAATTACACAAAGGTCGTCGGGGCTGTGGACAAGAACAGTCTTAACGTGGCTTCGCTTGTTCTAAGCACAATCGTTAAAGCGGACACGATTGAGGTTAGCAGTATAAAGATTGCAGAAACCATGAAACTGTTCCAAAACGTCTACCGCGACGCAAACCTAGCCCTAACCAACGAGTTCGCGTGCCTCTGCGAAAAAATCTGCGTGGATTATTTGGAAGTACAGGAAGCCGTCAACACAGATCCATACTGTCATGTGCTCACACCAGGAATTGTGAGCGGACACATTCCTAAAGATCCGTACTTGCTTATTGAAGAAGCGGAAAATGTTGACGTGAAACTTCGAATGACACGATTAGCGAGAGAAGTAAACGATGACATGGTTGACCATGCAATTCACCTCGCCAGAGACGCTATGCAGGCGTGTGGGAAACCCTTGGCTAGAACAAAAATATCCGTGCTCGGCGTATCTTACAGACCGAATATAAAGGAACCACGAGGCTCACTAACGATAAACCTTGTGAAAAAGTTGAGGAAAAAGAACGTTTACGTGCACGTCTTCGATCCATACTTCACATTTGAGGAACTAGAAGAACTGGGTTATCCTCCCGTAAGGACGTTGATAAAGGCTATGGAGGGTGTCGATTGCCTTCTCATCATGGTTGGACATGATATGTTTAAACGTGTGGACCTTAGGAAGTTCAAATTCTTAGCACGAAAACCCGCTGCCATAGTAGACATGGGGCACGTTATCAACCCAGCTAAAACAGAAAAAGAAGGCATAATATACCGTGGATTCGGCAGAGGAGTCTGGACAAAATGAGCAAACTCGGCGTTGCCGTTATAGGAATCGGTTTCTGGGGTAGAAATCATGTACGAGTTTTCAGTG
This sequence comes from Candidatus Bathyarchaeota archaeon, assembly GCA_963842875.1. GTDB lineage: Archaea > Thermoproteota > Bathyarchaeia > Bathyarchaeales > SOJC01 > DATHCB01. The sequence goes on from CAWJIF010000009.1 coordinate 214,685, forward strand.
AACTGCCCGAGACCGAATTGAAAGCAGTCTGCGATGTGAATAAGGAACGGGTTACAGCTATTGCGAATCAATACAAAGTGGACGCATACACAGACAGCGGAAAACTCCTAAAGAGAAAAGACATCCAAGCCGTCAGCATCTGCACATGGACAACCACCCACGCTGCAGAGGCAGTAAAGGCGATTAGAGCAGGAAAAGACGCATTGGTAGAAAAACCAATAGCGAGTACCGTTAGGGAAGCGAAAAGAATCGTGCAGTTGGCAGAGCGAAGGAACAAACTGCTCATGGTGGGATTCATCGAAAGATTCAACCCTGGAGTACAAAACATAAGAAACATGATATATCGAGAGGAGATTGGCACGCTAGTTTCTGCGACTTCGAAGAGGGTTTCAGAGTGGCCAGAAAGAATCGGCGATGTCGGTGTTGTGAAAGACACGGCAATCCATGATATTGACGTTATGCGGCACATTTTTGGCGAAGACCCAACGGCGGTTTTTGCAAAAATAGGCAACCTAAGACACTCAAAATACGAGGACTACGCACAGATTATGCTAACCTTTGGACGGGGCAAAACGGCGTTTATCGAGGCAAATTGGCTCACACCGTACAAAACCAGGAACCTACTCGTGACCGGAAGCAAAGCCATCCTTAACCTCAACTATATCACGCAAGAGATCACCGTAGAAACGGCGGGAAAAAGCACAACTCTGCGACAGGCGTCGCAAGAACCCCTAAAATTAGAGCTGCAACACTTCGCGAACTGCGTTTTAAATAATAGAACACCCACAGTCACAGGCGTCGATGGCTTAAAGGCACTACAAATCGCAGAAGCCGCCTTCAAATCCTCAAAACAAAGCAGAGCGGTGAAATTGAAACTCTAAAGGTTTTTACGTTTCCTTCTTCCTTGCTTTCGCCTTGGTTTTGATGTTGAATGGTTTGCCCTCTTCCAGTATTTGCTTAGGAATCTTGTCTTTCCATTTCTTCAGAAAAGGCATTTCATCCTGTTCCTCGCGAAGCTCATCTGGAAGCATTTCTGGGATTTCTTCGCGGATCGGATACCACCGTAAGCATTTGGGGCAAACGATTAAGCCTTCCACAATTTCCTCTTTCTCTTCGAAAACGTGCAACTCAAGCGGATAATACTTGTCGATTGGGCAGGCGAGTATGTCCAGCAGGGTTTTCTTGATTTCAGGTTCCTCCTTCTGTTGATGTGTAATAAAAGTTAAGACATAAAAGACTTGTTGAAAGTCAGTCTTTCCCCAGGATTTGAATGTCAAGGACGACTTGTTGCCATCTTGGCCCAGTGTCGCGTACCAAACGACCGAAAGGTATTGCAAAATCCAGGTTCATCAGCGACAATTTCTCAAACACTCTCGCTTTCACTTTTTCAATGGGATTCTCGCCTTTCCCTGTATGCTCAAAATCGTAATAGTGAACCCATCCGCCATTTGGTCTTAAAGCCTCAACCCCAGCGTCGAGGTATTCATAGGCTTTTTCTGGCAGAGGCATCAGAACTCTGTCTGCTGTCTCCCGTAACCTTTCCTTGATGACAGTTCTCGCGTCGCCTTTCAAAGGAACAACTCGATTCAAGACGCGATTAAGTAAAACATTTTCCTCCATAAAACGAACCGCTGTTGGATTAACGTCTATCGAATAAATCCTCTCTGCATCAGAGTGTTTAGCGATGGTTATTGAGAAGGAACCGACTCCAGCGAACATGTTAACGACAGCCTCGCGCGGCTGAGCTAACCGTGCAATCCTCATTCTTTCATTGGAAAGTCTAGGTGAAAAGTAACAATTCGCCAAATCTACGCTGAAAATGCACCCATGCTCCACATAAGTCGTTATTGTTCTTTTTTCGCCCGCAACGTGCTCAAGTTTTCGTAAACGAAACTTTCCACCTACCGCGGTTGATTGTCGCCAAACTGCTTTAACGTTCTTGTGAAGTTTCATAATTGTTTCTCCAATAGTGATGTTGTGGTGTCTTAGTTTTTCTGGAACGCGAATTATCGCGATGTCGCCTACAATGTCGTAAGATCTGTAAACAAGTTCGAGCTCTTCCGGTTGCAATTTGCCTTCTAGCAATGACTGTAGATTATGTTTTCTCAACAGGCTCTCCTTTTGCTGTCTTGTTCGGAACAAAAAGTTCAATCAGAGCAACCACCCATCTCAGGTTGACAAGCAGCGCGCGCCAACTTTGAATTAAGTAACAGTCAACACTTTTAAATCATTTAGCGCGCGCGAACTTTAGGAAATGTTTAAATTTACAATCCGTCTGGTTAACTGAGTCAAGGGAGCAAACATGGCACAGGAAGAGAACGTTAAACTTGTTTACGAATGCGTGAGATGCGGCGCAAAAGTGTTCACTGAAGAACTTGAACATAGAGGCGGAGGAATAAAATGCACTGTCTGTGGCTTTCGCGTTCTTAAGAAGATCAGGCCGCCAGTGGTTAAAAGAGTAAAAACCATCTAAACCAACTTTACAGACAGGACAAAACGACTTTTGCCAAACAGATCTTATCCTCAATGGTTTTCATCAAAGTGTTTGTCACGACGCTCTGAACGCCCAATGCCTCTACATGCTTTTTCTGCTCTTTATCTATTGCATCTAGAATGAAAACGTCGAGGAAGTCTTTGTAGAGGTTTGCGACAGAAAAGGCTGAAACCTCGATACTCAGAGCCTTCATCAATTTTTCTGCTGGACCTTTCACAACAGTGCCTCCAATTATCGGACTTATGGCAACGACTTTCGCTTCGGTTGTTCGTAATGCATCTCTGAGTCCATTGACCAACAGAATCGTGCCAATGCTTACGATTGGATTACTTGGACAAAGGATTATACCAGAGGCTTCAAGTATAGCGTTCAAAGCCTCTTGGCATGGTTCTGCTTGATCGACGCCTAGAAATCTAACGCCAACCACGTTATCTTGCATTCCATGTTTTACCATATACTCCTGAAAATGCATCTCACCTCTGTCAGTTAGGATTCGTGTTTCAAACTTGTCATTAGTCATAGGCACGATTGTTTCTGGAAGCCCAAGCTGTTGGCAAAATCTGGTCGTAACTTCGGAGAGTTTAAGACCCCCCTTTAGAAGTTCAGTGCGATAAAGATGCGTGGCCAGGTCCTTGTCGCCAAGCTTAAACCATGTCTCACGGTTGTAACGATGTAATGTGTCGAGACAGTGAAAAGTGTCGCCTTTTATTCCCCAACCTTTCACGTCGTCAACAATGCCTGCTAAGGTGTACATTATTATATCGAGGTCTGGAGAAATGTGCAATCCGTGAAGCTCTATATCGTCGCCAGTATTGACTATTACCGTGATACTTTTTTCTGGAACAACTCTTGCGAGTCCTTGCAGAAACTTGGCAGCTCCAACTCCACCAGCGAGGCACGTGATTTTTCTATTTGCCATCACTGTTCGCCTACGAGGGCGATACGGTAAAATACCTATTTGGTTCTTTCACAACATCTTCATCCAGCACGCTAAAAATAGAAGTTAGTAAAGTTCCTTCTCGCCTATGCGCCTGAAGGCTTTTCCTTTAAGCTTCACGGCGGGTTTTATTGTCTCTTCTGGTTCGCTTTCAGTTGTCTTCCTCTTCACTGTTTCTCCGCAGACGCCTACTGGCAGGAGCCTTCTCTTGATGCAGGATGCGTATTGGCAGTTTGAGACTTCGCAGTCGTCTTCCGTCCATCTGCACCAGATTGTGTTGCCGCGGTTGATTGCCGAGCTCTTACCGCACTTGAACAATTCACAAGTTGGAGAACACTTTTTTTCAGGCAATTTTATGCACTCCCATTAAGGTTGTTTCAACATTGTAAAACTTTGCAGGTACTAACATAGACATTAAATGGCTATCATTGTTGAGGTAATAAAGCTTTTTGGATTTCAAGTCTTCTTCTCTATGGGTTCCGCCGTTGAAGTTTTCGGTTTTCTTCTTTGATAAACCAAGAATAATGCGAATGCAATTATGAAAACTATGAAGGTCAATAAGACCGCAAACTGGCTCGTGCCCATGATGAACCCCAGCATGCTCACGTAGTTTCCAAGGCTTATGGTAACCGCAGTATTGTCCTTCACGTAAACGCTCGTCGTATCACTTGTTGTGTTACCACCAACGTATACCGAGACGGAGGAGTCGCCTCCAATGATGCTGCCGAAAAACGCCACACCGTTGCCATTGGTGTTAACCTCCATGGGCGCAACGCCTTCACGTTCAAGTTTCACTCTCACGTTGGGTATTGGCTGTCCTAGATAATCCACGACTGTTACCGAGAGGTTAGCGTTAAAAATACTACTCCGAAGCACAAGCGAACTCGCGTTCACGAGGGTGAAAATTGTTTCATTAAGAACTATGGAACCTGTAACGTTGTAAAGGCGAATCGTGTACTGCCCAAAAGCAGCACTAAAGGTGACGTTTCCACTACTGTCAGTAGTTGCGTTGGCGTATAACCCGTCCGCGTAATCGTAAATCTTTATCGGATAACCGCTCAGAGTGGCTTGTCTTGCGTCTTCGGCGTGAATTGTCAGGTTGAGTACAGGGCAGATTATATTGAATGCAACCATCTTCGTGTCTTGTGGAATAGGAGGTAAGGTTGTCGTGTTAAACAGGCGCGCCCGCCCGCCCGCCCCCCTATATGCGCCAACTGTATAGTTCGCCGTAATGAGTTGATTGTCAAAGATATACGTCGCTGACGCGTTAGTAGCTGCACCTTGTGTTTCGTTCTGAAGTACACCCGAGTTAGTGCGGTAGGTAGCATTGAGCACGAAAACCAGGAAAGTCAAAGGAAGATGAGTTTTTCCATCAAGAGCCGTCAACGCAATGCGTGTCAGCTGGCAAATAATGGTCCAAGAACTGCTGTTTTGAACATGAATCAACGCGGTTTCGTTCACTTGCACGTTTTTCCAATAAGCCGTCACATTGTAATTGCCGCGCTCAAGCGTATAAGTTATGTTTCCGTCCGATTTAGTGACGCCTGTGGCAACCTGCGACGCCTTGCTCGCGTTGAATGGATCGATTTGATACACTGTGGCGTTAACGCCGCCGACATATTCATGGTTAAGGTTTACAGTCGAGAGAATAACGGCAAAGCCCGGTACCGTAAAGTTCTGCACATCTGGAACCGATTTAACAGTACCAGTTGTGTAGTTTAATGACTTGACACTTAATGTATACGTGCCAATTGAAGCGTTTGCGGGTATTTGCCAGTTGTAGATGACTTCGCCGTTTGTGGTTTGATTGCTCATCTGGGCTACCCGTTTGTTACCAAAGGCTATGGTGATGTTAGCATATTCGTTTGGTTTAGTGTAGTTCATAGCTTTGATGTTTACCCAGTCCAACCTATGGTACGAAGTGGCGTTGGTTAATCCGATAAAGAAAGAGGATTTCGCCCCGGTCGCTGTTGCGTTTTTATAGATTCCAACCTGATAAGTACCAGTGTAGTTTGTGCTTCGCTCTACCTGTGTGAAATTTGTGGGATAGTACAAGCGCGCGCGCGCAGAGTTCTCGGCTGTTCCGCTTTGATTAGTTGTCAGTTGAAGAGTAGCGGAGTAATTTGCGCTTGTAGGCGTCGTCACAGTTATGGTTCTGTTATACGTCGTAGAAGAGTTCCCGCCGAATATTTGGGCTCTAATCTGAACTGAGCCGCCTTCCTGCAACTGCCCTGGAGCGGCTGGAAGATTCAAAGGCGAAATTGCATATGACATTTGCACAGTGAAGATTTTAGGGGGTGAAGTGACGTTAGCGCTAATGTCCTGCAACGTTATGTTGTGGAGTCCGTAGGTGGCTTGTGGCACTGTGAAAGACGTAGTAAAGTTATAACCAATCGCGCGCGTGGCGTTTTTTACTTTTGTCGAGTCGAAAAATATGCTAAAGTTTCCGCCCGCGGTTTCAATCGTGCCATTCACCGACACAGATTGGCCTACAGTGCCGCTGGTTGGACTGACTGCTGTTAACGCGGTTTTTACTGCTGCATGGACAGGCGGCAAAAAGGAAAAAAGACTTATGACCAAAGTTAGGATGATTAGAACGGTTACCATGAAGGTTTTCGGGTTAGTTGGAAAGTGCAAACGTGTTCCCTCTTCATGTTCTTATGTTATGGTTTGAACACTTGTTAGTAAAGCTACATTTTAAACTTTTATCCTCGTCAATGCAGGAAACGTAACTGTCAAGTATCTCTTTAGCTTTACTAATGCCCACACAGAGCGTGCAAACATTGATCGACGAGATTCTGAGCATAGTTGAAAGACACGAACAGTGGCGCGGACGCGAGTGTATTAATCTTATTCCTTCAGAAAACGTAATGAGCCCACAAGCCCGCGCGCTTCTCTCCTCGGAGTTAACACATCGGTACACTTCCAGCTACAAGTTTTACATGGGCACACGATTCATCGACGAGATAGAACAGTACGGCGAAAAACTGGCAAGAGAAGTTTTCAACGCAGAAACAGCAGGCTTACGCCCGCTCTCTGGACACATAGCGGACTTGATCTTCTTCGCCAACTTCACAAAACCAAAAGATACGGTGATCTGCGTCTCAGAAGAGAACGGCGGCTACCCCGGCATGTGGAAAAGAGCCCTACCGACATTTCTAAAGTACAAGGTTGCGGCTTTTCCGTTCTCTACAGAGCAAAGAAACATCAAAATAGAAGAGACTAGAGAACTAATCCAGCACACAAGACCGAAAGCAGTTGTCTTCGGTGCGAGTCTATTACTATTTCCACATCCGGTACGCGAGCTCGCAAAGATTGCACATGAAATCGGCGCATGTGTGGGCTATGATGGTTCTCATGTAATGGGCTTGATCGCGGGCAAAACTTTCCAAGACCCGCTCAGGGAAGGCGCAGATGCTCTGTTTGGCTCGACGCACAAGAGTTTCTTTGGACCTCAAGGTGGCATATTCCTTGCAGGCAAGACGCATGGAGAAAGGGTGAAGAAAAACGTGTTTCCTGCGTATGTAGATAATGCGCACTGGAACCGCATTGCGGCTTTGACTTTGGCATTGGCAGAGATGAAAGAATTCGGAAAAGACTACGCGGCGCAAGTTGTCAAAAACGCACAGGCATTGGCAAAGGCGTTGGGCGATTATGGATTTCCAGCGGTTTGCTCGAGTCTTGGCTACACTAGAATCGCATCAGGTGTTCCTTGATTATGGTGGTTACAAGAATGGAAGAGACATAGCAGAAAGATTGGAAAAGGCGAATATAATCGCAGATTGTGGAGTTCGCCTTGGCGCTTGTGAGGTAACACGGCGAGGAATGAAAGAACGAGAAATGCAAGAAATAGCCGTGCTCATTAAACGTGTTATTATGGACAAAGAGAAGCCCGTTAAAGTAAAGAAAGACACCATTAAACTTGCTGGCAAGTTTCAAAAAGTCATGTATTGCTTCGAATAAGCATCATTACTCGATTACTGTGCCGATTTTTTCCCCGTTCACGACCAACAAAACGTTTTCTGGCTTGAACCCACAAACAACGACAGTTTTTGTCCTGCTTTTTCGGAGAATCTGAACTGCTTCAGGATCGATAATCTGGTGCATGCCTGCTTTGTGCTTGTTCTGCTCGAGAAGGCGGGTCAAATCATCAAAGCTCAAACGGTCAATCTTAACGGCGTCTTTGTGTTTCCGTGGGTCGCGTGTGTAAACGCCCTCTTGGTCAGTTGCCTTCACCAACAAATCGGCTTTGATCCGCTCCGCAGCCAAAGCCGCGACCCCATCAGTCGTCATTCCAGGTTTTAATCCACCCATCACAACTATCTTGCCCTTTCCCAACTCCTCCGTTATGTCCTCTAACAATGCTGACACTTTTCCAGTTCCTGCTTTATCTAACTTCAAAACAAACAACTGGGCAATTAGACGTGAAACCGAAATTGCAGCCATATCCTGTTCTGGCTCGTTTAAGCCCAAACTCTTAGCATATTGGATAAAGTCTCTCGCCAAAGTCCCGCCGCCGACAACTAGAACAACCTCATGTTTCAATCTTGCTAACTCTTTCAGCAGTCCAACGAACTCATCGATTAGGTTTGTATTGACAGGAGAGGCTACAACCGAACCGCCTATGCGAATTACCAGACGCAATCTTGACCCGTCCATCATCATATTACAGCCTCCATGAAAATAAAATTAACCGACAGAAAACCAAAAACACGGCGACCATATATACATTAGCCTATGCCAGACCCAACAACACTAACTTTTCTTGGAACTGGCGGAGGGAGATTCGCAACAATAACCCAAAAACGGCGAACCGCAGGCATCCGTATAACAAACGAAGAAGTAAACATCCATCTCGACCCTGGGCCAGGCGCACTAATATATTCAATAAATACTGGGCTAGACCCACAGAAAATCACCGCCATCCTAGTGTCCCACTCGCATCCGGACCATTACACAGACGCAGAAGTGCTAATTGAAGCAATGACAAGAGGCACTTTGCAGAAGAGAGGCATATTAGCCGCCGCAAACAGCGTCCTAAACGGCAATCCAACATGCGAAGCCTCAATCTCCAAATACCACCAAAAAATGCCACAACAAACAATAACCGCCACATCAGGCACAGTTTTTCAAGTAGGCTCGATTAAAGTCACGGCAACGAAAGCACGCCACACAGACCCAGACACCGTCGGATACCGCTTTTCAATTCCCGATTTTGGAGATTTCGCCTACACCAGCGACACAGAATACTACACAGATATAGGTAAACACTACGAAGACGTTAGACTGTTAATCCTCTGCGTCATGCGACCAGGAGGCAAACCTTGGAAAGGACACATGACCACAGACGACGCCATAAGGATATTAAGAGAGGCAAAACCAGAAGCCGCCGTGCTGACGCATCTTGGCATGCAGATGATATTCAAAGGTCCAGCATGGGAAGCCGAGCGTGCTGCACAAGAAACTGGAATATCAGTCATTGCTGCAGTCGATAGGATGCGACTCATTATGGGAGAACAGATACGAATAGAAAAACCACCCAGCGAAAAGCAGGCTGATTTGAACGCTTTCTTCACGCGCTGACACTTTATTACTTGGGAGAAGTTTCATTTACAAGATTGTCTAACAATACATTTGGAGAATCATAACCGATGATGGTTGGCATAGTCGGCAAGCCCAACACTGGCAAGTCCACCTTCTTCTGCGCTGCAACCCTAGCGCCCGCAGAGATAGCCAACTATCCCTTCACGACCATCAAACCCAACAGAGGAATAGGCTATTTGCGAACTCCATGCGTCTGTAGAGAATTTAATGTGCAAGACAACCCGAAAAACTCAATCTGCATGGATGGAATACGGTTAATTCCAGTGGAACTGATAGACTGCGCTGGACTAGTTCCTGGCGCATGGCAGGGAAGAGGCCTAGGTAACCAGTTTCTAGACGAGATAAGAAAAGCCGACGCACTAATCCACATCGTCGACGCTTCAGGCGGAACCGATGCCGAAGGAAGAATATGCAAGCCCGGCGAACGCGACCCGGTAGAGGATGTTCGCTTTCTTGAAGTAGAACTAACGATGTGGCTCGCAAGCATCCTAAAACGCGACTGGCAGAAGATAACGCGAACTGTCGAATCGGAAAAGCAGGATTTATTCCAACTCCTTGAAGAGCGATTAAGCGGATTGGCTATTAAAAGGGTACAAATCCTTGAAGCCATACACGCAACAGGGTTGAATGTGGAAAAACCACACGCTTGGAGCGATGGCGATTTTCTCAAATTTGTTGACAAGTTGAGAAGCATTTCTAAACCCATGCTCATTGCAGCGAACAAGATTGACTTGCCATGCGCCGAGGACAACCTTGAACGGCTTAAGATGCCTGTCTACACAATCGTTCCATGCTGTGCCGAAGCCGAATTGGCGCTGAGAAGATCTGCAGAAATCAAGCTAACCGACTATCGCCCTGGCGATTGTAACTTCAAAATCATAAACCCACAAGGCATAACGCAGACACAGTTGAAAGCCTTAGAGACAATCAAAGAGAGAGTTCTAACCAAGTTTGGGACAACAGGAGTGCAAGATGCGATTAACACGGCTTACTTCAAACTCCTAAATAGTATAGTGGTCTACCCAGTAGAGGACATAGAACACCTTAGCGACCACGAAGGCAGAGTGCTACCAGACGCTTACATAGTGCCTTACGGCACCACAGCACGTGAACTAGCCTACAGAGTTCACACAGAACTAGGCGAAAGCTTCATCTACGGCATGGAGGCACATGAGAAAAAGCGTGTGGGCGAGGATTACGTGCTCAAGAATGGGGACGTGCTCTCCATAGTGAGCGCGAGGAAACGGGCCTGAGGTTATTTCTTCTTTTCCTTCTCTAAGTCAAAAGGTTTCTTCTCCGCCAGCGCGCTAAGGACTCGACCTAAGATTTCTGTACTCATCAGTCGACGTTGCGTTTAGTACGACTTCAGTTCCGCGCGCGTTGCGAGGGGGCTTTCATTATGGATTTTTCTCCTATTGGCCGAAACGTCTTTTTCTTCTTTGAAAGGTTCGAACTGCACGAAGCAAGTCTATGCGCCGAAAGTCGGGCCAATAAATATCGAGGAAGAAGAGCTCGCTGTAGGCGCTTTGCCACAGGAGGAATCCGCTTAGCCTTTCTTCGCCGCTGGTTCTAATTATTATGTCTGGATCTTGTTGGGGTAAATGTGCTGTGTATAGGTATTTTTCGAACATTTTCTCTTCTATTGCGTCTGGCTGTAGTCTTCCTTTTTCCACTTCTTGAGCAAGTTTCTTTGCGGCGTCGACGATTTCTGCTCTTCCGCCGTATGCTAGTGCAATGTTTAGGAAGTGCTCATCGTAGTCTTTTGTTGCTTCTTCCACTGTTTTGCTTAATTCCTGAAGCTGTTTCGGAAGGAGACCACGGCGACCTATGATTCTGACGTGCACCTTATTCTTGTGAATGCGTTCATCTGTAAAGACCTTTGTGAGTTTCTCCTCTATGATCTTCATTATTGCCCCCACTTCGCTTGGCGAGCGAAGAAAGTTTTCTGTAGAGAAAGAGTAGAGAGTGATTGATTTTACATTTAAATCAAAACACCAATCGAGCAAGTTTTCAATTTTATCCGCACCTTCTTTGTGTCCAAGCCATGTTGGAAGCGAATGTTCTTCAGCCCAACGACGGTTACCATCAAGAATAATCGCGATGTGTTCGGGTCTTTTGCCATTCTTTATTTGGTACCACAGCCACTTTTCATACAATGTATAGACACCAGTAATTGATAACAGCGTTTTTAGCATTTTTTTTCTCTCAGAACCTTACGTTTTCTTGAAGGTGCGCACAAAGGCAGTTACGACTGTGAGGTAAAGTTTTAATCGTTTCACTTAAAGTTTCTCAATAATCAGGCTTGCTTTCTCGCCATTTCCTGTGCCTTCATGCATAGGCAATTGTTTCTTACATGGCTGAGCCTATATTAGTGCCAAGCAAAGAAAAACAACTCGTTCTCAATCATTGTCTTTAAGACAAATCGTTTGTGGAAACCCATAAAAGCGTTTCCAAGCGGATCTGTTCATTGTTTGAATAAAGGCTCAAGCCCTGTTCCATCAATGACAGCGACCTTAGGCTTGCTCTGTAAACTCCTCAACATGAACCCCTTTCTTCCTGAAGAAGCCCGCATATCTTCTGTGGACAAGGAAAGCGACGAGAAGCGAAGAAATGCCAACTAATATGCCGACGACGGTGCTCGCCACAAGACCAGCATAGTCAGAAGCGGGGTTGATCAAAATCTGCGCGGCCTGTTCAGCAATCTGCGACGACCACGCAACGACAGCGGTTATCACGACTGTGCGAAGCAGTCTGGGGTCACGTTCGAAATACCACTTCATAGCTCTCCCAGAAAGCAACACACAAACGCCTATGACAATTAAGACTGTCGCTTCTGAAATGAACTTGCCCAACACGCCTGGAACCTCTCCAAGTGTAGGAAAGGTTGTGAGACCTAGGCTTGCCTCGCGTAGACCAAGATAAAACCCAATGGCTACAGAAAGTAGACCAGCAGCGGTGGCGAAGCCTGTGATTTGAACTGGAACAGGAGGCGGTTCATATTCCCTCATCCACTTTACGAAGTTCTTCGCTAATTTGTCCATACCGAATCCCTTGATAAGAAGCGCGGTTCCAAGAACCAGAAGAAAGGCTATCCACGTAAACCCTAAAAGCCCATAAACTGTTAGGACGCCCAAAACGATCAATAATAATCCTGGCACACCCAACAAAAGCCTCGAATAGCGCGGATTCTCTGTTAATATCTTCAGATATCTGGAGAAAACTGCGGCCGTTTCTTCGATTGACTTGCTGTGCCTCATGACTATTCTACGCACCGAAGACACAGGAACCCTAGATTCGATGAGGGGTAGAACCATCTCGTCCTGATAACCGTCTGTTACAAGAACAACCTCGCCCGCCTTGAAATCGTTCAGGACCTCTATTAATTCTGCCACAAGTTTTCGATCCGCGCTGACGTCGCCCAGTTCAGAGCCTGAGATGGTTGCGATTTGAAAAGTCTCATGTGGCTTTCCTTCTTCTTTTAGGCGGTCAAAAACGCGGACGGCTTCGAACATTGCATTGGCGTCTGGTTCTTCAGGGTCTTTAAGCGCAAAAGCAACCGCGGCACTGATGTTTTCCTCTCTTCCCAAAATGGGCGTTTTCAAGTGTGCTTTAGCGCCTATATCGCCATCTCGGTCAACGCACAAAACGAGAACATGTTCTTTTTTTTCCATAGACGCTGTCATTCTGTTCTCATAATAGTTTGAGACATTTGCCTCTTATAGTTTTATATGAATTGTTTCTTGGGACGACAACTGCGCGCAGTCAGAGTCAGGTTTCAGTAAGTCCTTTTTCGGTGAGAACCTTAAACTCATCCCACGTTAATTTTTCGCCCCGCTTCATTTTCTCTAAAGCCTTCTTTTCCAGCTCCTGCATTAGCTCCACTTGACGTTTTGTTTTCTTCATAGCCTCTTCAGATTTAACTTTGGAGAGCAACGCACGGATTTGTGCAATTACTAGCATGCATTTTTGATTGAGTTTTTGCACTTGTCGCCTAGTTTCTACGTATTTTTTGTGGGCTTCATCCGCCTCTGTTTTCAGTTGCGGGATATTGGCGCCCTTTTCTGCTAGTGTTTGGTGGAATTGTCTGCTCTTGTCTGCAAGTTGGGTGATTTTATTGTGATATTCTCTCTCTGTGGTACGCAAGTCTCGCAACTGTTGCTGTAGCGTCTTGATTTCGCCCCACATTGCCTGCTCCTGCTTATAAGATACGAGTTGTTTTTCAAGCTCTGCGACCTGTTCAACAATACGCTTCTCCTGCGACAGAGTAAGCGAGCTTGTTTGTATTTTCCAGTCTAAACTTTCAATTTCCCGTTGTATTGCCTGAACAGTTTTCGCTGGGTTTTGCTTTGAAGAAGCAACCTTCTGTTTAAATTCGACGACCTTGTCGAGTTTTTCCTTTCTGTCTAAAACCAGTTGGTCTCGTATAATTTTAAGGTCTTTGACTTGTTGGTTGATTTCGTCGCGTTGTTGCTTGAGCTTTGTGATTTCTGTGTGTAATTGTTCGATTTGTTCGCGAATTTGGTCTCTTTTTTCTATCCACTGCTGTGCCTCCCTCTCCAATTTGTCTCTTTGCTCTTTCAATGGAGCGAGTTCACGGTCAAGTTCGTTGACCTTTTCTCTAATGGCTTGTGTACCCGCTGTCAAATCGGCTTTGCTCCGTGTGTTTTTCATGGTTTGTTTTGTGAAGGACTAGTCTTCCTCTGTCACTGTAGTGTTTAATTTGTTTATAGAATGGTTCCTTATAAATGAAGACTTTTCACTTCTGTGATGCTAATATCTAAAAGTTTGTCTAACGCTTGAAGAGGGGGTTATGTTCCTTCTGTTGAAACCCCTTTCATTTTTCTCGTATAGAAACATATTGTTCATGGAATGTATGGAAAAATCAAACAATTTTAAATGCTGAACTTGATTCCGTTTAAATATTGGTTTATACATAGAAAAAAGTGACGCACACAAACGCAAATAATGAATGAAACCGAACTTAAACCTCGTATGAAACAGCTGGTGAGAAAAATGGAAGTCGACAAGGGGTCATTCAAAAAAATGTTTCCTCACCTGGCCGAGGAAATGGAAACAGGAAAATCTAAGGCAAGTACCAACTCAATTAGGTCGGATCAGGAAACTGAAGAGAAGGCGACTGGCAAACGGTTTGACAATTACAATCCAGATGTCGTAGACTTCATATGCAGATGCGACAATGAGAAACAAGCCGAGGAAATTATTGATTACATGGAGAAAAGAGGCGAAATCGACCAAAAATACGCCCAGAAACTAAGAACACAGCTCAAGAAAAAGGGAATTAGAAGCTTCGGCGCGAAAAGAGAAGAAGGCTACTACCTAAGAGAATCCGGATATTAATAAACAACACAAGATTATGTCAAAGAAAACGCCAAAACATGACAATTTTTCAAATTTTCGATTACCAGCGAAAAATAACCCGCTTCAAGATTATTTTCTTGTTGGAGCGCATGCATAACATGTTCCCAATGGAGCTAAACACTGCGTCATGCACTGAGATTCTGCGAATACTCGATGTCGGACCTACTACGGAAAAGATAATACTCGAAGCCCGAACGCGCGCGCAAAATCCGTCACTTTGTCGACCTAGAACAGGTTGCTGGAGTTCACTTGGCCAGATGTATTACGCGCTATGCTGAATCGAAGAATAAAACATTACCATGTCTTCTGAAGGATAATATCGGATGGTGCAGAAAGTAAACGTTTATGTGGAAAAACTGTTATTAGATAGCAAGACAAATTGAAAAACCATTCCAATCAAGCATTGAAAGAGGGACGTCTAATGAAAAAGACAAAACTATTATCGTTAATATTCATCTTATCCTTCCTCGGATTGTCGACCTTAATTCTCCTCAACGCAAAGGCAACTACAATAAAAACGACAGTGCAAGCATCTCCGCTTGACAATGTTGCCCAGCCAGCATTTCCGCTTGCCAATGTCACAGTGGATCAAGTAGACCAAAACGTCCAGATTCTGCAGGCCGGAAGCGTCGCAATCAACGACACAATCCAATTGTCCGCAAACCAGACTACAACGTTGGCTGAGTATCCGCTGGGTTTTCCCTACGGATATAAGTACCACCTAGCGTACGTCTATGCATTCAACACTTCAAACCCCACGCAGGCATTCAATGTTTCATTAGACACAGGGTTGGGCAATTATGTCGGTTACTACGGAGTAACAGTTATCTTCCCGCAGAGCGGAGTCCAACTTTTCGTTGGCGAAAAGTTCCGCTTTACCGTGGGTTTTGTCTTCTCGGACCTTGTCATATCCTCCACGTATACGTCCCTTAGCGAGACGGTTCCACCAAAAAACACAACTGCACCTGTCCTAACAATGGATTACCCTATGTTTCCGAGTCTGTTGCAAAGCGCGTCTATAGCTAATGTCACGGTAACAACGCCGCCGGAATCTACATATGAGGACAGTTCTGGAAATCGCACTCCTTCTGTGGCTTTCGTGGGTACAGGTCAGGTCGTGAGCTCTATAAACAAGTCGCTACCGGCACTGACGTATGCACCCGGATGGTTTAATTTTACCGAAGCAGCAGGATATACGTACCAATTAGTCACCATAAATGATTTGGAAAGGCACATAGAAATTGACGGACAGGGCAACCTCTTTACAACAGACGCGTACACCGTAACAAGCCAGATGCCACAAGCAACGGGGTCAATAGAAGTACGCCTCCCGGCAGGCGCCCGCAATGTTGCCGCATACGATGAAATGGGAAATCCTATAGTTGCCACGCTCGTGGACAAGAACACAACCACGTACAGTCTAAGTCTTGGGTTTTCTTTTGAACCAGGAAATTCTACGAACTTTTCGGTGAATTATTTCTTACCTTCAGGTAATAATAGCGATGAAAGTGGAAATAGCGAATTCGACTTGAGTCTTCCCATCACAAAGAATTTGGACAGCGTCATAGGGAAACTGACCCTCACAGTCTCCCTTCCTGAGGGCGCATCCATAAAGGAGTACCCAAGCATTAAAGGATATGACCTTCAAAAAGAAGCACTTCAAGAAGAAGTCCTCTTTACAGCATACAATGTTTCATCATACAGCAACTTGGATATGCACATGGCATATGTTTATTCCGTGTTCTGGGCTTCCTTCCGCCCCACACTATGGATGACTGCAATCTCGGCGGTTGGAGTCGCAATCGCCTTGTTATGGCAAAGACCGAAACCATCACTGCCTTCACCCATGCGGGGAGCAGCGGTGAAACCACAGACCCTCAAATCTATAGTTTCATCATACGAAGAAAGAGCAAGAATTCTACGAGAACTTGAATCCATTGAACGCCAAACACAGAAAGGAAAACTACCACGTAGACGCTACAAAATACGCAAACGAATGCTTGAAAGCCAGCTCTCTAGGCTAGACAGGGAACTAGTAGACCTTAAACAAAGAGTGAAGGCCGTTGGACCAAAATACACCGAGATTCTAAAAGATCTGGACATAGCAGAAGCTGAACTCGAAGGCGTAGAGGCAGAAGTAAAGAGGGTTGAAGCACGGTACAGAAGTAGCGCCATTAGTTTGGATGCCTACAGGCGACTTCAAGACCAGTTGAACAAAAGAAGGGAGAAGGCAAAAACAACCATCGACGGCGCACTCCTGAGGTTAAGCGAGGGAACCGCTTAGAAAATCCTAAACCCTTTTATTTCACCGTTCTAACTTGAATAAAAAACTAGAACTAAGGAGTTGATAGCACAATGGTTGAAATCAAAGTCGACATGGAAAAATGTAACGGATGCAAGACCTGCGTTGACACGTGCCCAGTGGGTGTTTATGAAATTAAAGACGAAAAATCGGTTCCAGTGAAGAAAGACGAGTGTCTAATATGCCGGGCATGCGAGGCACAATGTCCGAATGCTGCTATAGAAGTCATCGAATAATCTATAAAAGTTTCCAATATGCCGAATGAATCCGTTTTACCTCTTCTATTACTTTCTCGCCCTGCTTTACCACTCTTTTATCTATTTCTGGAAACTCAGCTGGAAGAGAGAATGGGATTCCCGCAATTTCTGCAACTACACTAGTAGCGATTTTTCCAATAATGTTGAGGTTATAGCCTCCTTCTAGTAGAACCGCAAATTTTCCATCACAAAGTCTTGATGCGTAGTCCAGAATGTGCTGAAAGGTTCTCGTGTAACCGTTCACAGTCAGCGAAAGCTCAGCCACGGTGTCGGTAAAATGACCGTCAAATCCGGCGGAAACCAGTATAAACTGCGGTCGGTATTGTTCCGCTATCGGAGTGATTACCTCGTTAAACGCTCTTTCATAGGTTTCGTCGCACGTTCTGAATGGAAAAGGAAAATTCACGTTGTAACCCAAACCATCCTTCTCGCCAATCTCGTCCACAAATCCTGTGCCCGGAAACCCCCTCGGGTCTTGATGCAAACTTATAAACAGCACATGGTCCGTGTCATAAAAGACCTCTTGCGTACCATTTCCGTGATGAGCATCAATATCCAAGATCAAAACACGGTCAAACCCAACTTTGTAAAGAAGATACTTTGCTGCTATGGCGATGTTGTTAAAAATGCAGAACCCAGAAGCGCTGTATGGCCCAGCGTGATGCCCTGGGGGACGAACAAAAGCAAAGGCGTTTTCAACCTTTTTCGCAAGAACCAGGTCGACGGCTTTCAAACCACCGCCGACGGCATAAAGCGCAACCTCAAAACTTTCAGGAGAAACCTCCGTGTCGCCAAGGTCGAGAAGACCTCCGCCCGCGGAGCAGACCCGATTAACCAGTCTAATATAGTCTGGATGGTGAATGAGCTCCACATCCTCTATGCGGGCAAGGTCTGGTTCGAAAAGCCTGCATCTTTCTCCATCAATAACATGACTAGAGTTCAACGCTTCCATCATTACCTTTAATCGCTTTGCACTTTCAGGATGACTCGGTCCGGGATTGTGATTCAAGTATTTTGAAGTGTAAACTACTGCAGTCTTAGTCATTGAACTTCATCTCTGGAAAGAGTTCTCGAGAAACTTTTCTACAATATTCATGGAGGTTTAAGTTTTCTCTTTTCGCGAGTTTTCGCAAAGCCTTATCCACACCAGTAGTATACTGGATGGCTTTCTTGGTCTTGTTCACAACAAACCCGGGCAGACCAAAATTCTCCGCAGCTTTTCGCAACACTCTCTTTCTAAGCTTATCAGTCGGAGATTGAATCTTAAGAGATAAAGGCAAGCTTAATGCAAAATTGACAACCCGCAAATCGACGTAGGGAAGACGCAATTCCACGTTATGAAACATGCAGGCCTGGTTGTCTCGTTGGAAATTTGTTTCATAACACCTCGCAACATCATTGAACAAGTCTTTCTTCAGGGTATTGGCGCCTTTTTCTGCATAAATGCCTAGGTATCTGTGATAGCCTCCGAAAAGTTCATCTGCGCCTTGTCCAACCATCAGAACCTTAAGTCCACGCGCCGCAGCAACTTCAGCAATCCAATAAGTCGGTATCGCTATGCTGCAGTTGACAGCGTTTGGTTCTTCGATTAGCCATAAAACTTTAGGAAGCACTGCTTCAACGTCGTCGATTGAATAAGTTTTCACTTGGATTTGCATGTTTAAGGCCTCGGCAGCGTCTTCAGCATACTTGGTTTCTGGCATATTTTCTAATCCAACAGTGATCAAGTGTGCTTTGACGCCACACTTTTGGGCGAGGAAGGCAATTATGCTACTGTCCAAGCCGCCGGAAAATGCGACAGCAACATCTTTCACATCTGAAACCCTGTCTTCGGTTGAGTGCATCAAAAGCGTTTGTAGACATTTGGCCGCAGGCTCCATTTCTAATTGTCTCAAAATAGGTGGTTCAACTGTTTTGACACGTTTAAAAGAAAAACGCGTATCACTCCTAACTACGACGATGTTGCCTGGCGGAAACGGTTCCACCCTGCTTAAGCCAAGTTTCCACAAAGCTTTGCGCTCAGAAGCGAAAGCGCATAAGGTCTCGTTTCTGCCAAAATAAAGCGGCGCCAAGCCCATAACGTCTCTGCCCACAATAAGCGAGTCCAGTGTTGCAATGGCGAATGCGTAAGCGCCGTTGCAGTTTTTGACTATTGCGGAAGCGATCCTTTCAGGGCTAGATTCCAGTTTCTCCAGACGCATAGGCGAGTCTGCGTGTTTTGACGGATAAATCCTGCCTTCAAATGCCAGTGTGAAGTTGCCTCTGGTGAAGAGTTGCGGAGTGTCTTCGGGGAGAATTCGGGAGAAAGCATAGCCTAAAACGACGTTTGACCGGATGTCTGCGGTGTTTAGTTTTTCAAGGGAGTTTACAAGTGTTTGTTTTTTCGCTGAAGCTATTCCATATACATCTTTGCCGCGGTGCGATAACTCTTTAAGCATGTTGAAGACTGCATTAGCGGTTGCTTGTTCTTCTTTTTGCACTAAAGCGGCTATGGCGCCCAATTGTGTTGCGGTCTCCAGTAGCTTATGTTAATGCGGTTATTGTTGTTAACGTTTGCTTGAGGCGAAATTGGTAAAAAGCAAAAGGGGCATAATTATTAGTGGAGGCGCAACA
Source organism: Candidatus Bathyarchaeota archaeon (assembly GCA_963842875.1). GTDB lineage: Archaea > Thermoproteota > Bathyarchaeia > Bathyarchaeales > SOJC01 > DATHCB01. Next base: position 234,271 of record CAWJIF010000009.1, read on the forward strand.
AGGGTTTGCCAATACTTCCAATTGACACGGGCAGATACGGAACGCCTGAGATGAGGCGGATTTTTGAAGAGGAGAATAGGCTTCAGAAATTGTTGGATGTTGAAGCCGCGCTTGCGTGGGCGCACGCTGAAGTGGGCGATATAGGGCGGAAGGATGCGGAAAAGATTGTGCAGATGGCGTCTACGAAGCATGTTAAGCTTTCCGAAGTGATTGCGATTGAAAAGGAAATTAAACACGATGTGGCTGCGCTTGCTCGCACTTTGGCTAGAGTTTGTGGACCAAGCGGCGCCTGTGTGCATCTTGGCGCGACGAGCTCGGACATTTTGGATACGGCGACGGCTTTGCAGTTGAAGGAAGCAGTGACGATCATTGAACAACGGCTTAGCGGTTTTGAAGGGGTTTTGTTGGAGAAGGCTAAGAAGTACAAGCGCACGGTTATCATGGGTCGGACTCATGGGCAACATGCATTACCAACTACTCTGGGGTTCAAGTTTTCGGTTTGGATGCGAGAAAACGCTCGACATATTCAGCGCCTCAGAGAATGCAAAGAGCGACTGCTTGTTGGAAAAATGAGCGGTGCTGTTGGAACTCAGGCGGGCTTAGGACCTAACGCGATGAAGATACAAGAACTTGTCATGAAAAGGTTGAACATAAAACCCGCAGATATCTCAACCCAAATCATCCAACGTGACCGTTATGCTGAACTCGTGGCTCTCTTAGCTTTAATCGCGTCCTCATTGGAGAGCTTCGCTACTGAGATTCGAGAGCTGCAGAGACCCGAAATCGGAGAGCTTTACGAACCATTCGATAAGGCAAAGCAGGTAGGGAGTTCGACTATGCCCCATAAGCGTAATCCCATAATTTGTGAAAAGGTTTGTGGGTTGGCGAAAATTGTGCGGGGTTTGGTGGTGCCTGCGTTTGAGAATGTTCAGACTTGGCATGAGAGGGATTTGACGCAGTCCTCTGCTGAACGATTCATTCTTCCAGAAGCATGCATACTCGTGGATTACATGCTTGCGCTTATGACTGATATTGTTTCTGAGCTTGTGGTAGATGAAGAAAGAATGAAAAAGAACATCGGATTAACGCAAGGACGGTGCATGTCAGAAGCGGTAATGATAGCCTTAACAGAAAAAGGAATGAACCGTCAAGAAGCTCACGAACACCTGCGAGTGCTTGCAATAAAAAGCGAAACAGAAAAACAACCATTCAGAACAGTTCTATCAGAAGACAAAAAAGTGCGAAAATTGTTGAATGAAAGGGAAGTCAATAGGACGTTGAACCCGAGGAACTATCTCGGAACTGCCGCAAAACAAGTTGAACAGATGATAAATAAAACGAAGAAAGAGAGAAAGGCAAGAGGTTTAGCCGCTTAAGACACCTTGCTGTTAACTCGTCTATCCACTCCGCATATTTGCAGCATATACAAGACCGGGCGCACGCACCGCACGGAGGGCGCACGCAGCTTAGTATAGATTCGTAAACTATAATAGGCACCCAAAAATACTCACTACTGAACTCCATTTATCCGAGTTCACAATAACCATAATAATAAAAAGTTTACTTCATAATCGGAGGTGAAGCTTACGGGATCATCACAGACCGTTACAGTAAAGTATGAAATACGCGCTAAATTTGAAATAGAAGGCGTCGTCGAAAAACCAGATGTCATAGGCGCAGTTTTCGGACAAACAGAAGGCTTATTCGGGCCAGAACTCGACCTGCGCGAGTTGCAAAAGTCTGGAAGAATAGGCAGAATAGAAATAGACCTAACATCAAAACAAGACATGACCACGGGTTCTATAATCATCCCCACTAGCCTCGACAGAGTGTCAACAGCAATCATTGCCGCCAGCCTCGAAAGCATAAACCGTGTAGGACCATGCCAAGCAAAAGTCACACTCGAAAAGATAGAGGATATACGCGATACGAGACGAAAAATAATCATCGACAGAGCTAAACAAATTCTACACAAGTGGAACATCGAAACCCTACCCAGCACAGAAGAAGTTTTCAAAGAAGTCTCAGAAACAATGAAAGCCACAAAAGTCATCAACTACGGTCCAGAAGAACTCACTGCCACGCCAGGCATCGAAAACGCCAAAGAAATAACCCTAGTCGAAGGCAGAGCCGATGTGATTAACCTGCTAAAGTGCGGAATCACAAACGTAATGGCCCTAGAAGGCGCAAAAATCCCAGAGACAATAATACAAATCTGCAAGGAAAAAGAAGCTACAGCGTTTTTGGACGGCGACAGAGGTGGAGACCTAATTCTGAAAGAACTACTGCAAGTGACAGACATCAAATACATCGCGAGAGCGCCACAAGGCAAAGAAGTAGAAGAGATAAGCTGCAAAGACATCTTCAACGCCCTCGAACAAAAAATCCCAATAGAAAAACTCAAGCCAAGAAAAGAACGACGCAAGGTAATGCTACCAAAAAAAGCTGTGGAAATCGCGCAGGAATTAGCAGGCACTCTGGAAGCAGTCTTGCTGGATGAAAAGATGGAACAAACTGAACGCTTGCCAGTTAGCGAGTTGGCAGAAAAACTTCAACAAGCAAGCGGCGTTGACATGGTAATCTTTGACGGTGTCATCACGCAAAGAATGGTCGACATCGCAAATGAGAAAGACATAAAATACCTCATCGCAGCGCGAATTTCAGACACAGTGAAACCACCGCTAAAAGTCAACCTAACCACTTTCTCTGAAATTGCAGCCTGATGCACATAAAAAAAAAGTCGACTCAATTTTCGCCACCTCTCTAACAAACAGTACAAAAAACTATTGTCCCACCGATGCCCCTGATGAAAGCGGTCAGCGAAGCAGGCAACACGCATAAGCCTACTACTATCTGAAGCACTCGTCATGAGGTTTTACATTAATATGTTTAGGCCATCAAGGTTGAATTTGGTGTTTGCACATCCATTTTTTACCAAAGGCAGGGCTTGTCCTGCAACCCCGATGCTTTTCAGGTAGGCTCCGCCTATTCTCAATTCTTCTGTGCAAGCAACGCCCAAAACACCATCATACAGGTTATTCTTCATTATTTTTTCAACGCAAGAACCTCCGGCTAAAATAAAAACGTCATATTTCTTTGCTTTTGCGAGTTGTGTTGCCTCGTTAACTTGGCAGTCTGGTGAGCAGTGCGCACAGACGTAGGATGGAATAGTCTGGTCAAAGTGCGCCTTGCAGCGGTCATCCATGTATTTTCTGGAACAGTGGGGAAGAAGCAATGCTTTTTTTCCGGCTTTCCCGAATTTTTCTTGCTCTGACATGTTCTTTATCTGGATGTCCACCATGTCTTCGAGAAGCACTAAAGCGTCGGTCACGTTGAGTCCCGTGGCTTCCTCGATTCTTAGCTTGGTTGCTAATTCTCTCGCACTCTTTCCGAGCTTCTTGTGCACCCCTTTTTCTCCAGCAACTTTCGCTACTTCTTTGAAGAGAGACTTGGAAATGCCGGAGAGGTCAAAGTTGAAGCGGTATGGCATGACCCTATGATTTGAACATTCAGATGTTTAAGTTTATCTGAAAAAACCCGTTTTAGTACAAATAAGTTTTAATAGGGACTTGAATCTTATGCATCACAAGAAGCCACATGAGGATTCGAGCCTCAAAAGAACCTTTGAGAGAGGAGCTATAATGACTAAACCAATCGTAAAATCTACGGAAAAACCAAAACTAACCGATTTAGAAGAAATTTGCGGAGACGACAAAGAAGTTTATGAAGCGTTGTTTGAGACGATGTATCTTGATCCGAGAAAGATTAAAATAACAATTGACCAAGCGTTGGATAAGGCGAAGGAGTTTGAGAAGGAAAAAAACAACCATAGGGCGAGAGTTTTGTACGACATTGCAGGAGGATTGGCAATTTACGAGGGGAACGTTGCCAAGGTTAAGCAGTTTTTCGGTAAAAGCGCTAAACTAAACCCTGATTATCCATACCCATTATTAAGAATACCCGAGAAGGCTGTTGCGAAGGCTAAGGAGTTTTACGAGAAGTATCTGCCAGAAAAGATTCCTATAGCGTCATAGCGGTTTGAACTTGTAGGCTAGTCTATCTGCCGCTATTTGATGCTGCGTCACTTAGATTGGTATGCCCACTTTGAGGTTTTTCGGAGCTACGTCGGTCAAGTGGGCGAGTAGTCTGCTTCCGTCGTCGAGTTCTGTTAGCGCGCGCTAATAATTCCACAATCTCCTTCTCCAGTAACAAGTATGAAGTTTGAGAGATTATAGCGTTAATGCCAGCTTGCGTGAATTATTATATAGTTCCGGTAATCATACCGGAAGAGGGGAAAGGTCGTTTATGTCCAAGCCTTGGCTGAAGAATTGGCCAGAAAGTGTACCGCAGTCAATTCAGTATCCTGAGATTCCGCTTTATGAGTTATTGACGCGAACCGCGAATCTTTACCCGAAGAATGTGGCTATTGTTTTCTACGGGAAAAGGATTACTTATCATGAATTGGATGTTTTGACAAGCAAGTTTGCTGTGGCTTTGAGTGCTGTGGGCGTTAAGAAGGGTGATCGTGTCGCGCTTTTCCTTCCTAACGTGCCGCAGTATGTTATTAGTTATTATGGGGCGTTGAAGGCTGGGACTGTTGTTACGGTAGTTAATCCGTTGATGAAGGAGCGGGAGGTGTCACGCCAGGTCAATGATGCAGAGGCGGGGACGATTGTAGTGCTTGACGTGTTCTATCCAATAGTTAAAGCGGTTTGGAGCAAGACACTTCTTAAGCGTGTTATTGTGGCGAGGATGAAGGATTTCATGCCTGCCGCGAAGACGTTTTTCGGTGAAGTGTTGGGTAGAGTGCCTAGTCGTAAGGTTGAAAGAGCGCCTGGGGTGTATTTTTTTAGTGAGTTGATGGAGAAGCATACGGCGAATCCGCCTCAGGTGAAGGTGTTTCCGAAGGTGGATGTTGCGGTGTTGCAGTACACTGGCGGCACGACTGGAATTCCGAAGGGAGCGATGCTTACGCATTATAATTTGGTTTCGAACGCGATTATGTGTGCAGAGTGGTTGACAGCTCGGACGAGTTCGGAGGTGTTTTTGACTGTTTTGCCGTTGTCTCATATTTATGGTATGACGACTTCGATGAACGCGGCGGTTCATCTTGCAGGCGCTATGGTGATGATTCCGCGTTTTCGCCCGAAAGAGGCTCTGAAAGCAATAGAGCAGTACGGGGTTACGATCTTCTGCGGAGTGCCTACGATGTATTCTGTTCTTATGGCGCATCCTGACGCGCCGAAGCATGATCTGTCTAGTGTTAAGTTTTGTATTTCTGGTGCGGCGCCGTTGCCGCCTGACGTGCAGAAGCGGTTTATGAAGGCGACTGGTGGCGTGCTTGTGGAGGGTTATGGGTTGACGGAGTGCTCGCCTGTGACGCATTGTAATCCGTTGGATAAGTCGATGAAGACGGTGAAGATTGGCAGTATAGGTATGCCTTGGCCAGATACTGAGGCGAAGATTGTGAGTTTGAAGACGGGTAAGGAAGTGAAGACGGGTAAGGTGGAGGAGTTGATGGTTCGCGGTCCCCAAGTGATGAAGGGTTACTGGAACATGCCTGAGGAGACCGATGTGATGCTTAGGGATGGGTGGTTGTATACGGGTGATGTGGGCAGGATGGATGATGATGGGTATTTCTTCATTACTGATCGTAAGAAGGATTTGATTAAGTACAAGGGATACAGCGTGTATCCGCTGGAGTTGGAGGATGTTTTAATGGAGCACCCTGCGGTGAAGGATGCTGCGGTGGTGGGCAAACCGAATGAGACGACGGGGGAGATTCCGAAGGCGTTTGTAGTGCTAAAAGAAGGCACTACGGCATCGGAGAAGGAGCTTATGGATTTCGTGAAAGAAAGAGTAGCACCATACAAACACATCAGAGAAATAGAGTTCAGAAAAGAATTGCCAAAAACACCGTTGGGCAAAGTACTACGCAGAGAACTAAAAGAACAAAAGAAACATAAAGTAGTATAATGATGGCATTTTCGGTACTACTTATACTAAGAGAGAGTGCGCGCGTACGGAGAAACGGAACTGAGCCTTAGACCTATTAACCAAATAGAAAGGTCTAGAGGCTGCGCCGAGAACACACACCACAGAAGGCCTTTAACTGATGTACTTAACCTTCCCTTCTTCCTGCTCTCTAATCTTCTGCTGCTGCAACTCCCTACGTTGCTCAATCTGCTTCATCTTAGCCACAATCTGCTCCGCCTTCTCAATCTCCTTGTCCAAACCCGCCAAGTCCACATTCACATCCAACAACTTCACCAACACGCCAAGCATGCTCTTAGCACTGCGCGGATCAGGCAAATACCCCCGCGTCTCACTCAGAAGGCACAACGCTTCAACATGCTTAAAATGCGCCATCCCCAACAGCAAGCCAGCCGTTCCAACAATAGGATTTCCAGCACCACTCGCCACAGCACCCGCCGCAATAGCTTTTCCTAAAAGCTCACTGTCAGTAGCCGCAGCAATCACCTTCGGCGCCTCCTCCGTCTCCACACGAAAACCTCCCAGCGAAATAATCGTCTTAACCCCATGAGCTCTGGCAAACTCTAAAATACAATCCGCCACCTCATACTGCCCCTCAATCGTCTGCGCCTGACTGTCACCACTCAAAAACACCACGTCGCCCTCGCCAGTCTTATTCTTCCAAAAACGAAACTCGCCTCTCAAAAGCCGTGCATCACCCTTCTTATTTACCACAACATAATAAGGAAAATGAGGCGAATATAAGAACGCCAAACGCTCTGCGCCCAATGATTTAGCGAGGAAACGCACTGCAATCCGTCCAACCATACCTAAACCTGGCAAACCCTCAATTAGAATAGGATTTTTTAACTCCGCCTGAACCACTTCAACAATCTCTGTTTTCTGCATATGCTCACTGCTCCTCGCTTACTCTACGCCTATACTTCGCATACTTATCATCAGGCGAAAACTTAGCCGGATGCGGCATGTGCACAAAACCCCCACAATACGGGCACACATCTCGCCTCAACGTGTACCGCAAGCACTTCTCGCACCTACGCAAAAGCCAAACCATCTACTTCTCCCTTTTAAAAACGCCCTCTCCACCAGCTTTCTCAATGACCCGCAAAACCTCTTCAGAAGCCTTCTGCAAAACCTTATCCGCCTTCTTATAGTCCTCTGCAGCCGCCTCAATCACATACTTCGGCGGAGCCACAACATAAACCCGCACCAAGCCCTCCTTCGCCTCTTCAGCCTTCTTCGCCGCAAGCAGAGCCTCGCGCACACAACGAACACCATCAGGCTTACGACAACTCAACTCCAAAACACCTTTAATCTTCACAAGAGGTAAACGAATCTTCTCACGTGCAATCTCCTCCAACCCCACAGCAATCTCCTCAGGCACACCAACTTTAACAAGCACCTTCGGCCCTTCACGTGCCGCCCGCTCTAAACCTTCATAAACATCACCAAACTCCTTCTCCATCAAGACCCCAGCCTTCGCATAAATGTCATCCAAAGACAAACCCAACTTCTCCCCAGCACTGCGCATAAGCGTCTCACCCTTACGCTCACGCTTAAAATACATAACCTTATCAATACGCTCACGCTTCGTAACACGCCTAAGCGAAAGATCCACATGCCCCTTCTCAGTATCAACACGCAGAACCTTCAAAACCGTCTTTTGTCCTTCACGAACAAAGTCACGGATGTTCCTAACCCAAGAAGACGCAACCTCAGAAACATGAAGCAACCCCTCCTTGCCATACTCATCTAACGTAACGTATGCACCATAATCTGTAATCCGATTAACCGTCACGATCACAAGGTCGCCTACTTCGGGCCACTCAGGCCTCTTCAACGTAATCGCATTCACGCTCCAGCCAGTTTATTCTAGCTCCGCCACGACTTCTCCGCGAATCTTGGCTTTTCCACCAGAAGACTCGGCAAGCACAGCGCCACAAACGTTACAGTTCACTTGCATAGTCGTGCTGTCAAAAACAACCTGCTCATTCCCACAATCAGAACACTTTACACGTAAGAATTTGCTTCTTGGCTTAGGAATAAGTTTATCCCACTCACTCAACATGCATCACCCTACTCGATAACCAGTTTTCTAAGTCGAATTCCATCCTTCTGCCTTTGATAACCACACACCTTGCACTTTAGCTTCAGAGACAGTTTTTTTGTTGTTTTCGCAAACTTCTTCTGAAGCGGATACTTCTGTCCACCGTAACCATGCTTTTCACGCTCATGTCGTCGTTCACCAACCGCCAAGGCTCGCCGCTTCCCCGCCTTATACAACGAAACCGTGTGCGCCTGATGCGTCTTACACTTTGGACAGTACGTGGTAATTTCCTTGGGCGCTTTCATCGCAGTCACTACAGTAATATTACAACACACCACTTCGCTGCCTATTATACTTTTTTCGCATCAAACCCCATCACTCTTGAAACAGTTTAAGATTTGAGGAAACATTCGACACCGTGTTGTTCCGTTTTTATGTATGAATATATAAATAGGCTTATATAACATAATGAAGCATAACGAGGGCGTAAAACGGCTTAAGTGTGAGTTTCTTGAAAGGTGGGAAAAGGGTGAACGAAACGCTGGTTAATGAAATCCTTGAAGAAGAAAGGACCCCTTCTTCATTTGCGATGGACAGCAGCGTGTCTAACGCGAATATGCCAGACACCCGACTGAATGTTATAAACGAACCAACTATCGCTGTAATGCTCCCCACCTACCGCGAAGCACAAAACATAGAGAGCCTAATTCGGGAAATCCAGAGGTTAAACCTGAACGTCTTAGTTCTGGTCATCGACGATTCAAGCCCCGACGGAACCGCGGACATCGTCCGTCGGCTTCAAAAAGAATACGACAACGTCATACTCTTTGTCCGACCTGCAAAACTTGGGCTTGGAACAGCCATAACTGCAGGCTTTCGTTTACTCCTATCCTTAGAAAAGCCGCCAGACTACATCATCGCCATGGATTCAGACTACTCACATAAACCAAAAGATATACCAAGACTGGTTAACTCAGCGAAGCACGGCAATGACCTTGTAATCGGCAGTAGATACAGTCGCGGCGGCAAAACAGAAGGGTGGCCCCTCGCAAGACAATTAATCAGTCATGTTGCTAACCTAATAGCGACGATGATGGTTGGCATGAAAGTACAAGACTGCACCAGTGGTTTCAGATGCTACTCGATAGATTACGTGAGAAGCGTGATAAGTAATCTTCACAGCCAAACCTACGAAATCCAAATAGAAACAGTGAAACAAGCGTGGATTAGAAAATTCAGAGTCGCCGAAGTCCCAATTGTTTTCAGTAACAGGAAACGCGGAAAATCAAAACTCACCAAGGCCGAGTTCAGATGTTTCCTCACCTACGTCATCAAATCCAAGTTCGGCGTCACAATACCATCCGAAGAGGAAAACAGAGAACCAAAGAATAGTTTTCCGAATGCATATAAGATTGATGAAGAAATCGAAAGACTCATCGATATCTACAGACGCATCAGGTTCTATTAAGAAGCATTTTCGAAGTCTCTCGGCATCTATCACTTGAGAAAACTCAGGGTTGCCAAAGTCCCTATTACTTTCAGTAATGGAAAATGGGGAAAATCAAAATTGTTCAAAGCCGAGTTAACGCGCGTTATATATTCTCGCAAAAAGGTAGAGATTTGTCAGAAAGAATGAAATGTGTAGAGAATTTATCATGCTAAAGCTTATCTAAATGTGATGATAAGAGTTAGACTTCATCTGATTTGGGGTTCAACAATAATGGTCGGGGCAAATGATCGAAAAGATGTCTAACGTCAATTCTGCAGTACCAGAGCGTAAGTTTGATGTTGCTGTTGGAATTCCGGCGTATAATGAAAGTGGAAGAATTGGTTGCCTTCTTCGTCAAGTACTTGACCAGAGCGATTTTCACCCAGATAAAATTATTGTGAACGCAAGTGGAAGTACTGATGGTACTCAAAGCGAAGTTGTATCAATAGCAAAGAAGTATGCTTCTTTAATCGAAATGATTGATAGCTCTGAAAGAACTGGCAAGGCCGAAGCACTCAACGAAATTCTAAGAGTGTGCGACGCCGACCTTGTAATTTTCATAGATGGTGATGTCAAGCTTGATGATAGATGCCTAAAGGAAATTTTAAGGCCTTTTTTTTCCAAGGATTCGGTTGGAGTCGTGAGTGGGAATGTTATGCCCTTGAATAGTAACGGTCAAGGACTTTTTCCTTATATTTCCTGGTTAGAACGCAAACTACATCATGAGCTTTGCATTGATTTGATCAATAAAGCTAAACCGCCCAAAGTTAATGGCACTTTTTTTGCAATAAGGCGAAATGTAATTGAGCAGTTGCCTCACTGTACGGTGTCAGATGACGAATATGTTTCTTGGTGTGCCCAAAGAAAGGGATATAGCGTGGCTTATGCGCCAAATGCCATTGTTTACACCAAGGATCCGGAAGATTGCGGAGATTATGTTGCTAAACGCAGAAGGATTTTTGCGGGTCATCTTCTGATTAAAAAAACGCTGGGATACGTTGTTCCTACGATGCGAGTGGGCGAGATAGCGCCAATGTTGTTAAAGCTTTCTATTAGAGAAAAAAGAAAAATTCCTTATTTCCTTGTATTGCTTTCTTTACAGTCTTTGGCCTATATTTTGGCCCTTTCAGATGTGAGCGCAGGGAATATTCCATATCGTTACCGTGTTGAAAGTGCAAAATTCTCGGCAAGGTGAAGGATGAATATGCGCGCGCTAAAGGCTGGAAGAAAGCATAATAGAAAGAAATGTAGTAGTCAAAAAAAAAATAGCTCGTGCTGACTAGACTTTGATTACAAAATTCGAAGCATAAAGACTATGGAACACGTGGGTTGTTCGAGATGAACTTGATTTCACTAGTCGAAGGTGCAATGACAAAGAGGGTTTTTAAACGAAGGGCTTGCCCTTTGCTCAGCTTGATTCTTATTGGTCTAGCTTTAAGGCTTTTACTTGCTCCCTTTTCATCTGATCCAAACGACTTACAAGTTCTATATACAGTGACTAACAATCTACTGGCAGGCCTCAACGTCTATACAACTAACTCCTTCGGCTACCCCCCACTATGGGCGTACATTGAATTCCCCGCTTATAGGTTTGCAAGTTTCTTTGCAAGTCCGGCATTGCTTGGAGTGCACATGGATACTGTAAGCGTGCCATATCACCTATGGAACATCCCCCCGGTAATTACTTCCCCTCTATTCAATATTCTTTGTAAACTTCCATTGATAGCTGCAGATCTGCTAATAGGTTTGATTATTTACAACATAGTCAAAAATAAAAAAGATGAAAAACTAGCAAGAACTTCCTTTATTTTATGGTTCCTTAATCCTCTGGTTATTGGCGTTGTTGCCGTTCAAGGCCAATTTGACGTTCTTCCAACATTAATGACTGTCTTGTCCTTTTGCTTATTTTTCAGACGAAACTACTTTGCATCGGGCATTGCAATCGGTCTTGGGGCTCTGTTTAAGATTTATCCAGTCTTTTTGGTTCCCATATATCTTTTTTTCATTGCTGCCTTTGAAATCAAAGAAGTAGACATTACCAAGAATATTAGAGGAGTATTCGCGGGAGGTCTAAAGTTTGTTGTAGGAATGCTAGCATCTCTTTCTCTGTTTCTGGTTCCTCTTATCAACAGCAACTTCATTCACGATGTTTTCGCTAGAACTGAGATCATACCCTCATTTGGGGGGTTGACACCATTAGCCATCATACTAATTCTGCCTGGATTAGGGGGGTTGTTTACATCCCTTGTTAGTAATTCCGCAACGGTTTCCCTAACTCTAATATCAATCTGTTTCGCGGTTATAATGTTCATAGGGTTCATCTCCTTCCAAGGACGAAAAGACATTCTGAGGACATTTGTCTTTGCGCATATTGCAGTTATTTCTACGATATACATGACCTCACTGACCGTAAATGCCCAATATGTGTTATGGGTGCTGCCTTTCCTAATCCTAAGTTATGGACTTTATCGAGATAACTACAAAGAGATAAATGCATTTTCGATTTTTGCATTATTGTTTTTGATCGGATTGCTTGGAACTTCATTCTTCTATCCACTAGCAGCGTATACTCCGTTCTTAAGCCTCCAAACGATATGGAACGGAGCGAATTTCTTTGCACGTACGGTGGGTTTGGCAGTCCTTCTTGGCGGAACTATTTTAGGAGTTGCCACCTTAATCCTTTGCCTAAGGGGCTCAATTAAAGCTCTTATGAAAACTAAAAAAGCCGAAATGCAAGACGATCTTCAACTAGAGAAAACGGAAAATAGCAAATTGTACTTCAAATGGCCAATGATTAACCCCGCAAAAATCCTGACGATATTTTTGATGTTTTTGATTCTTGGCCAATTCCTAGCCTACATACAACCTCTAACCAACCAGACTGTCACCTTTGACGTTCTCTCCCTCAAAAAGCAAGAAGATGACATTGGAATAAATTACGGATTAAAATCTGGCAATTATCCTGTAGACATTCAGATTATCGCAGCCGCATCTCTCACAACTCAACAAATCGTTGATAAAGAAGTCTTCATTTATTATGATGATAATTATCCATCTTCGTCGGTTACTAGAGGAGGCTGGATCGGCCTTCTCGATCACATTCCTGTTGATCTTCAACTTGGAAACTATCGAGGCAACATAAAAACTGTAAATGCCACTGGCTTGAGACACATAATGCAGACGAATTTTGACAGCATAATTATTATGCCATCTGGCGTTTTTCCAGCAACCGTACACGCTGCGAATAGTAGTTTGGTTGGAAATTGGATTCGAGCGGGGGGTACATTGATTCGGGATAGGCGATGCGTTTGCTTATTTCTCAGGTTACAATGGGAATCTTATTCATCTTTTCTCCACGGCATCATACGCTGATTCCCAGAATCGAACATTAGGTTTTGTACTATTTAATGAGACCTTAGCCGAAAATGAAAGCTTGGCCTCAATTCCATCTAACTTCTCAAACGCTCTTGACCTGCGATACCCCCTAGCATCAACTGGCGTCTATGTCTCTCAAGTTCAGAGCATGGGAGGCATAGTGTTAGGAAGAATAACTGACTCGGGAAGGGCACGTACAGCAATTGCGTGTCTGCCCATCGGGTTAGGGCATTTGATAATTTTTGGGGGAGGTGTTGGATTAGCATTCACAGCAACTGGAGAAGATGTAATCGGACATGATATCGCGCAAATCCTTTGCTCTGGCGCTCTGTTCTCTTCGGGAACCATCACCTACAATGTTTACGAACTGAACGCAAACGAAATCAAAAACGGAAACATTAGTGTACCAATGCCTAGTGATGAACAAGTTGGAATTATCGTCGCAGCATTTTCAAAATCTCCCTACGTTGATTATTTTTCAAGAAAATTCTACATTCTTAATGTCTATTGAGTATT
>CAWJIF010000010.1:0-70049 GCA_963842875.1 Candidatus Bathyarchaeota archaeon
CACCCCGCACAGATCGTGCGCTGCACCGCATTGGCATTGCGGCGGCGGGCGGCCCTGTTGGGACCGCTTTGCAAGTACGATCAACTGAGCAATGACGTGATCGCGGCGCTGACCGCCCCGCCGGCCCGCCCAACCACTGGTCGGAATGTTACATGGACCTGGAGCTCGGCCTGGCCCTGGTGGCCGGCGGAGAGAGGGGCAGGCATCGGCTACTTGCGGCGGGCGGTTGGCCGCCGGCGAGTTCGATCATCCCATGACCAGCGTCGCCCTCCTGGAGCTCGGCCACCAGGCCCTCTTGACCGGGAAGTACGCCGCGGCCTCGAAGTACTTCGAGGAGGCCACCTACGCCGCCGTGAACACCTACTCCGGGACCCCTACGTACCCGACTACGGCGTCCTGGAAGAGGCCTTCCGCTACGGGGCCTTGACGCACCTGATGGCCAACCGCAAGGGGCTCTTCCCGCCGCTGGAGCCGGCCATCCTCTGGGCGAAGCGGAATCATCTCCGCCAGTTGCAGACGTCGCTCTTGCTCTGCGCCGCGGAGAACTACGCCGTGCTGGGCCAGACCCGGCAGGCCGCGGCCATGCTCGACGAGGCCCGCGCCGCGATCGGCCGGCGGACGATGGGCGCCGGCTGCGATCGGCGCCCGGCTGAGTTACCTCACCGCCCTGGTGGCGTACCAGCAGAAGCGGATTCCCGAGGGCAACACCGCCTTTGCCGCCGCGATGGGCTACATGCAGCACGGCTCGCGGCGCCGGTGTTCCGCGGCAAGCCGGCGGCTCGCTCTGGCTGCTCCAAATCGGCCTGGCCGACAACCTCTACGTCGACGGCGGGGTGACGCCGCGGGGCGCCATGGACCTGTTCGGCGAGGTGCTCCGCGATCCGCGGCCGGCCGATTGGGCCTTCGAGCCCGATGGAGTCGCTCGCGGTGCTGATGACGCCGCATCCGCTGCCGATCGAGCATTGGTTCGAGGCGGCGGTCGAGCGGAGCGGCGTGAAAGAGGTGTCGGCCGCCGTCGAGATCGCCGAGCGTGCCCGGCGGCACCGCTTCTTCACGTCGCTGGAGTTCGGCGGGCGGTTGGAATCGTTGCGGTGGATACTCGAGGCCGCGCGGGAGTGTTTGCCGCAAGAGGCCCTGCTCCAGCGGCAGGACATCCTCGCCCGCTACCCCGCCTACAACAAGCTCTCGCAGCAGGCGCGGGAGATCCGCTCGGCGCTCGGCAAGCTGCCGCTGGTGGCCGAAGACCAGGCGGCGCTGAAGGAGCAGATGCGGCAGTTGGCCGAACTGGGCGCCATCGGCGCGAAGCAGGAGGCGATCTTGCGGGAGATCGCCCTGCGGCGCGAGCCGGCCAGCCTGGTCTTTCCCCCCTTGCTGCCCGTGGCCGACGTGCAGAAATCGCTGCCCGACAAACAGGCCGCCCTGGCCTTCTTCGCCACCGGCCGCCGCTTGTACGGGTTCCTGCTGAACAACGAGCGGTGCAGTTGTTGGCAGGTCGGCGCCGCCGCCGGCGCTGTCGCGGCAGATTCAGGCCCTGCTCCGCGAGATGGGCCAGTTCGGACCGAACCACGAGATGGCCGTGAAGGACCTCGCCGACGCGAAGTGGAAGCAGTCGGCCCGGCAAGTCCTCGACGCGCTGCTGAAGGGCTCGCCGGCCGACTTCTCGCAGCCCTTCGACGAGCTGGCGATCGTGCCCGACGGCGTGCTCTGGTATCTGCCGTTCGAGGCGTTGCAGGTGAAGGTGGACGGGCAGTCGCAGCCGCTGATGTCGCGGTTCCGCATCCGCTACGCCCCGACCCTCTCGCTCTGCGCCCCGCAGGCCCCGGCCGCAACCCGACGGGCAACACGGCCGTGGTGGTCGGCAAGCTCTATCCGAACGACAAGGACGAGGTGACGCAGAAGGCCTTCGAGCAGCTTGCCGCGGTCGTGCCTGGCGCGGTGCTGCTCAGGCCGCCGCCGCCGGCCCCCTCGGCGCTCTACAGCACGCTCTTCCAGCGGCTGATCGTGCTCGAAGACCTCGTGCCCTCCGACGACCCTTACGGCTGGAACCCGGCGCCGTTGGACCGCAGCAAGCCGGGCGGCACGGTGGCCGACTGGCTCGTGCTGCCCTGGGGCAGGCCGGACGTGATCCTGCTCCCCGGCTTCCACACCGCCGCCGAGGACGCCCTGAAGCGGGTCCATCGCGGCCCGCCCGGAAACGAGATGTTTCTCTCGGTCTGCGGGCTGATGGCCAGCGGCGCGCGGACGCTGCTGTTGAGCCGGTGGCGGACCGGCGGGCAGAGCAGCTTCGACCTGGTCCGCGAGTTCGCCCAGGAGTTGCCCCACACCTCGCCGGCCGACGCCTGGCAGCGGGCCGTCCTGCTGGACATGGATTCCCGCGTGAACCTCGAGGGCGAGCCGCGGATCAAGCGCGGAGCGGCCGACGAAACGCCCAAGGCCAGCCATCCCTTTTTCTGGGCGGGCTACATGCTCGTCGATTGCACCCCGCCGCCGAAACCGGAACCAAAGCCGGAGGAGCCGGTACTGAAACCGAAGAAACGCTAGACCCGAGTTGATGCAGCTTCGCCGTGGGCATGTTGCGACCGCAACGATGCCGTCACGGCACAGCGTGCTGGCCGCGCATCACTTCTTCGGCCGCCGCTGCACCTCGTGGCACCGCTTGCAGCGGGTCTGCTGCGAATTGATCTTCCCGCCGCACTTCGGACAACGGCGGCTCTTCAGTTTCATCACGAACGTGGTGCGCGGGGCGGGTTTCCATGACAATCTCATCTCCCAAGTCAAACCGGTTAACAATTGGCACCGTAGTATAGCCGATTCGGCCGCCGGGCCACAAGTGCGGGGGACGATGCTCCTGTCCGACCGCCGGATGGTGATACAATGCGGAAAGCCGCGACCACGAGCGCTCCTGCTGCGAACCGGAGGCGGGGCTAGAAGAGCGCCCCCGAGCCGCCTTCCATGCCTGCCACCGTCTTCACCGCCCCGGAGTTGATGGCCCCGGCCGGCGATTGGGACTGCGCCGGGCGGCGGTGGCCAACGGGGCCGATGCGGTGTACTTCGGACTGCAAGGCGGGCTGAACGCCCGTGCGCGAGCGGTCAATTTCGCACCCGCCGAAATGCCCGAACTCATGGCGTTCCTCCACGTCCGCGGGGTGAAGGGCTACCTGACGCTCAATACGCTGGTCTTCAGCGACGAATTGGAGGAGGCCGAGCGCGTGGTGCGGCTGGCCGTGGCGGCCGGCGTGGACGCCGTGCTGGTGCAAGACCTCGGGCTGCTGCGGCTGATCGGCCGGCTGTGCCCCGAGTTGCCGCTGCACGCCTCGACCCAAATGACCCTCAGCAGCGCCGAGTGTATCGATGAAGCCGCGGCGTTGGGCGTGCGCCGGGTGGTGCTGCCGCGGGAACTTTCGATCGCCCAAATCGCCGCCATCCGCCGGCAAACGACGTCGAACTGGAGGCCTTCGTCCACGGCGCCCTCTGCATCAGCTACTCCGGCCAATGCCTGGCCAGCCTGGCCTTTGGCGGACGGAGCGGCAACCGCGGCCAGTGCGCCCAGCCCTGCCGGCTGCCCTACGAGGTGATCTGCGAAAACATCAGCCGGCAGCTCGCTCCGCCACGGCCGCGGCTTGCCATGCGATACCCCTTGAGCCCCCACGACCTGGCCGCTTACGACCGGCTGCCGGAGTTGATCGCCCGGGGGTCTCGGCGTTGAACATCGAAGGACGGTTGAAGCCGGCCGAGTATGTCGCCGTTGTCACCCGCCATTACCGCGCCGCCATCGACGCCGCTGGCTCCGCCAGCGTCCCGGCTGCGGGGGTCGGAAGCGAAGGCAAATAGCCGGCGGCTAACAGCCGCCGGATGTTGCCGATATGGAGTCGGCCTTTTCCCGCGGCTTCTGCCGCGGCTGGCTCGACGGCCCTCGGCAGCGCGGATAGCTCGTTTCCGGCATGAGCTCCACCAAACGCGGCACGCACCTGGGCGAGGTAACGGCCGTCCGCAGCGGCCGGGTCGCCGTCCGCCTGGCCGGGCCCGTGCGGTGCGGCGACGGTGTAGTGTTCGAGGGGGACCGTGCCGATGGGACCGAGATCGGCGGCCGGGTGTATGAAATCTTCCAGGATGGCCGGCCGGTGAAAGAAGCCGCCGGCGGCGGGCGGGGTGGAACTCGCCTTCCGCCGCGGGACGGAATAAAATAATGGCACTACGCAAAGGAGTCGGAACACCCACAAAACTTTTCACTGTAGCCTTTACCTCCCGCGTGACTCCTCTTCTCTTAACGCTCACATTGGATTATCTTTAAGCATTTGTGAACGATGCTGGCAGTGTCGTTCGGTCAAACGCGCGCGGGCTTCAAAGGAGAGCGAGAACACAGATTAAATATTAAAGCAGACATTATGGGTAAGCCCGAACGCAGGACAAACACTTGATCAAAAAAGAAGTGAGGCTCCAATATTCCGGACTCGTAATATTCGCAGCCAAGATGCTGAGCATCGCAACAGGTCTGATCTTCACCCTTCTAATTACAAGAAACACAACCAAAGAGCAATTTGGCGTGTGGGAGAACATGTTCGATCTGATCGCATACCTTGTGCTCTTGTCTTATGCCATTCCCTTCTGGTCAATACGTTTTGTTGCAAGAGACAAAGAAGGCTCAACGAAAACCGGGTTGGTAGCAAACTTGATCATCGGCGTTATTTCGACCACCTTCTACGTTCCACTAGTTCCCTTTATTACTTCAGCATTGAATATCGAAAAAGCATACATTGTTTTGTACTTCATGGTTTCAGCCCAAATAATCGAGTCATACCTCATCAACCAATTGGAGGCAACTTTGCGTGCTGAAAGACCTCAAGCCGTTGGGTATGGATTGCTAATTGAAGAAGTAACCAAGATTGCTCTAGCGTACGTGTTGATTGTGAGGCTTCAGCAACCTCTTGTTGGAGCTATGGTAAGCCTAACAATCGGAATCCTGATTCAGATAATTTACTACTTGAAGTTGGTGTCTCCATTTCTCAAGCAGAAAATTCAGTGGAATTATGTGCGTGAATGGTTGAAGGGCTCAATCGCGTACGTCTATTACTTGATTGGAAACCAGACGGCCGCAGTAATTTTCATTATGCTTTTCGTTTTCGGCGGTCAGGCGGCGCGAGGAGATTTTGGAGCCGCGTCAACCATTGCCGCTATTGTATCGTATTCTTTGTTTCTGTCTTTCGCTTTATACCCCAGATTGCTTGCCAACGAAAGCTTAGATGATGTGACCACCAGTCTGAAATTGGTGTTAATGTTCACAATTCCCTTAGCCGCTGCAGCTATGGCAATACCGGATTCTCTGCTCATAATACTGAAAGTGTCGTATGCTGAAGCTGCACCTGTACTCTTCATTTTGACCATTGACGCATTGGTCTCAAACATCTCCGGATTCTACCAAAACCTGCTTTTCGGCGTTGAGAAACTCGACGAAAAAGCAACGATACCGATAAGGCAACTCATGAAGAGCGACATATTCAAGGTTTTTACGTTGCCATACATTCAATCTGCCATTACACTTCCTTTGGCATATTATGTTTTGACAAATTTTGCGTTAGGGCAAGCAGTTCAGGCAGCAGTTTACATCGCAGCCATAATCTTGATAACGCATGTCGCAATGCTCGTAATTCTTTACATACTAGTTCGTAGAGCCATTAAGGTAATAGTGCCATGGATAAACATAGGCAAGTACGTGTTCGCTGGGGCAATTATGGGATCCGTATTGTACCTGATTCCGCATCCAACAAGAATTGCGTTGACACTAGTCACGGCGATTGCAGGCGGAATCCTCTACCTAGCTTTGCTCTCGGTGATCGATAAAGACGCAAGAAAACTGATAAAATCGATCTTGCGGGAAATACGAGGAAAACCTTCATGACTTATGCATCGTGGTCCCACGATTCCAGAAAGAGCTAAACCCTCAGATATGCGCCCGCCTCGTAAGCTCGAACTTTTCAATCTAGACACGATTTTTCGAACGTATATCATTTCCTAATTGTCTTTTTCTTCAGCACGTAATCAAAATAGCGCTCAGTGGTGCTGCCTGAACTCCATTCTGCGCGAAGGCTAGTTCGTTTTTCAGCCCTACGCAGTGCGGAGAGTAAAGAGCGGTTCAAATCTTTGGCACTAATTCCCTCGATTTCCGCTTGCACCAGAAACCCGCCTCTGCTCCTCTGATCGACGCCATCCGCGCTGACTTCCTTGAAAGAACCATACCGGCCGATCAACTCTTCAAGAATGGGGCGTATTGCCTTAGGGTTATCAGTGCTCACCGTGGCAACCAGCGCGAAACGCTTGTTTGCCATATTGTTTCATCTCATCTAGGATTAAAAGCCGATACCTGCTCATATGCTTTGTACTTTTAATTTACGCAGCAATAACGCATCAGAAGAACGCGTGTTGTTAGATTATGTCCAAGCTTAAGCTTTTAACGAAAAATCGAATAGGCTCTCCTCTCCTTGTTTCAGTGTTGTTTGTGTCCTTTTTCGACCAGGTAATCCGAAAGAGCTTCTGTCCATTCTCTCGCTTGTATGCCATGTTTCGGTAGTTTTGTGCTTCTTAGTGCCGAAAATTTGGGTCTTTGAGCTTTTACTTGCAGCTGGGTTGCTTTTATTGGAATCAGTGTTGGGTTCAGGTTTAGGAGGCTGAATATTTGCTTAGTGAACTGGAACCATGTGCAGAAGCCTTCGTTTGTTGCATGGTATATTCCAAAAGGGAGTTCTGATTCTATTATTTTTTTCATCGTTTTGGCCGTGTCTCTCGTGTACGTGGGGCTCATCCACTGGTCGTCGACGACGCTGATCGGCTCTTGTTTCTTTGCTTTGGTGATCATCGTTTCGACGAAGTTTCCTCCCTTGCCGCTTGCTCCTGCTGTGCCGAACAGGCTTGCGACTCTTATGACGTAATGTTTGGGGTTTTGTCTTGTGCAGAATTCGCCAGCGAGTTTCGAGATTCCATACGTGTTGATCGGGTTTGGCACATCATCTTCAGTGTACGGTTCGTTTTTGGTTCCGTCGAAAACGTAATCCGTGCTTATGAATATTGTTGTGGCTTCGATTTCTTTGGACACTTTAGCTACGTTCTTCGGACCTATGGCATTGACCAAAAACGTTTTCTCGGGCTCTTCTTCACATTGGTCTGTCTTGTGGAACGCTGCGGTGTTTATGATGATGTCGGGGTGATGTTCCTTTAGGGTTAGGCAGCTATTGTAGTTGGTGACTTCTATGTTTTGGTGAGTAAGACCTATCACTTCATGGTCTTCGCGTAATGTTTTCATGAGGTCTGTGCCGAGTTGACCCGTTGAGCCCACTATAACTATTTTCACAATAACGCCCCGTTGATCTCCAAGTCTTTGAGCAGCGCGTGCATTTCTAGAAGATGTTTGTACCATTTGACGGTTATCGTTCTTGTGTCGTCTGGATTAAGCTTCCCTTCTTTCAGCGCGTTGTATACTTCTTTTGCGCCTTCTTTAGGCGTATATTTGGGACTATAGTTTAATGTCTTCTTTATCTTGTCGAAGCTTACTTTGTAGCTTCTCGTGTCTGGTGAACCATACCATTCGTAATTGAACGGCAGGTCAATTGCCTCTGCCACGAGCTTGGCGAGGTCGAAGATCTGAACGTTCTGCTCATCGTTGCTCACGTTGAATACCTGACCGTTCACGAGTTCTGGGTCTGATTCCATCACCCGTATGAAAGCGTTTGAAGTATCTCTCACATGGACGAATGGACGCCATTGCTTTCCGTCTCTCATTATAGGTATCTTGCCGTTGTTGAAGAAGCCCAAAACCATTCCGTTGATCGCAAGGTCGAACCGCATCCTTGGAGAGAACCCGTAAACCGTAGCCTGTCTCAACGCTGTCGCTGTGAAGGACTTGTCTGCTAATGGCAGTATCTCTTTCTCTGCTAAAATATTCGCCTTTGAATATGTTGTCAACGGATTTGTCGGGGACTCTTCTGTTAACGTGCCTTCTTGAAAACCGTAAACACTGCAGGTGCTTGCCAAGACGTATCTTTGAATATGGTGTTTTTTGGCGAGCTTGGCAACTCTGACTCTTCCCTCATAATTTATTTCCAGCGTCTTTTGTGGGTCGAGTTCTCCGCTTGGGTCGTTTGAGAGAGAGGCTAGATCAAGGACAGCGTCTATATCCTTGAGGGCACCAGGCTTGAACCACCGCACGTCGTCTTTGACAATTGTTATCCGGTCGGTTATATCTTGTATTGGATCTTTTCCGAAGAACATTCGGTCCAGAATCGTGACGTCGTATCCTTTCTCTAGAAGAGTTCTGGTTAGGATAGAGCCTATATATCCGGCTCCGCCTGTCACTAGCACCTTCATGGGTTTCTCGCCCTACTTGTGTGGTGGAAGGAACCAGTCCCACGGTTTGCCAACGCGCGAGTCGTCCTTCTTGCCGTTTATTTCAGTTGGAACGATTGTTCGGTCGTTCCATGGTCTGCGGACTTCATCAGGGCTTTTGTAGTCGTAGAGTTTTGTAACGAAATACACAGTCAGTGACGGTTCAGCGCTCACTGTCTTGGTTCCGTGCAAATATTTGCCTGGTATCCGTACAAGAGTCGGCTTTTCGCCACTGGCTATAACTTCAGCCATTTTTCCTGTTTCCTCTTCAAAAGCACAGATTTTCATTGCTCCTTTTAGTACGAGGAAATAGTCGATTTGTCCCCTTTCGTGCTTGTGCCACGCTCTGACCATATTAGGATAGCTGTAACTCACGTTTGCCTGTTCCATCCATCCTTCTTCGAGAAACTCTTTCCAATCCAATCTCAACGCTTCAGCAAAGAACCCTCTTTCGTCCGGTAGGACGTTTATTTCTTGGATTTTCACTCCTTTGAGTGGATATTCCTTCATATTTCTACCTCCGAGTAGTCTCCTACGTGCAGTTTGACCGCTCTGCTCTTGTGGTTTTTGGTTACTTTCGCGTTCTTGCCTATTAAGCTATCTTCGAGTCTCTCAACATCCTTGACCACGGCCCCTCCCATAATGACGCAGTACTCAACGCATGAACTTATTATCTGCGAGTCGTTTCCGATGCTCGTGTAGGGTCCAATGAAAGAGTCTTTCACGATTGCTTTTTCTCCTACTATGCAGGGTCCTCTAACTGTGCTGTTTATTACGTTGGCTTCTTTGTCAATTTTGACTCTGCCTTCGATAGTGCTATTCTCTATTTTGCCTTGGACGTCTCTTTTTATAAATTCATCCAAGACTTTTGCGTTTGCTGAGAGTATATCATCTTTCTTGCCCGTGTCCACCCACCATGTTTTTAGTACTTCTGCTTTAACCTTAAAGCCCATGGTGATCATTTGTTGTATTGCATCGGTGATTTCGAGTTCATTTCTCCAGGAGGGCTTGATTTTGTCTATTGCGTGGTGGACTTTGTTTGAGAATAGGTATGTTCCTACTATTGCGAGGTTGCTTTCTGGTTCTTTGGGTTTTTCCACCAGTTTGATAACGTTGCCTTTGCTATCAAGCGTTGCCACACCAAATATAGTCGGGTCTTCCACTTCTTTTAGGAGGATTAGCGCATCCAAATTTTCTTGTTTGAATTTCTTTGCTAAACCAGCGATCCCGCCGCCCTGCAGGTTATCACCGAGGCACATGACGAAATCTTCTTCGCCTAAGAAACTTCTTGCCGTTTTAACCGCATGGGCTAGCCCCAAAGGTTCTTGTGGAATGTAGTCAACCTTTAAACCCCATTCTGCACCGTCCTTGACGTATTCTCTAACATATTGCCATGTCTCTGGGGCAACTATTAAGCCAACATCGGCGATGCCTGTTTCAGCCACTTGAGCCAGAACGTAACCCAAGATTGGAGTGTTTGCGACTGGGATAAGTTGCTTAGCTAAGGTAAATGTCAAGGGGCGAAGTCTTGTACCCTTACCCCCACTCAAAACTAAGGCTTTCAAATTATTCACCCGCATTATAAACTAGGGCTTAATCCGGTGTTTTTAGAGACTGTCTAATCTAGAAGTACCGATCGATAAATAATTTTCTTTTGCAAAAGAATCTTATCTGGAAGAAGACATTACGATCACCAACAACCAGAGGCGAGTGCTTGCCTAGAAAGTGTTTGAACAAAAACTAAGAAAGGCTAAACAGGTGGTGCGGCCGCCGGGATTCGGACCCGGGTTAACGGCTTGGAAGGCCGACGTCCTAAACCAGGCTAGACTACGGCCGCAGTTTGAGTTCCTATTAGAGATTAGCTGCTTCTAGATTAAAATTTCTAAGGCTCCGTGAGGCAATTCGCAAGATTTATCATGCTTCAAGATGTCTATCACACGAGGGCTATCACAATTGCGACTGTGAAAGCAGTGATTCTCGATTTTAGGTACCCTGGCTACTGTGGAGGACTATTATTGCGAGAAGTCGGAGAGGAAACTGTATGAGAGCCTTCGCAACGCGCGCTAATCCCGACTTGAAGATAAATGATTTAGAAGGACTTCTGCATTTCTTATTGCCTTCTCGAATTGAGAAAATAAAAAAAGAGTGAGAAACTATTTTTTGATGGAGGCGATGAACTCTTCTATAGGGATCGCTGGCATGCTTACGATTTGAATTGTGCCTCGTGAACCGAGTTCTATGGAGAGTCTCGCGATTGTTTTGTTGTCAGGGGCGTCCACTATGTTGACAAAATCATGCGGACCCAATGTCGCGTATTGATGAAGCACCTTCACACCGAAATTTTCAAGTTCGCGGTTGACTTCTTTAATGCGTTCTGGCTTTCCCTTAATTGTCTTCCAGCCTTCGTCCGTGAGGTTTGACAAGAGGATATATATTGGCAAAGTTTTCTCCTCAAGAACACTCTCTTCCTCACTCTTCGCATTTCAGTCTTTCGCAAACATTACCACTGGAGTTTTTCACGAAAATCTTTTATAGAATTTTCTTCTAGAACAAACCTCTAGCAGTTTCTAAAGAGTTTCTTGGGAGGATGCAGAAGATCACATCAAAAAACCTCAGTCACGAATCCCATGCGATTTATCCAAACTTCTTCCATGCGATAATGGGAACTTACGTTTTCGTTTTGTTGATTCTTTTGCTTTGGATTTTTCCACAAGTGTTTCTCGGCTTCACTTTGATCTCCATGCCCATCTTGTTTTTTAATGCTATTTTCATATTCTTACTTTTTCCATTGAATGGTCCACTTCTTTACAAAATCCTTCTCGCTGGGGTAGGTAACGTTGTTGGTCTCATGTGGGAATATTTTCTGGGTTATCTTGCGGCGAACACGTGTCACTATTTGGGCAATGTTTACGGTGTCTTGTACTTTGTTATCAGTCCTTTTTTGGAGCTGCTCTGGATAGTTTTCATGTGGGCGCTCGGGCTTTCTTTTCTAGCCTCGAAGGAGAAACCGGAGAAAGAGGTGATTCCTCCTTGATTTTAGAGGTGGCGTTCATTGCTCTGATTATTGCTCTAGCTGCATATCTAATCCGTCACTATGTCTTCACGTTAACAGTCCTTTACGGAAGAAAAAAATCGACTTGTCAAATTGATGAAACGAACTTCCAGCCTAAGGTTTCTGTACTCATTCCCGCGAGAAATGAAGAAACAGTGATCGGTCGCTTACTTCAGAGAATGTGTGAATTGACTTATCCGAAAGAAAAACTCGAAGTTATCGTGATAGACGACGCGTCCACAGACAGAACTGGAGAAATCGCTGAAGCATTCGCCAAAACTCACACCTTCATAAAGGTTGTCCACTCCGACTCGATCAACGGAGGCAAAGGAAAACCTAGAGCGTTGAATGAGGGTTTAGCCCACGCGAGCGGTGAAATCATATGCGTGTTGATGCAGACTATTTTCCCCAGCGGGACATCATAGAAAGGTTGTGTGTGTATTTTCGTGACCCGACCGTAGGCATCGTGCAGGCCAGAGTGACCGTGCTGAACGAGCCAGTTTCGCTTGTTACACGACTGGTCGCGCTAGAGAGAATAGCTGGTTACCGCGTCGACCAGAAAGCTAGGGAAGACCTGGGTCTGATCCCTCAGTTTGGAGGAACTGTTGGCGCCGTCAGAACCACGCTGATCCGGTCTTTGGGCGGCTGGGACCAGGCAATGTTGACAGAAGATACGGACTTGACTTTCCGCTGCTGCCTGAATGGGTTCAAGGTTCGCTACGCGAATGACGCGGAAAGCTACGAAGAGGCGGTCGAAGGCTTCCGCCCTTACTGGCATCAAAGAAGCAGGTGGGCAAAGGGGCATATGCAGTGTGCTTTTAAGTATTCATTACGGCTTGTTCGCTGTAAAAGTTCGAGTTTTAGAGAGAGGCTTGATGGTTTATTGCTGCTTAACATCTACTTCATTCCGCTCATCGTTGTATTGGCCTGGATTATAGGTATAGCTTTGTATTTTACTAACCCTCAATTCTGGCTCCAGTCTTTCTGGAGTCTAATTCCGCTTTCTTTCTACAGCTCCGTGGGGAATTTTGCGCCGTTCTTTGAAATCGGCATCGCGCGCCTACTTGGACGGTCGAAGACGGATTTACTGGCTGATCCCACTACTATTCGTAACCTTCTTCATCAACGTTGCAATTTGTACCAAGGTTTTCTTCGAGCTCTGCATCTCAAGAATAATCGGCAAGAGGCAATTTGTTTGGGAAAAAACTCGGCACAGCGGCTACGGAAACAATTATATTGACTATTCACGCAAACAACTATCCCGAGAAACTTGATTCCGATTCCCATTTCGGCCCCTCAAACCTTCGCCCTACTCGCAATAACGGCAGCAATCTTTTTGCTTGCACTTTTCCTTCCCGCTGTTTTGGAACTGAAAAGACCTAAGGACGCCGGACCACGAAAAATCCTTGAGGCTGATGGCAAGGAAATCGTAGGCTTCAATCTTCTTTTAGCAATCTATTTCCGCGAGAATTCTCGGGGTGTGCCTTTGTTTTTGGAGGACATTGAGCCGCAAGAGTTTGAAGCGCCGGGGAAAAGCTTTCTCTCTCTTCTTCTTCCTGACATAGAATTTTAGGCAACGATGCATCTAAGTTCTCACGTTTCTGAAGAGTGATTTGGCGTTTTTCAGTTGGTCTTGAAGAATTTCGATGTTACCATAGATTCCGTGGTGAATGGAGTAGAAAAGATAACACACGTACGTGCATTTTTGGCAAGCGCTGTATTCTGCTCGGAGTGCATCGCATCCTGGGCTATTCCACAGTTTTGGCAGTTCTGTCACCCTGGCAACTGGTTCATACAAATGGCAACCCGAAACCTGTCCTTGAGGGTTGATCATGAGAAAGTTTTGTAGCGCACGACAGCTCCAAGTTCTTTCTCCTGTTAGAAATAGTTGCTTCAACGCTGTGAGTGTTTTGGCGGTGATGAAGACGCCGTTTCTTTCTCTCTTCATATTCCTGAGCGCGTCACAGAGTTTTACCATGGCTTCTTTGTCGGCAATTTCGAGTTCATCATTTTTTTTGCCTATTCCAAACAATCGACTACCAGCGTCATCATGGGAATAGACAGCGTACCAAACTGGGATTCCTCTATCAGTGAAGTACCGTGTGAAGTCTTCAATCTCGTAAAGGTTCAACTGGGAGATAGTGGGTGCCACTCCGACGGATACTCCTTCAGCGTAAAGTCTCTCGATTGCGTCCATGGCGTTTCTGTGTGCGCCTTTGACGCCTCGCATATAGTCGTTCTTTTCTTCGTCTAGGGAGTCAAGAGAAATGGCAACGAAATCCGCGCTGCGTAAAACGTTGATTTTCTTGGTCGCCATGCTTCCGTTATCGTAAATCGTCGTGATGAATCGCTGCGAAGCGTAGCGCATTATTTCGTCTATATCGTCCCGTAATAGCGGATTGCCTCCTGAGAGCACGATTTCTGCGACGCCGAGTTTTTCTAGGGCATCAAGTCCTTCTTTGACTTCTTCCGCAGAAATCTCATTTACCTCTCTTTTCTCTCGCCACACTCCACAGCTTCTGCACCTATAATTGCAGCGGTTGGTGAGAAACCACTGTGCATGAAGCGGATGATTAGGCGCCATGAAGCGTCGCATGAGACGCAGTGCTTTTTGAGAGGACAACCGCATCGAGTAAGGCTCCAGAGATTTTTCCGATGATATTTTGACTGTTGAAGGCTATTTAAGGAGTGAGGCACAACCTATTCTTGCTTCAGCGCCGCCCAGAGATGATCAGAAAAAGGACGAACGAGAGGTTTTTCCGAGCCATTCTTGCCAACCAGAACACGTTTTTCGGGTTCCTTCAAGAATTCACCTATAACCGAGGCTTCGATTCTGCGCTTTTTGAGAGTTTCAACGATTTTCTCTGCAAAGCCACGTTTCGCTGCGATGAGCAAGGCGCCGCTACTTATTAGTTGTAACGGGTCGATTCTGAAGTATTCGCAGATTTCCAGTGTCTCTTTATGAACGAGAATTTTTGTCTCGAAAACCTTGACCCCCGCCTTTGAAGCGTCTGCCATTTCTTGTATTCCTCCGGCTATTCCTCCTTCGGTTGGGTCGTGCATAGCCGTAACGCCGCCTGTTTCGAAGGCCGATACGGCTTCTTTAACTACACTGATGTGGCCGAAGAAAGCTGCGGCTCTGGAGAGAACTGCTTGGCTGAATTGTTTTTGAAGTGATTCTCGCTTGTCCGTGGCGAGTATCGCCGTGCCTTCGATTCCCGCGCCTTTTGTCAGAATTAGACTATTGCCTGGCTTAGCGCCACTTGAGGTCACGTAATGGTTCTTCTCTGTTATGCCCAAGGCGGTTCCGACGATTATTGGATGCGTTATGCCCGGTGTGGTTTCGCAGTGTCCACCGATGATGGCTATTTTGAGTTTTTTTGCCGCGGTGTCCATTTGTTTGCTTATGGTTTCGACGGTTGCTTCCTCGGTGCCTGGAGGAAGTAGCATGCAAGATGAAAACAATGTTGGGCGTACGCCGAAAGTGGCTATGTCGTTGGCGTTTACGTTTACTGCAAGCCAGCCGATTCTCTCAAGTGCCCCGGTTATGGGGTCCATTGAAGTGATTAAGGCTTTATTCCCGACTTGCACAACTGCGCCGTCGACGCCGACACGCGGACCTAGAACGACTTCTTTTCTTTTAACGCCTAAATGCTTGAAAACAACGTTTTGCAGAACTTCGACCGGAACTTTACCTGATGGTAATTCCATTATAGTAGCCTCTTGTTTATTGAAGTTGCAGGATTCCTTTTTAAGATGTACTGAAGCCGAAAAGCGAGTTATTTTCGTGTCTCTTTTATAGTCGGTAATGCACGCCAAACTGCTTTGGTCACAGGAATTGCCAGTATTAAGCCTATGATCATTTGACCGATGTTCACCGGAACTTCGAGAATAGCCACCTTCCCCAGATAAAATTGTTCGTAGAGGAAGTAGCCTGCGACCATTTCTAGACCTCCTAAAAGAATAGCAAAAACCAGCCATCCGAATTCTGGTTCCGTTTTGAAGCCAATATACGATGTCAAAATGATGACGAGTGCGCCTAAGGAATACCACAACTCAACTGGAACAAATAAAGTGGCAGTTGGTGATGAAGGTGACGGTATTCCAAAAAAAAGCTGAACCTCTCCGGTATAATAGAACACGCCAATCGTTACCAGTAGTATACCTGTTATCAAGCCTAAAACAAGGGTAAACAGTTTCCACCGCAACTTGGAACCAGCTTTAACGGCTCTCTTGCTCAGAAATCCTACGATTGCGCCCTCAAACGCCTTCGTAACCAGCGTCCCAGGCCAATAAACAGGTGCGAGAAGCGCATCAGAAATAGCCGCGCCTACACCGCCTGCTATGGCGCCGACGTATGGTCCGAAGAGGATGGCAGTTGCGTAAATAACAACTTCGCCGACGTTGAAGTACCCTGAAGTCGCGGGTACGCTTATGGTGAACACCATGGTGGTGACGGTTACTAAGGCTGTGAAGACAGGCATTAGAGCTAACTGTGTAGTTGTCAATGCCGTTTTTCTGCGAAACATTGTTCTCCATCTAATGTCTAGACAATAACAATAAAAGATTTTTCACAGGGAAAAGGACTTGATTATGAAGAATCTGATTATTCGGGCAGTCTTTCCACTTTTTTTGGCTGCTTAGCAAGGTGCACGCTTTCTTCGGTTTCCAGGTTCTCTGTGAACAAGACTTCGCCTGAAACTTCAGACTTGTGCTCCAGGCGGATGTTTCTGCCATAGAGGTTCCTCGCTTGTGCTTTCTCTTCCAGAACTATTCTGTCTGCGTGTACGTCTTCGACGCGTGCTCTTTCGCCCACCGCGACCTCTTTTGCGCGAATCGGGCCTTTTACTTCGCCTCTTCGTCCAATCCTGACCGACTCGGCAGTGGTGCCGTCAACGGTTTCAATCGAGCCTCCAACTTCAACAGCACCAGTGATGATGGCTTGTCTTGCCTTCAGACTGCCTCCGACGTCGGTTTTCTCTGCAGTCAACTTTTCGCCCACCTCGGCTCTTCCGCCGACGTCTAATTCGCCAGAAAGATGGAGTTCTTTTCCGACGCTCACTCTTCCGCCCACATCGATGTCTTCGCCTTCGCCGTTCCCAGAGATTTCTATGACGCCGCCCACGTCGAGCGTTTTGAATTTCAGGTTGCCGTCGATTCTGCAGGAGCCTCCGACGTCTATGTCGCCGCCAGTGTTTTTCTCGCCCGAAAGCCTTACTGTGCCGCCCACATCTATGCTTTCGAATTCTAGCGAATCGTTTGAGACGAAGCTGCCGCCTACGTCGACTTTGCCGACCTTGCCACCGTTTACGGAGGCGCTTCCTCCGACGTCAATCTCGTCTGCGTCAACTTTGGCGTTGATTGTCACTGAGCCGCCTACTTCGATAGTTTCTGCTTTTACTATGCCTTCAGCTTCGAAAGTTCCGCCAACATCTATTTCCTGCGCAATGGTTTTGCCGTCTACTTTTAGGCTTCCCCCCACATCTACTTTTTCAACTTCAAAGTCTTTGCTTACTCTTACGCTGCGGTCTACGTCTACTTTTTTGGCTTTCATATTGCCTAAAACGAATAAGCGACCGTCTTCGATGTTGACGCGATCTTTGATTTCCAGGTCTCCTTTTATTGTGATGTCGCCTTCGCCGTCTAGGTTTTCTGCGGAGAGACTGCATTCGAAGGTGCAATCGCCTTCAAAGTACACGGTGCCTGAAACCGTAACTTGTGTCCGTTCGCTCTTAATCACGGCATGTTCTTCGATTTCCAAATCGCCAATAACATTGTCTAATGTGACTGTGCTTCCATGGGAAACAGTGTTTTCTGGCATGAAGTATTCCTCTCTTACTTTGGTCTGTTCATGAAGGTTTGCCAATAGGCTACTGTTTCTGCTCTTTTATGTTCCACATCCATATATCCGTTATTGATTTTTTCCGTTTTTCTTATGACGCTTACCATTTTGTTTCGCCTCGATATGGAGAATCACTCGTGGAAGGTTTAAAGGGCGACGCACAAGCAGAATACACAGTCTGTAGTCACAAATTGATACTACTAGTGATATATTGCCGCGCACCCTTTTTTCTGACCAAATCTAAAAAGAACTAAACTAATTCATCACATTTGGTTCATATCCACAAACTAAATCCAGCGCGCACAATTCAGAACGGTTTGCCCATGCCAAGTTGTTTCGCAATCGCCCGGAGGTCTTCGGTGACCTTATGGTTTAGAGGAACTCCCAGCCTTGCTAACTTCTCAGCCTCTTCGAACTCCTTCTCTCCATGAATGTATATGCGGGTAGCTCCTTCAGCTTTCGGCGCATTCTTCAGTCGATGAATAAGATCGTCCATATCACGTTTGAACTCGTCTTTGGGGCGGAAGGCGTCGACCCGCATGGCTCCGAAGAAATGCCCGATCCCAGACGGCAGCGGTTTTCCACTCTCAGTTTTCGGATAAACACGATTCGCATAGAGCGCACCTGAAAGCACCGCGCTGAAAATCTCCACGACAAGCGCCAGACCATAGCCTTTATGCCCGCCAGACTCTTCCAGAGCGCCTCCCAACGGAAGTAGGCCTCCCCCGCTTCGATTAACGATGTTTTGGAGAACCCGCGCCGGGTCGTCGGTGGCAACACCTTTCTCATCTGTGGTCCAGTTGACTGGGATTGGCTTTTCAAGTCGAGCATAGACTTCAAGCTTGCCACGTGTTACGGTGCTGGTTGACATGTCTAGCACGAAAGGCCGCTCCTTTCCTGTGGGCACTGTAATTGCTATTGGGTTTGTGCCTAGCATCGCGTTTCGGGCGAAAGTTGGCACCACTATCACCTCGGTGTTCGTTGTACAAAGACCTATCATGTCTTCAGCCAAAGCCATCATGGCGTAGTAGCCAGCTATGCCAAAGTGATTCGAGTTCCTGACAGCAACGAACCCAAGAGAGTGCTCGCGCGCTTTAGTGATAGCAAGCTGCATAGCCCTGTGGGAGACAGGCTGTCCCAGTCCGGCGTCTCCGTCAATGGTGGCTGTACATGGAGTCTCATGCACCACTCTTGGGTTTGCCTTGGGTTTCATCATTCCCTGCTGAATGCCTGAAACATATCGGCTCATGCGCGCAACACCGTGGGAGTCGATGCCCCGCAGGTCAGCCTCTACGAGAACGTTGGCCGTTATCCTTGCATCTTCATTCGGTACTTCCAGTCTTTCCAGCACTTCTCTGCAGAAAGACCTCAGCGCATCTGCCGATATGCGTTCATCCTTTTCGGTCAATTTGTGTTCACATCCTGTTCACTATGGATATGTGATTATCTGTTGATTTCGTTTTCGTATATTTCGGAAACAAACTCGCCTATGGCGGGCGCCGCCGTCAAGCCTGGGGATTCTATACCTATCAGGTCTATGAAGCCGAACAGATCTCTATCAGCCTCATGTCTTATAACAAAGTCTCTGAACGGGTCTTTTGGTCCTTGAAGTTTGGGTCTTATTCCTGCTGAATCGACTTGTATTTGGCGTTCCCTGATCAGAGGCATGAACCTTTCCACGTCTTCGCGGAACTCTTTTTCGCTGGACTCAACTTCGTAGCTGACGCGGTTCACGTAGTAGGCATTGGGTCCCAGTCTAACTGATCCGCCCAAGTCTGGCGTCAGGTGAATGCCCAAGCCGGCTCCTTTCGGAACTGGATAGACTAGCATTTTGACGGGGGGTTTGCCTGCCACTCTGAAGTAGTCTCCTTTGCAGTGATGCAGCCTGTAGCCGAGCTTGTCTACATCCAGTCCGACCATTGCAGCAATTCTATCAGAGTTAAGTCCCGCACAGTTCACAACCGTTTTGGCCGTTATCGTGAACTTTTCGCCGACGCTGGTTCCGCCGATATCATATCTCCCGTTCACCTTTCTCAGACCCGTGACTTCCGTTTCTGTCGCTAATACCGCGTTGTTTTTGCGGGCTTGCGCGTAGAAGTGACTCATAAGCTCATCAGGTTCAACTATGCCAGTTGAAGGCGAAAGGAGAGCCTTCTCAACTTTCACATTCGGTTCCAGCTTTTTGACCTCTTCTTTCTCTAGGAATTTCAGGTCTTCTGCGCCGTTGTCCTGTCCTTGCTGCATCAGTTTTTCCAGCTCGCCCATTTCTTCCTCTTCGATGGCCACTGTAAGCTTTCCAAGTCTCTTGTAGGGGATTCGGTACTTCTCGCATGTATCGTACGTCATTGTGTTTCCTTTCACGCAAAGCTTGGCTTTGAGAGAATCTTTCGGGTAGTGAATACCAGAGTGGAGTACGCCACTGTTGTGACTGCTTGTTTCCTGTCCAAACTTCTGGTTTTTCTCCAAAACATACACAGATTCATTTCTCTCTGAGAGTTTTGCAGCGACGGCTAAGCCTACGACGCCGGCTCCTATAATGACTATTTTAGCCGATTCCATTGACAACCATCAAAAAGCTGACCCTAATAAGTTTTTAGGTAAGACCTTGCGCTGCATGACCAGGGCAGAGATCGAACATCAAGACTGCAAGTCAGGTTCGAACTGTTTCATGAATTTCCTCTCACGCCAACCGACGTTGACGCATGCTCGAAATGCAGTCTATTGTATGTTAGGTAAGTGGCTCTGCACTGGACTAAGGCCTCTTTCCCAGAAAGAAGAATTTACAGATAATGATGACGGCAGACAGCGTCGAACTAGGGAACACCCGTCAAAGAGAAGCAGCATCCCTTTTTGGGACAACCCAGGTTTGAGGTCTGCGTCGCTAAGAAGCTAATTTTACGACGTCTTCGTAGTTACGTAGGAACTTATCATTATACATCATGCTTGGTGGAATCGTTAAACCTGGGTTGACCTTGGTTCGTGTTAGCCTACACCCTTCTCTAATGCAGACAGCATTTCCTATCACCGAAGTTGATTCAACGCAAGTAGGTTTTTCACGAGTCGATTCCACGACGACTTTCCTGCCTAAAATGCTATCTGACACATGAGCGTAATCTTCAATTTTTGCGGCGTCCATGATCGCTGACCTTTCCACATTTACATGTTCGCCGAGTATGCAGAAATTGTCAACGTTTGAGTTGGAAATCTTTGAGTAATCACCTATTCTAGTGTGTCTGCCGATTAGGGCAGAACCATCTATGCCCAGCTTCTTTTCTTCATATTTTCTGACGATCTCTTCTCGTCTTTTGATAGACTCTTCGCTGTATCCCTGAACCCAAACATTTCTGTTCGGCAAGATTTTTTCCTCCGAGACTCTTATGTCCAACTTTCCATGGAGAAAGTCCTGCATTGCATTCAGATAGTTTTCTGGAGTGCCGACGTCATACCAAACTTTCAATTCATATCCATAGACTGGAAATCCTTTATCCACTAGGTACGGAATGAAATCAAAACCGAAATCGAGCCTCCTCCTCTCCTCCATTATTTTCTTTACTTCCTCACTCTCAATTATCCTTCTGACTTCTGGTGAAAGGAGGTAGATACCGGCGTTAGCAAGATTACTTGGCGCTTTCTCCGCTGAAGGCTTCTCGACAAACTTCCTAATCTTCAGATCTTTATCT
Organism: Candidatus Bathyarchaeota archaeon; assembly: GCA_963842875.1. Classification (GTDB taxonomy): domain Archaea; phylum Thermoproteota; class Bathyarchaeia; order Bathyarchaeales; family SOJC01; genus DATHCB01. Next base: position 20,948 of record CAWJIF010000010.1, read on the forward strand.
AACTCGGCTATGCCATATTCTTCTACCTCTTTCACCTTCGTCAAAGCAATCGTCATAATTGCCTCTTTTTCTTCATGTCTCTTAACAAAGTCAACCAGATCAATGTCGAAGAGGTTGTCTCCCTGTACAACAAGGACCGAATCCCGAATGTCATAATACTCTACGTTTAGCCTGTAAGAATCAGCGCTTCCCAAGTCGTCCAGGTTGGGTTGATGTTTGATATGCACCCTCGGCTCAATCTTATACTTTGCTGAGAACCCAACCCCTTCTCCATATTGATCGAAAAGGTTCGAATAGTTGGTATAACCATACTCTCCGAAAATGAAGTCCCTCACACCCTGCTCAGCCAAAGTTGCCATTGAGAATTCGATTAAAGGCCTGTTCAGGAACCTAACACAAGGCTTGGATATGTCGTGTGTCAGAGGCCTTAATCTTTTAGCCTCACCGCCAATCGGAATAAAACACCTCAGTTTTTCTATGTTCACAATTATGATTTGGGTCGAAGCACGAATTTATATTTATGCTCCTGTCGTGGGCACAGAAATTTCTTGACACGCGCTAGACCATTTGAAAGTAGAGTTTTCGAATGAAAACCATTTGAAATAGTTCGCACGTTGAAAAAAGAGGGCTGTACGGGAGATTTCACGGCTTAGAAGCTTGGGTCACAAATTGTTACTAGATTTTCTCGTCTAATGCCGCGAATAGCTTGCGCATTTGTTTGAAGGTCTCCAAATATTCTATCCCGCGTTTTGTAATCTTATAAACTCTAGCATCCTCAATATTCTCTTCTTTGGCGAAGCCTTTTGATGCCAAAAACTTCAGCGCCTTTTTCGCTCTGTCTACTGGTAGGTTGGCGCCATATGAAGCCCGTGTTAGTGTACACTGTTGTCTCTTTGCTATCGTTCGTAACAGGTCGGCGTATATTTCATACTTTGTTCTTCTGTCCAAGCTTCATGCCATCAATAATTGTTTTTAGACCAACCGCGCGCGCTAACGTGGCTCAAACCCTGCTTAGAATTATGTTTTCGGTTTTCCAGATTTCTTGTCCAAGCACGCCCTGATAAAGCCATAATACTCAGGGTCTGGCTTGCCTGGCCTGCTTTTGAATTCGCCGTGAAACTGCGACGCAAGGAAGAAGTATTTATCTGGTAGTTCTAGGGTTTCCATGCGTCTCCCATCTGTGCTCGCCCCAGAGAACATTAATCCGTTTTCTTGCAGTGTTTTCCAATAGTCTTGGTTTACCTCGAATCTGTGGCGGTGGCGTTCGTAAACCTCGTCATTGCCATACAATTTGTAGGCGAGCGTGTCCTTTTTAATAACAATCTTGTGCGCGCCCAGTCGCATGTTTCCTCCCTTCTCCTCCAGGCCTCTTTGCTCAGGCATCAAATCAATTACCGGATGTTTTGTTTCTGGGTTAATTTCGGTGCTGTTTGCATCCTTTAAACCGCACACGTGACGCGCGAACTCAACCACTGCCAACTGGAAGCCGAAACAAACGCCTAAAAACGGCTTGTCGTTTTCTCTTGCGTATTGAATCGCGGCGATTTTGCCTTGTGTGCCTCTCGCGCCAAAGCCGTATGGGATAAATACGCCGTCAAAGTCTTTGAGTATTTCCAGTTCTTCTGGGTTTTCCTCGAATTTTTCTGCTTCCATGTACGAGATTTGCACTCGGGTTTGGCAGACAGCTCCGCTGTGACGTAGGGCTTCAGTCATGCTCACATAACTGTCCGCTAGGCCAGCGTATTTGCCGATTAAAGCGATCTTTACTTCGCATTGCGGTTTTAGTATCGCTTCTACGAACTTTTCCCAATCAGTCCATTTGGGGTTTTGTTCTGGAAGTTTGAGACGTTTTATTATGAAGTCCCCCATGCCTTGCTTGTCCAAGATAAGCGGCACTTGGTAGATGGTTGGCACATTGTACGAACAGAAGACTGCTTCTTCCGGAATCGTTCCGAACAAGGCAATCTTACGCAGCGCTTCTTTGTCAATCATCTTTCTGCTTCTCGCTACAATTGTGTCGGGCTGGATACCGATGCGGCGGAGTTCGTTTACGCTGTGTTGGAGTGGTTTGGTTTTCATTTCGTCTGTAACGTCTAGAATTGGCACGAGCGCAACATGCACGTACGACGTGTTTTCGTATCCCTCTTCTAATCGCATTTGACGGATGGCTTCAAGAAAAGGCAAGCCCTCAATGTCACCGACTGTCCCGCCGCACTCGGTCAGAACCACATCGACCTCTGCTTGAGCACCAACTTGGCGGATTCTGTGCTTAATTTCATTGGTAATATGCGGCACGATTTGCACGCATCTTCCAAGATAGTCACCACGTCGTTCTTTGTGAATAACCGCATCGTAAACAAGCCCTGTCGTCAGGTTGTTATTTTTCGTAAGGTCTAGGTTGAGAAACCGTTCGTACCAGCCTAAATCGAGGTCGGTCTCGCCCCCGTCTTCTGTAACATAAACTTCGCCGTGCATGTAGGGGTTCATTGTGCCCGCGTCAACATTCACATAAGGGTCGATTTTTATTGCAGTACACTTGAAGCCTCTTACTTGTAGCATTTTACCGATAGAGGAAGTGAGTATTCCCTTTCCAACCGACGACAAAACACCGCCCGTAACGAAAATGTACTTAACCATTCCTTATCTCCCACAATAACAGAACCATAAACTATGCCACCCTTTTAAAACCTTTTACCCATGTATTTTGGCATTTACTATGTCAAAAAATCTTGAAACTCACTAAGCTTGTTTGTCCTTTTTCGATTATGTAAATAACTGCAACCCCTTTCTCTTCAAGATAAGCAGACAGAAAACGTCTGTGGCAGCGTTTTAGATTTATTTCCACCCGCATTATACACGTGCGTTTTTGTTGGGCGATTTCGAGTAGCCTTCTTACGCTTCTTTGAAGAGTTGGGTTCTTATGTGTCGTTTGTAGCCGCCTTTTCTATAGCCTCCTAGTCCTTCGGCAAGCCAAACGTATTCTATATCATTTCCAGCGAGTCATTTTTCCATGCTTTCTCGCTTGAATTGCTCGATTTTTGACGTTGGGAAACTTCGAATGTCCGCTAATGCTTGGACATCGTATTCTTTTAAGAGGTCTAGAAAAGTTTCTATTGAACGATTCCTGTGTCCAATGGTCCATAATGCAACTCAGTCTGTCATCGTGTGGTTCGCTGTTTTGTCACCGAACTTTTACGTATTTATAGGCTTCTGTGGCGTTTTCAAAGCAGTAATTCACTTTCTGGTAGTTCTTACGAAACTCCGCGACATCTTGCTTGACTTTCTCAACACTTTCCTTATCAATCACAATTCGTTTGATAAATTCCGCAATCTCTGGCATTTCCGATTCTTTCATGCCGAGCCTCGTAATTTCTGAAGTGCCGAGCCTTATCCCGCCTGGATGCATAAAGTGCCTTCCTTCTTTAATGTCCCATGGCAACAGGTTGCGGTTGATGATTATGTTCGCCTTCTCCAACACCTCCTCAATGGTGCCACCGTCGCCCTGTTTGGTGATGTCGATAAGTATCACGTGCGATTCAGTGAAGCCTTTATGTTCCGCTAAAACTTTAAGGCCCCTCTCGTACAACGCCTGCGCCAAGGCTTTCGAGTTCTTAACAATCTGCCGTGTGTACTCCGCTCCGAACTCCAACATTTCCGTGCACGCTATAGTCAACGCTGCGACTGAGTGGAGATGATGATTGCTCACCATGCCTGGGAACACAGCGCGTTTGATTTTGTCTGCGTGTTGGTTCCACGAAACTACGCTGCCATGCTGTGGTCCGAAAAAAGTCTTGTGTGTGCTGAGGCTCATCACATCCGCGCCTTCCCTTAACGGGTCTTGAAAAACTCCGCCAGCGATAAGCCCTGAAACATGGGCGGCATCATAGCCAACGATTGCACCTGCCTCATGTATCGTGTCTGCTAATTCTTTAACGGGATGTGGGAAGGGAAAAACGCTTGCGCCGAACATTACGAGTTTAGGCGCCTTGCCGTCCTTAACCAGCTGCGCAATCTTTTCCTTGGCCTTGTTCACGTCTATGTTTAATTCTTGATAGTCAAGTGGTAAGTATTCCACTTCCAAACCATGAACCACGCCTGCGGTACCGCCTAGGCTCTTCTTTCCCATAGTAATGTGTCCGCCGCTCGGTATTGCCAGTGCCATCATAACGTCGCCAGGCTCTGTGAATGCCGTGTAAACAACAAGATTTGCAACCACGCCAGAAATGGGGCGAACATCCACAAATTCTGCCTTGAACAATCGCCTCATCAAATCGGCGCATGAAAGCTCCACTTTGTCGATGTAGACACATCCAGCGTAGACTCTTTCTCCTGGCCAGCCTTCGGCGTAACGGTTGCCAAAATCACTTATCAAAGCCTCTCGCACTGCAGGGCTCGGTATGTTTTCGCTTGCGATTAGTGGGATGCTTTCTCGAAACCAACTATGATGATTTTGAAGCAGTTCAAACGTCTTCTCATACTGCTCGCGAATAGACATTAGCCTCACACTCTTGCAATATCAGTTTGCGAGGGAGAATAAAAGCTTTGAACCGATGCCAGACGCAACATTAATTACCAAGACAAATCATTAGAGTTTCTCTGAGGCAAGGATATGTCGGCAAGACGAAAAAAGAAAAAAGGTGCGCCTATGCCTCAACAGAGCGCTGGGCTGCTTCGGTTCTTCGAAGAAGAGACCGAAGGAATCAAGATGCGACCAGAACTTCTGATAGCCTTTGCAGTAGGCTTAATTGTTGTGGCAATCGTTGCCCTTCGCATCTAACGCGTCTTATGCAAAATTTCTATACGCTGAACTGAGTTTAGATGGAGGAAAATTTCGCTTTTCTCTTCTCTAGCCGTAATTTGTGGAATTGGCTGGGCTATAGTGGCGCGTAGTACAACTGCTTCTGCATTTGAAAGCCATATTCCTGCCGGTTGATGGGTAACCGCGATGAGTTCGCCTTCAAAACCATAGGTTTGCTCTAGGACTACGAGTACTCTTTTGCCTACGTTGCGTTCGAGCATGTGGAATATACTAGGTGGGAGTGGTGTTTCTGGCATAAGGGTTCAGTAAAGACTAGTTATGCCTAGTCTGGGATAAAGCTTTATCTCAAGAACCCTTCAAGCAAACAATTCTATTTTTTACGTGTGTTACTATATGTGCTTACTAGGGGTTTTCCTTGTTTGATGAAAGCAGTGCGTCTGTGTTTTCTTGTTCTTTCAGAGATGATGTCGATTTTGTAGCTTTATATTTGTGAACCCTAATTTATGAGGAAACATTGTAGAGTGCTCCGTCTATGGCTCTAAGTAACTCGCAGCAAGACTATATCGATCAGGCGGTGAAGCGCTATTCTTCTTTGTTCACGTTGCCATCTCACCGGAGAGTTGTGCTTTTTCTTGCCTTGCTCTGTTTCTTCGGCGGATTTCTCACTATTCTTCCATTCAGCCAACCATATTTTGGAGCTGCCTTGGGCGCTGGTTTTTTTTTCCTCACGATTTTTTCGGACTTTGCTGTTTGCAGTTGGCTGAAGTCTGAACCCATTTACAACCAGAGGCGCTGCAATGCACTTTCTCTTTTTTCCAATATTATTTGGTTTGCATTAATGTTTCTAGGCACTGCTTTTGGCTTGTATTTCCATAGTGTTGACGTATGGTTGAGATTCTTTCTTTTAGGCTTCTGTGCCGTGTCACTCTTGCGGCTTTTGGTGTATTCGGCGACTCTGTTCAATGGATATGCTGTTGCTTCTGTTTCCGCTTTATTCCAACCTATTCTCTGGGTGGTTTTTCTCTATTTTGTATGGCCGCTGGCAATAGGCAAGTCTCTCAGCCTTTTATTCTTTGTTTTTCCCTTGGTTTCGATTCCAGTAGTTGTTGCAACGATTTCTTTCTTCACGTACTCCATTAATCGTGTCGGGAAGAAAACGCTTGGAGTCTCTTCAATGTCACTTTTGAAATCCTTTCTCGCGAACTGGATCGAAGACGTTAACGGCCCTATAGAGAGTGTCCTTGAACGATTGGGCACAGAGCAGCCGATGGATATTTCTCTGCTGATTTTTAAGACCAAAAAGAACACGAAGGCGGCTATTGTCGTTCCTGCGCTTCATCCTGGTCCATTCAAGAATGTGGGCAGCAGCCCTCTTCCATACCTAATCCAGTCTGCACTGGAACAGCGGTTAAATTGCGTGGCAGCGGTTCCGCACGGTTTGTTCGGGCACGAATTGGACTTGGCGTCTCAGGTTCAAAATCAAAAAGTTCTGGACGTTATTTTGAACTCGCTTGACTTCCATGAATCCTCAGAAGAGGCTTCATTGTTTATGCGGGCTAAAAGCGGAATAGCCAGTGCTGGCTGCCAGATTTTCGGTAACTGCGCTGTTTTAGCCTTAACGGTTGCCCCAGAAACTACTGAAGACTTGCCTCAAGAACTTGGCTTTTTGGCGATTGACGAAGCTGAGAAGAAAGGACTTGCATCAGCGATTGTCATTAACGCGCACAATAGCATCAACGGCGCTTTCAATCTTGAGGAAACAATCGCTCCGCTAAGGGAAGGAGTGGTTGAAAGTTTAGAGAAAGCAGCTGACGCCAAACGTTCCACACTTAAAGTTGGTGCCGCAAAAGTCGTGCCTGGCGAATTTAGTCTTGAGGACGGTATGGGGCTGGGCGGAATCAGCGCTATTGTAACACGTGTAAGTGGGCAAACAACGGCTTACGTGACCATTGACGGCAACAATATGGTTTCTGGGCTTCGAGAAAAAATTCTTAGCACTTTAAAAGAGCTTGACATTGATGATGGGGAGATTTTGACCACAGACACACACGCGGTGAGCGCGGTTGTTCTTAATCGACGCGGCTATCACCCAGTTGGCGAGGTCATGGATCACGAAAAGCTGATAGGACACATAAAAAACGCAGTGCAAGAGGCATTGAAGAATTTGGAACCCGTCGAAGTATCGTGGCAAACCATAACCGTGCCCAACGTAAAAGTTATCGGCGCAAAACAAATAGAGGCATTATGCGCACTCACTGATAAAGCATCGAAACAGGCAAAGAAATCTGCGGCGTTCTTGTTCCCAGTTGCAGGCGTAGTTTTAGTCGTTCTGTTATTCTTTCTCTAATTCTGCGTAGATGCGACTATTGCTATGTTGCACTTTTTGAGCAGTTGATTCCAGCGTTTGTCTGCGTCGTCTTGAATCTCTTTTATTACGTACTCAAACTTTGGAGTGAACAGGTGCGCGAATCGTCGCTGAATTTTGAGGTATTCTGTCACTGGTTTCTTTTTCTCAGGCCTCAATGCGATTGCTTTGCTTTGAGGGGACAGGCTGTACTCGCCATTAACGACTTCCCAGAGTGGAAATATGCAGGTTTCCACGGCAAGGCGGGCGATTTCGATTGTTTTGCTTGTCTCAGATCGCCAACCTCTTGGGCACGGAGCCAAGAGGTGAAGGAATGCCGGTCCCTTTGCGTCCAAACCTTTTTGTACCTTTGCAATAACGTCTGCCCAATAACTGATAGAAGCGGTTGCGACGTAGGGAATCTCATGTGCCACCATGATTTCGGCTATGGGCTTCTTATATTGGACTTTTCCTGGGATCACCGTGCCTGCGGGTGATGTTGTTGTAGAGGCGCCGTGAGGGGTTCCTCCGCTTCTTTGTATGCCCGTGTTCATGTAACCCTCATTATCGTAGAGCACGTAAAGAAAGTCGTGTCCCCGTTCAGCGGCGCCTGAGAGTGCTTGTATACCAATGTCGTAGGTGCCGCCATCTCCAGCAAGCGCTATCACATCAACATGTGGGTAATTCAAGCGGTTCTTTCTCTTCATGGCATTTACAGCAGCTTCGATGCCTGAAGCGTTTGCTGCAGCAGTTTCAAAGGCAGTATGCACCCATGGAACCTTCCAAGCTGTATATGGATAAATCGTGGAAACTACTTCCATGCATCCGGTCGCTTCTGTAACAATCGTTGGACCTCTGAGCGCCTTCATTATATACCTTAGCGCAATCGCAGGACCGCAACCTGCGCATGCTCTGTGACCTGATGTGAAGAGTTCGGGTTTTTCTGCGAGTTCTTTTATGGTAACCATTTCACATCAACTCCTTCTATTCTCTCACACCAGCGAACTGCACGAGTTTTTCCACTCGTCCGGTTTGTGTGATTTCTTCAAGGTCTTTGTAGATGCCTTGTATGATTTTTGGGGGCATGTCTCTTCCTCCGAGTCCATAGATGTAATTGACCATGTGTGGACGGGTTTGCGTGTCATAGAGAGTGTGGCGGATTTCGTGGAACAATGGGCCACCATTGCCTCCTACACTGTTGCTTCTGTCCATGACCGCTATGACTTTGACGTTTTCCAAGGCTTTCCTAATGTCTTCCAGGGGCATTGGTCTTAAAGTACGAATTCGCAACACTCCAGCCTTAACTCCCTGCTCGCGAAGTTGGTCCACAACAGTCTTTGTCGTTCCCGCCGCTGAGCCCAAACAAACCGTGGCTATTTCCGCATCGTCCAAACAGTAAGCGTCAACAAAACCATTTCCGTAGCTTCGTCCGGTTAGTTTCGCGTATTTGTCGTGGATTTCCTTGATGATTTTTGGCGCTTGGTGCATTGCTTCTTCCTGTTGGCGTTTGTGTTCAAAGTAATAATCAGGCAGGTCTAATGGACCTATTGTTAGGGGGTTACTTGGGTCAAGCCTGAAGGGTACTGCTTTGCCTTCAGTGTCCGTTACTAGAGGGAATTGTCTTGTGCCTACGAACTTTTTCACTTCATCGTCGGGTAGGACCAGAACGTTTTCTAGCGTATGACTTAGGAAGAATCCGTCCAAGTTAACCATCACAGGCGTTAACAGGTCAGGGTGTTCGGCTATTCTGAAGGCTTGTATAATTGAGTCGTAGGTTTCTTGTGCGTTTTCTGCCCAGATTTGTATCCAGCCACTGTCCCGTTCTGCCATGGCGTCGGAATGGTCGCAGTGTATGTTTATGGGCGCGGATAAGGCGCGATTGGCTACAGCCATCACCACAGGCGCTCTGCAACCGGCGGTTACGTAGACCATTTCATGCATTAACGCGAGTCCAGCTGACGCTGTTGCGGTAAAAGCTCTGGCTCCGGTCAGAGAGGCTGTGAGGCATGCGGTCAAGGCGCTGTGTTCAGATTCTACGCATACAAATTCCGTGTCAACTTCGCCGTTGGCTACGTATTCGCCGAATTTTTCCACAATGATTGTTTGAGGCGTAATCGGATACGCGGCTACTACATCTACGTCTGACTGTTTAGCCGCAAGAGCTACTGCCTCGTCTCCGTTTAATGGAAGAACTTTCTGCTCAAGCTTCGCCATTCTATTCTCCTCCTTCTTGTGCCATTTTTATCGCCTTCAATGGACATTCGTTGGCGCATATGCCGCAGCCTTTGCAGTAGTCATAGTCAAATTCGATGTCTTGGGTTTCCTTGTTCCATCTAATAGCCGCGTCGGGGCAAACCATGTGACAGAGCAAGCATTTAGTGCATTTTTTTGGGTCGCGGACGGGTTTGAATGTTCGCCAGTCTCCAGTGTGGTAGTCTGTTGCAGGTTTCCAGCAAACTCCTGCAGGTGAGATTTCTTTCCAACCTTTCTGTTGCTGGGTCATCCTTGTTTTGCCTCCTCATAAGCCTCTTTAACCACAGCTATGTTCTTTTCAGCCAAATCTGGTCTCTCTTTGAAACGTTCTCTGATGGCTTTTCCAATATTATCGAGACCTACGAGCTTTGCTGCGCGGGTTGCAGCGCCAAGCATAACGGTGTTTGTGATTGGCGCGTTAAGGGTTTTTATTGAAATGTCTGTTGCGGGCACAGTCCAAACTTGATGCTTTTCAAGATTCAATCTTTTACGTAATTCTTCTGGGCTTTCTCGGGTGTTTACAACTAGAATTCCGTCGTCAGAAAGTCCTTCGTTAACCTTTACTGTCTTCAAAAGCGTTGGGTCAAGCACCACAACAACGTTTGGATTGTAGATGGCACAGTGCAGGTTGATGGGTTTATCGCTAATTCGTGTGTAGGCCGCTAACGGCGCACCCATGCGTTCTGGACCGAACTCTGGAAAAGACTGGACAAATTTGCCCTCATAAATTGCCGCTCTTGCAAGCAGTTCGCTCGCGGTCCATGCGCCTTGGCCGCCTCTGCCATGCCACCGTATCTCTTGTAAATGTGACATTTTTTAATGATTCACCTTTTTGTTGGAGCAGATTACATCACTTTTCCTGGATATACATGTTTCTCTGAACATTGGCTTTTTTGCGAAACCCTTTTCCTTCAGCAGTATTATCTGTTATCTTCTCCACCATGAAGCATGGTGCAAGAGGAAAGTGCATGTATGGATAGCGCGGCGAAGACGGAAAAGAAGGAAAGACGAGCCAAGATAGTGATTAATGAAGATTTTTGTAAGGGATGCGGACTCTGCGTGAGCACATGTCCCTTACGTCTTATTAGGCTGGCAAATCGTGTGAGCCCAAAAGGCTACTACCCTGCTGAATGCATTGACACCGAAGGAAAATGCGCTGGATGCGCCTTGTGCGCCACCATGTGCCCAGACGTTGCCATTGAGGTTTTCAGAACAAAGAAGAAGACTGGAGGCGAGAAATAATGGAAAAAATGTTCATGACTGGAAACGAAGCGATTGCCGAAGCTGCAATTCAGGCTGGTTGCCGATACTATTTCGGCTATCCAATCACTCCACAGAACGAGATTCCCGAATACATGTCCAGAAGGCTTCCAGAGGTCGGTGGCACCTTTCTGCAAGCCGAGAGCGAGATCGCCGCGATTTACATGGTTTTCGGCGCTGCTGGAGCTGGCGCAAGGGCTATGACATCCTCTTCAAGCCCAGGAATCAGCTTAAAACAAGAAGGCATCTCATACATCGCTGCTGCAGAGCTTCCATGCGTAATTGCCAATATTATGCGCGGTGGACCAGGACTGGGTGGAATTCAGCCTTCGCAGTCGGACTATTTCCAGGCAACCAAAGGCGGCGGTCACGGTGACTACCATCTGCTTGTGCTTGCGCCGTCTACTGTGCAGGAGGCGGTTTCGCTTACGATGGACGCTTTCGACCTTGCAGACAAGTATCGGAATCCAGTGATGATATTGGGCGACGGCCATATTGGGCAGATGATGGAGCCCGTGGTGTTTGAGAAAAAGCCTCCGCCGAGTCTTCCGGTGAAAGAGTGGGCAATTACTGGCGCAAAGGGGCGCACTGCCAACTTGATTAAGACACTTAACCTAGACCCTGTAATCTTGGAGCAGCATAACTTGAAGATATACCGTAAGCTTCGAGAAATGACCAAAAATGAGGTGCGAGTGGAAAACTACCTGACCGACGACGCTGAAGTGATTATTGCGGCGTATGGCACCGTTGCGAGAATTGCGAAGACAGCAATTCAGGTTTTACGAAAGACGGGCATTAAGGTGGGTTTGATTCGACCTATTACGCTGTTTCCCTTTCCGTACAAGGCGTTTGAAGAGGTAACTGAGCGTGTTGCCAAGATTTTGGTGGTTGAAATGAGTCTGGGGCAGATGATTGAAGACGTTAAACTGGGCGTTTGCGGGAAGGCTGAAGTGTCTTTCTATGGGCGGGTTGGCGGTATGGTGCCAAGTCACGAAGAAATCATTGCTGAGACAGAGAAACTTGTGAAGGAGGCTAGGTGATGATGGAAACAACAGAAATGGAGCGAATCTTTGGACGTCCACGAACTCTACGCTCCGTGGTGACGCATTACTGTTCTGGATGTGGGCATGGCATTACGCACCGTTTGGTTGCCGAAGTAATTGATGAATTAGGGATTCGTGAGCAAACAGTGGGCGTTGCGCCCGTGGGCTGTTCTGTATTTTTGTATAATTATTTGGATGTTGACATGTATGAAGCCGCCCACGGGCGTGCACCAGCAATTGCGACTGGGTGTAAGCGAGTGCATCCGGACTTGGTTGTGTTTACTTATCAGGGCGACGGCGATTTGGCGGCAATTGGAACTGCTGAGACTGTACACGCAGCTGCGCGTGGGGAGAAGATTACGACGATTTTTATCAACAATGCGATTTATGGGATGACTGGCGGGCAGATGGCGCCCACATCACTTGTTGGGCAGAAGACTACGACTACACCAACTGGGCGGCTTATTGAACGCGCTGGATACCCGATTAGGATGTCGGAGTTGCTTGCGACGTTAGATGGTACGGCGTACATTGCCCGTGTGGCTGTATCAAGCGCAAAGTATGTTGTTCAAGCCAAGCGGGCGATTAAGAAAGCGTTTGAGACACAGTTGAAGGGCTTAGGTTATTCCTTAGTCGAGGTGCTATCGCAATGTCCGACGGACTGGCACATGACGCCCGCAGAGGCGACAAAGTGGGTAGAGGAAAAAATGATGGCGTATTATCCTTTAGGCGAGTTTAAGGTTCCCAAGGAGGCTGTGTAACCATGGCAGAGAAGCAGCATGTTTACATGAACGTGACCATGGCTGGATTCGGCGGGCAAGGGTTGATGTTCATTGGAAAACTCTTGGCCTATTGCGCCATGAAGCGCGGACTAAACGTGACTTGGATTCCTTCATATGGTCCAGAGATGCGTGGCGGCACAGCCAACTGCACGGTGGTAATTTCTGATGAACCTATCGGGTCGCCTGTGATTAGTGCGCCAGAGGCTTTGATAATCATGAACAATCCTTCTTTGGAAGCATTTGAGCCTAAGCTGAAGAGTGGCGGATTGTTGTTCATTGACAGCAATCTAGTAACACGTGAAGCTAAACGCAAGGACATTAGGTTGATTGCGATACCTGCAAACGACGCTGCTGTTGAGGCTGGCGAAAAACGAGCGGCAAACATGGTAATTCTAGGCGCTTACGTGGCAAGAACCGGCATAGTCACCAAAGAAGACATCGCCAATGGCTTTACAGAGTTCTTCGGAGCAAAAACCGAATACCTAAACGTAAACATGAAAGCATTCGAAAAAGGAATGAAATACGTACAAGAATAGTTGCTTAACAAAGGAATGTTAGTTTTCTTCTGTAATCCTCTTTGGTCGGCTCAATTGATTCGGTGTCTTTCTCTTCCAGCATCAAGTCCTTTTTCTTTTTCCCGACTTTCATTTCTCTTCCAGCTATAATCGCATCTTCTGCCGCAGTGACCTCGTCTTTGTCCTGCATCTCTTCTTTCTCCTTATAAATGTCCATAGCGCGCGCACTAATCTACTACGTCAAGATCTCTATCTTTGAGGAAGCCCTTGTCGAAATTTCCAGTGCATCACCAAAACCCTTCCGCACATAAGCATCCTTTATCCTAATTCTCGTTCCAACAGTCAACTGCCCTGCAATTTCCGCGTGTTTACGCCATGCTGAAACCCAAATCCTACCACTATCATCTTCCAACTCAAAAGACGCTACCGCCACTTTTTCACTTTTTCCTGTCGTCACTTCTCTCTTCGCAGGTTTTGTCCTCACAACTCCTATCACAGTAACAGCCCCTTCTTCTCTTTCTAACGTGCCTATCTTCAAAACCTCCTCCACCACTGGCGGCATCCTTTCAACATATGTCCTATTCTCTACATGCAACTCCAACTGCCCATCAACTTTCTCCTTCACCTTTGCATCAATAACTTGCAAACGGTCCCCAACCTGCGCACCATCAAGCGTGTCGACCTTATCATTCCAAAAAACAGCAGTAATCTGTCCCGTCGCGTCTCTCAGCGTTACTCGGCACACTTTGCCTTCAGTTCCATCGGTACGTTGAAAAGTCGTCACTTGAGAAACGCTCCGTATAGCGCCTATCACATTTGCCCTTTTCCTTTTCTTTGTTATTTTCCCGATTTTCTCCATGGAACTCTCCACTCTTGGATAATCGTCTTCCTTGGCGTCTTGAGGGTTTATTTCAAGTTCCGCACGTTGTCCCAGATGAAGTTCCAATTGTCCGTCTCTTGCTTCGCGAACGTAACCATGAAGAACGCGAACCGTCTGCCCCTGCCTAACTTTGCCGTCTTGGATAAGTTCTGCTTTAGCATTCCATAATAAGATGCGCAGTGTTCCAGTTTTGTCTGCAATGAGTAAGTGCCCAAACTGTCCTTCTTTTCCATTCTTGTGAACATAAGTCTGCAAAGGATAAGCGATCAAAACCCGCCCGGTCACCGTAACGTCGTTCAAGCCAAGAACAAGGTCACCGATCGAAATCTCCTTGGGGTGAAATAGTTCCTGTGCAGCCTCAACACTCAATTCCAATGCCACCAACCGAGCAGCAGTTTCATTTGTCAATAATCCTCCAGCGACGGATTTCTTCTCCTTTATTCTCTGCGAGATTTCCTCACGTGAAACATCCTTTCTTGCCGAAAGTATGCGCTCAATTATCTCCTCGGCGCTCATTGGTTTTCACAGCATTGAAGTGGGCGAGAGCAATAGTCGTTGCCTAAACTTTAATTATTTCTACTTTTTCGTGTTTATCTTGGTGAACAAGTTGGTCGATTGGACATCAGTCGGTTTCTTAGGCTTCGCATTAGTCATTATTGGATTAGTAATCGTCTTTCTGGCAACCTTTCTCCTAGCATTTTCTCCAACAAGAACAAAGGGAAAAGCAAAGGGCGGAGGCATAGTCTTCATCGGACCAATCCCGATAATCTTTGGAACAGACAAAGAATCAGTAAAGATCCTTCTCATACTCGCCATAATCCTACTTGCGCTTATGATTGTCTTCTTATTCCTTACCTACAACACACGATAGGAGAATATGAAGAATGGCAAGTAATTCCTCGCAGTTTGTCTTCAAACTCCTCCTGTTTGGTTTTAGCCTTATCTTCCTAGGCATTATTTTGATTGCGATTGCGAGTGTGTTTTCGGATGGGTCTGTCAATCTCGGCGGAATAATCGTAATAGGTCCGATTCCCATAATTTTCGGCGCCGGCGAAAATGCTTGACTAATGATTTTGGTCGCAACAATTTTAGCAATCGTATGCTTAATTTTGTTTTTTCTGCTGGAACGACAGAAACAAAGCGACTTGTAGAATAGATTACTTGCTTATTTTCTCTCTTCTCTCGATAGAAGATACAGGAATATCAAAGCCAGTATGAAAAACGTGGCTACCTGGAGTATTATGAGAAGTGTTGAAAAGAATTCTTCTACACCCATTGGTCTCGCCTCAACTCTCCTTCTTACCTTGCGCATTATAGTATTTAAGGTGTAACCTTTTTCCATTCGTCCATCAAGGAGTTGTAAAGCTCGTCGCGCTCCTCAATCTTGTCATACCAATCCATTGCCTCGGCTATCTTCTGTCCGATAAGATGATAGCACAAGTGTATCTGCTGGTCAAGAACTCTGAAGTAAAAGTCGTCGCACATACAAAACTCCGCAGAGGCGATTATGAGGTAGTCGCGTTCCTTGCCAACCACTATCCACACAACACGGTTACTTGGCTTGAAAACATACTTCTTAATGCGCCCCTCTTTCAGAGCCTCCCATGCTTTGGCGAAACGCATTCCAAAGGTGTCATAGAGAAGATTAAGATGGCTTCCAACTAGCTTTCCCTCTTCCTTTGCTTCTTTGCATATTTGCTCAAGCAGTTCGATTTCTGACGGCTTCTCCAAAACTTTCGCCCGCGTCGTGTGAAGAAATAATGGGGAGAAGTTAGAGATAAATCGTGGGGGGGTTCTAGATGATTCTTATCTGTTCGCCTTTAGGCTTCTTCTTTTCTTCGACCTTTGGTAAGGTTACTTCTAAAACACCGTTCTTATAATTTGTTTTCGCTTCTTTGGGCTCCACCTTTGCTGGTAGGTTGATTTCTTTGAAGTATTTGTTTTCCGTGGTGTCCACTGTGATTGTTAGGTTGTCTTCGGTTCCGTGCAATTTGATGTCCTTCTTTTCAACCCCAGGTAGTTCTACGACGACCTTAATCTCACCATTTGTGCTAATTACATCCACGAGAGGTTCTCTTTCCTCCTTTATTTGCGGACCTAAACGTCCGGGTTGGACGTTGCCGAATTCGCGGATGACCGGTTTGCCGTCAGGTCCGATAGTGACTGAATAGCCATAGACGAAGGGTCCCCACTCCCGGATTTTTTTGCCGTCTGGGAGTTTGCGTTCGCGAACGTATTCTTTTGGGAGGTTTGTGGTAAATTCTTTCCATTCCTCTTCCATCATCTTATCCATATCTTTGAAAAGCTCGTCCACGTTTGGAAAGGGTAAGGTGCCGAAGTAGGGTGTACGTTTCATTCGTCTTCTGAACCATTCTGGAAAGTCTTCGTCATCACTCATTTCTATTTTGCCTCCATCATTTACGTGTGCGATTAATGATTTATAAAAACTTTCTGTTAGCTTAAAGTTGTGAGTTGTTTGACTGTTCCGAGAAAGGTGCCGTCGAGAAGGAAGAGTTCGGCATCCTCAATTTTTATGCTTTTTGACCGTAAGAGTGGACCAATTAGTGCTCGGTACTTGTGATCTACGCCCATGCCTTTTCTGTTAATGGGTTGTCCGCCGAGAAAGTCGTTGAAGGAGGGTATTATTATGCACTGTGACACTTTTGGTGCTTGCTTAATGGAACGTTTTATATTGTAGTGCTTTATGAGGGATTTTTTTAGTTGCGCTCCATCACAACCTGTTTTAATCCAGACTGGTCTTGTGATTCTAAAGCCCAAAGGGTCTTGGAACATTACAACTGGGTGTACATGGCCCATGACTAGGGTTTGGCATTGTAGGAGTTCAAGCGAAGGCCATGTGTGACCATGGAAGAATCCGACGTTGCCGATTGCTGTGCCCGTGGCGGGTAAGGTTTCTATTGTTTCTGGCAAGAGTGGTTCGAGGTTGCCGTCGTGGTTTCCTTGGATTATTTTGATGTTGGGGACTTTTTTGGTGAGGGTTTCAAAGAAGTCTGGGATGTCTCGCCATTCTTCTGTTGCTGCTTTGGCGATTGTGTGTTTGATGTCGCCTAGGAGGAGCAGGTTTTGTGGTTTTGTTTGTTTGATTATTGTGGTGAGTTTTTCTAAGAGTTTTGGCATTTGTGAGGGTACGTGTATGCCTTTTTCTGTTAAAGCGACTTCCCAGCCTATGTGCAGGTCTGCGGCTATGAGGGTTCGTTGTTTCTTGTGTTGCAAGAGTAGTGCTGGGTATGGTTCTATGAAGGTTAGCACGGAGATTGTGGTGCTCCTTCTGTGATTAGTGTTTTGATTTTTTGGTGTAGCGTTTTGTTTGCTGCGGCTATGAAGGATACTCTCTGTGTGGGCGCGAGGGGAGCGTTTAGTTTTCTGCCTTCTGGTGTTGTAATGACTCCTCCTGTTTCGGTTAGTATGAGTTGGGCCGCCGCCATATCTGTGACGCGGAGTTTGTCTCTTATGTCGACGAAGCCGTCGGTTGTGCCGTCTGCGACGTAGCAGATTTCTAGCGCGTCTGCGCCTAGGTGCCTTGGGTGTTTAGTGTTTTGCAGTAGTGTGGTTATGGCCTTGACGTGTTGCGCAGTTTTGCTCGTGAATTCGATGCCGAGGACGAGGTTTTCGAGAGTGGCTGTTTGTGATGGAGTGATTTTTTTGTTGTTTTTGTAAGCGCCTTCGCCCTTTTGTGCAGTGTAGGTTATGTCGTGGTGAAGGTCTGTGACTAATGCGGTGGTTATGTCTTCGAGTTGTGCTTTTTCTGAGACGGCGATGGACGTTGCAACGAAGGGCATGCCTCTTAGCGCGTTTGTTGTGCCATCGATTGGATCTATGGTGACAAAATGTTGCGGGTTTTTGCCGATTTTTTTAATGCCTGCTTCTTCGCTGATTAGTGTGAAGGCTATGCCGTGGCGTTTTATTGTGCCTATTATAGTGTTTTCTGCAATATGATCGATTTGGTAGGTCGTGTCTCCGCCCGCGCCTGTTCCATAGTTGGCTTGGCGTTGCGGCTTCTTAAGCAGGTGAAGAGTGTCTTTTTGAACGTTTTTGCTGCATTCTAACAGTATTTCAAGCCATTCTGGCATATTGTTTGGTCTCCGTGTGTGATTATTTGTTGTGGGGTTGTTTTTAAGAAGTAGGGTTTTCCGCTGTGTGTTTCAGCACGCACCAGGCCCGATCTACTATCTAATCTAAATAGGATCCGAATATGCTGCAAATCTTTTTTTTAAAAACTGACGCTGGCAAAAGGCAAGGCACTAACTGCGTGGTTTGCTTTCAGGCTCGAAGTTTGCCTATGGACATTCTTTTCAGGCAGGCGATAAGATAAACGATTTCTGCTATTCAGGTAAAAGAGGTAGCGAATTGCTCAGGCATGTTATACTATAGGCATTCTAGGGGCTATTCTTCTTTATAGCGCATTATCGAAAGTCCAACACGCAGCAGAATGTATGCTATCACCACTATTATGGTGAACATACCTATTTGTAAAAGAATTCCGTAGAGGGCATCGTAGCCATTGCTCAATCCATATGTAGCGTTAACTGATAATTTAACATTCAAAGGTGCGATTGCTCCAGTAGCCAGTTGGAATGCAGTTATCGCCACAAACAATAGTACAATTATCCCTATTATCAGGAAAGCCATGCCGAAAATTACCCTCAGGTTCAATTCAACAGTTGCCTTTGACATTTATCACATCCGCCCGAAATCGCTTTGTGTTGACTCTTCTTAAATCTTTTACTATCCTTTTTGCAAAATAAGCGCGCAGTAAAAATATATCCCGCGTGCTTTCTTTCTTTTTATGGAACACCTTGGCAGACCCAGTAAAACAAATAGTTGGAGGCTTTGGAAGTGGTCTTGCAGCTGGAATAGTAGGCTATGCCATTGACCTTACAATCGGAGCAATGTTCGAGGCGTTTCAACAGGTCGTTCCTCTTTTTGTTGTGTATGGCATTGTTTACGCAATTGTTTCCTTTCTTTCAGGTGTAGAGGAAGCCTATTATGCGGGATTTTTCTTTTCCTTCGGCGTAATCTCAGCGGGTCTTTTGTTGCACGATTCTTTAACAACTATCTCAGGCGTCATCTCTATAGCAGGAATCATAGCAGGAATCGTGGAAAGTTTGTTTTTTAAAAAGTTGATGTAGCGTGCGCGCCTCTCTTTCTGCCCCTTTGAACTAAGAGAGCCTAATTTAAGGTTATTCTGGCGAAAAGTCTTATAAATCTTTCCCGATTAGAAATATCGGTAATTAAGATGGATAAAACAAAAACTGAAAAGTCGATACTCGAAGGATTCGGGCGCGCGCAGTAATCGGGGGCATATGCTGCAAATATAACAAATGAATAATTAGTCCTCTCTAGAATTTTCTTGGGAAGAACACGTAACAATCAGGGAGGCTATGTTATTTCTCCTCTTCCTCGGTGACTTTGGTCTCCTTTATTATGAAGCTGTTTTCTTTTCCAGCAATTACGTGGAAGTCTTCTTTTAACTCTGTTTTGTGCAGAAATTTCTTCAGAAGCACACGTAAGTGGGACCTTGACAGTCCCTTGCCCTTTTCCTTTTCCGTATCTAAAGAGATTTCGCTGCTTGAAACGTCGATTTCTATTCCAAGTTTATCTTTAAGAAACGCTGTCATATCTTCAATTGCTTCGTTACCACTTTTGCTTCTTAGTTCATGTATGTCTATGACGATTTTTGTCATGTTCTTATGCTCCGTTTGATGTTTGTTATCCTCTACGCACTATAATAACTCTTACTTGGTCACACGCGTCTTCGCAACTATCCGCTACTGTTTCTAGGGCTTCGAAGAGTTCTCCGACCAAAACCGCTATGCCTGCGTCCAACGACTTTTCCTCTGCCAAAAGGCGTCTCGCGTTTTCGTGAAGTTCGTCAACAATTTCTTCCTTTCTTTCAACTTCGTCTGCCGCCTTTAGCGCCTCTTGTGGAGAGTCTTTCATCTTCTCTATGCTTCTACCCAACGCCAATGCGCATTCTATGTCGCCTTCAACCATTTTTATACAAGCATTTCTAAGGCTCTCAGGCACTTTCTTCATTGGTAGAATATTCAGTAGGCGTGTGGATTCGCGGCTCCAGTCTGCAACCATGTCTACTGTTTTCATCAGAGTCATTAAATCTTCTCTGTCAGCAGGTGGCAGTTCGCCCCGTGAGAGTTCGTCCATGAAGCTTCTTCGTAAAGTATCTGCTTCTTTTTCGCCCTTTGTTATTCGTTCAACGTATTTTTCGCGCGTCTCGCCTTTACAGCTGCATCAACTGCGGCTCTCAAATCCTCCACAATATTCATAGTGATTGCCAAGTGCCGCTGCATAATTTCCAAGGCGTGTGTTTCTCTTCTCTTTTCAAACCATTTCTTCAGTTCGCTCAATGCTTGGTACCTCGCAACGATAGTACGGATTTATACTCCTTTTTTAGAAGTTTGTTATATTATTACTGTTGCCTTTTCAGAACGAAGTTGTCAGTTCGCCCGTCGAGAGTCTATCACAGCACTGCTCATTCTCTCGTGCTCATCATCCAACAATAACTGCGTATGGTCTAGTTTAAGGGTTTTGCGCTGTAAATTCTATTCTTTCGACGCCCTTGCCCTTAGCCGCTCTGCCTAAGACTTTGATTAAACCTAGTTCGCTAGTGCTTTTTACATGTGTTCCGCCACAGGCGCAGGCATGCCAATCTTTAATTTCAATTATCCGAACGCTCTTCACCGTTCGTGGCAGGGTTTTGAGGCTTTCATGAAACATCTTCAGGTACTCTTCTGCTTCGACTCTTGGCATCATTTTTACTATCACTGGTCTATTTTCCTTTACTATCTTGTTCGCTATTTCTTCGATTTTCGAGAATAATTCTCTAAGCGAGCCTTCATGCCCCAAGTCAAGTCTCGACTTGTCAAAATTCACCGCAGAGCCAACTATCTCCACGGGTTTGCCTACTGCTTGGCGTACTGCTTCGGAGATCAAATGCGCCGCCGTGTGATTTCGCATCAAAGCCCATCTACGATTCCATTCTACAACGCCCATGACTTTGTCTTGTTCCTTGATTTCACCTTTAACCTCATGCGAGACATGAACTGGAACGCCATCACGCCACTGCACATCAATAACTTTCGCTTCCCAATTTTCGCTTTTGATTGCGCCATTGTCCGCGGGTTGTCCCCCTCCCATGGGATAAAACGCTGTCTGGTCTAAAACCAGCCCCAAGCAGTTGTTTACTTGGACGATTTTGACGATTTTTGCTTCGAACTGTCTGATATATGGGTCTTCGTAATAGAGTAGACGCGTCGCCAGTTTCTCTTCATTCGGGGAAATTCTAACCACCATTCTCCTTTCGCGCGCGCTTTTTCACCGCAACTGGTTTTCTGCTTTTGCATATATAAGTCTGCAAAGAGTTTAGACTGGTTATGAATATTCTAGGTGCGCGTTGCGCTTCTACATAAAGTCCAATAGATTTCTCTGCTTCTTCGCAGTTTTCGGTTTTTCTTGTTTTTCTGTCCGTTGTTCGCCTTCAAATAGTATAGGTTGTCCATAAACGCCGTCGTAACCTGGTACTACTCGAATCCTTTCTTCCCTCACCTTTACCACGGCCTCTGCAACGCGAGCGTCTACTATTTTTGCCATCTCTTCCAGTGATGCGTCCATTAATACCGCGTATTCGTCTCCAAAGCGTTCTATTAGCCTGTCGTAAATGCTCCAAACACTCTGCGTGCTTGGATTAGACGCGCCCGTGACCGTGGCAATAATCTCAGAAAGCGGCAATAGATGCATGAAACCAATCGCGTTTGCCGGCTTAAATCCTACAGATCTATCGGCTAACTCTTCAACCCGTTGCTCCACACCCTTTGTTAACTGTCTGCCACAGACTGAACAAATGTTTCCAAGCTTTATCGCCTCTTCTGGCGACAAGGAAACATTGCAATTACGATGTCCAGTCCAATGATATTTTCCATATGCAGGGTCAGTTTCGATGGTAAACTTGAAACGACTAGGGTCTTTCTGCCTAATAGCATCAATCACTCCTCGGTAGCTTAACTTTTCCAACTCGAAAACATTTGCTTCTCTTCCAATCCGCCATGGCCAACTGCTATGACTGTCACTGTTCGACACGAGCGTGTATCTATCTAAGGCGCTAAGTCGCCAATTCATGGGCGGGTCACTTGACAACCCAGTTTCCAAAGCGTGAATATGCCCAGTCATGTCTTGATAACAGTCTTCCATGCGGTCAAACCCGCTGAAGGCGCCAAAAACACTAAACCACGGCGTCCATGCGTGCGCTGGGAAAACCTCGTTTTCTGGCGAAACCTGTATAACCTCTTCGACAAGTTCTGGTGCGGTCATGTTTAACATGGGTCTGCCATCGATGCTTAAATCACCATACTTGGCGAGTCGGTCATTAATTTGCACGGCAGTTTCTAGGCTTGGCGAAAGAATAACATGATGAATCTTCTTGCTTTTTCCTTCAAAAGTGAAAATTGTGCTGACTTCATTCGTAATCATGAATCGCATGAGTGATTCTGGCTCGCTTGAAGACCTGTAAAGGTTTGTACTCTCCACCTCAGCCAAGTCTTGAGTTAATTCTTTAAGCCATCTCGGGTGAGAAAAGTCTCCAGTCCCGACCAGATTAAGGCCTTTAATCCTTGCAAAACGGGCGATTTCTTTCACGTTCATCTTCGCGCTTGTCGCTCGGCTGTAACGACTGTGAATGTGCAAATCAGCAATAACTCTCATTCTCTTCTGGCTCTTATCCTCGCTTAGAACATAGTCCTTCTTTCTTGAATATATATTTGAAGGAAAATCGAACCTATCCCTAATTCGATCAATCTGCTTATTTGCCGTTGAGAAAATGGAAAGAAGAGGCGATGACTAGATTATGTGCAATTCCCTTCCGATTTTTTCGAAAGCGCCAATGGCAAAGTCTAGGTCTTGACGCGTCAAGGCGGCGTTCATTATGGTTCTTATCCGCGCTTTATCCCGCGCTACCATCGGATAAACAATGGGCAAAGCAAACACGCCTTCCTCAAAAAGTCGTGAACTCAACTTCTTCGCCACTCCACTCTCACCAACCATTACGGGCGTGATTGGAGTTTGGCTGTTGCCGATGTCAAAACCCAAATCCTTCATCGTCTGCTTAAAGTATCTCGTGTGCTCCCACAGTGTTCGTACGTGTTGAGGCTCACTTTCCAGCACATCGATAGCGGCAATGCAAGCTGCAGCGACTGCTGGCGGATGCGATCCGCTGAGAAGCCACGTTCGCGACTTGTTGTAGGCAAAGTTAGTCAAATCTTTAGAGCCCGATACGTGTCCGCCAACAACACCGAAAGCCTTTGAGAAAGTGCCCATCTCCACTTGAACCTTGTCGCGATCGAGCTTAAAGTGCGAAACGATGCCTCTTCCGCCTTCGCCTAGCACGCCCTCGCCGTGAGCGTCGTCCACAAAAACCATGGCGCCGTGTTCTGCGCCTAGCCCAGCGATTTTGTCTAAGGGCGCTATGTCGCCGTCCATAGAAAAGACGCCGTCTGTGATTATCAAAATTCTTCCATATGGAGGCGCATGTTTTTCTGTCTCCTCCAACACACGCTGCAAATCTTCCATATCCGCATGCTTGTAAACACCTCTTTCGGCGTGAGATAGCCTGACGCCGTCAATTATGCTACCGTGATTAAGTTCGTCGCTGATTATTATGTCGCCTTTGCCGGCTAATTGAGGAATCAAACCCGCATTGGCCGCGAAGCCTGTTTGATAAACAAGCGATGCTTCTGCGTGCTTGAACCGTGCGAGTCGCTTTTCAAGCTCCATATGTATATCCATGGTTCCTGCGATTGGACGGACCGAACCAGAGCCAGCGCCGTGGGTTTGCACAGCCTTTATGGCAGCTTCTCTCAATCGTGGATGGTTACTTAATCCTAAATAGTTGTTTGAGCAGAACATTAGGACTTTTTTTCCGTCCACAGTGCACCATGGCGTGCTTGGGCCTTGCAAAACTCGGAGTTTCCAGTCAAGCTCGTTCTTCACCAAATCTTCATATTCTTCCCGTAGGAAGGCTGTGGGGTTTCGCATCTTCATCAAGCCTCATTGTTTTTTTGCTACTCTTTCTCTTAACTCTTTCTTCCCGCCTCGTAGAAGAATGTTTTTGAATTCTTGAAGCCTATAATGATAAGAGGCGATTCAAGTCGAATGCAGTCCTCTTCGAGCTTTGGAGCGCTTGTCGGCGACACCGTAGAGTATGATTATTACGGTGCCAGAAAAAGCTGGACTAAAAGCGTTCTTAATCGACAGAGAAGACAAAACAGACGGAGAAATAGAGGAGATACACGATTTAAGAGATTTTAACTCTCGTTAGACGAGGGCTAGAGTTTGCCTTGTGCGAAACGCTTTGTTAGTTTTTCAATCATATCCTTCGTCATAGACGCCAAATCATGCTTTGGCTTCCAACCCCACTCTCTGCGCGCTGCGCTATCATCCAATGACATGGGCCAAGAATCCGCGATCTTCTGTCGGAAGTCAGGTTTGTATTCACACTCAAAAGCAGGAATATATTTCTTAATCTCAGCCGCGAGCTCTCCAGCAGAGAAGCTCATTCCCGTTACGTTGTAGCTGGTTCGGATTTTAATCTTAGTTGCGTCAGCCTCCATGAGGTCTATTGTTGCCCTTATGCAGTCTGGCATGTACATCATTGGCAGAACTGTGCCCTTCTTCACAAAGCATGTGTAACGCTTCTTCCTAATCGCCTCGTAAAATATCTCCACGGCATAGTCTGTTGTGCCTCCTCCGGGGGGCGTCTCGCTGCTTATTATCCCTGGATAACGTACACTTCGCACGTCCAGACCGAACCGCATGAAGTAATAATTACATAACAGTTCGCCAGAAACTTTTGTCACGCCATACATGGAACGAGGGATTAAGACAGCATCTTGAGGCGTGTTAATGCGGGGCGCGTCTGGACCGAAGGCAGCGATAGAACTGGGCCAAAAAACTCTAGTCAAGCCGTGTTCCCTTGCAACTTCAAGTACATTGTAAAGCCCATCCATGTTTATGTGCCAAGCCGACTGCGGGTTTTCTTCGCCTACAGCCGAAAGAACAGCCGCCAGATGATAAATCGTGTCAATATCATGTTTCTTTACGATTTTTTCAACATTCTCGCTGTTAGTTGTGTCAACATACTCGAAGGGACCTGACTCTGAGAGTTTTTCGCTGGGCTTCCGTTTGTGCCCTGCGGCGATCACATTGTCTTTGCCATACCTCTTTCGTAACATTATCGTGAGTTCAGATCCTATTTGCCCAGTTGCACCAGTCACTAGAATTCGATTCTTGTTTTTTTTCGACATTTGCCCGCCTCATTTTTTGGGAAAAGCATGTTAAGGCTTTTCAAGATATAAGAATTTTCAGGTGAAGGAGCACTTTTCAAATATGCCAATCCTTATTCACCTATAATGGCAGATGACTATGAGTGAGCTGACAATTTGAAACTTGGTTTCCTCATCAACCCAATTGCAGGCATGGGCGGAAGAGTTGGGCTAAAAGGCACAGATAATATTGCAAAAAACGCCATGAGCATAGGCGCAAAACCCATAGCTCCAGCACGAGCGAAAGAATTTCTCAACAAGCTAAAAACTCTCGAATTTAAAGAACAATTAGAGATCATAACTTGCCCAGCTCCTATGGGCCGAAGAAGAGGTTGGAGTGGCAGGTTTTTCTGCTGAGATTCTGCCAATGAAGTTAAAAACCGAAACCACCGCTGAAGATACTAAAAACGCCGTTAGGCTAATGGCGGAAAGAAAAGTGGACCTAATTGTTTTTGTCGGCGGCGATGGTACTGCGAGAGATATTCTAGATGCTTTGATTAACGCTAAAATCAGCGTGCCAGTCTTAGGAGCACCTTCCGGCGTTAAAATGTACAGCGGCATTTTCGCGGTGAACCCCTCAGACGCTGCCATAGTCGCGGAAGCCTTCGCCAAAAAAGAAGTGGAAGTCACGGAATTCGAGGTTATGGATGCAGATGAAGCTGTGATAAGAAAGGACCAGTTTAGTGTGCGCCTCTACGGATTCTTAAGTGGACCTTTTCTTCCTACGCGAATTCAAGGAAGCAAGCAGGTTTCGCCAGAGACTTTAGATGAGCATGAAAACCAGTTGGCTATAGCCCGTTTTATTGTGGAGAACATGGACGCGGATGGCGCATACATTCTTGGTCCAGGCACTACTGTAAAGTGTGTTGCAGACTTGCTCGGTGTAGAGAAAACTTTGCTCGGTGTTGACCTATACCAGAAAAGCAAACTGGCTAAAGACGTAAACGAAGCGAAACTGTTGAGCGCAATCAAGAATTGGCAAAACACTTGGATTATTCTTTCCCCCATTGGGAGACAAGGCATACTTCTCGGTCGGGGAAATCAGCAGATAAGCCCGGAGATAATAAGACGGGTTGGTAAGGAGAGAATAATCGTGGGCGCCACTAGAAGCAAGTTGCAGAGCATAGAGGGCGGGGTTCTGCGTGTTGACACTAGCGTCGCTGAAGTGGACAATATGCTGCGCGGTTATATGCGGGTGATAACAGACTACAAAGAATGGAGACTCGTACAGGTTCAATAGTTCAAAGATAATTAATAAAGCACCTAACTGTAATTCCTTCGCGCGCGCGGAGGCGAACAGAAGTTGACAGGATTTTCATTGAACAACCTAACCCAATAGAACCACAAGTTAAGGCTTTAATCCCAAATGTATGAACCGTTAAAGACTGAGACTTGTAAAAAATGCAAAAACGTTATAGCAAAACCGAAAGAATTGATTAGAAAAGCAAACAAGAAAAGTAGCAAACTAAGTAATCAGTAGAGGTAGGACAGGTATGAACACCATAACGTTAGAAGATGGAACGCTATGTTTGGAAGGCGATATTTTGAATGGCGCTAGAGAAGCTCTAAAGGAGACAAGATATGTCGAGGCTTTTGCATTACTCAATGCCCTTATAGATTGGTGGATGACTGCCCTAATTCGGCTGGATTGGGAAACAAAGAAAGAAAAAACAGAGAAGCTTCCCAATAAATATAGATTCAACGGCTCATTAAAACGTCTCAGACGCAAGGAAATCATCAGCGAGAATGAACGTGAAAGACTGCTTGAGTTTTACGACATGAGAAATTTGATAATCCATCGTTTAGTGACACGTTCCTATCTAAATGAACCTAAACCAAACAGGAATGAACCTGATACAAACAATGTTACGGAAAAAGAGGTTTTTGAAGAATTTAAAGAGGGAGAAGAATTGGTCAAAATGCTCAGGGGAAAAACAGGTTTGGTCTTATCAGGAAGATTTAAATCCCTAGGGTATCGAGGGTAAAAAGCGCGCGCATTCCTCAGTTAAACTCACCAATCGAACGGATGAACGGGTTACTCAACCAGTCAATTCAACAGAAGGGAGAAAACATTGGAAAACCAAACAAATTCTCAGTCTGAGGGTTCTCGGGTTAAACTCTATCAGTGTCCGTATTGTCCAGCGTTTTTTTGTACTGATCATGACTTACATCTTCATCTTAAGGGTTGTAAAGGAAGACTGGGTAAGGTACCGTGGAAAAAGAGTGATTATGATGATGGAGAAATCGCTCCGTCGTCGTCTGACCCGTCTCTTATGAGGCAGATTCAGATTAATGGGAAGGCCGTTATGAGTGGTTACGTGATTTCGTTGAGTGGAAACGGTCTATGGTTCAAACGAAAAAGGGAGACCTAAAGATAATTCATAAAGAATTGTCGAGAGTGACGTCTTGGTTTTTACGTTTCACCAAGTTTAATCTGATAGGATTGGCACGCGCTAACACAGTCTTCTTGGAAGCGAGAGAAATGAAAAAACTACAAATCGATGGTGAAAGCCTCGCAATCGAAGACATAATTGCGGTTGCCCGCGGAGACATTGAAGTGGCACACTCAGAAGAAGCTATTGAAAAGGTTCGTGAAAGCAGAAAAACTCTGGAACAATTCGAGAAAGATAAAAAAATAATTTATGGGATAACGACTGGCGTGAGAATATGAATCTGCATACATTAATGCCTTTGAATGAGCGATTTGTCGGGTGGTGGTGTTGAATATTGTTACGGCCTTCTGACAGGGTTGACTCTATAAAACCTTCGGCGATTAGAAGAATGCTTGAATGTTCGGCTGGAATGGAAAACTTGGTTCACTTTGAGCAGGGAGAGCCCGACTTCACAGCGCCAAAGCACATTGTTGAGGCGGCTGTCAGGGCTGCCAGAGACGGTTTTACGCATTACACCGAAGCTGAGGGAACTTTAGAACTGCGGCAAGCCGTCGCTGAGAAACTTAGGAACGAAAACGCTATTGATGTTGACTCGAAAACTGAGGCGACGATTACTTCCGGCTCTCAAGAAGCTATGCTCATAACCGCCTTAGGGTTTCTGAATCGTGGCGATGAAGCTCTGATTCTTGAACCGTACTATCCCGCGTATTTTGAGGACACGTTGATAGCGGAAGCGATGCCTGTGACAATTCCGCTTGATGAAGGCAGGAACTATAGTGTAGAAGTCGAAGCCCTAGAAGAGAAAATAACAGAAAAGACGAAGATCATTTGGATGTGTAACCCGTGCAATCCGACCGGTCATGTGTTCTCAAAACGGGATCTGAAGAACATTGCCGAAGTGGCACAAGAACACGACCTGATAGTTTTCGCGGATGAAATATATGAAAAACTAGTTTACGATGATGCTAAGCACATGAGCATCGGTTCTCTGCCCGGCATGGAAGACAGAACCATCACAGTGAACGGTTTCTCGAAAGCGTATGCAATGACAGGCTGGAGAATCGGTTACGTAGTGGCCGATAAGAAGCTCTCAGCGACATTGCGCAAACTGCATTATTATGCGGTCTTATGCCCAAACGCAATATCCCAGAAAGCAGCCATTGCCGCGCTGAAGGGGCCACAAGACTGCGTTCAAGAAATGCTGAGAGAATACGGCAGAAGAAGAAAACTCGTAATCGATAAGCTTAACCTGATCAAGTCTTTACCCTACACGGTGCCAAAAGGGGCGTTTTACGTTTTTCCAAATTTCTCCACCTTCGAAAAGTCGGATGAAGCTCTGGCTCAGCGTCTACTGAAGGAAGCTGGAGTGGTTACCGTGGCTGGGTCTGGTTTCGGGATAAGTGGTGAGGGGCATTTGCGAATATCATACTCCATTTCCTACAAACAGGTCAAGGAGGGAATGGAGCGCATCAGGACGTGCCTTAGGCGCAAAACGTAGACTATGCTGCAGTCAACGCTAGAGGACACCCTTTTTTACCGTAACAGTTCCTCTTTCTGCGTCCACCCTCACGATGTCACCCGTATGAATGGCTTCAAACGGGTTTTTTTCCAACCTGTCCACCAGAGGAACCTTTGCTATAACCGCACTCACTATGAGCACGGTTTCGACGTCTTTGACTATCATTGCTTTGGGAGCCAGATTATGTGACGCCAGTTTGAAGAGGCCGTCTATCTGCACGACTGAACTAGCCTTTCCGGATGGAAACACAAGCACCTTGTTTGCGAGATTTTTTCCTGCAAGTTCGTGGGTTTTCTCCCTAACTATGCCTGTTTTTGGATCTGTGAGGTAGAAGCATATTGGTTCATGGGAGACTAGGGCCTCGCCTTCCCCGTAACCTCCCACGATCTTGTGACATTTCAGTCTAATTTCCTCGTTTTTCATTCATGTTTCCCCTTAACCGCTGCTTCCACGCAGTCCACCAGTCCCGCCACAACGACGTCTTTGAATCTTCGATAGTAGGCGCATTTAGGTGAGTCTGTCATGCCGACCTTGTCCCTGTACACGCTCCAGCACGGTTCGTCTATACACGTGTCCACGACAACATACCCGCCAGCATTCTCTATTGTGTCTACATAGCCCATCCTTTTGGCCAGAGTTTTGGTCGTGGCCGACGTGCAAATCCAGAACAATACTCCGCTGTGAATTTTCTTTCTTTCTAACAGTCTTGCGGCTTCTGCCACTTGTTTGAGAGTGTAATGTGGGCATCCAAGCATAACAAAGTCTATTTTCCCATTCGCCGTCTGGAGCTCTTCCCACGTCCGCTCAAGTTCGGCATCTGTCACAACGATCTTGTCCTTTGGGTCGTCCCCTTGAAAAGCTTCCTCGACAGTCCGGGCTTCAACGGTGAAACCCGGCATGTAAAACATCGACACTGCCCCGGACGTGTTTGACATTGCGCAAAAGTTTATGAGTTCTTCCGTACTCGGACGCCTCGTTATACCAGTTAACACCGGGATTCCGAAGCCTATCTGCTTGCCAACGAACTCTCCCAAAAGAGTGTAATCAAAGCTGTCTTTCAACGCTGCCTCAACCTTGATGAGGACTGTGCCTTTTCGATTTTCCTTTATGTGCAGCCCATACTTGGGAGTCTTACCGACAACTCCCGCTGCGAGCGCACTTTGAGCTGCTTCGCGATTTGTTGTGGCGCCGATAACAGAATTCACGTATGGCGTAGCGCTTGATTCAGAAAAAGCAACGGTTTCACCGAAAAGAGGAATGTTTTCTGTCAGGTATGGTACGCAACTCCAACTGAGAATGGCGCCCACTCTCTTGTATGCCTCCATGACTCTTCGAGCTACTTCAGCCTCATCGCTCGGAACTTCGAACAATCCATGAAAAAACTCGATATCATACACTGGATTTGTGCTCGTTGGAACCCGGCACTTGGCACCTCCTTTTGCCAAGAGTTCGACGAAGTACAAGTCTCCTTCCTGGCCGCTCGAGGCGGCGTGCGCACGGGTGATTGGAATCATTTTTTCAGCATCGTAGGCGTCTCCTATAGCTACAAGCAGTTCAATTGCACTTTGAATTCCTTGCCCGAATTCACCATTGAGCATTCTTTCCTCTTCCCTGGTTAAGTTCATCCAAGTTCACCTTTTCACAATGAAACATGCAACTGTCGCATTAGCAAATGTTTTGCGGCCGACCCTCCAAGAACTTAACAACATTATCGATGCAGATGTCGGTGCATCTCTTCACCGCTTCAATGGTGTGGAACCCCACATGAGGCGTGAGTACCGTGTTATTCAATTCGAATAATGGGTTGTCTTTAGGAGGAGGCTCCCCTTCGAAAACATCCAGTCCCGCGTAAGATATTCTGCCCGATTTCAACGCCTCATTCAAGGCTTTCTCATCAATCACTTTTCCTTGCGATGTGTTGACTATAACAGCACCGTTTTTCATGGCTTCAAATTCCCTTTTTCCGATAAGCCTCTCCGTCTCGGACGTTAATGTGACATGCAATGTTACGAAATCACTTTTCTCAAGCAATGTATAGAAGTCCACGTACTTCATTCCGAGTTCTTTGGCTCTCTTCATGTTAGGGTACTTGTCATAGCCCAAGACTTGCATTTCAAAGGCTTTAGATATCTCTGCAACTCGGCAGCCAATTGAGCCAGTGCCAATGATGCCCAGAGTTTTGCCACGTAATTCGATGCCCCCAAACATTCTCCAATCAAAACCGCCCTTTCTAACGTGTCTATCGGCCGACGGCAATTTTCTGGCCGCTGCCAACAGCAAAGCGAAGGCGTGTTCAGCGACGGCTTCCGTGGCATAGGCTGGAACATGTGTGACCACGATTCTTTTTTCTTTCGCCGCCTGAACATCTGCGTAATGACAGCTGGTTGCCCATATCGAAATCATCCTAAGCTTCTTAGCAGAGTTGATGACTCCTCGGGTCAATTTGCTCCAGCCAACGATTACGATGTCAGCATCCTTTATTCTTCGTTTCAAATCTTCAGGTGTTCTGGGTGGCTCTTTGAAAATCTTCAGATTACCAAGTGAGCGCAATTTTTTGGTGTGTTCTTCTTCGAGATAGATGTGGTCTACGACAACTATCTTCACTTTTCATCATTTTCTTGTATGTAGGCGTTTACTTAAATTTTATGTAAATGAGAGCCTTGACGTGTGAAGGCACGCACTGCACAAGCGCTTGATTTTCGCGGTTCGAAGAGGTTGGAGGAGACAAGAGTGGCTTGGGAATTGCTGAGGGGAGTAAGTGCCTGTTTTGAAGTAGGACATAGTGTCAAGCAATGACATTGAAACATTTAGGACAGCGCGCGCGCTATTCGTTCGAAGCAATGCTTTTTGTAAAAGTCGCAGAAAACATGGTGTGCAGATTGCTGTGGGTTTAGGCTTTTGCTTCCTTTTCCAGTTCCTTCAGTGCTCTCAGCCTTTTGACAATGTTTGGGTGTGTTGATAATAACTCGTGAATTCTATCAAAAGTTGTTATTCTTCTCTGCAGGACTCTTTCCACTAGTTCATTGTCCGATATGGTTGCGATTTGTCTAGCATCTGCAGATGCCGTGTCTGGATCGGATATGAACAGGGCTTTGGCAGCGTTCAAGTGGTTGTTCCTTTGCCCAAACCGAGTTTGGCTCCTCGCGGTCGCGTTCACTATCTTTGCTAGTCCAACAGAGAGTTTGCGGGCGCCATCATCGACTATGGCTGCGCTGTGACTGTCGGCGTAGTATTCTCTTGTTCGGCTCAGTTGAAGCGTAAAAAGAGTCAATAGGAAGTAGAATGCCATGAAGGCCGCGCCTATTGCGGCTGCGCCTCCACTGTTTCGTTTGTTGCTTCCCCCGAGCACTGAAGAAAATAGCATGCTCAAGCCTATGTAATAGAATATTGCTGGCAAAATGGAGACAAACATCATAACCTGCACATCACGATGCTTTAGATGGCCGAGTTCGTGACCGATTACTGCCTCGACTTCTTGGTCGTTCAGGGTTGTTAAAAGCCCCGACGTAACTGCCAATCTTTTGCCCGCGATGGGTGAGCCATATGCGAACGCGTTTGGCATTGGTATGTTGGCTATCATTACACGCGGCGTTTGGATGCCACTTTTCTTACTGAGGTTTTCGACGATACCGTAGAGTTTAGGATTTTCGTTTGGCTTGACTTCTTTTACTCTGTACATAGCCCCAATTGTGTAGGGTCCAATTAACCATAGGATCAAGTTGAAGGCAACAACTGGGATTATTAATATTATGAGGCTAACTCCTAGAAGAGTTAGAATCACTGCAAAGACCAACGTCGAAAGTCCGATTATTATCGCTAATGTTCCGATTGCTGATGCCCTTAGCTTCCAAATGCTCATTATCTTTATCCTCCGTTTAAAATCAAGCCAATTACACAGAAACTTATAAATCTTTACAATCCATCAAGCGTTTTCTAACTTCTTGCATCTTTTGCTGAACCATTCTGGCCAGCCTTTCGGAAACGTACCCTCTGCTGACCACTTTTTCTAACTTATCCTCATCCACCGTCTTTAATGTGCCATCTGGCAACACGCAAATGTCCACTTCTAAATCCACATACCTAACGCAATATGGATACAGCTCTAAGGGTGTATGGAAATTAACGTAGCACCCCTTATACAGCCCATCCTTCGAATAGTATTTGGTTTGAAAGTACCATTCGCCCAGCTTTGCCTCTGTCACTGCAACATCGCTAGCTTCTTTCCGAACTCCTAAACCATCATAAACGCCGTTTTGGGCGAAAATTCGGCGCAGGCGAATACTAGTTTCATCCAGGAATTCTATAGTTGCTTTTCCAAGATAGAACACTAGCCCGGACGGTTTTACGTGTTCTATCGCAATAGTGGCGCCTGCAAAGGGATACTCCGCCTCGATTTCCTGTTTGAAGGCCGCCTCAATCTCTTTACGTGGTTTTCCCTTCTCCAACAATGCCTCTGCCGCCTCCAAAGCCCTCGTAACTTGTCCTCCAACTACTTTATAGTAATGATGCCCAGCCAAAGTTGGACACATCGTCGCGCGTATTTCATCAAGCCTCCTTTTTGATAAGGCAGACAATTCTATATCCATAACGTAGGAGCCTTCTCTAAGTATGACTGGCGCTTCTACATGCTTTGCTCTCTGCCAAACGTTCTCTGCTTCTCTCGCTAAACTTTCCACTTCTTCTTCCAAATTTTCTAAGGGTTGAGTTGTTGCGGCGGTTCGCCAAATTATGCCCCAGTTTGGTGGAGAAAGCTTCTTTCCTAACTCGTATAATTTGGCTCTGGCTTCTTGATCTTGAATCTTAAGGCTGATGCCTACCTTGCCCTCTGGTATCAAAACAGCGTATCTGCCTGGAATCGTAATCTTAGTCGTGAGTGATGGTTCTTTAGCGCCGATTCTTCGTCGCTTAACTTGTACTATGATTTCTTTGGATGTGATTTTTTCTTTTTCTTCTTCTGGGACTCTACCCACGGCTTCGCCAATATCTACCAAAACAGAACGGGTGGGGATATCAACTCCCCGTAACAAGCCTTTGTAGATTCCATCCACGCTGATTGGCCATTTCCTCACTATGGCATCGTCAAGGCAAGATTGCAAAACATACTTGAATCTCTCTGTTGCTTCTCTGTTTCCCGATGTGCGGATTCCGTGTCTGTCAGAGCGGTCTTCAATTGTGATGTCTGGCGCTTTGCTATCGTCATCTAGTTTGAATCTTTCCTGGACGGCAATTGAAGGCTCAACAATCCCAATTTTGTTGTCCAGAAGAAGTTTTGTTAGGGCTGTGGAGTAAATGCCCCTGATCTTAGCCTTCACCAACTCGTCAAACTTACCTGTCAGCTTGCTTCTTTCCGAATTTTGTAAAGATAACCCGACACGGTCACGCTGAACTCAACGTTCAAGAGTTCCTGCGCCAGCCAGATGTTCGTGTCCAAGTGAGGCGTCATAAAGCGTGTGTAGTAAACGGATTCGTCCCTAGACAACGCCACGTAAGGCACGAGTAAATCAGCCAAATGCACATCAGCAGTTGCCTTAGCGTCAATCTCTAGAACCAAATTCTCAGCCGCTTCTCTGCCAACAATCTCGCTCGGTTTACCCAGTTCTCCAATTGCATCACCTCCCAAGATTACGCCCGTATCTGTAAGAGCCCACAAGACCAGAGAACTTCCCTTCTGCAACGGATTAGACTGATCATTAATCACCTGAATCTTCGCTTCATAGCGATGCATTCGTAAAATGTCATTCGCCGCCTTCGCCTGCCGAGCCGCAACATTCTTATCCGCCAAAAAAGTGCAGACCGAAAGGCCCGCCACAGTCTTTACTGTTCCAAACTCTTCACGACGAAATGGCTCGAATCTTCTACAAGGCCGGACTTCAAGGTAAACTTCGCCCATACCCTTTGGATAATACCCGTATTTGCTAACTGATATTTTGGCGTTTAGTCCCATCTTTTCAAGCACTGGCAAAAGCACATAGCGCAGATAGTTTATAGTCGGCGAATGGGAGACATCAGTGCCGCCCTTTGAGATATGAATCTTTACAGGCTTTTCTGCGTAAGCACAGATTGGCAAAACTGTCAATATGAGCATTGGGATGCTGCCTGCGGTTCCAATTTGGGCTTCGATTTCGCCGCCAATAACTCCGCTGGGTCTGTACCATAACTCTTGAGAACCAACTGTGGCGCCTTCTATTTCAGCGTTGCAGAGCTTCGCCGCGGTTAAAACAGCTTCAAGATGCTGGGGACGAAGTCCAGGCGAACTTCGTTTTGCACGGATGTTGTAGATGTGAAGTGGCTCGTTTAGCAAGCTCGCCAACGCCACTGCCAATCTTAGGATTGTGCCACTGCCGCTCTTTATGCTTCCATCAACCTCAAGCACGCTGAACCCTCTGACATCTTTAGGCATTAGAAGCTATTTTGCATTGCGATGGAAAGAATAAAATAAACGAAAAGGCAAATATGTAGCCTTGAGAGTCTTGCTCATGAGCGAAAAGAAGAACATTGAAGAACTCTTACGCAGACTTGACGAATCACTAATTATTCTAAGAGATGTCTTGGGTGACCTTCAAGAAATCTCCAAATCTTTGCACTCTGTTGAAACAACATCGCCATCCGCCATGTCAGTACAATCGATTCCGATGCCTCAGCCAACGACTTCACCCGCACCTTCAAAAACGCCACCGACAACACCCACGCCAGCATATAGAAAGCGTAGTATCGACGATGTCACAATGATGTTCCCAAAAGAACTAGAAGGCTTGCTAACCTTCAACGAGAAGGGAGACTACATCATAATAAAACCCCGCCAATACCTGGGTTCAGAAAACTTTGCAAAAATAGCCTCTATCATAAGAGGCGCAGGCGGCGAATACATAAGCGCTGGAAAAGATTCGCACTTCCGTATTCCAAAACAATTCGAATAGCCGCGCCTAATAGCGAACTCTGAAGTCTTTAAACTCGCCGACAAACTTTTCCCATGCGACTTCAACTTTCGACACCCGTGCGTATGGAGGGCCCTTCTCACAGAATTCTACTAGCTTCTCCACATCATCTCTTTCGCCTTCAAAAACCGCCTCTACTCTCTCGTCAAACGTGTTCCGCACCCAACCGTTCACGTCCAGCCTAGTCGCTAGTTCTTGGGTTTTTTGGCGAAAGAAGACGCCCTGCACCCTTCCACTAACGAAGATGCGCGCTCGCGCTTTCAACTGTCTTTCGCCTCTGATGAACCTGTGTGATTTGATTAAGATGAGTGTTTCTCAAGAAAATAATAGTTTCACTCAACTCTCTCTCCCCTCTCCATTGTCGTTGCTTCGAGACCCTTAAAAACCCTAAACTTCAAGCCTATTTTGGTGAAGCTTAGTGTACTCGACCAATGGAAAGTTTCTAATTTACACTTCACGTTTTTCAAGTCACGGCGACCGCTTGAGAGTGGTCGGTTCTGCTGTTGCCAAGATTGCGAGGTCTTTAAGCTTAAGCGTTGAAGTTACACCTACGAAGAAGATCCTTTCAGTTTACGTCTATTATCAAAATGAGAGTGGAGAAGAGATTCCCGTTTACTGCGATTGGGGCAAGAACTGGGGCGAAGAGGACGTTTACAAGGCTATTAGGAATATGATGTTTGTTCTTTCCTTCCACCCAGAACACTCCGGCTTGCAAGATATTCGGAAAGAGATGTGTGTGTCGGCTTAGAATTAGTTTATGCTTTCTTGAACTTTATTATTTGATTTATTAATTCAACTTCATAGATTTGGTTCACATCAAAAGTTATGCCAAATTCGTCGCATTCCTGCTCTGTTAGGAACAACACTATTTTGGGGAAAGCGATGTTCCCAGGTGCGCCCATCACTGGAAGTTGCTGTTGCAACGCCTGAACTACATCTTGCACCATTCTTCCCTCTTCTGTTGCTGGTCTAATGGCGAATCTTGCAATTGGACGTTCTTCAACAAGTTCTATTCGCTTGCCAAGATTTCCTTCAGGGTCGCGTATTGACTCTATTCGTTGCACTCTAACTCGCACCATATTCTCTACTTCCAATTATGACATACTGTCGAGGCAGAGGTTTATGTGTTTCCCAAGACGCAGTTCGTGGTTATTCCATTTCAACTGTCGCCGGTGGCTTAGGCGTCACGTCATAACATACGTCAGCCACGTTAGGGCAGGCTTCAAGAATTCTTTCCGCAATTTCACTTAATGTAGTCCACGGGATGTCGCTGATTTCTGCGGTTAGGAAGCCAACTGTCCGTATTGCCCTCACGGCTATCGTATAAGGCTGCTTCTTCTCCCTTTCGCTTATAATGTAAAACACTCGCGTGTAAGAGGGGTTCTCCGTTACGATTTTGGCTTGGAGCGACTTCAACGTTTCAATCGATGGGCGATGAAGCTTCCCATTTGCTGTCTGAATCTTTAAGCAGGCGATATTACCATAGATTCGGCGTCCTCCCTTCACGCCAGTTGCCTTGTCAAGAAAAACCTTCACTGCGATGTTTCTAGATGGTATATTCAATGAACGAGCCACGGTTTCTTGTATATGTCTTTGGCTAGTATGCTGAGGTGTCTCAACATTGTCAAGAACGACAGCGAAGTATTGACTCGGATTATGCTCTGCCAGTTTTTCCTCTGCAATTGCCGTTGCCTTCTTTAACGTCTTCAGTTTGTCAGCTTTAATCTCTCCGACGACTCTTACGGACAAGCCTGGACCAGGAAACGGTTGTCTTTCCGAGATTTCTTTTGGTATGCTAAGGTAACGGGCAACCATTCTCACTTGCTCCTTGTAAAGCGAAGCCAGTGGTTCGACAACTTTGAAGCCAAACTGCTTTAACGGATTGATTCCCATCTGCTCTAGTACATTATGCTGAGTCTTGATTCCCTCGGTGGTTTCTTTAATGTCTGCAGCGACAGTGCCCTGAACTAGGATTTTGCATCCTTCTGTCTTCGCTGCTTCGCCCAATACTTTGTAAAAGGTTTCGCGGAAGGCTTTCCTTTTCTCTTCTGCATCGCGCAGTCCCTTCATGGCTCGGAGAAAACGGTTTTGGGCGTCCACTACGCGCACGGGTAGACTTAAAGGCGACTGAGAGAGAAGCTGCGATACTCCTTCAGGCTCGCCTTCTCTCATGAAAGCGTCATCAAGCATTATACAGATCAGGTTGTCTCCAATAGCATAGTGAGTAAGCACTGCGCATGCGCTACTGTCAACTCCGCCGGAAACAGCGATAAGCGCCTTTTCTTTGCCGATGGTTTCCTTAAGCGCTTTGACCTGTTCCTTAACAAACTCTTTCGGCACAAATTTCTCCACCAAGCATCACCCATTAAACTAACATACCCGTCAATTCTTTGCTAAGGTACCTGCCATTACGCGACAACATAGCCCCGCCACCTATTTTTTCGAGAAAAGATTTTCCTGCAATTGGTTGTCCAAGTTCCTGAAGGTTTCTGAACCGAATAAAAGTTGTTTCCTCTCTTCCGTTGAGAAATTCTCTATATTCATTATAAGACTCGAAAACTGTTTCAGTGCCGTATTTACTCCACAAGTCATCAAAGTTTCCTACTATGCGTTCTACGAACTCTGCTTTTCCACGGATTTCTCGAACTGGATGCTTTACGTAGAACAAAAGCAACTCTGCGTTGAGAGGGCCTACCTTCCCGCGGCGAACAAAGGCTGAGGCGCATTTCCAGCTTTTCTCTTATTGCAGCGTCTATTCCACCACTTTTCCTCTTCCAATAGAAGATAAGCGAAGTGCTCTGACAAACAAGGCACACCCAGTTTTTGATATTTAGTTTTTTCACTATAAAACACTTAGCGCCAGGTGCGCTACCGAAAAGGCAGAAGTTTAGAGCAAATCCTATATTTGCAGCACAATATCTACATAACATACTAAAGGGTGAAAGGACATGAAACTCGTTACCGTTCTTCTTCCAGAGGCTTATTTAGAGGGACTAGATGAACTGGTCCGCGCCAATTTATATCCAAGCCGAAGCTCAGCGATTCGCTCCGCCGTTAGGGACATGCTGAAAAAGGAACTTTGGCAACGCGAAAGAGAATAGTCTTTTCAAAGCTTTTTTCTAATCTTTGCTTCTTCTCTGATCTGCCGAGCCGCAGCAGCAGGATCGCGCGCGTTTACTATCGTTCTTCCAACAATAAGATAACGTGCACCCGCCTCCGTGGCAGTCTGGACATCGCCACCTTGTATGCCTACTCCTGGAGAATAGATGGGCACTTTATCGGTTAGAATTTTTGCAACTTCCTTTATTTTTTCTGGATAGGTCGCTCCCACAACCACACCATCTGCGTTCCATTCTAATGCTTTTTTTGCAAATGCAACGTATTGTGGTGTTAGCCTATTTGTTTCTGTCTCTTGTATGGTTTGTCCATAGCCTTCCCATGCTGCCTTGTGACTCATGTAACAGAGCAATATGATGCCCTTCCGCGTTTGTCTACCAACATCGAAAACCGGTTGTAATCCTTCTTCCCAGCCTATGAATGGGTTAGCGATGATCGCGTCAAACCCTGCTTTGTAATAATTTTCTGCGATTACTTTGTTCGTGTTGCCGATATCGTTGATTTTGCAGTCCATTATTGTTGGCAGATCATGGTTGTGGGCGACTTTGAGGATTTGCTGAACGCCGTCAAACAGGCCGAGAGGCAAGATTAGGTGATGGTTCAGCTTCACTGCGCATATGTAAAGGTGGACTTCTTCTAAGAGTTCGAGACTTTTTGTGAGAAGGGTGCTTCGCGACTTGGAGGCTGTGTCCAGTGCGAGTATTATGTTGGAGTCTTTCTGTTTTTGAGAACATTCCAT
Source organism: Candidatus Bathyarchaeota archaeon (assembly GCA_963842875.1). GTDB lineage: Archaea > Thermoproteota > Bathyarchaeia > Bathyarchaeales > SOJC01 > DATHCB01. Next base: position 60,838 of record CAWJIF010000010.1, read on the forward strand.
TTCAAGTTTGAATGGCATTTATTTGCACCTTTGTTAAATTATCGGCTTGATTGGAAAACGTTTACTGTCTCTCTGCCACCATCAGTCCCTTTCTCTATGTAGGTTAATGCTCTTTCCACGGCATCAACGAGTTGACTCTCGCTTATGCTAGGCGCGCCGTATCCAATGATTAACACGTTTCTAGTTTTGCCGTTGATTTTTGTGGCGTCGGCGTCACGGTACGGATACACACACAAAATCTGCTTCTTGTCTGCAACAAGTAACACTTTCTCTGAGAATCTTGCTGGTTTGTTCATGCCGATGCCTTTGAACTCGTCCCTTTCATTTGAAAAACGAATCTCTAATGGAGGCGAAACAAGGTCTAGGTCGAATCCACTCAAAGGGATTATTGTTTCTAGTGAGGCGAGGTTGTAAGCGTCAACAACACTCGAGATGCTAGGAATATCGTTTCCATGCAACACTCGTCTGAGTAGGGCTTCTCCAGAAGGCCTGGTCTTGGTAGGGTCAATGCCGAGTGACCAGTAGAGGTCGCGGTAGGCGCGCACTGTTGGGTCATCCTTTAGCAGTTCCACTTTATAGTTTTGCCGCATTTTTGCGATCATAGATTGCTTTAACGTCTCTATTTCTATTGTGCGCCACCCAACTTTTACATCTTGCATAATACCCATGGAGACGAGTAGGTTTGGGAAACGAGTTGAGGCTTCTTTACTCCATCTTAAGAAGGGTTCCATGCTACGCGGTTCCTGCTTATTCTGGTTGAATCATGAAGGCGAGGGTGAAAGATAAATTCTTTTAATGCCAATAACATTTGGGATCTCAACATGCGAATAATTTCAGCAGACTCTGGTGCTGCGTTGTTGAATGAGATGTTTGAAGCCACCTCTATCGTTGCGGCTGTCGCGGTGCTTGTTGAACCGCCATATCGGCTAGCTAAAACGTGCATTGCAGAGCCAATATTCTCGACGATTGCGAATAGTCATGAATTGATCGTGCATGAATTGGAGCTTTGTCAAGCGCTTTTGAAGGAGACAAAGGCAGATGTTGTGCACTTGGACATGTCCTTCGGTGGTTTGTTAATAGAAGAACTATCGCCGATTCAGCTTTCGAACATCTCAAGCAGAGCGAGAGGACACATTTTGAAAATACTGCCTAAGCTGAGGAAAATCGCGGCGGACGTCAAAAGAGTTTATGGCGTAGAAGTTTTAGCAATCGGAAAGGATAGTGTTCCTGTAAGAATAGCCGAGCTCACCGCAGGAGCATTTGCGGTGCTGTACGCTGCAGAAAAGGCAGTCGATGAAAAGAGAATGGTGCGATTGGGGATGCCCTCCAAGTGTTACGCGAGAAAAGTGGAAAACGGAGTCATGGTGCATTCGTTGACTCCAGCAGAGCACGACATCGCAGGTTTCGCAGTTGATAGGGGAGCAGTTCTGGAAAAAGTTACATTCTCGGAGTTGCTAAATCCCTGTGCGAGAGGATTTCGAGCGTTAGAATTTACTCCTAATAGCGCGCGCTTAGTATAGTTGGGGGTTCAAAAAATGGAACAGCAAAGGTCAAATTGGCTCGATATGAGAAGACGAGGCGTTTGGATATTCGCCTTCTTCGCGTTTTCTGCGATTATTATGTAGCGCGCGCTCTAAATGTGGCAATACTAGCTCTTCCTTACTTTGACTACTTCCAGGCTCATGTCTAAAGCCTTAGCGTTCTGCGTTATCTCGCCCAAGCTCAAGATGTCCACTCCAGTGGCTGCAAATTCCAGAACATTCCCTTCATTAATCCCGCCACTCGCTTCGACAAGAACTTCACTTCGGAGTTTCTTCTTCTCTAATGTTCTTAGAGTTTTCTTTATTTGGCTTGGTGAGAAATTGTCTAGCATTATGATGTCGGCTTGGGCTTCTGCTGCCTTCACGGCATATTCAAGGCTTGTGGTTTCTATTTCGATTTTTTTTGAAAAGGATACTTTTTCTCTCGCTTTTATGATGGCTTGTGTTGTATCGCCTACTATTGCGACATGATTGTCCTTGATCAAAACCATATCATCCAAGTGAAGGCGATGTACGTCGCCGCCCCCAATTGTGACTGCTTTCTTGTCAAAGTAGGCGAGTCCAGGGGCCACCTTTCTCGTGCACGCAATACGTGTTCCGTAACCTGCTTTCCTGACCTTCTTGACTATGCGGCTTGTCATCGTAGCTATACCGCTCATCCTTGACAAAAGGTTAAGGAGCGTCCGCTCTAATGAAAGCAGAGTTCTTGCATTCCCAACTACCTCCAGCAGAGGCATCTTCGGTTTTACTTCAGTTCCATCCACAACCTTTGCTTTTGTCTTCAGCCCAAGACTTTCCAGAAATACTAACGCTTCCTCTAGACCTGCAACGATTCCTTTCTCCTTTGCAAAAATCTCAGCCACAACAATCACGTCATCTGGAATCGTTAGAGAAGTGGTGATGTCGCCTTGCCCTATGTCTTCTTCAAGAAACTTTCGCAACTTCTCTTCCAAGACTTTTCTAGGCAGAAACACTATTGTTCCATCCTTCCTCTGCCACTTGCCTTATTATTTTAACAGCGGTTTCCAAACCATCAAACCCCTCAACTTCTTGCATAATCTCCTTTGACCTATTCATATGTTTCTTATCGTTCAGCGTTTTTTCGGCTGCTTTTAGAAGTGTCTCTTTGCTGAGGTTTTGTTGGTCCAGAATCTCAGCGACACCCATCGCCTTTGCTTTTTTGGCGTTGTTGTACTGTTCCGTATGGTTGGGTGTGGGTACGAGAAGCATTGATTTGCCGTAACACATCGACTGGGCAACCGTCCCATGGCCTGCTCTTGCGACAACGAGGTCACACGCCTTTAAATACTCAAAACGATTAGGCGTCCACCTATAAATCAGCAAATTTCGGCACTGAAGTGGATCCGGAGGAGAGGCAGGATAGCCTAAGGACAGAATGATTTGATAGTCTTCTGGAAAATCGCTGAAGATGCGCCGTAACAGTCCAATCAGATAGGCTTTTTCTTTTACCGGGCCGCTTATTGGCGCAAAGATCACGGGTTTTGTCTCATCCAAATTCAGTTTCTTGCGTAGCTGTTTCTGGCTTGGCAAATCCTTCGAACAGGTTTCGATTATAGGTCCTATGAGTTTTACGCGTTTCTGGTACGATTTTGGTATCCGCAAATTCCCGGTTGCGAGAGTGTATGGTTCTGGGAAATCTGGGATTAAGACGTGAATTCCAGTTGTCCACAGTTTTCCTATCATTGCGAGTCCTATTAGATCTGCGAATCTTGCGAGTCTGAGAAAATGTGTGCGTCTAGGGATTATTATTTGGAACTGGTTTAGTATGCAAAGTCTTGGAATTTCGAGCATGCGTGCGGCTATGAGTGGCGAGACTCTTGTGTCTGAAACCACCACGTCTGGTTTGAACTGTTGCATGACACGGATTTCAGCGCCCACTTGCCGCAACACTTTGAATGAGGCAAAAAATAGATCTGGGTTGGCAACCGTCTGCTTAAAGTCAACTGTTCCATCTGGTTTGACTTTGAACTCTACTGGCGGGATTTCGGCAACTCGGAAACCCTCTTGCCTTGCATAGGCAATTCCGTCTTTATACGTGGAGAACAAAATTTCGGTTTCAGCACCTTTTTCCAGAAGCCTTTTGGCTATGGGGGTACATCGGCCTGCATGTCCTAAGCCTATGCCAGCCGGTGCAAATTGAATCTTCATGATGTTATTGCCCGCCAAGCGTTTTGCGCTTAATCTTTCCTCCGGGAGTTTCTTCTTCAAATATTATGGCTTGAAACTTGTAGATTTTGGTGCTTTTGAGAAGCCAGCTGTCGGGTGGTAGGCCTGCTTTTACGCAGCATTGGCATAGGAATTCTTCTTCGTCCCATTGCCATTCTACTGGCACTTGTGGAAGCAGCAGACCCTTGTATGGGCCGCTTTCCACGATTAATCCATCTTTTCCCGCCTTGATTTGCGACAAATACTTCTTTGGGTTGTCTACTTTGATCTGTTCTGGCGGTGTGAGCGCACTGATCTCAAAAACAACACTGTCCAGTTCTTTTGGTGCGAGTGGGTGGAATCTGGGGTCTTGTGTGGCCGAGTTTATGGCTGACTCGATTACTGCCTGTGCCAGAATGGTAGTGGGGTAGGGATAGCCTATGCACCCTTTCAGTTCTTTGTTTCCACCTTTAACACTGTTTATTGTGACGAAAACGCCGCATCGCTGCAAGAGGTTTGGTGGGGTGTCTTTTTTGGGCGTGATTATGTTTCCGTTTTTTAGGTATTCCTCGACGGCCCTTCTGGCGAGTTTAACGAGGTATTCGCCTTCTTCTTGGCTCAACTGGAAGGTCAAGGCGTTTGTCCCTCATTCAGTTGGAATGTATCCTATTGTAAAGACTTAAACTTATGCATACTCACCTGTTTTGAATGGAAAAAAGGGAGTACAGACTTAGAATGGGATTGTTTCTTCTTCCGCGCCTTTCTTGGTGATTATTAGAAAGTCTATCCCATTGCCGCTCATGGAGTCTCTGCTTATGGCGGATCTTACGGCTCTCATAACAAGGTCTTTTGCTTCTTTTAGGGGCATATCCTCTTTGAAGCCTTCCTCGAGTACTCCTATTGCGATTTCTGCGCCTGTGCCCACCACGGCGTACTTGTCCGGTATGAGCGAGCCTAGAACATCTAGGACATATAATGATGCGCCTTCATCATCGATCCCGGCTACGACTGTTTGCGTGATTAAGGGCATAAATCGAGAATCAAAAAGCACGTTCGCCATGAGTTTGGCTGTCGCCCTCACAGTGATAGGTCTGTTTGAGTCAAGCCTGTAGAGAGTCGCATATGCTTCTACATCTCGAATGAGACTCTGCATATCTGAAACCAGTCCTGCGCAAGCGGCGCCAATGGTGTCTGTAATTTTGAAGACCTTTTTTCCGCCTTTGCTGATGATGAAGGAGCCGTATGAGACTCGTTTCTCAGCAGCGAGGATAACGCCGTCCTTGAAAACCACGCCTATCGTGGTTGCACCTGGAATGTACATGTATGGATACTGTGCTTGGTCCGTCATTTATCTCACGTTCTCATGCTGTAGTATTTGGTCTATCTATTAAGCGTATCACAGACTTTAAAAACTTTCAGACAAATAGGCGTAGTAGGCGTTAGTGATGTTGAGGCTTTATACGAAAAGAATTGGTGGAACTTGGTATGCGGTAGCGTTAGATGACGGCAAAGTTATGGCGACAAATTTTGCGTCGAATGAACAAGATGCTTCGCAACCGTTTCTCAAAAGCGTACCATACAATGCTCCCTTCGAAACTGTGGAAGAACCAAACGAGAAAGCTGACGAGTTGTTCAAAGTGATGGGTGCGATTTTGGAAGGGAAAGATGTTTCCTTTAATTTCGAATTAGACCTGTCACGCCTGCCTAAAATTACTCGGAGAATTCTTGAAGTCATGTCGTTGATTCCAACGGGTTATGTAACCACGTATGCCGGATTGGCCAAAGTTGTAGGCACTGGACCTCGTGTTGCTGGTCATGCGTGCGCAACAAATCCGTTTGCACCCATAGTCCCTTGTCACAGAGTTGTGGCCAGCGATTTGAGCCTTGGAGGATATGCTGGAGGTTTGAAACTCAAATGGAAAATCTTACAGAAAGAAAACCGAGGCTATAAAGACATTTCAAATGTGAAACTTGAAGGTAAAGTCTTGCCGCTGTTTCCTACTAACCACCTTAAACCCCCAACTTGAAGGAGACGTTTGGGTTTGGCTGTTAAACGTGGGCTTTTCGTAGGGCGCTTTCAACCGTTCCATAATGGGCATACGGAAGTGATAAAAGACATTCTCAAAGAAATGAATGAAATCGTGATAGTGATCGGCAGCGCCCAGTACAGCCACCGCCTAGACAATCCATTCACAGCAGGCGAACGGGCTACTATGGTCAGGACAGCGTTGGATGAGGCAGAGATTCCCATTTCAAAGACATGGATTATCCCTGTCGCAGATGTGCATGTTCATATGCTGTGGGTGGCGAAGGTAGTAGGCTACACGCCCACGTTTTCCGTCGTTTACTCAAATGAGCCTCTAACACGACGACTTTTCACGGAAGCCGGTTATAAGGTCAAACCTATACCGTTCTACAAACGGACCGTATACTCCTCAACCGAAATTCGCCAGAGAATGTTAATGAACAAAGATTGGCGCACACTTGTTCCGAAAGGTGTTGCGACGTTCATCTTGGAAATAGGCGGTGTTGAACGCCTCGGGGACCTAGCAAAAACAGATAAGATGGAGACAGAAAGATAACTGTCCCTCGGGCAATTTTTAGGTGTATAGCGCATGCCAAAAATAATCATGTTTTACTCATGCGTTATTTGAATACTCATATCAGGTTTTGCGCTTAACCTTTTAGCAGCATTTCCTTGGTTTGTTGAAATCTCAAGAAATTCATGGCTTCCAATGACTGCTAGTAATTCATTAACCCCTACGTCTCCAAATGTAGAACACAATCTTAGTTTCAAAGGTTTGTCATCCAATCTAACCAGCAATGAATCGCCCTCTTTAAAGTTAGTCCTGTTGAGATCTTTTGCCGAAATGTTCGTAGTAATGTTCCCGAAATTATCAATATACAGAACTTGACCAATCAAAGCCTTGGCTTTAACCATTGGCTTTGCAAATTCGGGTGCAACATAATCATTAATCTCTAAACCTATTTCTGGAGGAAAACGCCCCTTCGCCAAATAAGCTGCCACTGGGGCGAAAACATCCCGTCCATGAAAAGTCTTGGAAATCTTTCGAAACATAAACTCCGCGTTGTTAATCGCATAAACGTGTTTTATGCCTTCTCTTTCTGCGGCAAGCATCAACAACCCATTATCAGGACCCACGAGCAGGCTATGCTTCGTCTCGGCAATAATCGGGCGCCGCCTTGTTCCAACACCAGGGTCCACCACTGCAACATGGACTGTTCTTTTCGGAAAATATGGCGCTGCAACCGCCAGCACAAAAGCACCCATGCGAACATCAAACTTTGCAACTTCGTGACTTATATCAACTATCTGCGCGTCCAAGCAAATGCTCAAGATAACCGCTTTCATTTCAGCAACGTAAGAGTCTTTCAAGCCGAAGTCAGAAAGCAAACTAATGACTGGTCTCAAGTTGCCTCACAACGTACAAAACATGCCAAAATTACTTAACTTCTACCCATTCCCTTTTTGATATTTGCAGCATATTTGGAGAGCACGCCCAAGACGTTAAGATAACAATGGTGAAAGAAAGAAAGTGCCTTCGTATGGTATCCGTAAAAGTCGCGGATAATGGAGAGTGGAACGAAATGAGAACAAAACGTGAATTGAAAATTCAGAAACGACATAGGCAACTCTCCGAGTTAAGTTAAGGTGGGCAAGGTGACACTTGCTAGAGTGTCGAGAATGTCAAAAGGAAGACCGATAACAAACGATTACGGTTTTACGAGCGACAAATACGTAATTGCGTGGCTGACGGGTTTAGCTCCTACGACACAAAGGAACTATCGAAGGCAATTTATCGACGTTTTGAGCTTTACGAAACTGTCACCAATTCAAATGATAGAAAAGCGTGTGAAAGACCTAACGAGCACGGATTTGACGGAAAGACAATTCTTTGAACTGAAGTTTAGAGAGTATAAAGAGCAACTGGAAGCAACGAAACCAACACACAACACAGTCTTAGCCTATCTGAAGTGCTTTGCGTCGTTCTTCGCGCGTAACGGCTTAAGCCTCAATCTAAAACGTGGTGATTGGGTTAGCACAAAACCCCAGAACGTAATAAAGCGTTATACTCCCACGCTCGAAGAGATTAAGCGTCTCTACACTCACGCAAACGTAAGAGACAAATGCCTTCTATTGGTCTTGGCACAAAGCGGATTTAGTGAGATTGACGTTTCAGAGCTTAGAATAGAAGACTTGGGCGATATTTACAGCCTACCACAGACAGAGCACGTTTTCGTAGAGAAGCCCCGAGAGAAATCCACCGTCATCCAAGCAACGTGTATCAGTTGTGAAGCTGTCCACGACTTAAAAGAATACCTAACTGAAAGAGGCAATCCGAAAGAAGGTCACTTATTTGCTAGCTTAACGACAGAGAAGGGAGCACAGAGAATAGAGGTCAGAAGCATCAACGAAGCAATGAAATCACTTTTCAAGAGAACCTTCGGAGAGGAGAGGGCAAAAGAGTTCAAAACCAAGAACCTTCGCTCGTTCTTCAATGGCGCACTTTTGAGAGCTAACATTGAACCACAGGAGAAAAAAGACATTATGCTCGGACACGAAAGACACGGCGCGCGCAAAAACTACACCTATACTAAAGAGACAATCGTAGAGGCTTACATTCACGCCTTTCCGTTCTTGTCAATCAACGGCATACAAGTTAAGAACGACCTTGTGAAGTTCAAGACCGAAACAAACACAACCATCCAAGTGTTAAGCCAACAAATTATGGATGGCAAGCTTGCTTTGAAGAATGTTGAAGATGCAAATGTGCTTCTCCAAGCGAGAATTGGCAAGCTTGAGGAAGAGAACAAGAAAATCACAGATGAACACCTAGAATTTTTGGATAGTGCCAAAAGCATTCTAGCTCTAATAGTCTCCCCAGATGACCCACAGCACGCCAAAGAAATCGCGAAAGTTCTTGATGGCATCGAAGATACAGTTAAGAAAAGAAGACAAGCTGTTGAGTGATACAGCTACCAACTCATTTTTTCTCCTTTAGCGTACACACAAAATCAAGAGCCAAACCTATCGAAGACGATAGTAAAGGGTGTAACTGAAACTGTAACCGTAACATTTTCCCCTTACGGCTTTTTTTCTCTAATCTTTATTTTCTTGTCGAAAAGAACGAAATCATCGAAGATTTTGTGATTAGTTCTCAGGTTGAAAACAACGAGTCTTATTTTTGACAGCCCGTTTTGTCTTGCAGTCTCAACCTCAGCTATTGCGTCACGCTCAGGGAGGATGCTAACCGCATACTTATGTCCCTTCACGTTTCTGCAAGTCTTTCCTTTTTCTGTAATCTCAAGGTCAAACGACTTGACCGCCACAACCTCTGAAACTTTGCCGTATTTGTCGAAATCAACGATGTCTGACTCGCCTTTTTTCAATGAAGCTTTAGTGTTCTTGTGTGTCAATTTGTATTCGTTAGTAAAATCCTTCTGAATTTGCAAGCCTCGTTTAAGCGATTTTTTTCCATCAAT
>CAWJIF010000011.1:0-176376 GCA_963842875.1 Candidatus Bathyarchaeota archaeon
CTGAGAAAACTCAAGGTTACTGTAACCATTAAGCCTCCAGAACGCGCCCCTCTCACCCACGCTGAAAAGAGCGCCTATAGACCTCTTAACATCCATTTGTTCGCGCATAACATCGAAACCGTTCACAAAGGCCTTCCCCTCATCCGGAGGCAACAACGTGCACAGAACCTTCACCAACGTTGTTTTTCCAGCCCCATTAGGCCCGAGCAAACCAAACAATTCGCCTTTTCTGATTTCCAAGTTGAGATGGTCGATCGCTGCTATCATCTTAGGTTCTTTCCGATTGAAAAGGGAGCTTCGAGCCTCTGAATTCCATTCTCTCGACTTGAATAACTTAGTCAGATCATGTGTTTCTATGGCTACGTCCTGATTCATCAAGCCTCAAGTCTCTGACAACAATCCTGTTTCCATCAGACATCATGAGCCATCACCCTTAAAGCTTGCCCCATTCAAGCCGACAATGCGCGCGCTTGTGCCTCTTGAAGAAACATGTTTTGTGCTTAAGACCTTTCTTTTGGGTTTGGGTTTGGGGGGTAAAGTTTTATCTCCAAACACACGCAAGCGCGCGCCAAAAATATTGATGAGAAGTAACTATCATCGATGCGAAGGATAATAGCGCGCGTAATTTGCTGGACTTGGGCGCTCGGACTTTTCAAATTGGTCTAAGACAGCAATAATATAAGTTACTTTTTTCTTGATGGGATGCGTGGTGAGTGGTTTCTTTGGCTGTGATAGTGGTCGAGTTTCATTATTGGGATTACGGGGAATTCGCCAAGACGGCGATGGAGCCCCGTTCCGAAATAAAGAATGATGAATTGGAGAGGATAGCTCGGCGGTTCAGCGTTAAGGTTGAAGCTAGAAAGGTGGTAGCATCTTACTTACGCTCCATGCGCGGTATGCGGCTGCCGAGTTACCGCCGAGTTGACATCCTGGTTTCAGGAGAACGGACCAGTGATGTTAAAGGCTGCGTCGGCGAGATTTTCAAGCTTTACGGCAAGCCTGATGAAGTTCCCAGAGCACTGTTTGGAAGCAAGAAGGCGGGAAAGAAAATCATTGATGAGGTTCTCAGAGATTTCGATCAAACGAGAAGCTCGGGTTTTATTCGATGAGCGGATTATCGAAATTCTGATTATAGCGCGCACCTTATCCTCGCGCGCGCGGGGTTGTATTAATACGTAACCTAATGAAACCGTACTCCTTAATAATTGGCGACTTAATCGGCTTACGCTATGATTCAGTACAAATGGGTGGCCTTGTCGAACACTACCCTCGGGGTGCTCATGGCCTCTATAGATAGCACGGTCGTTCTAGTCTCCCTTCCGGCCATCTTTCGCGGAATAGACCTGAACCCGCTGACCTCCTTCCCGTACCTCCTGTGGATCCTCTTCGGTTACATGATCGTCACGGCGACGCTTTTGATCACATGTGGACGGATATCGGACATATACGGAAGGGTCAGGCTCTACAACCTAGGGTTCGCCATATTCGCGGTGGGTTCCGTTCTTCTCTACCTGACCCCCAACACTGGAACCATTGGCGCGACGGAGCTTATCGTCTTCAGAATAATACAGGCGGTGGGGGCGGCCTTCCTTTTCTCCAATAGTGCCGCGATAATAACAGACGCCTTCCCCGCGCACGAAAGGGGCAAGGCCTTGGGGATCAACCAGATAGCGGCCTTGGCAGGTGCTTTCATCGGTCTTGTCCTAGGGGGGACCCTGGCAACGATCGACTGGAGGCTCGTTTTCCTAGTGAGCGTCCCCGTGGGCATCTTTGGCGCGATATGGTCCTACTGGAAGCTGAAGGAGCTAGGCACTATAAGCAAGGGGGAGAAGATTGACGTGTGGGGGAACCTGACCTTCGCCGGGGGTCTCACCGTATTCCTGATCGCGCTCACCTATGGTCTCCTCCCGTATGGTTCGTCGCCCATGGGGTGGTCCAACCCATACGTGGTGGCTGGTCTGGCGCTCGGGGTGGCGTTGCTTGTTGCGTTTCCCTTCATAGAGCGCAAGGTCGAGTACCCCATGCTGAAGCTCGACCTGTTCCGAATCAGGAGCTTCGCCGCAGGGATATTTGCCAGCTTCCTGGCCTCAATCGCTAGGGGCGGCGTCGAAATCACCCTAAGCATTCTGCTGCAGGGGATCTGGCTCCCCCTCCATGGCATAAGTTACGTCGACACGCCCTTCTGGGCTGGGATCTATCTCCTTCCTCTGTCAATGGGTTTCGTCACCATGGGGCCCGTGAGCGGCACCCTGTCGGACAAGTACGGCGCTAGAGGTCTGGCGACTTTGGGAATGCTCATCACCGCAGGGACCTTCGTGGGCCTCGCTCTCCTACCCTACAATTTCTCCTACCTCCAGTTTGCCGCGCTGATATACTTTCAAGGCCTAGGGATGGGGATGTTCGCGTCCCCGAACTTGGCGTCGATCATGAACTCCGTGCCGGCGGAGAGCAGGGGGACCGTGGGTGGGACCGCGAGCACTATGCGGAACACCGGGATGGTGGCAAGCATCGCGGCCTTCTTCGCTGCCATCATCGTCTTCCTCTCCAAGGACTTACCGTCGGCGTTCAGCTCGGCCCTGACACAGGCGGGCGTTCCTTCTCCGGACCTTCACTATTTCACATCACTTTCCCCCACTCAGTCGCTCTTCGCCGCGTTCCTGGGGTACAATCCGATGTCGTCTATTTTAAACGGGCTGCCTCAGCTTCCGGTAGCGCTTAGCGACCCGACGAAGGCGACGTTGATAGGGCTGCACTGGTTCCCGCAGGCTATCGCAGGAGCGGTCATGTCTTCAGTACAGGTCGCCTTCTACATCAGCGCGCTGCTCTGCTGCGTTGCTGCTGCGGCATCGGCCCTGCGAGGCAAGAGGTACCTCCATGAAGCTGCGACGGTCGCCGCAGAAGCGTCGCAGGTGCGGTCGCCGACGGCTGAGACTAGCCTGTCAGATAAGCCCAAATCGGACGCAGAAAGGCAAAATAAGAATAAAAACCATTTATAACGCGCGCTAAGACGACAGTGTGGTTTCTTCTCCTGTTGTTGGTGGTGTGGTCTATCTGGGATCTGATGATTGGAATGTTTACTGCCTGAAGGCTACTACTGGATCGTTCGTTTGGCGTTACACGATACGCTTCTCTGTGGAGTCTTCTGCTGCCCTGGTCAACGGAGTGGTTTTTGTGGGATCAGGTGATGGCAAGATCTATGCTTTCGGTCCTTCGCCGACAGCACTCGAATTTCCTTTATACCTCATTCTGCCGCTCTTTATGATGGCAACGCTGCTGGCGGCGTTAGTCTTAGAACGGAAGCGAAACGGAAGAACACAGTAAGCCCGCCATCTTCCGCATTTTGCACCTTCTTATGGAAGCCTTAGCCTCTGCGATTTTAAGACTACACGGCATGATCTTACGCTAGCGCGCGCTCGCAACTTTGGACTGACGGTCGGTGTTTTCGAGCCACTGAAGTTTCAGTGAGTATCATGAGAAAGAAAAGGAACAGAGCATCCGTCACTATCCGAGATTCACAACGTTTTTACATAATCTTCTCTAGTTATCCATGAGGGAATTTGAAAATGGTTAATTGTCCAGAGTGTGGGAGACCATTGAAAAAGAACACGCGTAAGGCTAAGTACTGCTGCGAAAACAGCGCTTGTTCCGTTATATTTGTTCGTCATCCTGATAAGCAATCTATAATGGAGATAACATACAAGGCCAGAGCTCGCTCTTGAGTGCGCGCTCTAACTCTGCGCCCGCTTGGCGCGCGCCTAGGCGGCTATAATGACTCCTTTTAAGGACAAATTCAAGTTCTGTTTCGCGCACGCTTTAACCCCATACAGAAAAAGCTAAAGAACGTTCATCTTTGGAGGCGAAGTATTCTACAAGTAGAACAGATTTGGGTGTTGCCTGTAAATTGGCTTTCTGGAAGTCGTTTGTTGCATTTTACGCACTGCTTCATGGGTCATCCATTCTTATTAGTATACTGAGAATTCTGTGGCGTTTCTTCAGATATTAAGTTCGCTTCGATTAGGGATATAGTGAGAAATTCGGGCGACATCTGCGCGCGCTATGCAAAATTATTATAAACCATGACTAAAAAGATAAAAACTTGCGCATTGAATACTCTTCTCAAGAAAAAAATTGCAAGTGGTTACAGTTATGAAAATGAGAATGATAAAACTTCGGCCTGAATTACTCATAAAAATACTGCGGGGAAAAACAAATTCTTTTGCTTCCAACCTTCCAGACGATACTGAACTTTTAGACATAAAATACGACTTGTTTTCCAACCAGGTATTCGCAATCGTAAGAAGCGACAGTTTTGAACACGCGCCAGAATCCTGCTCAACTCCGGAATTCGACGTTGTCTACACGCCAGAATTCAACGTAAGCTGTGCTTCGAGCTCAAAAGAACCTCAGCCTAGGATAAACTCCAAAATTCAACCTCCTATTACGATAGGCTCCAAACCTGAAATTCAGCCTATGAAAGAACTGCGGATTCAATCAAACCAAGACTTAAGCGACGTGGAAAAAGAATTCACCCCAGAGCAACGCAAGTTGCTGAGTTTCACGGTAAAAGACGAATACGTCACAGTAAAGCCAATCCAATTCTTGAAGAAGGAATGGGATGACCTTAACGACGTTGTCAGAAGTTTAGGAGGTAAATGGGTAAAAGGCAACGAAGGCAGCTACTGGGCAATTCCGCGCAGACAGAGTTAACAAGCGCGCGCTCACACTGGGTCTTCTAGGAATTCGAACCCAAACGGGTTCAAGTCCCGCGATCCAGCTAGCGATGCCGACTTCTTTTAATGGCGAATTCAAGTTCTGTTTCAGTTGAGCGAGCGCTAATAAAGGCTTTGCATTCCAAAAGTAGCGCGCCCCTCGTTGGCATGAGTCCGATACGAAGACCTGCGCGCGCCGTTAACTGTGTCCTTAGACGCGAACATATTTTACTGTCAGGCTGGCAGGAGACGCATAACTCTGCCATCGTGACGTATGTTCATACGGAGATCGTTTTCAGTTTTCTTGCGGTTTGGTTTTTTCGTGGGGGAATAATGAAAATGGAAAGGAATAAGCGGTCAGTCTGTTCTACATTGTCTGGCGTTTGGGATGAAGCATCGGTCAATATATTTGGACTGGTACGTTCGTGTACCACGTGTGAAATTTGATTTCCGTTCGAGCGGTCTGGGCAACTTTAGGCACAATGTGACCTTGGGTGAAGTAGACTTGAGCGCTAACTACGCGCATGGCAATCCTGAGACTGCGAAACTTTTAGCTCAACGATACGGCACACTGCCCGAAAACGTTTTTATTTCAAGCGATGGCGCGTCAGGTCAAAATGCACGAATAATCAGATGTTTGGCGGAACGAAACCCAAGAAGAAATGAGGCGATTGTGGAGTACCCCACCTATGAACCCCTGTTGCGGTTGGCGCAAGAATATTTCCCACATGTAAAAAGACTCGAGAGGGACGAGGCAGAAACCTACAAATTGGATGCTGACAGGTTGCGGAGAATTGTTTCTGATAAGACTGGATTGGTTGTTTTGACGAACCCTCATGCTCCGAGCGGAGCGATATCTGACGTTAAAGAATTGAAAAAGGTGATGAGTATAGCAAGCCAGTATGGTTTTTATGTTTTATGTGATGAAATCTACGCGGAATTTGAGCGTGATCGGGTGCCCACGCTTCTTTCTGTTGATTCCGAGCTTGGCGTAGTCACGACGAGTTTTTCGAAGGCTTATGGTCTTGGGGGGTTAAAGCTTGGTGTGGCATTGGCCAAGAAAACTCTTGTGGACGAATTTTATTTGGACGCGTTGGACACAGTTGGCACCAGCTCGAATGTTGTTGAAATGCTTGCGGCCAAGCTCTTAGCAGAAGACGGTGATGTCCTAGAAATGCACAGCCACAAATGGGTAAGGCTTAAGGTTGAGGCCCAAAAGCTGCTGGATGAGAAGGGGTTCGAGTATTCTCCAAACAGCGTTGGCATAACCTTTTGGCTAAAACTATCCGTGAAAGACACTTACAAATGGGTGAATGAAACCGCGATACCGCGTCATAGCTTGGCGTTGGTTCCTGGCGCATTTTTCTTTTTCAAAGATGACGAGTTTGTCGAATCAAGCATGGTGAGACTTGGTCTTGGAAACATAAACCCAGACGAGCCAACCTTGGACGAAGCTTTTGAGGTTTTGGAAAAAGCGTTAAACCGTTAGAGTCTGTAACTGCGACAGTAATGATTAAACGTTTGAGTTTGGGATAGCGCGCGCGAAAGAAAGAATTGCTCAAATCGTTGATCCCCTGTTTACTGCTGTCGCAAAGCTGCCGAAGAAAATGCTGCCAAAAAGCAAGACGCCCTGGTAAGCGCGCGCTCGAAGCGTAGGCTTTATGTGATTGTCAAGATTATTCGGTATTCATGATTTCGATTGTGGGTGCGGGGAAGGTTGGAAGTGCGGCGGCGTTTAGTATTCTGGGGTTTAGGACCAGCGATGTGGTTCTGGTTGATGTTGCTGAGAACGTTGCTCAGGGTGAGGCTCTCGACATGATGCAGGCAGCTCCGGCGATTGAGTTCGACGGGAAGATTGTCGGGACAAGTGATTACAGCAAGATGAAGGGTTCGGAGTTAGTTATAGTCACGGCGGGTCAGGGGAGACAGCCTGGCATGAGCAGGTTTGATCTTGCGGACAAGAACGCTAAGATAGTCAAGTCTGTTGTGGCCGAGGTCGTGAAGTATTGCCCCGACTGCAAACTCATGATCGTGTCTAACCCGATCGACGTGATGACTTACGTGGCCTATAAGGAGTCTGGGTTCGAGAGAAGCCGGGTTTTCGGGATGGGGAACATCCTTGATACTCTTCGTTTCAGGTCATACATCGCGCAGGAGCTCGGCGTTTCGAGAGAAGATATTCGTGGCCTCGTGATAGGGGAACATGGGGATTCTATGGTGCCCCTTGTGAGGTACGCTTCTGTCTCTGGCATACCGATAACAGAGTTGCTGGAGAAGCAGCAGATTGAGAAGATTTTGGCTCTGACTAGGAGTTCTGGCTCAGATGTCATAAAGCTTAAGGGAGCCACAACCTATGCTCCTGCTGCCGTAATCGCTATCATGGCGGATGCAGTATTGAAAGGCAGGAACAGGGTCATGGGCGTATCCACGTACCTGCAGGGCGAATACGGTTTTTCCGACGTCTCAATCGGTGTTCCATGTGTTCTTGGAAAGAATGGTGTTGAAAGAATTCTGGAACTCAAACTCGACCCTGACACCAAAGCGGAATTTGCAAAGTCAGTCACTTCAGTATCCGAGGTTATCAAGAAAATTGAGCGAAACAGCACATCATTTACATAACTAAAGAGCGCGCGTGGTTAGGTGTAGTAAACTGGCGTTCCCCGTTTTTTGTTGGCTGCTGCCATCATCTCGATAAGCCATTTCATCTTCACAGGTTGGCTTATTGCTGCTTCGCGCGCGCTTTCGAAAGTGCGTCAGAAATAATCAGCGGATTCGTCTGCCTTTAGGTTCTGGTCTCCTAGGTACTCATGCCCAAACGGGCTCAAGTCCGGTGACCCAGCGCGCGCTACGCACTCATTGGCAGATTAGAAGAACTAATAAAGTCACATATAGAAATGGTGTGCCATGGTTCCCGATTCGTTACTGATACACTTTGTTCTAGCGTTTGCGGTGGGAAGCTTGTGGGTAACCCTCGTGACTATCTATTGCTGATAGAAGAGGCAGTGCAGTCGGCGGAATTCTGGGAGGGCTCCCATCGACATCAGCTATTTCATTCTTATTTATCGGAATTAATCAATCCTCCGTCGGCAGCAGTTCAAGCCACAACAGTCTTTCCATTAGTCTTCAGCTTCACAAGTGCTTTCCTCCTATTCTTCGCGGTCTTTGCCCAAAAAGGATTCGGCTTCGGCCTTGCAATTTCCCTACTAATATGGGTTTTAGTTTCCGTCATAATAGTCGTAGTCTGGTCTGAAAGATTTCATATTTTCTTTAGGTAGCGGTGTTTTGGTCTCCGCAGCGGTCTACTACTTTTTTGTCAAGAGACTAAACCTTGAGAACTTGACTGGGAAAAAGAAACACTATACGCCTATAGAGATTTTAGCGCGTGGAGTCGGTGCTGGATCTCTCGTTTTCCTCGCAGTGCTATTAAGCCAAATTGGGGGTCCCATCGTGGGTGGAATTGCCTCCGCGTTTCCCGCAGTTTTCACTTCAACTTTGATTATCCTGTACAAGAGCGAAGGAACAGAGTTCTCCCGTGCCATGACCAAGCCGCTGGTAATGTCGGGGATTTTGACAATTATTCCTTTCAGCGTCGCAATAAGATACTTGTATCCCAGCATCGGCATCTGGCTCGGAACCCTCAGCTCCTATGTCATAATAGCCCCGCTAGCTGTCCTGTCCTATCGCATAGTTCTGCCCAAAAGATAACAGCGCGCGTCTCCGATTTGTTTAGCACGTTCTATGGTGTGCTAACTGACTCTTCCAGAGTTTGGAACCGCTCTTTCGTAGAGGGTAGCCTGCGATTTCACAGGCGTGAGCGACAACATCATGCTGGGTCTTGTTCAATGTACCTTCGATTTCCCGGCTTGCCAACGCGAACAGGTGAAGGGCTGCCCTACAGGTCTCTTCGAAGGTTTGACCGCCCATTCCAAGAGCAGCATTCTGCACCCTCGTCCACCCAGTTCCCATCTTTGCAGAAACGAGTTCCCACAGTCGATTTTCGCTGTCATAAAGGATTCGATTGTGCACCGCCAGTATCGGCGCCATATGAATCGCCAACAAAGACCGCTGAAGCGCGCGCCGTTGCCCAAGACACCGAGACCAAGAAGTCTTGGCACCGTTCAAGTCTGTAACGAGGTCCTCTGCCTATCGCATGAATGTCGAGGTCTGATTCACTGTAAGCGTCGTTCCGCACCCAACTGCCGAACAGGACAACGGCTTCTGCTCCCTGCCCCACGAGCCTACGAGAGACCGCTTTGCATGCCCGAGTCACCCTTCTGTTCATTTTACACAACTATCCGCGTCAGATACCTGCTCGAAGGCTCTTATCCTTTGCGCGCTATTCAACATATATCTCAAATAGGCTTTGGTTCTCTGTGACCAAACACTTAGTCATAGCCTTCGTAGCGCGCGCTTAGTATTATCGTAGTAGCCTATTGAATTTAGTTTTTGCTGCTAGCTTTTGGCGGCGCATACAAGTCCCCAAAAGAGCGTCGACTGACAATTTGACCTAAAGCTAAATTAGATTCGGCGATATTAAACGCGGAAGACAAGGGGTTTTCAATGGATTACATTACTATTGTCGGTTTGGTCGCGGCTGCTTTCACTGTGAGTTCGCTTTTTCCTCAAATCGCCAAAGCCTTGAGGACGAAATTGACGAGAGACATCAGCCTTGGATACGCCGTCCTGTTGTCTAGCGGTGCACTGCTATGGTTCGCTTATGGAATCTTGGACAAAAATCTTCCTATCATAGTCGCAAACTTCATCAGTTTCATCCAAACACTGATACTTATAGTTCTCAAAATCACGTACAAGTAAAGAAAAAGAGCGCGCGCTAAAAAGGCTTTTATTCTAAGAAAGACGACAAAAAATAGAGGAAAAAACTATGACTCTAGAATCAAATAAGACCTTAGGCGGCATAGGCGCAATACTGTTGTTTATCGGACTTTTACCGTATGGTGAGCCATTTACAGGAATAATTGCACTTGTAGGCTTGATACTCGTTCTAGTTGCTCTATATGGTTTTGCAAGCATTTACAAGGAAAGAGGAATATTCAACAATTTCTTATACGGAATAATCGCAGGCATAATGGGCGCAGTAATTGCAGGCGTAATGGTTGTTGTTTACGTTTTAACCACGCTAAAGAGTTTCCTGTACCAAATCTATCCAGGCTGGAATGGCGACTGGTCAAAGCTTTCAGGATTAACACCGAACACTTCGAACATAACTATGAGTACTGTCTCGCCTTTACTAGAAAGACTACTTGTAGTATTTGTGGTCCTGTGGATTTTCATAATAATTGCAGCTTTCTTTGCCAGACGATCACTAAAGACTCTTTCAGCAAAAACAAGCGTAGGTTTATTCTCAACTGCAGCACTGCTGCTATTCATTGGCGCAATTCTAACAATAGTTCTCATCGGCGTCCTTCTCATGTGGATCGCTGCACTATTGATTGCAATTGCCTTCTTCCAAATAAAAGCGCAACCAGAACAACCTGTAACAACAATGGCGCCTCCACCATCAACGCCGACAGCAGTATAAAAGCCGCGCGCTACAACAAAACAGGCAATAGAAAACAACGAGCGCGCAACAGAACTATTTACGTCTTCTGTACGCGCCTCTGCGCGCGCTTTTGGACACACTAACGCATGGTGAAGCGAGGAAAAGAGGAGAAAAGCATTGAGGATTGACGATTTCCGATTCTACGGGCTGCTTCTAATCTCTGGAATAACCCTGTTAGTAATCGGTATTGCTTTACCCATAGCGACAGCCTACCAACACTATTATCCGCTTCTCGGAATCCCGGAATATAGCGATTGGATATTTCCATGCTTGAATCAAGGAATAGTATTAGGCGTTCTCGGGGCTATTCTAATAGTAGTCAGCCAGATACTTTACAGAGAATATCACATTAGACCTACAGAAAAGGAAGTTACACCCACAGCGCGCACGCGCAAAAGCAGTATTGCTATTGCACTAGGCGTGATAGGCTTTTTGCTAGTTTTACCCGTTACGTGGTTTTATTTACGGTTTGAAAATACTTCCTCGACGGTCTACTATGGACCAATGGTATCAAAAGCTCCTGCCTTCAATTGGTTTGTTGCTTACGCTTTCCAACTATTTATAATTGGAATTATGGGTTTCATCCTTTTCGGTTCAGCTATACTTCTCATGTACAAGTTTGAAGTGAATGCAAAGCCTTCGTTATGGCGACTTGCAGAAAAAATCATGTTTATCACAAGTTTTTTCCTTATGCTCTTTTCTTGGTTCACATCCTTCTCACCGGCTGCACTTATGGAAAATCTTCGCTCATTTGCATGGGAATTGTCCATCGTCGCAACTATCACGGGGATTGTGGGTTTCCTAAGTTACGGAGAACGCACAAAAAGAAAATAGACCCAGACAAGCCTAGAGCACGCGCTACTAAATCTTTAAGAATTGTTTAGGAGTATATGGTGCTTATCCACGGGTGAAAATTGATGGTGTTCCTTTTGAATAGCTGGGTTGTCGTTGGCGACATTGACAGACATGAAGAGATAATGAAAAAACTGATTCTACACTACGAGAAAATTGAAGAACTTAAGTCATACAGGTATTTCGGTCATTTTGCTGGTCAAGACATGAGTCCTTGGGGTGGACGCCTGGGGATATTTGAATTTGAGAGTTATGCTGCCCTTGAAAGTTTTTTCAAGAAGTTCAGCAAGAACGAGGAGGCTACGAATCTCTTGAACGAAGCCATGGCCCTCACGGATCACGCCACAGTACGCTTTTCTCTTATGTCCGAAAGAAACCGTGAACTTTGGCTAGAACGAAGATAATCCCGTTGCCCTGCTTAACGACACGCAGAAAACACTAGCCTACTGCTTAGCTGTGCTACTGATTCACCCGCACGCGCTAAGGTCTGCCAGTTCCCCCAGAACGTGCAAGATTTAATACTTGATGATTAGTAACCATTAACCTGTTTGGAGGACCACGGGAAGGTATTGATATGCGTGTTTGCTTTCATCGTTTGCCCGGAATCATATTGACTGATGACGAATTTCTTGTGCCATTGGATTATGCACGGCCCGATGGTGAAAAAATTACGGTGTTTGGGCGTGAGGTGGTTGCGTGTGAGAAGGAAAAGGACGATTTGCCTTGGCTTGTCTTCTTCCAGGGCGGTCCAGGCATGGAATCGCCGCGGCCCGAAAGCAAGAGCGGCTGGCTGAAACGGGCACTGCAAGACTACCGTGTGTTGCTGCTCGATCAGCGTGGCACAGGTCGGAGTACGGCGCTCAACTATCAGACTTTGGGGCGTTTTGCCACGCCAAAGGAGCAGGCGGATTACCTC
Source organism: Candidatus Bathyarchaeota archaeon (assembly GCA_963842875.1). Taxonomy (GTDB): domain Archaea; phylum Thermoproteota; class Bathyarchaeia; order Bathyarchaeales; family SOJC01; genus DATHCB01. The sequence goes on from CAWJIF010000011.1 coordinate 12,038, forward strand.
AAGAATTTTCGCGCCGATTCCGTCGTTCGAGACGCTGAGTTGATCCGGCGCGAGCTCGTGAGAGAGGGAAAACAGTGGACCGCGTTGGGACAGAGCTATGGGGGCTTCCTGATTACACATTACCTGTCCGTTGCGCCTGAAGGCCTCAAAGAAGCCGTCATAACGGGTGGGCTGCCGCCGTTGAATCGGTCGCCCGACGACGTTTACGAAGCCACTTACAGGCGTGTGATCGACAAGAACAGGTTCTACTACGAACGCTACCCCGAAGACGTCGAACAAGCAAGACTGATAGTCAACCACTTGACATCTCACGAAGTGAACCTGCCCAACGGCGACAGGCTCTCGCCAAGAAGATTCCAGCAACTCGGCCTGCTGTTCGGAATGAGCTACGGTCTCGAACGAGTCCACTACTTACTCGAACAAGCCTTCATAGGAGACGCAGCCAACCGACAGATAAGCTACGCATTCCTCCGCGGCTTTGAAAACAACCTATGGTTCGAAACCAACCCCATCTACGCTATACTCCAAGAACCAATCTACTGCGAACAAACCGCCTCCAACTGGTCCGCACAACGCGTCAGAACAAAATACCCAGAATTCGACATCTCACCAAACCGACCAGTCTTCTTCACGGGCGAAATGGTCTATCCGTGGATGTTCGACGAGTACAAGTACCTACGCCCACTAAAAGAAGCTGCAGAAATCTTGGCAACGTACGATGGATGGCCACGTCTCTACGAAAAATCAGTCCTGCAAGCTAATACCGTTCCGTGCGCAACAACAGTCTACTACAACGACATGTACGTCGAAAGAACGCTCTCAGAAGAAACCGCCCGAAACATCCGTGGAATCAAACTGTGGGTCACCAACGAATACGAACACGACGGCCTGCGCGCCGAGGGCGAAAAAGTGCTAGGACGCCTACTGGGCATGCTTCATGGAGAAGTCTGAGACCATGAAGGGAGACCACCAATGCGCATGGGTTGAAAAGACATACAGCACACGCGACTGCTAGACTGGGTTTGACGTAATACAAAAAAAGTGAGGGTGAGGATTTAATGAGGTCCATATTGCACTAGCATTGATAGTCTTGAGTTGGCTTTTTCCAACTCGGCTAATATGGCTTCGAGCAACTCTTTTTCTTCTTGGTCCATTTTATTCACCTTCAGGTTTTGAGTCAATGCGTATCTTCAATGGGCATTGGTTCCTTGTGAGCGCGCGCTGTTACTTACGATTGCGGCTCTTGAGTTGGCGGAGGGGCAGCACTCGGGGTTTTTTTCCGTGAAGCAACAAGCATTGAGAATGCTGCGGCTAAGGCGAGCCAAGAGCCAAAAGACAGAAAGGTTGTGTAATTGATATGTCCCATCATGCTTCCGCTTGAGAACAAGCTCACAATTGGATATCCTGTTACAACAGCTGTATTCGAGAGTTCTGCCCCAAGACCCAACGCAAAAATTATGACTGCAAGCGCCGCAAGCAAGCCCCCTATAACTAGCATCACTCTTTTATTTTGTGCTAGGCTACCCACTATTCCCAGCGAGCCGCCTATTAATACAAGAACTAGAGCTGCCCAACAGTACCAGAGGCTTATGCTGACAGCCATCGATATGCCCGCGTAACTTGTCGTTGCTTGGTATAGATATATTGACACATTCCCAAAAATACTTTCACCGGATGCGCTAGCGGACATGGTCATTGTCCACCATGGCAAGGCTAAGCTTACGAATGCCATTGTTCCGCCGATTATGCCTATGATGTTTTGTTTCAAATGCTTCTTTCTCCACTAGTGCTACGTTTTTGAGGTGACGGAATATATGTTTTGAGTAACAGAGTTTGTGTTTCAGCACGTGTATGACTCTACCCTATAGAAGTGCGCGCTATAGGCAGCTAACTCGATCTGGAAGTATTTCTGCTTTGCACGAATGAGGTCCTGCTTGCGCCTCTCGGTCATCTACTCGTCAACCAATATTGGATGAACTAGCTGACGACAATTAGGGCAGAGAACCAGTGCCTTGTCTGGACTCGTTCTCCAGCGTTTTTTACACCATGGGCACTGGAGCAATGAGTTCTTCCCTCCGAGCATGAACCATTTTCGACTTAAACCGAACACGATGGATCCAGCAACTAACATTGCTGACGCAAAAACTATGAGATATGCCAGTTTGAACTCAACGCCTGGAATGAAATCGAGTGTTTCGTTCCATAGAGATTCCCAGAAGACAGAGAACGGATTCTTAGCCGTAGAAACATCGGGCCAGGTCTTCCAAAATATCCAAAACAGCGCGCCAAGCCCAAAAAACCAAAGTATGAAGCTAAGCGCATAACCGGATTTTTGCCTCCTAAGTATTCTTTTCATCTCTGATTCCTGAGTTTTGGTCTTTTATTTTCTTTTATTAGGCTTATGAAGCGAAGATACTGAAATTCTGACGATTCGTAGCGTTCGAATCTGGACATACGGAATAGACAGTAAGTGTTTCGCTGTGGACAGGCTAAGGATCCAGGCATGGCGGAGGCTGGGGCGGTTCGGAGGAGAGTGGCGTCTGACCTTGGAGGAGAATAGAGAGTATGAGGCAGGGTTTCGAGTTTTCTTGCAGAATCTAGGCCTTGTATTAGTTTTATTAAGCTCTGTAATCTGCAGATTTTTTGGAGATGGTAGGGTTGAGAGGATTAAGTGTGTGCAGATTTAGGGTGGCTGGGACGCTCATGATTTCCAGTGTGTTGCTAGCTGTCATGGTCCTGTTGCTAGTTGCAGGGGTTAGTGCTGACAGTCCTGAGCCGCAATACAGAATTTATAAGGTTGAGATTCAAGGTGCGCATGAAGTGTCCGAGGGCGGTAACTTGTGGTTTTACATGATCAACCATGATAACCAGAGCTTTGAGGTGACTGTGGAGTACGAAGATATGGTCAAATGCTTCAACCATTCATCGCCTGGCGATTATTTGTCTTGGCGGTTAGACCCTTTTGTGCTGCCTGTCAATGGGTATGCGAACATTTTCTTCCAGGCTCTTAACGTATCTAGTCAGAAGGTTAACAACGAGTTCCAATTCTGGATTACCCCTTTAATCCATCCTGCTGAGAACGAATCGTACTCGGTTCACACTGATAAGGTGGTTTTCTCCACAGTAATAGAACCTCTACAAGAACAATCGTCATATCTACAACTCGAATTCCAAATAAGTGCTATTCTACTCGTCGTTTCTTGGATCGCTCTTGCCTATCTCGGCCTAAAAAGAAGAAAGCACGCAGATACTTAGAGAACGTGTAGAACGCGCCTGCAAGGCCAACACAATCGCAGACAAACTGCTGGCCATGATAGCGAAGACGACAACCGATACGGGAGACATCAGGTTTGGCTTCCGCGTTCTGCTAACAGCCGCGCTGCTGGCAGACAAAGCTCGGAGACAAACCTTTGAAGCAGGCGACATAGCCTCGGCCGCTGAAGATGAAAACAGAGTCCGAAAACTCAAAGAGTACGAGGCCCTGAGAGACCAGCTCCTCAAACTGAAAAAGAAGCACGAAAAAGACTAGCCCTAGAATGTAAAAGAATTCTTATATAGGTCTCTTTTGTAATGGGGGGCAGGAAGGTTTGGGTTTTGGGGAATAAAATCTATAATTCGATCTCGATTAGGCGACATCGAAAAGATGAGTTTATCATTTTTCATGGTCATGAAATTAGATGCATTATTCATAGGTGACTCACATGATTGGAGACTTGGTAATTGAGACAAAAGGGCTTCGAAAGACTTTCATCTCTAAAGAGAGGGGTGGAAAAAAAGAGGTAGAGGCAGTTAAGGGCATAGATCTCACCGTTAGGAAGGGGGAAATCTTCGGTTTTCTCGGTCCAAATGGTGCTGGCAAGTCTACCACACAGAAAATGCTCTCCACATTGCTGTGCCCAACCGATGGGGAAGCCAAGGTTCTTGGATATGACTTGGCAGAACAGCAGGAACAGATTAGACAGAACGTTGGATGCGTGAGTCAAGCAGGCGGAGCAGATCTGGGTTCTACGGGTGTTGAGAACCTAGTCCTCCAAGCTCAACTGTACGGCTTGGATACTCTAACTGCAAAGAAATACGCGGCCGAATTCGCGGAGCGGTTCCAGATGAGCTCATTCATAGACAGATCGGCCTCATCCTATTCTGGTGGCCAAAAACGCCGTTTAGATGTTGCGCTTGGGATGATTCACCATCCAAAACTACTTCTTCTCGATGAGCCGACATCTGGTCTTGATCCGCAAAGTAGAGCATATCTATGGGGAGAAATAAAAAAACTGAAAGCTGAGGGCGTCACCATCTTTTTAACCACTCAATACATGGATGAAGCTGACAAGCTCTGTGACACAATAGCAATTATAGATGACGGAAGAATTATTGTGACTGGAACGCCGGGGGAGTTAAAAAGCTGCGTTGGCGGTGATGCGATAGTTTTTAGTTTTCTATCAGAGGAAACCGCTCGCAATGCTGAAACTTTGTTAACCCAGAATATTCAGGTAGAGAGAATTCAAACTAACAACAATTCAATCCATCTAAACATCAAAGACGGAGAGAAAATGATGCCTGAACTCCTGCGCTCACTCGACGCAAGAAACTTGGAGGCGCAAAGCGTAACGTTGTCCAGGCCGAGTCTAGATGATGTCTTCCTAAAGTACACGGGTCGTTCACTGAGGGAGGATGATACAAGAAAATGAAAATGCTACATGACACAAGATTGATGTTTATTCGCAACATGCAGCATACGCTCAGGAGTCCAATTTTTGTTTTCGTGAGCATGTTCCAGCCCCTCATGTACTTGCTCTTGTTCATGCCGCTCCTGAACGGTCTAGGCACTGTTCCTGGGCTGCCCGCTGGAAAAACAGTAGATATTTTCATTCCAGGGCTTCTGGTTCTGCAAGCGCTCTTCGGCTCAGCGTTCGTCGGATTCTCACTCATTGACGATATCAGAACAGGAGTCATAGAACGATTCTTAGTAACTCCAGTGAAACGCCCAGCAATTCTTTTAGGCAGAGTTTTAAGGGATGCGATCATCCTTCTTTTTCAATGCGTTTTGATTACATTAGTCGCTATTCCATTCGGGCTGAGTGTAAATGTAGGCGGATTCTTGCTCTCTCTACTGCTATACGCTTTGATCGGAGTAACTATGGCATCCATTTCATACGGCTTCGCTCTTATCTACAAAATCGAGGATCCCCTCGCTCCCACGTTGAATACAATAACACTGCCTGTTTCTCTGCTATCGGGCATTATCCTTCCTCTCGCGCTTGCGCCCATCTGGCTTCAGGACCTGGCGAAGATTAACCCGTTCTCGTACGCAGTTAATGCTGCTCGCGCTTTATTTGCCGGGAATTTTCAAAACATCGGAATTGTGGAAGGGTTCGTCATCATCAGCGTACTTGCAATCCTCGTGTTCCTATGGGGCTTGAGATCACTCAAGAAAATGGCAGCATGACCATGAGATCTAAAATGCTCACGCTAAACAATAAAAGGAAGAGAGAATAGCGAAAACCTCGGAAGAGCAGACAAAGCAGTCTCACCCACATACTTTAACACACAATAAAGGGACAAGCACGCGCTAAATTTTTGACCGAAACATAAAAGCCCGTGAATATACAGAATACAAGAGACACACAAAACTCAAACAATAGTTTCAGAAGGAATTTAGCGTATGACAGAATATAAGCCCAAAAATAGACGATTCAAGAAAAAGCATTTTCGTCACAGAAAAAGGCGTGAAGAATGATGCAAAACAAGCCACATCATAGAACCAAAACATCATCAATTGGGCAATGACATGTTTTTGTTAAGAGATTAATCGGATTAGTTCTTTAGGCGCACGCGCAATTTTTCCGAGTTTAAGCAAGTTCTTAATTCTTCTGTAAGATATTTCAAAAACCCTATTAACGGCGGTTCTATCTCCCGCACTTCCCTTTTTTCTGTTTTAAGTCCAGCCTAGTCCTAGGGCGACCTCTGCGTCCGCTCCAGAGCCTTGATGGCGACGTACATTCCATGAGGGTGCTTGACGCCCAGTGTGTACTTCGTCATAGGGTCCTAGAAACTGTGTCCGGATGCGACGTTCGTTCTTGCGTTTCGTTTCCTCTTGAAGGCTATGGCTCCGAGTAGGGTTATTATCATGAACAGGGGCAGGAGAATGAATGGCTGGAATTCTGGAACTGTTACGAATACTTGATGGGTGGAGTAGGCGTATGTGAAGTAAAGGTAGACGAGAGTGCTGTTCGAGATCGGCAACTCGGTGGCGTTCACACTTTTGTAGTCAACCCAGACGGTGTACGATGAGCCGTTGAGGACAATTCTTGGAATCGTTAGCCGACAGAAGCCAGTACTCCCATTTCCTCTTGAGGCAAGGGATAATCCTATGAACAGCTGTCCTGGTTGAAGACCGTCATACGGTGAACTAAGCCAAATAGCAAGCGTAGGGTTTGAAACAGTAGAATTGCTGATTACAGCTACAATTGCAGTTCTGCCATTAATAAAAGAAGTAACGTTAAACTCAAAATACAAGCCCATCAAAGGATAGTTGTCCGTGTTGTTTGCGTCAATGACGTATGGCGTGTTCCAGATGCTTGAGCTGTCATTCTCGTCAGCACTGGGATACCTCGATCCATAGTCGCTCCAGTAGTTTCCGCCAGCAGGATAACCATCATCCCACGCATTGGTCGAGTTTAACATGTATGTTTGTTGCGTGTTATTTAAGAAGTCATTGTGAAAGATTCTATTGCCAGAAGAAGACCAGAGAGAAATGCCATAGTTGTTTGCTGCGAGGCTGTTACCAGACAAAGCGTTGCCAGAAGAATAGAAGAGGTAAATGCCACCCCACTGAACGCTTGCTGTGATGCGTGCAGTAGAAGACGTAAAAGAGCCATTCCAGCCATTTGCCGTGATGTTGTTGCCAGACAAAACGTTACCAGAAGAAGTAGCGAGAAAAATGCCATCCGCGCCGTTTGCCGTGACGTTGTTACCAGACAAAACATTGCCAAAAGAAGAGTAGAGATCAATGCCATCAAGGCCGTTTAATGTGACGTTATTACCAGACAAAACATTGCTAGAGGAAGATTCGAAATAAATGCCAGCGCCGTTTGCTGCGACATTGTTGCCAGACAAGGTATTCTTGTCAGAAAAAGAGTAGATAATGCCATCCCCGCTGTTTGCTGTGACGATGTTGCCAGACAAAAGATTGCCCAAAGAACCGTCAAGCCAAATGCCAACCACGCTGTTTGTTATGGTGGTGTTTTTTATCGTCACGTTGTTCATGCCTGATAAAGAGAATCCGTTGCTCCCTGAGGCTTGAAGCGTGTGGTCTCTTCCGTTTATGATTATGTTGCTTCTGTTAACGACTATTGGCAGGTAGTTGTTGCCTGTGAAATTGTACGTGACCTTGTCGGAAGTGGTGATGTTTGCTGGGGAGGGGGTGCTTATGCTTCCGTCTGGGTTGATGCAGATGGTCCCTGATTGCGCTCTTGTAGGTTGACCATTAAAGGTGGATACGAACAAACCCAAAAACAGCAGTGCCACAATCAGGCTTGAACCTACTCTCCTCAACAACTTTCCCGCCTTCTCCAGCATAATCAAAGCTGAAGTAGCAAATAAGACTTTTTGAAACGAAGCGCGCGTTTGTATTCTGGGCTGAATATGTTGATCTGATATGCCTTTTTTAAGTTCTTCCAGTTATCTTAACCTTTTCAACCCTTATGATAGGGCTTCTAGCAGAAGGTATCCCCAAAGACTCGACGGTTTTGAACTCTTTGCTTATGCCAGAAATAGTTTTCATCAACTTGTAAGAGTTGCCAGAGATCATAGCCCCCATAATAGGATGTTTTATCGCTCCATTTTCTATTAGAAAACCCTGCTTTACGCTCCCAGAGAAGTTGCCGTTACTGTACTCGATATTGCCTGAGAAGCGACCTACAAAGATTCCCTTATCTACTTCTTCAACAAGCTGATCAATTGTCTTATTGCCTGATTCTATGACAAGATTACTCGGAAGTAATTGTGGAGGAGACTCAAAAGGCAACGATGGAGTAAAGAACAAGCCTGCTTGCCTCCTTGAAGCATTGCCCGTGTCTCTCTCCCTTCCCTTTTTGAAGTGTAAGTGTTAAAGAGGAAGTTCTTTAAAATCCCTCTTTCTAAGATGGGCGTTTTCTGTCTTGGATTGCCCTCGTCATCAAAAGCCTTAGTCATCATTCCTTCTTTCAGAAGACCATCGTCAATTACGTTCAATTGTGAAACTGCCAATTCGCTACCCATCTTTCCTTTTAGAGGACTTGCATTTCGTTGCACATTGTCGCTCCTGACCCCGAAGACCAATGAGCTACCTATCAGTTCAGCGGCGGGAGCGAAATCCAATATAGCAGAACCCTCGATGGATTCGGTTTTCTTGGCCCCAAATTGTTTTATTGCTCTTTCAGCGAAAGTAGTTCCTATCTTTTCAGCTTCTAGGTTAAGTTTATGTGAGTAGCCGTAATCTTCTGTCGAAGACGTGATTTCACTGTTTTCTTTAGCCATTCCCCATATAAAGATCCCCAAGAATGTTCTTTCTTCAGCTGCATCGATTCCTTCAGTGTTCACTAAAGCTTCTTCCTCGACGCGAGATTCTATTCCGCCCATGTCAACTCTTACTCTGGGATCATAACTGAATGCAGCGTCAAGCATATTTTTGGTCATTTCAACAACTTGTTCGACCTGAAGGTCAACGATTTTCTTGTCGTAGATTCCTTCCACTTTCGGAAAAGGTTTTAGATACGGAAGAGAATTGTCGAAATCAGGAACGCTGGCTTTAGCTAAGTGATAGGCGTTTTCCACTGCTTTCTCAACTTTCTCTTCTTCTAATTTATCGATGTGCGAGAAACCGAAGGCGTTGCCTTTGAGTACTCTGATTCCTATTCCGCCAATTTCTTGAACAGATTCGTTAGAGATACCATCTCGTTCAATTTGGACCAGGGTGCTTTTCTGTTTTAACACGTATGCCTCCGCGGCATCAACACCGAGTCTCCGCGCATATCGAATGGCCTTTTCTGCAATCGATGAGACTTCCATTCTGATCAAGCTCCACCAAACAACATTTTACACCGCACAGTAGGGCCTCCTCCATCAACCTTGGCCGGCTGCATCTTTCCACAGTAGCCTGTTCCCATCTCAAGGCTGAAATCTTTGCCTACAGCATCTATGCTTTTTAGCACATCGTAGGCGTTGCCAGAGATAGTTACTCCCCTGAAAGATTCTCCGATTTCCCCGTTGTGTATCGTGCAGGCTTCTTGAACGCCAAACATGAACTCGGCATTGCTGTCGGCTTGTCCACTGCCGGTCCCAGATAAAAGCAACCCATCTTTTGTATCTTGGATTATTTCTTCTCTCTCCCATTTCCCTCCTTCAATATATGTTGCTCTCATTCTGATCAAAGGTATGTCACGGTAGTTCCATGCTCTACTGTTACCTGTCGGCTCCACTTTGAATCTAGCAGCAGTTTCTCGACTGTGTAAAAAGCTCTTTAAAACGCCTTCTTCAATGATTACAGTCTTTTTGCCCTCTATTCCCTCATCGTCAAATGGAACCCAACCTGCGCACCATAAAATTGTGCCATCATCAACCAGTGTCACCGTGTCGCTCGCCACTTTTTGGCCAATTTTTCCTGTTGCCGCTGTCCCTGAAATGACCAGATCTGCTTCAACAGTGTGACCGATGGCTTCGTGGCTTAGTAATCCTACAAGATCGGGATCCAAGATCGCCACATGAGTGCCAGAAGGTGCAACTTTTGCCGACAGTAATCTTAAAGCCCTTTCACAAGCCATCTTAGCCATCATTTCAGGATCTTTTGCCTTAAATATCTCCCACCCTCCTGTTCTGCAAACACCCTCGTAAGCTTCAGTCATAACGTCTCCTCTTTTGGCAATCACCTTCATAATAAGGTCAGGTTTAACGTCAAAAAGGTAGCAATCAGAACCTTCTGAATTTACATAATGCTTTTCTATCAAGTTCTCGTCGTATCTAACCACCGTGGAAGCTATTTCTTTTGAGTATTCTCTTATGAACTTGTCAAGTTCTAGAGCAAGCCCAATCTTTTCTTCAAGAGAATGGTCTCTTGGATCATCTTTCGTTCCTGCTACAGTTTTCATTTTTGTGGTCTTTGCTGCAGCAAGTTCGCTTTTTGTAGTCTTTGAGGATGCTGAACTCGTGGCCAGCCTTGTGGCTTCTTCAACCTTTTTGAGGAGAGTTTCTCGGTTAAGCGAGCTTGTGGCAGCGAAACCCCAACTTCCTTTCTTCAACACCCTCATTCCACAGCCTTCCAAAACACCGGAAGTAGCGCTATCCAATTCGCCTTTCTTGACAATGGCCATCGTTCTTGACCGCTTTTGCTATCTCACTTCCACGAAATCAGCTCCCCGCGCTAAACCGTAGTCAATAAGAAATTGCAGATCTTCCATTTTCGGACCCTCTCTTTACCTACTAGCTGATGATCTAAATTTAAGTCTAATCCCAATATCGCGGGTATATTCCAAAACAATTTACTGCGGTACCAAGGATCGGAACTGGACCTACGATATGGAGATATCCCCCGAAGTCCATATAAATAGTAAGCTTTTCGTTTCGCTTGATATACCAAATGAGAGATCGGCAAGCGTGAATATAAGCCTTATGAAAGATTGAAGGTTTCTCCCGCAACTCCCACTTTTTTATTCTGGGATAGAATAAGATTCGAAACTCTCCCGCTACCTAAGAAATGAGGTATAAGACTTATGAAGGCTAAGAAGACCGCTGTAGCAGAAACTATGAACAGTTGAAATACCGAATTGTAAGGCTTGTAGAGACTGAAGAAAAGTACCATAAAGTCTAAATAAAACTTGTGAAGTAAGTAATTGGCGAAGGGAGTAGGAGAAAAGCTAATCAAATAATGATTTCGTCAGAGGATTTGCTCGGAAGCTTTTTCCATGACTACTCACTGACGAGCGCTAAAAGAGAGAAGCGCAATAAACCAAAGCATAAAAAGTGGAGAGGAGAAAGGAGGAAGGAAAATGATGAGGCGAACAGGATCTGTTGCCTTTGCGCTTGTTGCGATAGCGGTCTTGGCTTTAAGCACACCTATGCAGCCCGCCTACGCTTCAGCAAGTGGAACTGTTCAGTCAAGAGTCATAAACGAGAATACAGGTCAAATTGTCGCCACTAGTAATCAAGTTTCTTGGACTGCCCCAGTTAGCCTAGGTCTAGCCGCGTCATTCTCAACTACAAAAACAGGAATAAATTGGAAAGCAGTTATTCAAGTAGTAAAAGATGTATTAGTTGGGACTGCTAAGGGGGAAGGCTCACTGCTGGTCAGATTGGCGGGCGCTGTGCTTTTAACCTTGGCAGTTAAGTTCGGTAGCACAACAAATCTTACTACATACTCCATCGACCAGAATGGAACTTGGGAATTTGAAGTTGATGCTACAATTACAGAGGTTAGTACTAGTCCTGTCGGTGGTTCTATTGTTCCAGTTGATAAGTTTGGTTTGTTGGCTCCTTACATCGGCATAGCTTCAACAGTCATAGCCGCCGCTGCAATCGCAACCACTATCTATGTCAAGCGCCGAATAAAGAAGCAATAAACACTACTGGACACAATTTCCTCTTTTTTGTTTCAACATCCAAGCGCCAAAACTGGACGCGTCAAACGCTTCGGAGTTGAAACTGTTGAGTATGGGTTTGTGGAGCTGAATGAGTTTGCGAATCCACTCAACTTGAGGGACTTGGCATTTAGTTGGAAGTGTGCATCGCTCGTCCATATTCTGCCGCAGGAGCCGAAGAGTTGTTTGTGGGGCTTTTTTTGGGGGGAATGACGAAGAAAATCTCACTGCTGTGTGGATATTCGGTTAGTCGGGCGTCTGACATTGGGTCTGAAGGTGTCGAATATACTGCGTCTCCTAGCGTTGTTCTTTTGACTATCAAGTTTTGGAGTAGTTGTTGAGCCCCGCTATCGGAGCCAGAAGCTGTAACGCCACCGGACCAGCCTACGTATGCCTTTGCGCCGTTGTGGATGAGCATTTCTGCAAGGCCCATGTATATAGCAGGGCCGTTTATGCCAAACCCGTAGCAGCCCATCATGATTATTATCGTGTTTTCGAAGTGTCCGTTCATCTTGAAATTTGGACCTAAGCCGAAGACGTCTTCGCCCGTGGCTGTTAGCTTCAAGTCCAAGAGTTCGTCATCGAGTTGTTCCCACACGTATTTCTGAGTGCTGTAGTTTTCCGACGTGCACATGGAAACCCATAGGCTGCTTGTTCCGGTTACGAAGCCGGAATGAACTCTCAGGATGATCATGCCATAGTTGTGTGTTGGGAGGTTCTTGTAGAAGTCGACCGTTACGTCTGCACCTTTAACGTAGTCCACCGCGAAGCCGCCGTTCTGAAGGGTCGTGGTCGCGTTTTGCACGAAGTACGGGTTGGCATAGGTTAGGCTTTCTCCGTCCACTATAACCGCCTTGAAGTAGAACGTGTTCGGGTCAGGATGGTAAGGAGACGAAGATGAAGGAAAGAGAAGCGTAAAGGTTGCAACAGATAAAATAAGAATGGCTATTGCTACCACTCCATACTTTAAAATCCTCTTACGGTTTTTTCTTAACGGATACCTCTTTTTAGCCTTCATACACGATAACCCTAATTATTAACAGATAAAAAGGGGAAATGAGAAGTGGAAGCAGAGTATCTTTACTGCTTTTTTCTACGCTTGACATAGATGGTGGTTGCAACTGCTGCCGCGATTATGGCTGCTGAGGCTAAACTAATGTATGGAGCCAACAAACCAAACTTATCAACAGGAACGACATTGCCGCCTACGCCAGCAGCCGTCGAATTTGATGAGACAAGGCTGATTAGCATTTGATTGTCTATTTTGAAAAAGAAAGTTTCCGGAAAAATGGTACTTCCACCAGTAGTCACCTCAAGAGTAGTCACCTTTACGTAATACCATTGATCTGGATCCGTAATCATCGGTACATTTGCAGTAACACTGTTTGGAAATGGTGGACCAACATAGTGATAGTTATTGGATATTTTACCTGCATCCCACCAGAGATCTATATCTACTGAATACAACGGCACTTCATCGCTAACAACAACCTTCCAAACTGAGTTGCTATATGCGGTACACTTTACATTGGGTGTGGGGGGTAAGTCGGCACTTACATTATGCACTCCAAGAGCGCTTAGGAATAAAACCATTAACATCAATCCCCAAAATAGCCCGCGCGTTGCTTTCGTCGTTTTCATCCTCCTTCAGATTTTTTCTCTTCATTAATGTGTTTTCTCTTCACGAGTAGTCATAGAAAGAGTTTCAGAGCAAACCCTCTGACGAAGTTGGTATTGTGTTAGCTTTTCTCCTACTCCCTTCGCCTGAGAATTACATCAGAAGTTCTATTTAGAATTTATGATACTTTTCTCCTGTCCTTACAAACTTCCATGCAGAAAACACTTCTGTCTGGAGGAACACTGGAATAGTGGAGACATCTCCAGCAAACCCCAACATCACTCAGATTTTTGCGCATTAATGATATACGCTTCCCCATTATCTAAGGACGCTGGATGGGGTTAAAATCTTTGCAAGCACACTCTGACGCTATTTTCCAATTGCAGTGTAGCGCGCGCACCTGTTCTGGGTTGCCCATTTTAATCCGCATTAGCGCGCGAATAGTTAAATCTGAGGCATTTGAATATGTGGTTACGCGAACGCAAGTAGAGATTTTTACAAGATGAAAGGAGGTGAAAAAAAGTTGTTGAGATTGAAGTATCCTATCGAGTATGAATTGAACCCTACGGAGATGGATAAAGGGGAGCAATGGCTAACATTGAGACTGAAAAACACAGGAAATAAAACTCTTAAAAGACTTGACGTGGAATTGCACTCTCTAGATACCTTTCCTCTTACTTCCTATGTTCTTCCTTATGGAACAGGACACTACATCGGAGAGCTTAAGCCAGATGAAGAGAAAGAAGAGGTTTTCCGAGTTAACGCAACCGGATCAGCTGAGGTATACGTCACTATCATCGCACGTAAGGATGGAGAAAACTTCTGGTGGGAATCCGGTTTTACGCATATCACTGTAAGCGAGGAGAAAGCAGAACTCGAACGCCTAGTAGTGCTTTCACACCCGTATACGACAATTGGAGAGACCCTCTCGGTCGAGGCAACCATTAAGGGCTTGAGAAAAGGTACGGGACTGAAACTGGAATTCTGGGTGGAAACCCCCCCAGGAAAGTTTGAAAAACAGGCCAAAATAAATATAAAGGAACTTCCGCATCGGAGAGGAAGCCCGCTACACTGCTGAGTTCACACCCAAGGAAACAGGGCGCTACAACATATACGCGTATTTATCCGATGGATGGAAAAGAATAGGTCACAAGACAGATTCCATCTATGCGCAGAAACAATAGCAATCACCAAGCCGACTTAGATTTCCAACTCCCATTTTTGTCTAACAAATGACTACGGACTACGCGCGCAAACCTCGCCTCAAACACGCATTCTTTATCTTGGAAAATCTGGAGAATGCAGAAAACTTATAATCGAATCAGACGAATTAGTCAGAACGGTAAAAGGGGGAACAGAACTGACCGAAGATGAATGGGTCGCGAAACTCAGAAAAATGAAAGAAGAAACAGAGAAAGAAATACGAGAAAGTCGCTACGCAGAACAGCACTTACGAGAGAAATACAAAGATGAACCAACAAGAATAATAGAGCTACTTCGCGCTAAACTGAAGAAGGTCGAAGAAGTCTTCAAAGAATCAGCACAGCAGGAACTGGACCAACCGAAGATGGAAAGCAACACTTGGGGAGCATCTTTAAGCGTTCCTATTATTCTTCTAGGCACGCATGTAGTGCTGAAAATATGTTTCTTTTTACATTTGACTGATAAAGGATATGGATTGAGAATTTCTAGAGATATGTATGATGGAATGTACGACAAGCCTTTCGAAACGAGCGGATACATTCACCCACCTGTCACTGCTGGTGCTATTCAGAAAGAAGTGACAGATTTTCTTGAAGCGCGCAACGATACTATTAAGAGAATGAAAGAGAAAGAGAAACGATTCCGAAAAGAATGAATATAAACCGGAAGAAATAGAACCGCGGGTCCTAAGGCTTATCGACGCAGAAGAAATAGACGTGGTACACGCCAGAGATAAAAACGCAATGCCGTCAGTCGCACTTTAAGACAGATTCGACAGATGCCTATGAACCTAACTGTCTTTAGCAACCCATGTTCTTACGGCTTCTTCGACAGCTCTGGATAGGTCGCCCTTTCTTCCACCATACTTCTCGATGGTCTTGAATCTGAGCTCCTTCTCTAATTCATCTGAGATCTCTACACTGATTCGACCCAAGTCAATTACCATTTAATTTATATTTTTGTGCACGATTCGCACGTGTTAGAGGTTCTTCCAATAAGCAAATCGCCTCAGTTCAAATGTTACTTTTATACTTGCTATCATTTTAATCCATCTCTAATTTTGCTTATTCACATAATACATTATGTACTTACAAGCTTATAAGGATATTGGTTTAAGCGTTTAAGCGTGCGCTATCCAATTTCCGTCCTCTTAGAAAGATTATTATTCAGTTATTGTCTAAATGTTTTGAATGGGAAAAGTAAGGAAAAAAAATGAAATCTGGATTTCCAAATTTTATTACTGAAGGAAAAACATGACCCGGTGTAAAAATCGTTTTAGCGCGCGCGAGTAGAGTAATCTAGCGCTAGGGGCCCGTAGTCTAGGCTGGATTAGGACGCTGGCCTGCGGAGCCGGTGATCTTGGGTTCAAATCCCAACGGGCCCGCCATCACAATTTTAGAACATGCATCATTTAGAACAAGACTTGAGCCCAAGAAATGCACGGGGGGCTTTTCAATTTGGCGTGCGTTAGAATGCTTTAAGAAAGATTGGTTTCTAATAAAGAGCTTGAGGGGATGAGATGTTAGAGTTCAGTGATGAAGCGTTGCGGCTGGCATCAGACTACGCCAAGGGAGTTGGAACCGAAGTTCGCAGTTTTGCAGTCGATCTGAAGCCTGAGTACGTCAAAATGCTAATTCTTGATATCGAAAATGATGTCAAGTTCTTCGCGCTGAAAATGGCAACGAAACGTAGATCTCAAAGGGTTGAGGCAGTTGACGTTAGAGATGTGTTTAAAAAATTTGGAAAACCAGAAGAATTCGTCAAGTCTCATATTGGGAAAGCTCAGAGCTGCATGGATTCTCAGAGAAGGACACTTAGCAGTCTAGAGACTATAAGAGAGAAGCTTGAGAAAATCGAGACATCCATGGTTCTTGATGCTGGCTGCAGGTGGGGGCGCGTTTCTAAAAAACTAAAGGACTTCACCGACGGGAACCTGAATACAGTAGGGGTTGACTTAGACAAACTGTCTCTACAATATGGAAAAGGCATTAACAGAACCGCAGTTTTCCTCCGTTCAGACATTCAAGCCTTGCCTTTCCGGAATCAGGTTTTTGACGTCGTACTCTGCAGTGGCGTCATACACGAGGTAAAAAGCCCGAGAGGCAGGCGCAAAGCCGTCCAAGAATTCTCTCGAGTCCTGAGCCCAAAAGGATTGCTTTACTTGGTAGATGCCTTCACAAAGCTCCGAATCATAAGTGCAGTTACATTTGTTTTCCAGCACGTCACTCGCAATGTCGAGTGGATTCCCAAAAAAGAAGCAATAGAAAAGACGTTAAGGGAAAGCGGACTCGAAATAATCAGTAGTATCGAAGGAAGCATCTCATACTTGGGCGGCACAATTGTTCCTTTTACAGTTGTAGCTATCAGAACACCAAGAGCAGAAGGCACATAAATGTTGGTCTAGCTTATTCATGATTTATAACATAAATACTAGCAAATGGAACCTAAACATGGTATTTGAACCCGATTAGATCCGTCAACAAGTTAAAAACCCAAAAAGTGAGAAAACGTTTGGTCTCGGTTAATCCGTTTGGAGAGTTTCGCGGTCAATGTGAAACCGCCCTGAAAAATGCTTTGAAGAGAATCAAGTGTAAAATTCAAGCACCATCATTAAGCCTGGAGATTCCGCCTGACCCAGAGTTTGGTACATTGGCGTCTTCCTTATGTTTTGATTGGGCAAGGCAGACCGGGGAAAAACCGTTTAGATTGGCCGAAAAAATCGTTAAGGCGATCGACTTATCCAGCTTCTCTTTGATAGAATCCGTGAAACCTGCTGGCGGAGGATACGTCAATTTTCACGCAGACTTGCCTGCGCTGGCTACGCTGACTCTTGAGTCGATCAAAGAATACGGCGATGAATACGGCTCTGTAAAAGCTGAGCCTTCTCGTAAGATTATAGTTGAGCACACGAGCGTGAATCCGATTCACCCAATCACGATCGGACAAGCGCGAAATCCCATACTAGGCGACACGATTGCACGCTTGTTGAAGGCACGTGGGCATGACGTAAAACGACACTACTACGTTGACGACGTAGGCAGACAATCCGCAGTCATCACCTACGGCTACAACAAACTGGGCAAACCGAAGCCAGAAGGAAAGCCAGACCAGTTCATAGGCATTATTTATACTATAACAAGTTGCATAATCGAAATCCAACGCCTCAAAAAACAACTAGAAAACGCCAAGAAAGCAAATGCGCCAACAGAACAGACCTTAAAACTTCAAAAACAACTCGACGAATGGACATCAGTTGCCATAGAAATGGAAGATAAGCACAAGGAACTTTTCCAAAAACTCCTCCAAGCCACAAGCAGAGACCGCGATCCAGAATCAACTATAAACGAGTTGAACCGCGCTTACGAGGAAGGAAAAGCAGAAGCAAAAAGGCTTGTGAGGGGAGTCAGTGAATTAGTTCTTGAAGGCTTTAAAGAAACTCTGGCAAGAGTGGGCATTTATTACGACTCATGGGATTGGGAAAGCAGCCTTACATGGAGCGACCAAGTGAACAAAGTGCTCCAAGAATTGAAAAAAACGCCTTATGTGTACTCAAAACAGAATGTTTTAGAGTTTGATGCAGAAAAAGTTGCAAAAGACTTTAACCTGAAAAAGGCGTTTGGTTTAAGAGAAGATTATGAGGTTCCGTCGCTTACCTTGATCCGTGGAGATGGCACAACACTCTATACCACGAGGGACATTGCCTACAGCCTTTATAAATTTCAAGAAGCCGAAAAAGTGATCAATGTCGTGGGCATGGAGCAAATTCTCTCTCAGCAACAGTTGAAATTGGCTTTGTATGCGTTAAAACATGCAGACTATGCTCAGAATCTTACTCACTTTGCTCATAACTTAGTTACGCTTCCAGGGTATAGAATGTCAAGCCGCAGGGGACACTACATAACCTTTGACGAAGTCATGGACGAAGCAGTAAAAAGAGCGTACGACGAAGTTTCAAAACGCTCCCCGAATCTGGGGGATGATGAGAAACAAAGAATCTCCAATCTGGTGGGCATCGGAGCGGTGAGGTATGCTCTTGTAGAGGTTGACTCTACAAAACCTGTTGAGTTCACGTGGGACCGTGTCTTGAACTTTGAGAAAAACAGCGCACCACACATTCAATACTCTCACGCCAGAGCCTACAGCATCCTAAAAAAGGCTTCAGTGCCTTCTGAAAAACCCGACTATGCGCTACTTGCAGAACCAATTGAACAGGACATCATACTCATGCTAGCACGATTTCCAGAAATCTTCATCGACGCCGCAGACAACTTAAAACCACATTCGATAGCGGACTATGCAAACGCGCTCGCCGACAAGTTCAACACTTTCTACGCAAAACTTCCAGTCATAAAGGCTAAAACAGGAACACTGAGCGCCGCAAGACTCGCCCTTGTAGAAGCAGTCAGAACCGTTCTAGAAAATGCTTTAGACCTGTTGGGAATAGAAGCGCCAGAGAAAATGTAGATTAAGGCTTCAATAGTGCGCCGTCAACCGTGATTGTCGGCTTCTTCACAATTCCGTCAGAGTGAATAAG
This sequence comes from Candidatus Bathyarchaeota archaeon, assembly GCA_963842875.1. Taxonomy (GTDB): domain Archaea; phylum Thermoproteota; class Bathyarchaeia; order Bathyarchaeales; family SOJC01; genus DATHCB01. The sequence goes on from CAWJIF010000011.1 coordinate 31,002, forward strand.
CGCTAACGCGTCATGATCATAATTGCTTCCGATTGCAAAATGCACCGTGCCTAGTACTTTCTCATCTTCCAGAACGTTCCCAATAATCTTTGCGTTTGGGTTGGTTCCAATACCAAGTTCTCCTATGTGTCTTGCATTTCTAGAATATTCCTTAGCTTTTTGCTCGTCTAACTCGCCTTTTTTCATCATTTCAAACGGTCTTTTTTCAGCGTCGTCAAGATAGTTTGCGAGCCTTTTTGCTTCTTTTCCGCCTTCGATTTTTATTGCGAACCCTTTTTCGATTTCAACTTTGACTGGGGTTCTTATTACTATAGTTTGGTCCAACGTGATGCTCCCGTCGAAGACTATGGTGCCGTGGGATGCGCCAAGTTGGGGAGAGATGAAGACTTCGCCTGCTGGAAGGTTTCCTCCTTTTCCTGGCGCACTGAAGTCGCCATCATCAACTCTTGGTTTGCGTCCCTTAACACCAATAATCAAATCAGTGCCCAACGCAGTTTTCACATGAACCTCCTCCGCGTTTTGAAGCTTATTCGCAATTCTTGCACATCTTTTGCGCAGTTCACCATAGTCAAGCGGTACGGTTCTCTCAAACATGTTGACTGTCACTTTGGGAGACCAAAACGCTCGAATCTTCTTTGCTTCGTAGAGTAGATAATCGAAAACATTTGAGTAGGTTTCTCCGCCTTTGCCCTTGTATGGATTTGCAAGTGCTTCTTTGTCTTTTCCCATTCTATCGGCGCTAATTGAGATGATTACAGGAGGTTCTGTTTTTATAGCATTGATTACAGGAGGCTCTGCATTGTCGAAAGTTTTCTTCATCTGCTGCACAACAAGAACGGGTAAAGCGTCTACGTTTAGAATTGCGACGTACATGGCTTGCGCGATTTTATACACGTCTTTTTCTGGATTCGTAATTATTAAAACACGCTCGCCTTCTTTCACTGTCAAGACTTCTTTCACGGCAATGTCTGCGGCTTTCATCAACTTAGGACTTGGCGTGAAAATCGTTTTTGTCATACAGCTTAACCTTCTATTTCGGGATTTCTTCTATTATTTGAACGCCAGCGCTCGTTCCAATTCTGTTGGCGCCTGCTTCTATCATTGCTAAAGCCTCCTTTAAAGTTCTTATCCCTGCAGAGGCTTTAACGCCCATGCTCGCACCTACTGTTTTTCGCATAAGCGTAACATCTTTACCTGTCGCCTTACCCACCAAAAGTCCAGTGGAAGTTTTCACAAAATCTGCCCATGCCTCTTCGCACAGTTTGCACACGACCACTTTTTCTTCATCTGTAAGATAGCCGGTTTCAATGATCACCTTAATAACCAAGTCGTTGTAGGAACGTTTGACGCCAACAACGGCTTTTACACCCTTCTTCACGGTACTGTAATCTTTGGATTTTAAGGCGCTAAGGTTAATTACCATGTCGTGCGCGCGACTAAGGAGGGCGTTAATTTCGGTTTCGGAAAAAAAGAAAAGGGTGCGGGATAGGAAAGGAGACTATCGCGCCATTCTCGCCACACTGAATGATTGAAAGACGCGAGCCCGCACCACTATTGTTATAGAACATTGTTCTATAAAAATCTTATTTCCGTTTTAGGTTACCCAATGTAGGTTTACGATGATAGATAACGCTTAAAAGTCAAGAAACCAAAAAACACTTGGGAATGAAACTGTGAGTATAGAAGTTCTAGAACACACGAGAACAATGCGATTCTTAATCTTCTTACATAAGAAAGGCAGTGTACCAATAAGCCACATTCGATGGCAAATTAAGGGCGGGCAAAAAACCATCTATGGCATAATAAACCGTCTGAAAGGATTTAGTTTGATCAAAGAAGAAGCAGAGACCGAGTTCCCGTGGCGGCGGGTGATCAAATTAACCGAGAAAGGCTTGCTGATTACTGAGAAACTAGAAGAGATTCAGGCGATGCTGGACGAGAAAAACAATCTGAATACAAGACAAAACCAGACCACCCCTTAGAACAACGCTTGCAAAAATCGGAAAAAGCTAGCGCCAAGCGTGTTTATAGCTTTTCCACTCTGATTCTTGTTCCACTTTTCACTTGCCTGAATAGTTCCAGGTTTTTTGTCACTTTACCAACGATGTTTACTGGGCTGTATGGTTGCGATTCGCCGTAAAAGATGCAGATTGCGCTGTCCATAGGCCAATAGGCGATTGTGCCTTTTTCCACCGTAGGCTTTGGTTTTTCTTCACCAGCTCTTCCCGGGATTGCGAAGTAAACTTCTTCTTTCCAGACGGCGGCGCGTCCTTCTGCTGGGAGTTTTTTTAGTATTGCGTCTACTGTTCGTGGTGCCATGTGGCGGACAAATTCGCCTTCTGCTTCACCTAGGTTTTCTATTATGAATTTTATTTGTACACGAGAGATGCTCGTTTCCATTGTTTAGACCGGCGTTACTTTCGTTTTTTGGGAAAGCGTTTGTTGAGAATGTCTTCGAGTGTTGGTGAGCCGAGTTCTTGGAGTTCGTACTTAGCTCTCACTGCTGGTTTGTTGATTTTTAGGACTCTTCTTAGATCGATGGGTGTGCCGATGACGACTATGTCGCACGGTGTGTCGTTTATTGTTTCCTGCAACTCTTGTATCTGTTCCTTGCCGTAACCGAGTGCAGGGAGAAGTGGGCCGAGATGCTGGAATTTTTGGAAGGCTGCTACAATTGAGCCAACTGCGTATGGTCGTGGGTCTACGAGTTCGCTTGCGCCGAGTTTTTTGGCGATGATAACGCCTGCGCCGTAGGGCATGTTTCCGTGCGTTAGTGTTGGACCGTCTTCGACGACTAGGACGCGTTTGCCCTTGATAGCGTTTGGGTTGTCGACGGTTATTGGCGATGCGGCTTCGATTATTGTGGCGTTGGGGTTTACTGTTTTTGTGTTTTTTCTCACGGTTTCGATGTTTTCTGGTGTGGCGGTGTCGGCTTTGTTTATTATTACGATGTCTGCCATACGTAGGTTTGTTTCGCCTGGGTAGTATGTGAGTTCATGTCCGGGTCTGTGGGGGTCTGCGACTGTTATGAGTAGGTCAGGCTTGTAGAAGGAGATGTCGTTGTTTCCCCCGTCCCAGACAATTATATCTGCTTCTTTTTCTGCTTCTCTGAGAATTCTTTCGTAATCAACTCCAGCGAAGACGATTATCCCCTTGTCGATGTGGGGTTCGTATTCCTCTCTTTCTTCTATGGTGCAATCGTATTTGTCCAAATCTTCGTAAGTAGCAAATCTCTGCCAGACTTGCTCGGCTAAATTGCCGTAGGGCATAGGATGGCGTATTACTGCGACGCTGTAGCCGTTTTTCTTAAGGATTAACCCGACTTTTCTTGAGGTTTGGCTTTTGCCCGAGCCTGTTCTTACGGCGCATACGGCTATGACTGGGACCTTTGCTTTCACCATGGTTGATTTTGGTCCCATTAGTCGAAAGTCCGCGCCGTTTGCGAGGACTAGAGAGGCTTTATGCATCACGTATTCGTGGGACACATCGCTGTAGGCGAAGATTACTTGGTCAACATCGTATTTTTTGATTAGCTGTGGTAGTTGCTCTTCGGGGAAGATAGGTATGCCTGTAGGGTATTGTGGTCCTGAGAGTTCTGGTGGATATATGCGGCCTTCTATGCCTGGTATTTGTGTAGCGGTGAAAGCTACTACTTGGTAGTGACTGTTGTTTCTGAAATAAACGTTGAAGTTGTGAAAATCTCTGCCAGCAGCGCCCATTATAATGATTTTTGATTTCGTGGTTGGGCTGATCATGTTAATGTCCTCCTTTTTTTGAGGTAGAAGTGCGAGGAGAGTGAAATAGTATCCAAACCATTAGATATAAACCTTTAATCGATATCGTTTGGCGTTTCTACCATAGTGTTGAAGCGTTTAGGCTTCCTGAACAGGTGAATCCCGTTGAACTCATCGAATTTTTCAAAGCCAGCCGTTCCGAGTTGTTTGGCTTCGTCTACGGTGGTTGCTGTGGCTACTTCGAACTCGTCGTCTTTGAAGTGGACCATGCCGATGTATTTCATGGTGTTTTCGATTCTTTTGTGTCCGAGGAGTTTCTTGACTGTCAGGACGTTGCCATTGGTGTAGTGGGCTATCATGGTGCCGCCCCAATGTCGGAAGGTGGTTAGCTTGATCTTTCGCAGTCTTGGATTTTGTAATGTTTGAGCCGTTCTTTTACGTAGGTTCTGAAAAGCGGTAGCTATTGTTTGGTAGGTCGTTGGGAAGATGCGTTCGGACGTTTTTGGCAGGTTGTTAAGCATTGATAGCAGTTTTTGCGAGACTTTGAGTTGGCGTGGCAGGTGACCTTTTTCGGGATGATTGATTGTTATGACGTTTCCGGAGATATCGATCCATTCTAGCCTTGATGCTTCTCCTGGGTCTGCGAAAGTTTCCTTCAAGGTTTGAAGGTAAGCAGCGTTCCTTTTGCTCTTGCATGCCACGATTAATTGGTCAAGTTCGGTTTCTTCTGGAACGAAAGGGATGATTTCTTCCTGAGTGTACTTTGGTGGTGCCCAGGAGATTTTCTGCATTTTGGCGAACGCGTCGTATGCATAAACCGCTAACATTTTTCTTAACCATATCCTTCAGAAACGCGCGCGCTATGTTACCAAACATGTTGACCCCTACTCTTCGGTTTGCGGAATAAGCCTCGCAGACCTCTTATTCCGCAGAGGATGGGGTAGGGGGATCATGTCCCGTGAATGTACGTCGCCATGGGGATGGCATTCCATATGGACGCGAGTGTCCCAAAGCCTGTACAACCATGCTATAGCGAGGCAATTCAGCCAATACGGCCTACCCCTATCTCCCTACGGTTTTCAGCGGTGGAAAAAGTAGGGATAAGGTAGGTGTCTCGGATGAAGTCTCCAGAAGTCATCTGAGAGGGTAGGCCTATACCTAGTAAAAACGGTCGTCGCCACGGTCCTGGACGAAAGAAGCTGAATAACGAGAAAAAAGAGGGCGTCTGGCTCGCGCTTCAACCAAAAAAACCTTAAAAGTCTGGTAGGAGAGAAAACTGGAAGCCGTTCAGATTTAGATAGTGATTACTCTGTAGTTGTCGTCTCTCAAGTAGTCAGTCAGCGGTTTACCCATATACTTGACCTCAATGCCAAGTCGTCTCAAGTCGTCAGAAACTCCATTCAGGTCTGAACATTTCTTGCATGCCAACAATTTCACACCGGCCTCCTTCATTTCGATGACGCGTTCTTGCAGTTCCGTGTCTGCAACGAGAAGCTTGGTTGAGGGGCCCCACACCACGAGCGTAACGTTTTTCCACCCCCACTTGAAACGCTTCGAATTGTAGGCGTACATGAACGCCATCTTCAAAGCTACTTCTCGGTCCCCACTAGTCCACAAGACGACCAACTCATCTGGCTTAGAAGACTCTTTTCCCTTGCCATGTTCTTTCTTGCTCAAATTCATCCCTTCATCTTCCTAGGCAAACGAATGACACATCGTAACCTTGTGTTCACGCTATAACTTTTCCGCAAAACCAAAAATTAGCGCGCGCTAAGCGTATTTTTCAGCGCGTGAAAAAAAGGTAGGTATAGGGGCGGTGTCATTTTAAATTGCCCAAGACAGCTAAAATGCGGGTAGGCCTATACCTAGTAAAAATGCGCAGGGTCGGGAAACATTTGTGTCTTGTAAGGGACATGAGCGAAGAAAGCCAGTTGCAGCCGAGACTGTTAGCGGAGTACTAGCCATGGGGCGCCCATGGATGTACGTCGCCACAGGACCCGTGAGCAGTATCCGGACACGGCATAAGCTCAGATCCAGGGTGGCACCGAGAACTAAAAAAATAACTGTGTGTGGGGGTGGGTGTGAAAAACAATGTTGACTCTATCCTATGCGCCCTACCCCCTCCTCTGCGTTAGTCGAGTGTTATCAGCCATTAACGCAGACCTAGGGGTAGGGGTCAACGTGTTACGGTTGCGCTTCCGGATGCACTTTACCATGGTCTAACCAGATCTAGGATGCACGTTGCCGTCTAGAAAAGATATTAAACCCGATCTCCAGCCCCCCATCTATCTGTCCAAGCGACTCTACCACAAACACCGCGCGCGCCTGCAATATCATCATATCGCAAGGTGAATTAAGCGTATGAATCGTCGGCTGCAGCAGAGTAACTTTCATCGTTCTATCCATTTATCAAGTCGTTTTGAAGGTTCTATCTTTAGTCTTTTTTCTTTCTTAGGCTTCTTGTGAGGCTTCCATTTTTCAGCCGTCTCAACAAGAACATCAACCTCTTTCCTTTGAAGCCTCATCCTCCTAAGCAACTCCAACCCCTCATACACCAGCCTACGCTCCTTATGACTCAACTTAAGAACATCAAAAGCGCGCGCTTTCTCCAACGTCTCGACAGTAATGATGTATGTTTTCGTATAAAAGAATATCAATCACAAAGAAAAAGGGGTTTCTTCAATTGTAATGCTTATCATTCTTCATCTTCTTCATCTTCTTCATCCATTACAGCACTGGTTTCATACCCTTCAAGTTCTGAATATTCACGGCGATGACGACAACTAGGGTCTTCGCATGTTTTTCCATTCATTCTCCCTCTTATCTTACTCGGCAACCCTAATATATCCGCAGAAATCTAGCGCGCGCTAGTACCACTCAGCAGTAGCCAAAAACCTGGACGAAGCCCAGAAACTGGTAGAAGCAGGCTTCGAGTACGTGTGCACGCACGAGAGTCTGATGCTCTTCAGAAAACGGAAATGAACATCGCCAATACTTGGTAATCCATAAAAACCGACGGAGAATCGTTAAATACCCCTTCGCCTTCTACTTTATTTTCCTTCCACAAAGGGTGATAACTATGTCATTAGCCTATGCAAAACGAATGGAGAATTTGGGAACAGAAACAGCCTTTGAAGTACTCGCAAAAGCCAAAGCGCTTGAAAAACAAGGCAAAAACATCGTGCACTTAGAGATTGGCGAACCAGATTTTGACACACCGAAAAACATCAAAGATGCTGCAGTAAAAGCAATGAACTCTGGATACACGCATTATACTCCGGCTGGTGGGATTCCAGAACTACGCGAAACCATAGCGGAGTACATCTCTAAAACCAGAAAAATCGATGTTGTCCCAGACGAAGTAGTTGTTACACCAGGCGCAAAGCCGATAATTTTTTTCAGCATTCTTGCATACGTAAATCCAGGCGAAGAAGTACTATACGTTAATCCAGGTTTTCCAATTTACGAATCCGTAATTAACTTCATCGACGCCAAACCAGTGCCCATACCGCTCTTGGAAGAAAGAGATTTTCGTTTGGACCCAAACTTTGTGCGAGACAACATTACCAAGAAGACCAAGATGATAATTATAAATTCTCCAGAAAACCCCACAGGAGGAGTTTTGATAAAAGACGACCTAAAAGCCATAGCCGACTCAATAGCCAACAGAGACGACATACTCGTGCTTGCAGACGAAATCTACAGCAGAATAATATACGAAGGCACCCACGAAAGCATCGCTTCGCTGCCAGGCATGAAGGAAAAAACAATAATACTCGACGGCTTCTCCAAAACCTACGCCATGACAGGCTGGAGACTAGGCTACGGCGTAATGCGCAAGGATTTCGCCCAAAAGGTCACACAGTTAATGATCAACTCCAACTCATGCACCAGCGCCTTCACACAGATGGCAGGCGTAGAAGCACTAAAAGGCCCACAAAACGAGGCGGAAAAGATGGTCACCGAGTTCAAGAAGAGAAGAGAAGTCATAGTTTCAGGCTTAAACAGCATCAAAGGCATAAGCTGCAAGAAACCACACGGCGCTTTCTACGTATTTCCGAACATAAAGAAAACAGGCAAGACGAGCCGAGAGCTAGCCGATCTTTTGCTGAACAAAGCAGGCGTTGCTGCTTTATCTGGAACCGCCTTCGGCAAATTCGGTGAAGGCTACTTACGCCTGTCCTTTGCCAATTCGGTTGAAAACATAAAGAAGGCATTAACACGCGTGTCCGAAACGCTTGAAAACCAGTAATTTTTTTCTTCTAATTTTCTGGTTTTTCTCCAGTGAATAACTCTATTATCTCGGATGCGATTTGAACCATGTCGCCTCCGTGTTGGATGGCTTTGTTTACTTCTACGTCTTCAGTCTGCGAGAATTCCTGTATTGTGCGTTCGATTTCCACGAGGCAGCGCAGAACCGGGTCTGTAATGGCTTGTTTTTTGCCGACTGTTTGGATGACGATTGTTTCTATGAAAGCTGGTTCGCCTAAGGTGTAGTAAATGGCTACCTGCGCTTTGCGCATGGCTTCGAGAATCAAGCTCGGCGCCATGTAAGGCATCTTCCGTGCCGCGGAAAGTTCTGCTCTGGCCTCTCTCAAATAGCGTAAAGCCCAACCTTTTCTGTAACCATCAATCATAGTCATGCTAATCTCCTCTTACTGGCTAAATCTGGTAAACATGATTTTAAAGGTTATTGAGCCCCTTCAGAAATAGTCGCTTCTTCTCCTTCTTCAGTCTCGGCTTTGGCATGTTCGCTTATTACCATTAAGCGTGTGATGTATCCTGCTATCCTGTTTTTCATTCGTGGCGAGTAAACGTGAGCGAGCGGCCCGAGAGTTTTCTTGTTCTCTTCAAAATTCGTTGAGAAACGGTCAGAATAAAGGGTCAAAATTGCTCTCGCTGCTTTCTTCACTTGATCAGGACGCACTTTTCCCAAACTGCGAATTCTCCTGCATATTGCTCTTGTCTCGCGGTTGTTAAGATTGATGTAGACTTATGTTGCATCTTCTCCCCGCCTTTTATTGCTTGTGGTTGCAACTGCGCGGTTTAAGGGTTCACAACTCGGGTTTAATGTTAAAGAACGCAGTGAAGTTTTGAAGAATCTGTCGTGCGGTTTCCTCTTTTTTGGTGTTTTTTACTTCTGCTATGGCTTCGACTATTATGGGAATATAGGCTGGCGTAGTTGTTTTGCCCTTGAAAGGTGGTCCGGAATAGCGTACTGGTCCATCTGTTTCGGTTAACAGGTTTGCGAGTGGAATTTCTTTTATGATTTCTTTCGTACCTTTTGAGTAGGCGGCTGGTGGGCCTTCGCTTATGTAGTAGCCTCGGCTTGCTATTTCTGGGAGTAACTCAAGGGGTCTGCTGAACCAATGGAGCAGAACTTTTTTTACGTTGTATGAGGGAAGCATTTCTACAATCTGAGGTGTTGTTCCTCTCGAATGAATGATTATAGGTAGCGATGTTTTTTCGGCTGTTTTGAGCATTTCGTGAAAAACTTTGTGCTGAAGTTCTTGGAGTTCGCTCTTGTTTTTCGCCTTTCCTATGTATTGTGGGTCTAAGCCTGTTTCTCCGATTGCTACTGTTTCCGGGTCTTTTGCGTGGTCGAGAATTAGTTTGATGGTGTCTTCTAACTCATTTGGCGTTAATTCCTTGACGTTCCACGGGTGAATTCCTAAGGCGGCATATGCGCGTCCTTTGTACTTTTGGGCTAGCTGCAGGCTAAGAAGACTTGTTTGAAGGTTCGTCGAGTTGGAGACTAAGGCAATCACGTTTGATTTTTTTGCGTCTTCGACTAACCTATCTGTCATTCCCGCGTATTCTGGGTCGGAAAGGTGAATGTGTGCATCAACAAACTTTGAGTTAGCCGAATTTCGCATTTCCTGAGCAGTTAAGAGTTGCATTTGTCTTTGAAGAGATGATTTTAGTCTTAATGTGCGTTTTGGTTTTTTTAGAATTATCTGCCGTATGCGCACGCGCTCTCTACCTAGGAGTTCACTATAGGCTCCAATAGAATTCGAACAAGCTGCAAATTTGACGAGAGAATTCGTTGTTCACTTGGAAAATTCTTAAAACACCGTTCAGCAGCATATATGTTGGAGAGCTGATGATAAAAAGGAGAGGACACTCGTGTTGGATGAAATTGGTTCTAAGATAAGGATAGCGAAGAGAGCGTTAAGGCGTCTTGGTTATGTTGAAAAGGATGTTTCGGCGCAAGAATTCTTCGATTATATGACTGGCGAGATATTCTCTGACGACCCAACAACCTTGCGTGACGTTCTTGGCAATGAGTTTCTTATGATTCATGAACTTGTAGAGATAAGTGAGCTTAAGAAAATGGGCAGAAGCATAAATAAGCGGGTGATTGTGGACTCGCCAAAGACCATGATCTACACAGCACATTTTAAGGCTATGGAAACTGAACTCAGCTATGCACTGCAGAAAGGAGATACGTTCTGGGCTAAATTCAGACTGAAGCAGCATAAAACAAGCGTTTTGGATGATGATCCAAATCTTCCGGAGGAACTGCGACCGCGAGCAGAGGAAATCTTGAAGAGATTTGGCAAGCTTATTGAGACTTACGGGTAGAAATTGTTTTGAGAAAGATGGAGAAGGTGCTGATCTAGCGTCCTTTCCATGTGGGTTTTCTTTTTTCTGTGAACGCTTTTACGCCTTCTTGTAGGTCTTCTGTGGAGCCAACGACGCAGAAGCCTTCTGTTTCGAGCGCTAAGGCTGTTTCTAGGTCAGTTTCGAGGCCGTTGTCGATGAGTGCTTTCGCCACTTTCAATGCCACGGGTGCTTTGCTTGCCAATTCCTGTGCGAATTGTCGTGCTGCGGGCATAAGTTGCTCTGCTGGCACGGCCATACTGACCAAACCGATTTGTTCGGCGGTTTTTGCGTCGATAATCTTGCCCGTGTACACGAGTTCCTTTGCCTTTGCTTTACCTACAAGGCGAGTTAGGCGTTGAGTGCCGCCCCAGCCTGGAATCAAGCCGATATTAATCTCTGTTTGTCCCATGCGGGCTTTTTCTGAGGCTATTCGGAAATCGCAAGCCATCGAGACTTCACATCCGCCGCCTAGAGCAAAGCCGTTAATGGCGGCGATTACTGGTTTTTCCAGTTTCTCTATGGTTTTGCAGATGCGGTAGCCGTTCCTTGAGATTTCCCTAGCTCTGAGTGCGTTCATTCCTATCATGGCTTTGATGTCTGCGCCTGCGGAGAATGCCTTTTCGCCTGCGCCTGTGAGTACGATTACGCGTGTGGCGTCGTCTTTTCCTGCGTCCTCAAGGCAGTAGATTACTTCGTTGATGAGTTCAGTGCTGAAGGAGTTCATAGCCTCTGGACGATTAAGCGTGATTGTGGCTATTCCTTCGCTTTTCTCGTAGATTACGTTTTTGAGTTCCATATTCTTACATCCTTGTCTTTATTTTTGTGGCCAGTCGTAAAAGCCCTTTCCCGTCTTTCTGCCCAACAGTTTGGCTCTTACCATTTGTTTTAGACCTGGTGCGGCGTGGAATTTGGGGTCGACTTCTCTTGTTAGTACCTCGCCTATGGCGAGTGTGGTGTCGGCGCCGATGTAGTCTAACAGCTTTAGTGGTCCCATCGGCCAGTTCAAGCCCAGCATGATGGCTTTGTCAATGTCGTCTCTGTCAGCGACGCCTTCCCAGTACAACGCTACGGCTTCGTTCAATGCTGGGAAGAGTATTCTGTTGACGATGAAGCCTGGCACATCCTTCTTTACGAGTACCGTTTCTTTTCCCATCTTGTGCGCCACTTCTAGAACTGTGTTGATAGTTTCGTCTGTGCTTTGGATGCCTCGGATGACTTCAACGAGTTTCATCAGTTGCGGTGGGTTGAAGAAGTGCATACCGCAGACTTGAGTTGGACGCTTTGTTGCAGAGGCTAGTTCAGTTATGCTTATTGAAGACGTATTAGAGGCGATTATGGCGTGTGAGGGTGCGTGTTGGTCTATGTTGACGAAGACTTGTTTTTTGAGGTCTGGGATTTCTGGTGTGACTTCGATGATTAAATCTGCGTTTTCTACTGCTTCCTTCAAGTCAAGTGTTGGATGAATCCGGTTCATTATTTCGTTGACTTGTGCTTCAGTGAGTTGCCCCTTGCTTTGAAATTTCTGCAAGCTTCCTTTTATCATGTCTAAGCCGCTGTTGAGAAATCTTTGCTCAATATCGTAAAGAGACACATCATATTGTCCGATTTGTGCGGCGACTTGGCAGATGCCGTGACCCATCAAACCAGCGCCCAAAACGGCGATTCTTTTTACTTCCATTTCCGTGCTTCGCTCCTGTGTGAAATAGAATATTGTAAAGGTGAGATTTGGATTAATTAGCATTTTCATAGCTCAAAATGCAGACATTTGTGTTCATGATATATTTCGAGTTTCGATATGTTGTGTGTTTCCAAATAAGTCTATTATATCGTAATACGACATATACAGTGTTGGGAATGAATATGAAAAACCATAAAAATCCCGCAGAAGCCAAACTAGCAAAACTAGCATGGAGAATCAAACTAACCAAAACATCAGCAGAAGTTACCCGCACGCCAGCAACCACATTAAAAAGCCTTCTCCGAACCGCTGTACAGGACGAGGGACCAATATACGTCAGCAAACTCGAGAAAAAATTGACGCTGCTAGATTCAGCCCTCGGAAATTCCGAACCGCTCGTTAAAAAAGACCCGAGTCCACTAGCCCATAGAATATTCTGAATAGAAAGCTACTGTTTTGTTGGCTTCGGAAGGTAAATCCCCGTCGGGTCAATCGCCCTGAGCAGGTCTAATTCTTCATAAGTTGGCGGTTCGGTCTCAGGCACAGGCTCCTTAACAATAAGGTCGCAACCAGTGTTTTCCACAACCTGCTGTACAGTCATGCTAGGATGCACAGTTGTCAGCTTAAGCCGTTTAGTCTTCTCATCAAATCCCATCTGACAGAAATCAGTCACGATAAGTGATGGGCCTCCCCCTTTCAAGCCAGTTTGCTTTCTTGCGTCAGGTCCATTTATGTAGCCTGGGCTGGTGAGATAGTCAAGTTTTTTGGTAAACTTGCGTTTTTCATGCTTCATAATAACGACTATGCGTTTTGCTGATGAGACTATGTCGTTGCCGCCTCCGCTGCCTGGCAGTCGCACTTTTGGATGTTCAAAATCGCCAATGTAAGTCGTGTTAAGGTTTCCATATTCGTCAATCTGCGCGGCGCCTACGAAACCGACGTCAACATGCCCGCCCTGCAAGAGCAAACCTAAAGTTTCAATCAAACCAACAGCCGCAGCCGCCCTGTAAGCAAGCCGAGAATCGGCAATTGACAATGCAATGTCCTTAGCATTAGAGTCGATAAAGCCAGCCTCATAAACAATTTTTGCGTTTTTTGCATGCATTTTTTTGGCAAGCATCGCTGCAACCAGCGGAAGCCCTGTGCCCACAAAAACGACTTCGCGGTCTTTAATCGCTCTAGCGCCGCATGCTGCCATCAACTCAAGAGTTGAGTACTCACCTTGTTTTGCGTGTTTTTTGGTTTCAACCATGGCTCTTCACTTCTCCTCTAATATCCGTATGGTTTCTTTGCCCTCAGCTTCAGCAGTCGTTCTACGCCTATTTTCTGTAGAAATTCCATGTGACTGTCGACGCTGGTTATGTATTCTTTGCAGTATTTTTCCCAGCCTTCTTCTGTCTGGCACTGCTCATAATACATGCGAACGTGCTCCATGTCATAATCGTAATAATTGTAAACCATCATCGGATAAGAACCCCACGGGCACTCAACCACATGCGACACGTAAATGTTGGGAATCACCGTTTGGTCAGGCTGCGCGCGTATAACCGAAGAATCTACGATCTCCTCCGCAAGTATAATCACTTTCCTCCCCGCCCTTGCGCCTTCTGTGTCTTCGCCTCGTGTGCCGTCAATTTGCGCGTTGCCTTCCTTATCAACACGACAAGCATGGATGATGCTGAAGTCAGGATTCACTGAAGGCACAAGCACAACTTTCTCACCGGTAAAAGGGCAATCAATGACTTTCGCTTTATCTTTCCTAAAACGATACTTAGTTAATAGGTCCGTGCCCAGCATGCTCTTGAGGGGCATAAAAGGCACACCTAGAGCACCGCCTAGAAAACGCAGAGCCATGGCGAGGTTTGAATAGTCTTCGATTTCTATGCTTCCTTCGCGGACTCTTCGCTGTATGTTGGGTGCGAGTCCTATGCCTTCTATCGCGTAGAAAGCCATCTCATAACGCGAAACCACGCGAGCTCCAGATAAGATGTCAATGTCCATCTCAGAGCCGCAAGTGTAAATAGTCAAGTTGCGCTTCTTCTGGCGAACCAGCTCTTGTGCAAAAGCCATTGGCGGACGCTGAAAACCAAAGCCGCCCCAGAAAAGATGCGAGCCGTCTGAGACGAGTTTGACAGCTTCTTTCAGTGCTATTCTCTTGTCTTCTACTTCAGCCTCAACCACGGTTTGTTCTCTCCTTTGGACTTATTCTAATGTTCGGGTCATTAATAATTTTCGAGGAATAAAGTGGGATTAGAAGAGATAATCTTTGTTGAGCCATTCTGGGAACCATTTGTAATAGTCTAACGGCTTTGCTTCTTTCAACCCTTTGTGCGTGGCTCTAGCCATTAATACTGCGCCCCGTTTGTCTTTGTAGAGTTTTACCATGTCTCTTGTCTCTAGAGTTGTCAGAAGTTTGTCTAATTCTTCGTCTGTGACTCTGACTAGTCTTTCTTTTATCTCCTCACGAGTTATGTGCAAACCTGGGTTTACGCGGTAGTTTTCTGCCAACACTTCAAGTATTCCCTCATCGCTTGCCTCTATCTGAGGCAATGGCTCTGTTGTCGATACTGGAACGCCGAGTTTTTCGTGGATCTTTCTCCGTGGCATTTTCAACTCATCCGCCAAGGCGCGTGTCTCGGCTCTATAAATTATCGTGCGCATGACCTCGCTCGTGCCAGCGCCGATTTGGTTGACTTTGGTGTCGCGCATAAAGCTCTCAACTGGGTAGAATTGTGTCCATCCATCACCGCCCATGACTTGTATGGCGTCGTTCATTATTTTCCCATACATCTCCGACGTGTACAGCTTTGCGGTTGCGGCTTCAGCCATTGCTTCGGCTTTTATGTCGAGCAAGTTTGCAGCGTAATAGACTAACAGTCGAGCGGTTTTGAGCCCAGCGAACATGTCTGCAATGTGAAACTGGTTAACCTGAAACTCCGCGGTTGGCTGACCAAACTGAACACGCCTTTGCGCATAGCCAACGGCGTAACGTATAGCCTCCCGCATCGGTCCAAGCATTCCAGATGTAAAGAGGACACGTTCAAAGTTTAATCCATCCACAAGAATCTTCCAACCCATACCCTCGCCGCCTATTATGTTCTCTGCTGGTACGCGAACTTCGTCAAAGTTTAAGAAGCCATTTGGTAGACCTGGCCAGCCTTGAAGCTCGTTTATTCGCTCTATTGAGAAGCCTGGAGTGCCTTTTTCAACTAGAAAAGCGCTGAGGTGGTTGTATTTTGTCTTGTCTTCTGGTTTTTCGCTTGTTTTTGCGTAGATAAGGTGCATGTCTGCTACGCCTGCATTGGTTATGAATCGTTTTTTGCCGTTGATTACGTATTCGTCGCCCTCTAGTCTTGCGGTTGTTTCTATACCCGCTGCGTCTGAGCCTATCGCTGGTTCTGTTATGCCGATTGCAGCTATCACTTTGCCTTTGGCAACAGGAGGCAGCCACTTTTGCTTCTGCGCCTCACTCCCATACAATAATAGCTGTTCTACACCGCCAAACATGGTTACACAGTAGGCGCCCGCAACCGCAGAGCCAATACGGCTTAGCTCTTCAGTAACAATGCAGTTTCCAGTGACGCCTAAGCCCATGCCACCGTAAGCTTCTGGAATGAGCACGCCAAACCATCCCTTTTCGCCAACTTGTCGAAGAATGTCTTCAGGAAAACTCTTGGTCCAAATTATTTCTTCGCCGCGGCCAAGGTTTTGGTCGCTGAATTTTTTTGCCTCTTCTGCAAGTTTCTTGTGTTTTTCGTTCCACCATGGAAACGGTTTTGCCAATTCATTCTCACCTTTAGAGTGGAACACTAAGTTGTGGATAGCACTTAAAATTTACTAGATGCAACTTAGCGCGCGCATTTTTCCTTCGCTCGTTTTTGTGTTGATATTTGCTGGAGTAGTCTTGCTCTGCACAACTTAATTTATAAGAAGAATTAGCGTCTAAACTGATTGGCGAAAACCCTATGATAAAAGGAATAGACCACATAGGCATCGCGGTGAATAACCTAAATGAAGCTCTCGCTGTATACGAAAAGGCACTTGGATTAAAACCCGAAAGAGTAACGGTGGTGGAAAGCCAAAAGATCAAAGTAGCCTTCTTACCAGTGGGCGATAGTCGAATCGAGTTATTGGAGCCAATAAGCAAAGAAAGCACTGTTTCAGGATTTCTTGAAAGAAGAGGCGAAGGAATACACCACATAGCACTGAAAATCGTAGGCATAGATGACATGCTGAAGAAACTTAAAAACCAAGGCGTCACTCTAATAGACGAAACGCCCAGACCGGGGGCAGAAGGCGGAAGGATAGCGTTTCTGCACCCGAAGAGCGTTAAAGGCGTATTGTTGGAGCTTTGCGAAAGATAACAGCCTTTGGCTAGGATAATGATTGATTAGAATAGAGAGAATAACGGCGAAACTCGAGACTGATTTTGTAGGACGTGAAATCTACTACTTTGCAAAGCTCTCCTCCACAAACACGACCGCCAAAGAGCAAGCAGAAAACGGTGCAAAAGAAGGAACAACAATAATCGCCGAGACACAAACAAGAGGAAAAGGACGACTGAATAGACGGTGGATTTCACCAAAAGGCGGAGTATGGCTTTCCATAATTCTCAGACCACAAATCAACACAGAAGACGCACCAAAGATAACACTGGCCACAGCAGTAGCAGTAGCCAAAACATTATGCAAACTGTACGGAGTAAGGGCAGAGATAAAATGGCCCAACGATGTCCTGGTTCACAACAAGAAAGTCTGCGGCATACTAACCAGAGCCTCATTAGAAGGAAGAACTGTAAACTTTATTGTCGTCGGGATAGGAATAAACGTAAACTTTGCCTTGAGCGCCTTGCCCGAAGACCTAAAAACAACAGCAACAACGCTCAAAGAAATGCTCAAGAAAGACGTTGACATAGAAGAACTCATCTATCAATTGTTGATGGAATTTGAAGAATGCTATAAACAGTTTAAGGAAAAAGAGTTTAGAAACGTGTTGACGGAATGGCGTAGCATGGCAAGCTTTCTGGGAAAAAAGGTGGAAATAGTGAGTTTTGCGGAAAGATTGCATGGAATGGCAGTTGACGTTGATGGGAAAGGTGCGCTAATCGTTAAACTTAAAGATGGCACAAAAAGAAAAATCGTGTCTGGCGACGTGAGTGTGAGAGAAGCTTAACCTTTCCTTCTCCACTTAACGCCCGTCGTTGCGTCTTCGAGTATGATGCCCCTTTCATAAAGCTTCTGCCTAATCTCGTCTGCGGCTTTCCAATCTTTAGTCTTTCGTGCGGCTTCTCTTCTCTGTATCAGTTCCTCGATTTCTTTGGGTAACAGTTCTTTCTTTACCTCGCCCACTATAGCAAGAACACTGTCAAAGTCCATCATTAAATCATGCACTGTTTTGGCTTCTTTTCTGCTAACTTTGCCTTGGTCAATCATCCTGTTGACCTCTCTTACGAAGTCAAAGAGGGTTGCGAGCGCTTTGGTAATGTTCAAATCGTCGTCCAAGGCTGCTTCAAAGCTCATTCTAGTAGTTCTTATCAGTTTTTTCAGTCCTTCTCCTGCAGGCTCGCCGTCAGCCTCTAGTAGTCTTTCAAGAAAAATCATGAGCCTTTCGATGGCGCTCTGGGCGGCCTTTAGGCCTTCAAAAGTGAAGTTCAACTGCTGCCTGTAATGCGTGGACAAGAGCAAGTATCGCACGGCTCTTGCGCTGTAGCCTTTGTCCAGCAAGTCTACTAAAGTGTAATAGTTGCCCAAAGACTTGGCCATCTTTTCACCTTCAACCATCAAATACTCATTGTGAAGCCAATAATTGACAAATTTCTTCCCAGTCACCGCCTCGCTTTGGGCGATTTCATTCTCGTGATGCGGAAAAATCAGGTCTACACCACCGCCGTGAATGTCCAGAGTTTCGCCGAGATACTTCATAGACATAACCGAGCATTCCAGATGCCAACCGGGTCTGCCTTTGCCGATTTCGGTTTCCCAAAAAACATTTCCGTCCTCCTTGTTCCATGCTTTCCAGAGCGCAAAATCCGAAGCTTGTTCTTTTTCGTAGATGTCAACTTGCACTCTGGCGCCGGCTTTCAGCTCTTTCAACTTCATCTTCGATAGTTTGCCGTAGCCTTTGAATTTTGAGATGTCGTAGTATATTGAGCCATCTTTGGCTTTGTATGCGTAGCCTTTTTCAATTAGCTTCTTAACAAAGGCAACCATTTCATCGATATGCTCAGTGGCACGGGGGTAGCATTCTGCCTCTTCAATGTTCAATTGTTGCTCGTGCTCGAAGAAGGCAACGATGTATTTTTGCGTGTGAACGCTTAAGGGAATTCCTAGCTCTCTTGAAGCCTTGATTGTTTTATCATCGACGTCCGTGAGGTTCATGACTTGAGTTACTGTGAAACCTCGATATTCCAGCCAACGCCTTAATAAATCTTGGAAAACGAACGCGCGAAAGTTGCCTATATGTGCGAAATCGTAGACTGTGGGTCCGCACGTGTACATTTTCACTTTACCTTTCTCTAACGGCACAAACTTCATCTTTTTGCGAGTCAGAGTGTTGAAGAAACGCAGCATCTTGTCTTCTCCATAATCATGTTAACTCATATCAATATGGAACCTTGAATTATGCTTTTCCATAGTAAAAAACGATGCTGTAACCTTATGCGTTACTGCGCGCGCGGCTACTTCCTGCTAAGGCTGTGGCTTCGCACGCGGTAGGTGTACGATCTAGTGTTCAGCTTTCTCTTTCGTATGGGTCTGTACGCCTTTGGTTTGGGTTATTTTTGCGATGGCCACTGCACCCGACAATACGCTATTGTTGAGGAAAGTCAATTCTTTTCCAGAGTCCAGTGCAATAACGGTGTGAAGCGGAGTCAGTTCTTTAACAACTCCTTCTCCAGTTATGTACGTGCTGACTACTCGGTCTCCAATGGCGTACGGGAGTCTGCTGAGCGATTTGGCCTCGTGTTTGTGGATGGCAGTCACGATTACTGCGCCTGATGCTATTGCACTGTTTGGGATCGACATCTGTCCCACTTCGGTTCTTATTTTTGTGACGAGGGTCGTCATGCCTATTATCCTTCCTGGAATGTTGTTCACCAAGACATCATCGCCTTCCCTGAAACTCTGAGTGGTAAAAACGAGTGCGCCTGCAAGGATGCCGCCGACGAATGTGGAGATGACTAGCCCTATCGTGATAGAAGCGATGCCTGCGCCAGCTAGAAGGCTGTCTGGTGAAACTCCGAGCGTATGAAGCACCCCGAAACTCATCACCAGAACTGCTACGACTCCCATCGCAAACTGTAGGACTGTGGCAGCTTGGGCTCCGATGCGTGCAGTCATGAATGACTTTGCGTGTCGTATTAACAGCAGGATTACTAGCCAAAAACCGAGGATTAGGATGAT
This sequence comes from Candidatus Bathyarchaeota archaeon, assembly GCA_963842875.1. GTDB lineage: Archaea > Thermoproteota > Bathyarchaeia > Bathyarchaeales > SOJC01 > DATHCB01. The sequence continues at coordinate 50,420 of CAWJIF010000011.1, forward strand.
TCTGAAGGTTTCTCTTGAGAACATAGGCAGGTTTATCGGCGCTGCTACAAACAGGTCAAAAAGATAGACTGTACAAAAGCCCAAGACTGTCAGAAAGGTCAGGACAATGGCGAATTTCTTGAAGGAATTGATCAAACCAACCAACTGAGTCATCCTCAAAGCAGTTACTGATAATTTCGCTTCTATAGTTTTCTTAAGCGCGCGTCATGGTAGGTAATAAGCGCGTGCTAGACAGGCTCGGACCGAAAGCATAGATCTTGCCATCCCATGATCCTATGTAAACTACTCCGTTAACCACAGCAGGAGAAGACCACATCACATGGTCAGCGCGCGCCCTAGATCCCCCGCTGACGAGCGCGCAAGCGCAGTGACGTTGCCTGTTATCCAAAGGCGATCGAAACTGTAGTATTGCAATTGTATAGGCTCAGAGAATGTATATGACCAGGAGCTATTTGGAGCGATGGGGTCTGAAAGCAGATATGTCGTCTGATTCTCAGCTATGACAAACCATAGCGTGTAGATAACTGGGTCATTGTTTGTCCATGTAACTGTTTCGCCTATTATGATACTGATGTCTTGAGGGTTGAAAGCGAAGTCGCTTATGATCACGGTGGGGTCTTGAGTGCCGACAGCGAACTTGCTCATCGTCACGTTGGTGTCTTGACGGTTGAAAGCGGAATCACCAATCGTCACGTTGAAGTTTTGAGTATTAGCGAAAGCGCCCATCATCGTGTTGGGCTGACTTTGAGCCTTGAGTGGGGGAATTTGTATGCCCGCTATTCCTGAAAAGAGCATCATTAGGGCTACCATAGCGCAGATATGCTTATCCGATCTTAAACTAGTCATGTGTATACACTTCGGGAGGAAGGACCTTGAGTCTGCGGTTTTCTAATATGGGCTTGACCGCCAGTCGCACGCGCTACTAGTACGGGAACGAAGTTCCCCAGTAGTACCAGAATTCCGAATAGTACCAATGCCAGAACCACCAGTTCCACCCGTTGTAAGTCAGGCCATAGCTTTTCAGGTAGTTCCTCCACCATAAGTAGACACCCCAGAACCAGTTTAGCGCGCGCGCCAACCCTTACTTTCTTGATGACGTGATTCTAAGGAAATGGTGTAATCCTGAACCTACTAATGGTGCTTGGGGAACTCAGGGAAGCTTCACCCATTCCTCCTAGCATCAATTCAGTCGAGTGGGTTCCAACTTGCCCAGCTCCGTATGTTCCGTCATCCACGCCTAGGCAAGGTGAACCAGTCTTAGTTAAGGCAAATGTTAGCGACGAAGTTGGCGGTAGCGGATTGGCTGGAGTAGAACTCTCATACGGAGTGAATGGCGGTGAATGGTGGAACAACTCAATGACGCTAAACGCAACAACAGGCTTATGGACAACAACGATACCAGGGCAGTCGGGCAATTCCACCATTGAATTTTACATCACAGCTTACGACAACGCTGGAAACACAGCCACAAGCTTGGTTTACTCTTTCACCGTGAAGGCTCTAATCCCAGGTGACATAAACGGCGACGGCATTGTGAGCACCGCAGACCTCCACATACTGGGAGTAGAATGGGGTCAAACATGGACGAACACGCCACCACCCTAGAACAGCCCCCTTAGGCAAGGATACACCTAACCCCTTTCCCCCGTTTGGAAGAACGAAGGACAAGTGGATATATCTCCCGCAACTCCCCTTTCTTATTGTTTTTCATAGCTCCGATGAGGGCGACGCTGTTTATGGAGGGACTTCAGCTTTCATTTGCTATACGGGTACGGAGAAGAATATGTAAAGAAAGCTAGAGAACTTGATTTAAAAGGGCTCGCGGACTTGATTAAGGTCTGGCGTTCTTGTCGCAGACGAAAGTGTGCCTGTTCTGGACTGCAGAATCTTATCCGCATTAGAGCACGAGCAGAACTTTCTTCTAGAACTTGTTTAAATAAACCTTAAATCTTATTTTCAGCATACTATACATGCTGAACGAGGGGCAACTGTTGAAGACAATTGTTTCTGGAATATTGTTTGTATTACTGTTGGTCTGTGTGTTCACAGGTGCCTTTAACATTCAATCAGCGAAAGGATACGGGAGTTCACGTCGAGGGACCGTTCAAGCAGCTGACACCGTTGATTGGTGGCCAATGTTTCATCACGACCTAAACCACACGGGGACTTCAACCTCAACAGCGCCAACCACGAACAACACCCTATGGAATTACACGACGGGCGCCCCGGTGTATTCTTCTCCTGCTGTTGCTGGTGGTCTGGTTTATGTAGGAAATGGGAATGGGACTATTACCTGCCTGAATGCTGCCACTGGAGCGTTCGTTTGGAACCAAAGGACGGGTGGCACAGTGTGGTCTACTCCTACCGTCGTCAGTGGTTTTGTTTTTGTTGGATCTTATGATGATAAGGTTTACTGCCTAAACGCCGCTACTGGAGCTGTCGTTTGGAGCTACACGACAGGCAGCTATGTGTATTCTTCTCCTGCCGTTGTTGGTGGTTTTGTCTATGTGGGATCTCGTGATTGGAAGGTTTACTGCCTGAACGCTGCTACTGGAGCGTTCGTTTGGAGCTACACAACAGGTGACGACGTGTCGTCTTCTCCTGCCGTTGTTGGCGGCTTGGTCTACGTGGGCTCTTTAGATAGGAAAGTTTACTGTCTGAACGCTGCTACTGGAGCGTTAGTTTGGAGCTACACGACAGGTGATATCGTGGGGGAGTCTTCTCCTTCCGTTGTTGGTGGTTTTGTTTTTGTTGGATCTTATGATGGGAAGGTCTACTGCCTGAACGCTGCTACTGGAGCGTCAGTTTGGAGCTACACGACAGGTTCCAGTGTGGATTCTTCTCCTGCGGTTTTTGGTGGTTTTGTCTATGTGGGATCAATGGATCATAATGTTTACTGTCTTAACGCTGCTACTGGAGCGTTAGTTTGGAGCTACACGACGGGTGGGGCGGTGTTTTCTTCTCCTGCCGTTGCTGGTGGTTTGGTTTATGTGGGATCATGGGATGGGAGGATTTACTGCCTGAACGCTGCTACTGGAGCGTTCGTTTGGAGCTACACGACAGGCGGTATGCTGTATTCTTCTCCTGCCGTGGTCAGCGGGGTAGTTTACGTAGGATCAAATGATGGTAAGATCTATGCTTTTGGCGCGAGTGACACGTTGACTTTGCGAGGTGTAAATGTCACCGTCACGCCCGCGTCTGGCGTCTCTCTCACATTTACAAACGTGACATCTGACGGAACGACGACGGTCAATAAGACTCAATCAGGTCCTCTCCCGCTCATAGGCTTCAAATTGGAAGGTCGACTCTACGACGTCAAAACAACCGCCGGCTATGCTGGCAGCATAACGCTCAGAATAACCTATGGTCCCTCAAACATGACACAGCAAGAGGAACAAAGCTTAGCGCTGTGGCATTGGAATGAAACCACGCAACGATGGATGAACATCACCACGCAAGTTGACACGACGAACCACGTTATCTACGGCAAGACAAACAGTTTTTCAATGTTCGCTATAACCAGCGTAGGAGGTTTGGCTGGCGCGACCGGCTATAAGTTAGTGCTCAAGGAAACCGTGAGCAACTCTCTCAGTTTACCGATAACCATCGATTACTACTGGAGCTTCAGCATAGACAAGTGGAACGGCGCACAGTGGGTTGCCGCAGGCATAAGCGGCTCCAGCACTCCTATTTTAAGCTACCCGATACCTGCCCTCACAACAGTGGACTTGCCTTACTACGCGTACCTTCTGCCGTCTTCTGGTTCAAACGCTGTAGCGTGGGGCGACTGGCTCAGAATCAGCTACACCTTCCACTGCACATACAGCAGCACTGACTACTCAACCGACTACGCATCAGAGCTGCACGTGCACCCAGCAGACATCTCTGGCGCTACGGTAACATTTCCATGGCTCGGAGCTGACGGTACTGTTGGCACTAAGGATCTTCACGTGCTCGGAGTGCAGTGGGGCCTGAGTTCCGTTGGCGCTGACCCAACATCTGATCTCGCAAGAGCTGACATCCTCGGCGTCGGCACTGTCGGCACAAAGGACCTGCACATACTCGGAGTAGAGTGGGGTCAGACTTGGACGAATACGTCACCACCCTAGAACAAACAGCACGCGCACGCCGAAATTAGTTTGCGAAGTATCTGATGCTTCTGGCTTTGCCTGGTTTGTGGATGTTGACGGCGGCCTGAGCTGTAAACAGCATGATTAGGACGCAGAGCTGCGAGTGGAAAGTGATCTTGGCCAGTCCTCTGAGGTTGTGCTCCTTCAGGCATGCCAGGTTCTTCAATCTGCTGAAGACTCGTTCCACGGCTGCTCTTTTCTTGTAGGTTCGTCTCTGCTCTTGAGGTCCATGGCTTCTGAATTTCCTGTCGATTCTGAGTATGCCCTTGACTCCTTTCTGCTGGTTTCTCGGATATGGAATGACCGGCATTGCGCCCCGTTCAAGAACCGCGTCTCGAAGGCTCTGTGCGCTGTACTGCGGATCAGCAACCAGTCTCTTGGTCTTCACGTGGCGTGAAGCATTCTCAAACAGTTGCAGAGAGTGCTTCTTTTCATTCTCGTTTGCTGAAGCGACCGTCAGCGCCACTGGCAGCTCGCTCTTTGCGTCTACAACGACGTGAAGCCTGTAGCCCAAGTCCCTTGCTTTTACTGCTCGTCCAACGCGCGACTCAGGGTCGCTGTAGCCGGTGCGGTTGTCGAGATCTCTGCGGCTGTAGGCCTTGATGAACGTTGAATCCAACACCAACGTTTCGCCCTTGAGTCTTCTCTTCTTCACGAGCGTCCCGATAGCATCGTCAATAATGCCGGCAAGCCTTTCAGTTCCCACTCTACTCCTGAACCTGGATAGCACTGCTATCCCGTACGGAGGCTCAGATGCCTCGATGTCGCAGAGCCGCTTCAGTCTCGGATCCTTCCAGAGCTGCCGCACAAGCATCCTGTCAGCTCGGAACATGCCTCAATCTCCTAAGCAAGTGAGCCTTGAAGACACCTAGAGGTTTTCTTGGCGGCCTCCCAGGAGACTAGCGTGATAAGCTTCATTAAGCACCTTCTCAGCAAAGGATAAATCGACCTTGCCAAACAAGGTCTCAAGAGTCTCGTATCTCTTCATTGATCACCCTAAAAAAAGAGGTACGAGACTCAATTTATTACGATTTAAATGAATTTCGGAACACGCATGCGCGCTAAGAACGTAGCGGAAAAACTAGTTTAGCTATGGAGCGAGGTTAAATATCTAAGTTAAGCAATATTCTTACAAAATCGGAGCGATGCAGTAATGAGTTCCAGAGAATCCACGGTCAAAGAAAAAATCGAAAGAGCCCACAAGCTTAGAGAAGAAGCAAAACTTGGTGGCGGAAAAGACCGCATTGAAAAACAGCATGAGAAAGGCAAACTCTCTGCAAGAGAGAGAATAGACTTGCTTCTAGATCCAGAAAGCTTTGTTGAACTTGACCCTTTCATAGTTCATCAATGCACAGATTTCGGCATGGAAAAACAGAAAATTCCAGGCGATGGTGTCGTCACTGGTTACGGCACAATAGACGGCAGATTAATGTACGTTTTCTCTCAGGATTTTACGGTTTTTGGCGGTTCTCTGGGTGAAATGTTTGCGAAGAAAGTGTGCAAGATTATGGATTTGGCTATGAAGGTTGGTGCGCCCGTTATAGGTCTGAACGACTCTGGAGGAGCGAGAATTCAGGAGGGAGTTGCGAGTTTGGCAGGTTATGGCGACATTTTCTTCAGAAACGTTATCGCTTCTGGAGTGATTCCTCAGGTTTCAGCTATAATGGGACCATGTGCTGGCGGGGCCGTTTACAGTCCCGCGCTCACGGATTTCATTGTGATGGTGAAGGACACAAGCCACATGTTCATCACGGGACCAGAAGTCATTAAAACGGTCCTAGGTCAAGAGGCGACGTTTGAAGAACTCGGCGGCGCGATGGTGCACAACACAACGAGCGGCGTCGCACATTTCATCGCCAACAACGAAGAAGAATGCTTACAGACAATCAGAAAGCTGCTAAGTTACTTGCCCTCGAATAATATGGAGGATCCGCCTATAGTGGAGACTGGAGATGACCCAAACCGTGTTGATGAGCATCTGGCGGAAATCATCCCAGACGACGCTGATAAGCCGTATGATGTAAAAGAGGTCATAAAGAGCATCGTGGATAGCGGAGAATTTTTTGAGGTTCAGGCTTTGTGGGCGCCAAACATAGTCGTCGGCTTTGCAAGACTAAACGGACGCTCTGTCGGTATAGTTGCAAACCAGCCGAAATCCTACGCTGGCGCTTTAGACATCAATTCTTCCACAAAGGGCGGGCGCTTTGTCCGATGTTGTGACGCGTTTAACATCCCGATAATCACGTTCGAAGATGTCCCCGGCTTTCTTCCAGGCATTGAGCAGGAGCACGGAGGCATAATTCGTCATGGTTCCAAACTTCTATACGCCTATTGCGAGGCCACTGTGCCAAAAATCACGGTGATATTAAGAAAAGCCTATGGAGGAGCATATGACGTCATGGGCAGCAAGCATTCGAGAGCAGACATCAACTACGCTTGGCCAACAGCAGAAACCGCCGTAATGGGACCAAGGGGCGCCATAAACATTATCTTTAGGAAAGAAATCGCCGAAGCTAAGGACCCAGAACAGAAGCTGCAAGAGCTAATTCGAGAGTATCGCGAGAAGTTCGCAAGCCCCTACATTGCTGCACAGAAGGGTTACATTGATGATGTCATCGAACCGGCAGAAACACGACCAAAACTGATTAGCGCCTTAGAAATGCTGGCAACAAAGCGCGAAGCGCGCCCCCCAAAAAAACACGCAAACATCCCACTTTAAAATCTCCCTAGTTACTTTGACGAGTGAACCGAGCCTTCTCTGTTCACCATATTTGCAGTATAACCTCCTCCTCCATGTATGATCCAAATTCCGACCCCACACCACAAAAAATGGATTTCAACGAGAAGCTGCCTAATTCTTGGCAGCATGTTTGATATGGAGCAATAAGAGCATCGCGCTGGTCAACAGAATTGTTATAAGATTGTCATGGCTCTGGTAGTTTGGGTTGAATGCTGTTGGGGGGGCTATGGATGACGGATTCTTCGCGGAATAGAGAAGTTAGCTCTCCACTGCTATGCAGGCTTGGTTTTCACAAGTGGCGAAATTATGGCGATCAGATTGAGGTTTTCTGGCAAGAGCCTACTCCTTTGGAGGCTAATGTGAAGAATCCAAATATTGGCACAAGCGCGCGTGAAAACTTACTTGATACTCACAGTAGGATTGTGTACGAGGGAAAGGAGTGCAAACGATGTGGGATGAAGCTGAGGCGCAAGCTTGTAACGAATCCAGATGGAACACTCTCTGCTGTCGGTTGGGAACCCTGCAATGAAGAGGGTGGTGCGCGCTAAAAAAAGAAAGACCATGAATTAGCCGTTCTTCTTCTCGCATTTTAAATATCTCATCAAAAGATCGTGTGCATACAGGAAGAAAAGTTAGTGTCCGCTTCTTATCGCGTATGCTGTCATTCGAAGATCTGACATAACCAAATCTTAATAAGCATTAGAAAATAGTTTTTTTGACCCAAAACAGTGGAGATGAGGGTTTGAGACCATCAATGGAAGGAATAATGCTCGAATCGGTGAAGAAATCCTTCGGCGATAAGGTGGCGGTAAAAGATCTGACGCTGTCCGTATTACCGGGTAAAGTTCATGGTCTTCTCGGTCCCAATGGGTCAGGGAAAAGCACGACTATGAAGATGGTCATGAGCATAGTCAAGCCTGATTATGGCAAGATCAACCTTTGCGGCATAGATGTGTTGCGGCAACCTATCGAGGCGAAAAGACTCGTCGGCTACGTTCCAGAAGTCGCCGTATCTCTATGATTACCTAACGGCTTCGGAGTACTTGGACTTCGTGGGAACCGCGTATGGCATCGACCTGAAGATAAGGCGAGAGAGAGTTGATGAGCTGCTTAAGGCGCTGCAGATGAACGATCACGTGAACGAAGTCATGAGCGGCTTCTCCCAAGGAATGAAGCAAAAAATAGCAATTACGGCGGCTTTGCTTCACCGTCCACGTGCCTTGATTCTGGACGAAGCGTTGAACGGTTTAGATCCTAGATCAGCCAAGATCGTTAAGGATATCCTTCAGCGCTTAGCTGGCGAGGGCGTCTCAATTCTCTTTAGTACGCACGTTCTCGAAATTGCGGAGGCCATGTGCAGCACGGATTACTATCATGAATGAGGGAAGCGTCATTGCCGAGGGGACGGTGCAGGAACTGAGATCAAAGGCTGGGATGCCAGGTTCGACGCTTGAGGAAACTTTCCTGAAGCTTACTGGTAGCGAAGACACCGAGAAGATCGTTGAGGCATTGAAGCTTTGAACTGGTCAACGGTTCGTGAGCCTTGCAACTGTTCTCTTCAAATCATACTTCAGAGCGAGTCGCTTTGGGCGTAGAAGCCTCCTTTCAAATCCCGCCGTACTAGTTTCTTTAGACATAGTTCTCTTCGCGGCTCCGTTCGCGTTGCTTTCATATCTTCTTCCTCTGGTTCCGACTGAATTGATGAGCTCGGTTCGACCGGTTGCAATTCAGTCTCTCATAGTGCTGCCAGTCATTCTCACTTCGGCGGTCACGTTGGCCGGCATACTTTTTGAACTTGGGCAGACCAGCGGTCTCGCTTCAAGCGAAGCGGTGAACTGGCTTCCAGTGTCGCCTAGAGAATATGTCGTGGCGTCAAGCTTTTCGTTGGTGTTTACCTACTCGCCTCTTCTGTTTATTGGTCTAGGGGTCACCATACCGCTCGCCCTGAGCATCGGCATGCTTTCGGTTGTTCCGTTTTTCATCTCGATCTGCGCCCTCGCCTTCATTTGGGGAGCAGTGATAGTAGAAGCGTTGAGATCCGTAATGAACCGTATCTCCACCACCCTTTACAAGAAGAGCGGAAGACTCGGCGTCATCCTCCGCATTGCCCTTGTCGTCGTCCTGCTGGTCGCGGTGCAAATAGCCTTTAACCCGTACATTCTTTACACAGCCCTTTCAAGCATCGTCAAGGGCGTCAACTTGGCTTGGTTCGTGCCTGTAATCTGGCCTTCAGTCGCCGTCGTGTCTTTCCTAACTCCGGATTTGATAAGAGCGACCATTTTTGCCCTGCTTTCCCTCTTATTCACCTTCCTGATTTTTGAAGCTGCAACTCAACTAAGAGCCAGGTATTGGTCACCAGTACCAGTCACGATTACCGTATCCACTTCAACTGTCTATGTCCCTCAGGGGAAGTCTTTCTTGTGGCTAGATCCAGTCGCGTTCGCAGTAGCTTCCAAAGAGTTAAGATCTCTTGCAAGACGAAGAGAAATGGCAAGGTTCCTCGCCATACCCGTATTGCTTGTAGTGTCTTCCTTGCTTCCGGTATTGACAGCTGGCGCGAATCCAAGTAATGCCCTGTCGGGTGTAGGCTTCGTGCTTCTCGCTGAGACATCTCTCATTCTACCCATGATGCTCTCTTCAATCAGCATAGGACAGGAAGGAAGCTCCATCGCTAACATCTATATGCTTCCTATCTCAGCTGCCGAACTGGTCAACGGAAAGCTCTTTCTCGCATGGGTTATTTCAGGCGTAGGAATCTTGGCGGTCGCCTTGCTCATGCAATTCCTCGCTCCTGTTGCAATGCTCTTGTTCTTAGCTACTTTGGTTGCCGTTGCCTTCAATGTGATAATTCAAGGATATTTGGGGCTTGGAACAGGCTCACGATATCCCAACTTTAACGTAGGACCAAGGGCAAGATACATTACGTTTACAGGATTCATAATAGCCTTCGTTATCGGAGGCTTGGCAACGGTGGCGGCTCTAACCCCTTTGATATTGTACCAATCAACGGGATTTTTAACTAGGTTGGGAGGCGGACCAACTGGGTCATTCTTGTTGGCAATTATCTTGACAGCGGCAGTTGGAACGTTCCTTCTCGTGTTGACGCGCTACTATTGCATGCGAAGTGTAAAGAAACTCCTTTCCAGTATGGAAGCATAGTTTTCCATTCCTCTCGGACAGTTTTTTCCAACGGCAATTAAATCAAGTTGCTTCCTCAAATTAACGCGCGTCTCGGAACATATTTGGATCATATGCACACACACGCAATCAAACGATCAATCAACTAATCAATCAACTAATCAATCAACTAATCAATCAACTAATCAATCAACTAATCAATCAACTAATCAATCAACTAATCAATCAACTAATCAATCAACTAATCAATCAACTAATCAATCAACTAATCAATCAACTAATCAATCAACTAATCAATCAACTAATCAATCAACTAATCAATCAACTAATCAATCAACTAATCAATCAACTAATCAATCAACTAATCAATCAACTAATCAATCAACTAATCAATCAAACAAACAATCAAAACAATCACGCCTAATTTTTTCCAAGTCTTAAATATCATTTAGACCTAAGAGGAAAAAGAGGAAGAGTGTACGCGCTGAATTCAGCGGAAAGAATTCTGCGCTTTATTCTGCATGTTTGTGTACGCTTCGTTAAGGCGAAGTGGAAGTCAGACTGAGATCGTCGGCGTAGAAGGCTCCTGGGCTAGCGTTTGAGAAGTGATAGTACAGCATAATATCATGCAGGACGAACTGAGATAGATCTATTCCTTTGAAATATGAAAGTATATCGTTGCTCAGGTTGCGCGAGAGGCGGTTCCACGTGTACGCCGTGAAGGTTGAGGTCTGCGGAAACTCAAGGGTCCAAGTACGGTTCACTGGTTGGTATCCGCACCACATGTAATTTACTTGAAACGCCCATGTCATGTTGACTTTATAGTAGAAGTTAAAGCGGATCGCAGAACTGCAGGCAAACCCGTTCGATAGGCCGACTTCTGTGGGGTAGATCCATCCTGTGAATTGAAGGTTGGAATCCGCTGGTAGCATCAGCGTTTGTTGTATCGAGTTGTTAAAGAACAAGTCTGTGATGTACGCGGAGTATTTTCCGCTGTGGACTGTTCCGTTGCTGATTTCAGCCACTCCCCAGGGGACAGTCCACCCGTACAGTGTTCCAGTCTCAAAGTCGCCGTTGATCAAACGATTCGTGGTGGATATCGGCATTGCGATCGGTAATCTTGCGAAGGTGATGGTCACTGTGAGGTTTGCTGCTGGAGCGTTCGTGCTCACTTGTAGCCAGGCTGCCAGGTTCTGTTGTCCAGGAACTACTGTGTAGGTCTCGTTGCTAAAAGTCAAGTAATTCGACTGGTAGCTCGAATTGCTGGTTTGGAATTCGAAGACTGCCGAGTAGTTTACGGGAGCGTGATTCATCACGGTTATGTTGAATTTTGCCATCTGTCCAGGATATAGCGTCCACTCGGTTGGGTAGCTGAGTATCTCAACAGGTGCCTTGACCTGTAATGGAACGTTCACCGTCGTCAGGTATTGGCCAAAAACAGCCAAGCCAATCGTTGCGGCAAGAATCGCTGCAACTAGCCAGTATGGGATGATGATTTTTCCGATTTTGAAGGACTTTGCGCGCGTGCTTGATTCATTTCCTCCCTTAGACATTTGCATAATTCCCTCAATAAGGGTGCTTCGCTGTGAGGTTGATAAGTCTTTCGCGGGGACTTGATCTTGGTTCTTTCGTTTTATGAGGTCGAGGCCTTTTTGAGGTTTATTGGTTAGTTTTCAGCGCGCGCGCTAAATGTAATATGTTTGGGTTTGGGTTTGGGTTTTGGGTGTGTGTGTGTGCATTTGGATCATATACAAGAATAGGTCCAGAGGCGTGTCAACCCGAGGCACGGAATAAAAACGGGTAGCTTAAAATATTTGCAGATTCTTGTTTCTAATTCCCTAAGTGGGGTTTAGTTTGGCAAATCCAGTAAAAATCACAGATACGACCTTCAGAGACGCCCATCAGTCGTTGATGGCAACCAGAATGCGAACCGAAACAATGCTTAACATAGCGGAAAAAATCGACCAAGTAGGCTTCTGGTCGCTAGAAATGTGGGGTGGAGCAACCTTCGATGTTTGCATAAGATTTTTAGGCGAAGACCCGTGGGAAAGACTCCGTGCCCTAAGAAAAATAATCAAAAAAACACATTTACAAATGCTTCTCCGAGGACAAAACATTGTTGGCTACAGGAACTACGCGGATGACGTCGTGGTCAAATTCGTTGAAAAAGCCGCCGAAAACGGCATAGACATTTTCCGAATTTTCGACGCAGTTAACGATGTCCGAAACTTGGAAACCGCGATTAAAGCCGTCAAAAAAGTAGGCGCACACGCACAGGGCACGATTTGCTACACCATAAGCCCAGTACACACTGTTGAGCATTATTTGAAAGTCGCCACTCAACTTGCCCAGCTAGAATGTGATTCAATCTGCATAAAGGACATGGCTGGAATGCTTGCGCCACAAGCAGCTTACGAACTCATCTCAGCGTTAAAGGAAAAGATAGGCTTACCCGTCCATCTGCACTGTCACTCCACCAGCGGTATGGCTCTCATGACCTATCAAAAAGCCTGCGAGGCAGATGTGAACATATTGGACACGGCATTTTCTCCATTCGCATGGGGCACATCACAGCCTCCAGTTGAGACACTCGTCGCCGCTCTGCAAAACACTCCATGGAACCCTGGTTTTGACCTAGAACTACTCGTGGAAATAACAGAATACTTCAGAAACCTACGCGAAAAATACTACGACCCAATGCACTTAATCGACCCAATGGCAGAACGCGTCGACACTTCCATTTTGGTACATCAAATACCCGGCGGAATGTTCTCCAACCTAATCTCCCAGCTAAAGGAACAAAATGCGTTAGACAGACTTAGGGAAGTTCTGGACGAAGTGCCGAAGGTACGGAAGGATCTGGGCTATCCACCGCTTGTAACCCCAACGAGCCAAATAGTGGGCACGCAAGCAGTTTTAAACGTTATTTCTGGCCAACGCTACAAAACAGTGCCCAAAGAAGTCAAAGACTACGTTAAAGGATTTTACGGTAAACCACCAGCTCCAATCACTGAAAAAATAAAGAAAAAACTAATCGGGGACGAAGAAGTCATAACTCGACGTCCCGCGGACTTGCTAAAACCAGAACTCGGCAACATTCCAGAAGAAGCAAAGCCATTCATAAAAAGCGAAGAGGACCTGTTGACTTACATTCTGTTCCCAAAAACAGCAATAGAGTTTTTCAAGAAGAGAGAGGTCAAACAAGAAGACAAACTGAGCCGATTCACATCAGAAGAGAGGGAAGAACTAAAAGAAGTCGCAGCCGTTTCCGCAGCCTTAGCCACCTATATCAGCAGCACTCACGAGGTCAAAGCAGTGATCCCAGCGAGAAAGGCTGAAAGGGTTTCGCTCTGGACTCTGACAGCAAGGCAAGCACTACTCATGCAAGGTGGATACATTGACTAAATACACAGTGGCGGTTGAAGACAAACAATACAAGATAGACATAACAAAGACAGGCAACGAGGGACGTTTCGCAGTTAAGATAGATGACAAACCTCACGAGGCGGAACTCGTAAAAACCAAGCTCGACTACGAGACGCCATTACAAATTAGAATAGGTGAAAAAACCTACACAGTCCAAATCAACAAAACAGGCAAACAAGCATCACTCTTAGTCAAAATCATGGATATTCCTTTCAAAGCAGAAGTGAAAACACAATTACCCCTTCCTGCCATCAAAGCCACAGAAACACCCGCACCAACACTTGTAAACAGGAAAAGTCCTGCTGGCAAAGCCGTAATCGAAGGCGCCATAACGGCTCCAATGGCAGGAAAAATAGTCTCTCTCAAGGTCAAGAAAGGCGACTCCGTGAAAGTCGGCGCAGTCTTATGCATCTTGGAAGCTATGAAAATGGAAAACGAAATCGCCGCACCTACAGCGGGCACGGTCCAAGAAGTCAATGTCTCAGAAGGCGCAACCATAAACGAAGGCGAAGTCCTAATCGTAATAAAGTGATTGACGATTTTCACCAAGGTTGCGAATAGCTAGAAGATTGAAGGTGCTTTATACTCGCCATAAATTTCTCTTAAGGCATCACAAATTTCGCCAAGCGTGGCGTAGGTTTTCACTGCATTAAGAATTCGCGGTACCAAGTTTTCCTCTTTTTCCGCAGCATTCCTCAGTTCGTCAAGAACAGCCTTCACTTTCTGATTATCTCTATTATTCTTAAAATTTCAAGCCGTTCGACTTGCATCTTCTCGACTGCTGGATCGACTCGTAGTATTTTGATGGGCACTTCTTCCTCGATCTTAAAGTCATTGACGCCCACGATGACTCTTTCCTTTGTCTCGACCTCACGCTGATATCTGTAGGCACTTTCCACGATTTCTCGTTGCATATAGCCCTTCTCAGTAGCTATCACCGCACCTCCCATGTTGTCGATTTTTTCGATGTACTCCATGGCACGTTGCTCTATCTCGTTTGTCAAGGTCTCAACATAGTAAGAGCCAGCAACAGGGTCGATAGTGTCGGCTATCCCACTCTCATAAGCCACGACTTGCTGTGTGCGCAGCGCTATTCGCACGGCTTCCGAACTGGGCAGTGCGTAGGCTTCGTCAAAACTATTAGTATGTAACGATTGCGTACCTCCAAGCGCTGCTGCGAGCGCTTGCATCGCCACACGAATAATATTGTTATACGGCTGCTGCGCGGTTAACGCCACGCCGCTAGTCTGAGTGTGAAAACGTAGCATCCAAGCGTTTGGATCCTTGGCCTTAAATCTTTCCCGCATTATTCTCGCCCACAACCTTCTGGCAGCGCGGAATTTGGCGATTTCCTCAAAAAGATTGCTTGTGGCGTCAAAGAAGAAGGACAGTCGGCTCGCGAACTGATCTAGGTTTAAGCCTCGGACGAGTGCGGCGTTTACGTATGCTATGCCATTTGCAAGTGTAAAGGCAACTTCCTGCACTGCCGTGGCACCTGCTTCTCGGATGTGGTAGCCGCTTATGCTTATCGTGTTCCATCTAGGCATGTTCTTCGCGCAGTATTCGAAGATGTCTGTGACGAGTCTCATTGAAGGCCTTGGCGGGTAAATGTACATGCCCCGCGCGATATACTCTTTTAAAACATCATTTTGAACAGTGCCACCTAGTTGGGTCTGTGGAACGCCTTGTTTTTCTGCTACGGCGACATACATCGCTAATAGCACTGTTGCCGGCGCGTTGATTGTCATGCTTGTCGTAACCTTGCCAAGCGGAATTCCGTCGAAAAGAGTTTCCATGTCCTGCAAACTACAAACACTAACCCCAGCCTTTCCAACTTCGCCCATGGAAAGTTTATGGTCGCAGTCGTAGCCGATTTGGGTTGGAAAGTCAAAAGCAACGCTTAATCCAGTTTGTCCAGCTTGAAGAAGGTATTTGAAGCGTTGGTTTGTTTGTTCCGCGGTGCCGAAGCCTGCGTATTGCCGCATCGTCCACAAGCGGGCACGGTACATGGTTGGATAAACGCCACGAGTATAGGGGTACTCTCCTGGAAAACCCAGATCATGGACGTAATCAGAATCTTTCAAGTCGAGAGGAGTATAAACCCGATTGACTGGGAACATCTGAAGTGGTTAGGAACTCCTTTTTGCGCTCAGGCAAACTGACAAAACTTTTGGCTAAAGTCTCTTTTTCCCAGCCTTCTTTTCCCGCCTTAATTTTATTCAAGTTTTCGCTTGACATTTAGGATCACCGAAGCAAATAGATGGTTATTCAAAAGAGCCTAAAAAGAATTAAGGCTGAAGCATTAAAACCTTTAAATCATGCCCAAGACAGTGTCATCAAAGAATTCAGTTAATTCTCTTTTAAGCTGGCTAGAGAAACCTAAAGCCAAAGAGTTTAACGTGGTGGTTATGCCGGATTTCTTTTTTGACCGTTTTGTTCAGTACGACAAAGACTTCAGTCAGTTTTCAAAAGAAGCCTCAAGGGTTGTACGTCGCAAAGGCGGAAGCATAGACAATGTTAGACAAGTCAACTCCAGAGGGGGAAACGCCGCAAACACTGCCGGCGCGCTGGCAACTCTAGGCGTTTTGGTCTACCCGATTATTGAAACAGACGCCTTCGGCGCTACGTTGCTAAAACAGTCTCTCAAACCACTAAGGGTAAACCTCACACACGTTAAGGCGAACGGAAAAGCCTCCATCACAACCGCCCTCGAATTTAGACAAAACAACAGCAAAGCCAATCTGATGCTACGAGACACAGGGTCACTTGCAAACTTTGGCCCCAAAAACCTAACTTCTGAAGATTATCAACTTTTAACCACTGCGGACATGGTTTGTGTTTTCAACTGGGCTGGCACACGTCAGTATGGCACGGATCTTGCGGAAACAGTTTTCCGCCACGTGAAAACAAAAGGAAGAGGCAAGACCTACTACGACACTGCAGACCCAACGCCTAATAAAGAGAAAATCCGAACGTTGATAAAAAGAGTTCTTCTGAAAGATCTAGTAGATATTCTCAGTCTGAATGAGAATGAAGCGATTCAATACGCGACGTACATAAGCCCGAAACAAGTAGCAAATCTCAGAAAGAAGCAGGAGAAGCTGGAAAAACTGGCCCTAAAATGTGCTATTATTCTTGCTGAACACCTGTCATCTCGCATAGACCTGCACACCACCGCTTATTCCGCTACACTCAGCAAAAACAAAAAACCACAAATTGAGCCATCATTTGAAATCAAAGTCCTTCGAGCTACTGGCGCGGGCGACGCCTGGAATGCAGGCAACATATACGCCGACCAACAAGGCTTCTCAGATAACGCGCGCTTAACATTTGCCAACGCAGTTGCGGCCTACTACGTGTCCAGCCCAAATGCGACGCATCCAACGCTAAGCCAATTGAAAAACTTCTTGAAAAACGTGTTATAAGACCGCAATCGCGAAAACGCCCAACAAACCCAAAACAATAGAGAACGGTAAACCTGGAAACATGCCTTTCCTCTCCAGCATTTTAAAGGATAAGAAAGATCCTGCTAGAACTCCTGCTACTCCGCCTAAGGCTGCCCAAACCCCGAAGAAAATCCACGCGTGACCGACCAGCATCGAATAAAACGTCAAGTCGCCTAAGCCCATTTGGATGTCTCGGAAGGAAAAACTCAGACCACGCAAGTATTCTAAGCCCTCAGACATTGCTATCTTGCCAACCGACCCCCGAAAAACTGCAAAAATGTCATACGCCGCTAAAAACAAAAGAATCAACTCGGCGCTGGGAGTTGGGATAGATGCGCCTAGGAAAGTGCCAAGAACACCACCTAATCCAAGGATGATTACCTCGCCTCCGACATTGTGAAAAGCAAAAAGCTCCAAGTCCACAACGACAGTTACCAAAATAGCATCAACAAGAGTAAGTAGCTCGACGTTAGCCACGTTCAACAGTGAAAACAACATCCACAAATACACGTTAGAAAGAAAAAACACAACCACAGTAATGGCAAAGACTATTAAGAAGCGGATTAGCCGCTGCTTCTTGCGCTTTAGGAAAAAGTAAATCACAGAAGCCCCAATGCCAGTGAGCACCACGAAAATCGCCGCATTAGCGACAGGCCCAAGACCAACATCAGGAAGCGGAGTAACACTGGGAAAACCAACCTCAGAGACATTAATCAGAAATGCACAAATGATCCCGAAAATCAAACTTGCAGCAACTGGCGCAAGAAGAACTGGATTGGCGTGGAAGACTTTTTCTTCTGCCACTTTGTCATCCATGTTTCTGCAGAAGCTCCACAATATCAGGAAAGTCTATGCCAAGTGCTTTAGTCTTTTCCAGCGTCGGCACTCCATTTGAGTCCCATCCGCGTCTGTTGTAGACCGCGTCCTTCAGTTTCTCATACTCCATCTCACGGTATTTCCTTAAAACAGCCATTTTCTCCTCAGTTGACTTATCGTTTGGGTCGTAGCCAAACTTTTCTTTGAGCTGTTTGTCATAGCGTTCTGCGCGGCTTTCGTATTCTTCTTTTGTCACTGGCCCAACCGCCCGGTAGGGTATAGCATCGTGTTCACGTGTGCCAAACCCCAGCCTTAGGTTGAAGAGTCGCTGAAAATTGTAAACCCTTTCACTCATAAGAATGATGTCATCCACTGTAACTTTCTTTCCAGTCACAGCATAGAAATACTTCGCGTAGTTTTCAACGTGAGCGAGGACTTTGGCAGGTTCCTTTGTGTTCTTGTTGTCTTCTGGAACAACGTCGTTCCACGGAAGTTTGCATAGACCGTTTAAACCGAACCATGTTCGGAACATGGGAAACCAGTGCAAGATTTTCAGCTTTCTGCTCGAACGTGGGCATAAGGTTGTGCACCATGTCGAGAAAAATCAGCCAAGCCTCATCATGCTGTGGCCCCTTCAATGCAAGCCCGTAGCCGCCCTGTTGCGCCAGAGACTCCTTAGTCACGTATTCTGAGAACTCCAAACCCTTCGCTTCCATGCCAATGTCCTGCAAAATCTTCGGATCCACGCCGTATTTCTCTGCAAAGATTTCCTTCATACGCCGTATGCCTTGACCCACTATGACACCGAAGCCCTCGCCCCTTGCCATTTGATGAACTAGTTCAAGAGCAGCCTCTTTGTTACCAAACCTCAAGTCTAAACCACCGGTGACCTTCTTGTCGATCAGACCCATCTCATAGCATTCCATTGCGAAGGCTGTGGCTGTGCCGACAGAAATCGTGTCCAAACCGTAGATGTCGCAGTAATAGTTCATCTCGATAACATAGTCCGCATCAAAAATGCCACAATTACTGCCCACGCCAGCGATAGTTTCATACTCCGGTCCGTTCACAAAGACCCTCTGTCCCTTATATGGGCCTGTTTTTAGCTCAAAGTCTTTAACCCCATGCGAACATGCCACAGAACAGCCAATCCAACAACCATCATAGCCCTGGTGAAATTTCTTCCTATACACTTCCCCGCCTAAATTCTGCCCATTAGGGTGACTGCCAAACCTGAAGTTGTTTACAGGCAATAAGTCAAACTCGTTCATAATTGTCACGAGATTAGTGGTTCCAACGACTGCCATCTGGTTCTGTTTCGGGTCAAGAGCCCTTATCTCCAGGTTATAAGCTGAGCCAACTTGCTTCAGCAACTCCACGTCGGCTGGACCGTTGGTTTCAGCCGTTATTCTTCCAGAATACTTGGCAACTACCGCCTTCACCTTTTTGTCACGAAGAACTGTGCCTATTCCACCTCTTCCCGCCTGCTTATACCGATTAGCCTTACGTGCAACGTCATACCATGAGAAGTTAAGGCAACCAAAAAACGTGTGTTCAGCGCCCGGACCGGAAGAAACCACGGAGATACTCCGAGGGTTTTCGCCTCCATATTTCTTGACTAAGATGTCTACAAGCAGGTGAGTTTCAGAGGGCATTTGCGATGCATCTTCAATCCTCACCTTACCTTCGTCGCCGTCAATAAAAATGACCACTTCCGACTCTGCTTTGCCCTGAATCTCAAGCGCATCCCACCCAGCAAACTTTAGATAAGCGCCAAAATATCCCCCCACATTCGAATCAACCACAGCACCCGTGAGCGGAGATACGGAGACAACAATGCTCTTTCCGCTGCCCGGATAAACTGGAGTGCCGCCTAGAGGACCTAAGGAGATGCAGACTTCGTTTTCGGGGTCGTCCCATTTAATAATACGCTCTCTAGGCAAAGAATTCCAAAGGAGCCACAAATCGAAGCCTCGGCCGCCTATGAAGTTATCTTTCATGGTTTGCGAGACGGGTTTGCTGGCGATTTTCATGCTTGAAAGGTTTACGTATAAAGTTCTGTTATTGTAACCTCCCACAACTTTGCCGAGGCTGTATTTGAAATCGGCAAATGCCAAATGCGACACCCTTATGCAAACGTGATGCAAAGACTATGCAAAGCGCACAAATAGGCTTTTTGGCAAACACTACCGAACAAGTTGAGAAAGGCGCTTTGAACACTTTGGGCAGGGCTTCGGCCGTTTCACATCAACCGCTCCAATAATGTGGGAAAAAGACATCACGCATAAAGGATTAGACCAATAGCGCGCGTTTTAGCACGTTTTGTTCAACGATGTCAACTTGCGGAATGTCAAGTTTCATGCTTCAACCTTGGACTTTAAAAGCGTCGCCTGAATTAGGGGCAACCGCGTTCAGTCCGGTTTCTTTTTGAATCCATTTCGCAAATTTTTCACAGTTGCCTTCTGCACCGTGTACAACGTAAACGGTTGGATTGCCCTTCAAATTTTTCACGATCGATTGAAGCTGACTTGCGCCACAGTGGGAAGAGAAGTCAAAGTGCTTCACTTTGGATTTCACTTTGCGCATTTTTCCATCAATGACACATCTGCCCTTTTCTAGCAGTTCTTTTCCAGGCGTGCCAGGAATCTGATAGCTGACAAGGAAAACAGCATTATGCGCCTTTTTGCCAATCTTTGAAACGTAGAACATTGCAGGTCCTCCTTTCAGCATGCCAGCCGGAGAGATTACCACTCCCGGTTTCTTCGAGGCTTGTCTACGGTCGCGCCATCCGTCCGCCCAAGTGCTCGAATTTGCTGCGTCTTGCAATAATCGCGGGTCACGTATGTAATTGGGATAGTTCAACATTACTCTGCTCACTTCCCTTGCCATACCATCAATCGTGACTGGATACTCAAAATGATGCGCTGCGAGAATGCACGCGATTTCTTGCGAACGGCCAACGCTGAAGGCAGGCACAAGAACGGTTCCTCCATCTCCCACAACCTCCATAACGTCGTCCACAAACTCTTTTTCCAAAGTTTTCCGCTCAGGATGGTCAGAGTCCGCATACGTACTTTCCATTATTATGGCATCAAGTTCTCCATAGTCCATATCTGCCGCTGGAAGAAGACGCGTTTCTAGAGAGTTTAGATCGCCAGTGAAGAGAACTCTCTTACCTTGAGTCTCAATGAGCGCCTGACCGCTGCCTGGAATATGCCCAGCATCCAAAAGCTGAAAGTTAATGTCGCCAACCGTTTTTGGGGCTCGGTAATCACAATGAACGCAGTTTTTCATCATACTCCGAAGTTCGAGAAACTCGAAGGGAAGATAGTAAGAGGACAGATGGATAAGGTCCGAAATCAAGATTTGGCTCAATTCGAAGGTTAACTGTGTTCCATAAACAGGTTTTCTTTCCCGAATATGAAACACTGGAACAGCGCCAGAATGGTCTAGGTGACTGTGAGTTAATATTATTGCGTCTACTTCCTTTGGCGGCACGTGCATAGGAAATCCTGGTTCATGATCCATCATAATCCCGTAATCAAGCAGAATTTGGGTTTTCTCGGTCTTCATTGCTATGCTTATTCTACCAATTTCTCTTGTGCCGCCGAGAAATCTGATTTCTAACGGAATTCTATTCACCTTCTATTAACATAATCAAGTCATAAACATGACTTCTAGCTTTCGTTAAAGTTGTAACTTTCTTAAAACTTACCTCATTGCTTAAAAACCTTCTCTATCTCCTCAATCTCTTCTTCCGTCGGCATGCGAGGAAAATTAAACAGTGACCCGCCTGGTTTTTCATTATAGTATGGACGATTGCAATTTGGACAACCGGAAGTGAGAAAAGGTATGCCGCTCCTAACTGCTTGGTAGAGCGTGTCTTTTGGGACTCCAAAATCAACGATCCGACCATCCTTGTCAAAACGCATGTTCTCATACCGTGCTTTTCCGTGAATGATGACATGGCGTGCCAACTGAATTCTCCTATACATATTTAGGGAGGGGGGCGAAGAAAACTCCAAATCAGTCCCAGAGATAGGCGTGAACGCAAACAAACCAGAATAAACACCCATATCGGCACAACGCTGAAATATTTTCACCAAGTCTTTTTCAGTTTCTCCCAACCCCACAATAAGATGCGTGCTAACCATATTCTTGCCAAAAACTCTCACTGCATTTTCCAGAAGTATAAGCTGTCTTCGCCAAACGTAAGGTCCTTTAGCATACTTGCCTTTGATCTGACCAAAGATTTCTTCAGTAGCTGCATCTAACGGAATGCCGATTCTTTCAACGCCCGCTTTAGTTAATTTTTTCATTGTCTCTTTATTTAACGGTTGGCAGCACACGGAAATGGGCACATTGCATCTTGAACGAATATTCGACACAATGTTCAACACATCATCGAACACCGTTGGATAATTCAACGCCTGAATACAAACACGTCTTATTTTGTTCTGCTTAGCCGCATTTTCTATTCCGCTAACAATTTGCGGTGTTGGGAAAGGAGGCCAGGTTACTCTTGAAAGCATGTCTGCACGGCTTTTGCTGTTTTTGGCTTGTGGACAGAACCCGCAGTTTGCAGTGCATTTTCCACCTTTGTAGGTTAATAGATAGACTGTGGTCGGTAACGCGTCGAGGCGGCCTTGAGCAAGCCCTAGCGCGATAGCAGAACCAATCGACACTCGAATCATTTCTGGAACACGGGCAGTATCAGTCATCGCGCAGAACCCTTATTACTTGAACGTTCCAATTTTCAAAAAACATAACAATAAGGCATCATATATACCCTATACTCTGCATGATCCAAAAAATGATGCGAAGGGATTCAGCATAGACTACAAAGACTTGTTAAATGGAGACGAAAAAATCTTCAACGACGCCTTAACAATTGCACAGAAGATCAGCATAGAAAATTTCGGCAAAAGAATTCGCTTTTACGCGCCTAGCTTCATTTATTATAAGACGGAGCGTTATTGTTCCTCGCCGACTGCTTTCCCATCAATATCTGTTACAGGCTCCTCTTGCTCATTAAGATGTAAACACTGCGGAGGCATAGTGCTAAACACAATGTGTCCAGCGACTTCCCCGCAACAACTAGTAACGTTATGTAAAGAGTTAAAAGAAAAAGGCGCTGTTGGGTGTCTCATAAGTGGCGGATGCCAACCAGACGGTTCTGTGCCGCTTAACAAGTTTGCTGACGCAATTGCACAGATTAAGAAGGAACTCGGATTAGTCACGGTGGTACATACAGGGGTTATAAATAGAGAATCTGCTGCAAAGCTCAAAAAAGCAGGAGTAGATGCTGCTTTGATTGATATAATTGGCTCTGACGAGACCATACGCCAAGTTTATCAACTTGATGTCAAAGTCGCCGATTATGAACAATCTCTAGTGAACCTTAACAACGTGGGCATCCCGCTCGTTCCACATGTGCTTGTAGGCCTGCATTATGGAAAATTGAAGGGAGAACTGCAGGCGCTAGAGATGATTGCAAAATATAAGCCTTCAGCTGTGATAATTATTTCTTTCATGCCAATCCATGGCACAGAGATGGAAAAAGTTCCTCCACCAACGCCAATTGATATAGGAAAGGTAATCTTAACTGCACGACTGTTGATGCCTAAAACGCCCTTAGTGCTAGGTTGTATGAGACCGAAAGGTAGGCACAGGGTTGAAACTGATAAGCTTGCTATAAAAGCAGGTGTGAATGGCATCGCGTTTCCTGCAGATGCAGCAATACAGCTAGCAGAGCAGATGGAGTATAAAACTAGTTTCTCCTCCACTTGTTGCTCGCAAATCTACGCTGACATTAAGCAAGGCTTCTAGAATCTGATTTTTCGATTAGTATTCTTTGTTCATAAATGAATTATAACGTTAAAGCTCCATGCATACACGTAGGCTAACTGGAGGTTGGTAGCTATCCCAGAGTCTGTTTCAGAATATACCGTAACTAGCGATGTCCAACAAAAATTCTCCGTCAAACGCGTCCCAACAGGTATTGAAGGACTGGACGGCTTAATCGAAGGAGGCTTACTAAAAGGAGACGTAATCCTACTCGCTGGAAACACGGGAAGTGGAAAAACCATATTTTCAGCAGAATTCATCTGCAACGGTGCCACAGAATACCAAGAGAAAGGCGTATACGCAACGTTTGAAGAAGACGAAAAGACGCTTAGAAGAAACATGGCGAAATTCGGTTTTGACCTTGAAAAGCTTGAACATGACGGTTTGGTTAGGGTCGTCGGTTTAGAGGCGATGAAAGGTGCTGGTTTGAACGCGAACATTGAGTTCATATTGAACGCTATTAGGGATTTGAAGGCGGAGCGTCTTGTTGTGGATTCATTAACGGCATTCCTCAGCGCTAATCAGGAAAAGTTCGAATATAGAACATTAATGCATATCTTCTATAAAGTCCTTAAAACCCTAAACTGCACAACTATAATGACCTGCAGCGTCCCAACGGGTTCCAAAACGCTAGGACTCGGAATTGAAGAGTTCATATCCGACGCAGTCTTATCACTGGAAAATGTCATTCCCGAAACAGAATTAAAAACAAGATTTCTAATACGAAAAATGCGTGGCACAAACCACAGTCGACAATACCACGAAGTTATAATCGGCGAAAGTGGACTAAAAATCGTGCCATTCTCAATGGTTTAGCACCTTAACACTAGTGAAAGCCAATGGTCGTCGACTCTATTTTCTACGTCGCTTTCCTCTTAATCATCGGAGCGTTGATACTCTTCTTCCTACGGCAAAGGGGGTCCTATTTCAAATCCGTCCAGATACTCTTCATTCTAGCATTTGCTTCTTTTGCCGTTGTAATCTTTTGCGACTTTGTGAAGAATTACGTAATTCAAGAACCATGGGGGGTTTACTACGCAACCACCGTGGGTCTTACTGCAGTTTTGGTTACAACCGTGTCAGTGGAGCATGCGTCATTAGTATTGTATCAAAAGGGGCATCAAATTATTCAAAAGAAGAAATATGTAGCATCGAATGTGGTTTCCCTTCTGTTCAAAGGATATGCAGTTATCCTTTTAGTCGTCTCTTGGACACTAGCTCCATGGTCTACGGTATCGGTTAAAACACTATTCGGTGGTACAGTTTACAGTCCAGCGTTTGATGGATGGTTCATGTATTTGCTCGGTAGTTTTCTTGTTTTTGTTATGCTATATCCTTGCGGGCTACTCATGCTGTCCAGCCTTCACCGCAGAGAAAACTTCGTGTCTAAGGCTTTTACATGGCTTGGTGCGAGCTGGGCGGCAACTGGTTTTTCGCTTATTTTCTTCAATGGTTACGTGCGTTCTTTAGGATACGAAATGATTGAAATCGGTTACGCGTTGACCATGTTCTTTTTCACCATAATAGCATACTACTTCAAAAAAGCGACAATTCTCGAAGAGTTCTTCGAGACCCCTCAACAAATCCTCCAAGTAGAAGAAGGAGAACACCTTGTAGTGTTCTACTCTTCCCATATCGACAAAATGAAAATATTTGCAAACTACGTCTTTGAAGGCTTACAGCTGGGTGACCGCGTTGTCTACACTTTCCCAGACGAAGAAAGCGCCACCATAAGACCAAAACTAAAAGAACTCGGGATAAACGTTGAAAAGTATGAAAAGGAAGGCTCATTAGTCTTGATGGGACTCTCTGCGGCTTATCTATCAAACGGACACTTCAACAAAGAGAAATCAATAGAATTCTGGAAGAGATTTAAAGAGGAATCGAAGAAGAAAGGTTTCAAAAATGAGAGAGACCTATTCGATTTGGGCAATTTAGGTTTTCTTAAAGGAGAGGAAGACAAATATCTCGACTATTTAAGGGAAGCAAACGTTCTGATGATGGACGCTTATCTGACAGAGTTAAGGGGAATTAACGTGGAGAAGCTTGACCGAAAAGTCGTTGAAGAGTTTAAATTCCTCACAACAAAATCAATGGATCTTTTAGAGCATCTGGACAGGTTTGCCAAGCAGTTAGGGCTGGCGCATAAAGAGGTCGTTGGCAAAACCTTGTTACTAGAGGTGAGCCCTGTTTCCAATTATGAAAATTTGATTCAAGACTTCGCTTTAGAAGCAGCAGCCAACATAGAACCAATAACTGTTTTCTCAACAAGGGGAAGCGCAGTCCACTCGGTCTTAAGTAGAAGAGAAAACACGAGATTTTTCCTTTTGACCCAGCTTGTGTCTGCGCCTCAACCAAACAGTACACGAGAAGACATTCTGCTACCTGCGAAGAACACTTCGTTGCTTCTTGATGCATTGAACAAAACACTCAGAGCAAACTCGTACAGCAACCAAAACATCATCTTCGACAACCTATCCACCTTAGTGCTTTCCGTTGGATTTGAAAAAACCTACAGTTTCGTTCAATATGCATTGGAGTTGTTGTCTTCTAAGAAGACCACAGCCCTATTCCTGTTTAGTCCCTCTGCACACGACTTGAAAGTTGCATCTGGCTTAAGAAGCCTGTTTAACGATCAAATACGCTACGGAGAAAATGGATTAGAAATAGTAAAACTCTATGAACCGAAGAATGTAAGAATGGATGTAGCATTAATGCGAGAGGTTAAAAATGAAAAGAGAAAATGAATTTGACAGGTTGCTTCTGAAAACCATAGACAATTCGCTTAAAGAGGTGTTCACAGAAAATGCTGCCTTGACAATCTATGCCTATTTAGAGAGCAACTGCGCGCTTAATCAAGAAGATATCCCTGAAAAACTAGATCTTTTCGTGGACGGACTTCATAAATTCCTCAGTACGGGCGCTTATGCTATTGAACGGGTGATTCTTGAAAATTTATGCTCAAACTTGAACTGCGAGGTTCAGCTTAGCGAGGAACAGGATTTCAAGAAGTCTATCATCCAATTAAAAAGCAGTTTAAAATTGAAATAAGTTAGAGGAAAGTGCTGTCTGCCCAGTTTTTCAGGATTTCCTCACAACGTTTCTTTACCATCTCATGGCTACTTTTAGCTCGTAAGGATTCAAGAAATTCCAGACGCTCATTGACTGAACTTATTTCTCCTTGCCCGCCGTAATAGGGCTTGTCCTCGAGGAAGTCTTTCATTTGTTGTGCCTTTTGGACGAAAAAGCTCGCAGCGTCGATTGGGTCTGAGAGGATTTCTTTGTTTGCCCATATGGCTACTTCTGCTTCTCTGAGTTGACTGAAGCCTTCAATCTCCACTATGTTACGGATATAGGTGCGAAGAAAATCATAATATCCTGCCGTTTTGACTAGGCTTATGGCTTCTTTCACTCTTTGTCTAAATCCTTCGCTTCCTTTTACTCTCAAACGATGCTTCCAGCCTTGTTTGACTAAGGCTCTTGCCTGTTCCACCTCATCCACTGTGTAAACTCTCTTTGGATAACGCATCTGCAGATTGCTCCCACTCAGAAGTTTTGTTGAGAGAAAGATTAGTCTAAGGTTGTATACACCCTAACATTTCTGCCTCTTGAAACCAGCCGTATAGCGCCCTTTTTCTCTAATTCCTCAAGAAAATCTTTTGCGACACTAATACGAACGTTGAAGCGTGAGGCCACTACGTATGGTGTTAGCACTTTTATTTTTTTCAGTTCATCGACGATTTTTCCGCTTGTTGCGTCCGGCATGGAGATGTCCGGAACTTTCCCTTCACCAGTGCCCCCAGAGGATTTGGTTTCTTTCTTCTTGTCAGGTTTCTTTTCCTGTGCCTTTTCCATTTGCGCAAAGGTAAGTTTCTTCTTTCCGCCGCCCATGTTTGTTCCTCTCAGGGTTTAGAAGAAAAACGGCTGTTTATAGGTTTTCCCTTTATTCGGCTACGGCTACTATTTGGGTTTTGTGCTTCTTTTGCCATTCTTTAAGCGGGACTCCGAATTCCTTCTCGATTGCTTCTCTATGTATTGAGTTCATTGTGCAGAAGGGTATAATTCGTCCATCTGGCACTGCATAATGAATGCAGCAGCTCTGAACTCTTTCCAAGTCGAAGTTGTATGGGTCCATAAAGTGCATGGAAGAGAGCAGGATAGATTTTGTTTGCAACTCGCCGAGGGCTTCGTAGGTTCCCTTTGTTAGAACTGGCAAGATGTACCTTCTCATGAGACTGAATTTCACGTGTCGAAATGCGCCGAGTAAACGGAGTTTCGCGCGGGTGTTATGTCCTTTCGAGGCGTCTTCGTAGACTTTTTCCATAGTTTCTCTGAACTTGTCCACGTTGCCGTAACGAGTTATGGGCACTATCTCACCGTTCTCTACAAAGAGGTACGTCGCCATTCCGCAGTGAGGATGCGCGGTGAATTCCACATAACGCTTATTCTTTAGCGCTCCAACAGCTTGGGAAATTGGAACAACCGTAGGCACAGGGTAAAAGTCTGAAACCTTTACCTTCCCCTCGGTTTGTTCTTCGCATAGTCTCATAAAATCGGGGATAGTTATGCGCATTTTCTCCCTTTCTTCCTCTGGAATTCGTCCACAGATGGAGACTGGTTGAACGTTTACGCATCTGATTACGTCAAAGTTTTTTACTGCAAAGCGGATTATGTCACCGATCTGATGGTCATTCACACCCTTAATGAGCGTAACAACTAGAACTAGGCTGTCTAGTCCTGCTTTACGGCAGTTTTCAATGGCCTTCATCTTCACGTCCAGTAGGTCTTTTCCGCGAGTAAACTTGTAGATGTCCGAGGTTAAGCCGTCAAACTGCAAGTAAATCGTGCTCACACCTGCATCGAGAAGACTTTTGCAGTACTCTACACTCTGGGAGAGCACAATTCCGTTCGTGTTAACTTCCACGTGACGAAAGCCTAGTCCTTTCGCCATGCGAACGAGCTCGGGCAAATCCTTTCTAATCGTCGGCTCTCCACCGCTAAACTGTAGCGCCGTTGCTGGAACAGGGTCGTTTTGTCTGAGGTTTTCCAGCATGGCACGAATTTCTTCTTTTGAAGGTTCGTAAACAATGCCGCTTGCGGCTGCATTGGCAAAGCATACCGGACAGCGGAGGTTGCAGAGGTTTGTCACGTCTATTATTGCCAGTGCAGTGTGACTTTTGTGGGCTGGGCATATTCCACAGTCGTTTGGGCAGCCTTTTTCCGTCTTTGTGCGTGGGTTATTCAAGCCTGTGCCGTCTTTTCTGTATTTTTCTGCCCTTTGATACTGTTTGTAATCGCTCCAATACAGCTCGGTGTACTCACCGTGTTCTGGGCACTTTTTCTTTATGTACACCTTGCCATCTTTTTCGAAGATTGTTGCGTCTAGGACTTGGAAGCATTCTGGGCAGATTGATTGTGTTTGTTTTATTGTTTGCGTTTCTATTCACCACTGTGAGTTGTAAGTTTATATTCTATAGTGCTCATGTTTTTGGTATAAGAAGGTTTCCAAACTTCTCAGAAGGTGAGTCGTATGGTTGCGAGCGATACGGTTCGTCGCGTTCTGCGAGAATTGGGATTGACAGAGTACGAAACTGAAACCTACATCGCTCTGCTAAAAAGTGGGGTATTGACTGCGAGTGAAGTGAGCGAACAATCAAACGTTCCCTACTCCAAAATCTACGAAACCCTAAACGCGCTGGAACGAAAGGGATGGATAGAAGTCCAACACGGTCGCCCCAGCAAATATTTCCCCAAATCACCCATTGAAGCCCTCTCAATGACGAAGTTACAGTTTGAAGAAAAACTTCGCAACTGGGAAAAAACCATCGCTACCGAATTGCAGCCCATATTTGAACAGCGTGAAATTCGTGAAAAACCAGACATCTGGATTCTCCGCGGAGAACTAAGTGTATTGGCGAAACTGCAGGAAATGATGGACAATACAAAGAACGAAGTGATGATTGCAGCGCCAGCTTTTGCAAAGCCCTTCGCAGGTCCTTTTGTGAATTTCCTGAAAGGACTACGAGAGAGGAACGTTCAGGTTTTGTTTATGGGTACTGGAAATGTTAAAGAGTGGAATGTGGAAGAGTTATCTTCGATTGCAAACGTGAGGATAAGGAAAAGCATGTTTGGGGGCGGAGTGATATGCGATGGGAAAGAGGCTTTGCTTATGCTTGGAGAAGACAAGCCGAGTTTGGTGATTTGGAGCAACCACATTGGCCTGCTGAAATTTGCTCGTGACTATTTCCAATATTTGTGGGATTCTTCAAAGAAAATTAGTGCGGGTAAATAGAGGCTATTAAGAAGGTGCTGTGATTTGCGTGTCGCTGTATTGATAAGTGGTGGGAAAGATTCTGCGTTAGCATTTTACCGAGCAATCAAACAAGGGTACGAGATAGGATGTTTGGTCACTATGATTCCGAGGCAAGAAGACAGTTGGATGTTTCATTACCCAAATATCCATTTGGTTGATTTTTTCGCCGAAGCTGCGGATATTCCGCTGGTTAAGGGTGAGACGAGTGGAGTCAAAGAGATTGAACTGGAAGACTTGAAGCGTCTTCTCGGGGAACTTGACATAGAAGGCATAGTTTCTGGTGCGGTTTCTTCCGAGTATCAGAAGACGCGGATAGACAAAATCTGCAGGGAATTACACTTAACCTCAGTTGCTCCGCTTTGGCACGAAGACCCCTTAAGACTATTGCAAGAAATCGTCAGCCAAAACTTTGAAACAATAATCGTGGGCGTCTACGCATACGGCTTCAATTCCGAATGGTTGGGAAGAAGAATTGATCAGAAAACTATTGACGAGCTTATTCAACTAAACCGCAAATACCAAATATCAATAGTCGGCGAGGGCGGAGAATACGAAACCTTAGTCCTCGATGCGCCTTTTTTCAAGAAAAAAATCAGATTGGTGAAAGTCGAGAAAAGTTGGGAGGGGCAAAGCGGATATTTGTTTGTGAAAGAGGCGACACTCACCGATAAACCGTTGCGAATATAACTGCAAATGAAAAAGATTTATTAACCGTTAAGCCGTTCCTAATGCCATTTGCGGGCGGATATGATAGTCCGCAGGGATGTAACCGGAAACCGGTTGAACCACAAACGAAGGAGAAACCACAATATGAGCATGTACAAGCACATTGCAGAGGCTTGGAAAAAGCCTGATGCATCATTCGTCAAAGAACTAATGCGCCAACGAGTCATCAAGTGGCGTCGAGAACCAACAATTGTAAGAATAGAAAAACCTACACGCCTCGACCGAGCCAGAAAATTAGGATACAAGGCAAAACAAGGTTTTGTGATAGTCAGAGCACGTGTTCGACGAGGCGGTTTAAGAAAGCTTAGACCAAGGTCTGGAAGAAGACCAAAGCGAATGGGTGTAAAGAAGTACAAGCCTGCTAAAAGTTTGCAGTTAATCGCTGAAGAGAGAGCAGCCCGAAAGTTTCCGAATTTGGAAGTGCTGAATTCTTACTGGGTCTGGCAAGATGGTATGCACAAATGGTATGAGATAATCATGGTTGATCCTGCCCACCCAGTGATCAAAGCGGACGAGGACATTAATTGGATTTGCGAAAAACCAAACACTCGCAGGGTCTTCCGAGGCTTAACCAGCGCGGGCAAGAAAATGCGTGGGCTTCGCCACAAGGGACGAGGAGCAGAAAAAGTGCGACCGAGTCGTAAGGCGGTTTGGAGAAAAAAAGAACGCGCAAAGGAATAATCTAAACACGATAAACGAGTGCTGCAATTACGCAATCAATGTCGCCAATGAAACCCTTAAAACTTCTTATCGCAGATACCTCTAAGAAGACTTGGGTGAAAGATTAATGAAAATCACAGCTGTAGTGTTTAAAAAAAACGGAAAACCAAAGGAAGGACGAGGCTTCAGCAAAGAAGAATTGAAGAAGTCAGCGCTGGATTTTAAAAAAGCGTTAAGGCTTGGAATTCCCGTTGATTTGAAAAGAAATACCTTGCACGAGGAGAATGTTGAAGCTCTGAAAGAGTATTTGAAAAACCTGAAAAGTGCTGAAAAGCCTCAGAAGAGCGAAGCTTAACTCGCGCGACGTGGTTGTGACGAGTTTTGTCGCTAAACGCAATCGCTTACGTTGACATTCGTGTTTTCAGCCATGCAACTGAAGACGAGAACAAAGTAATCGAAGCTGTCAAAAGAATCCTCCCGACTGATCACTTAGAAGAGGTAGCCTTTGAAAAACACACGCTAAGTGGACATCACGGGAATCCAATTACTTTTTTTGAAACGCGAGTAAAAAACAAAGAGACTCTCAAGGCAATCGTGGAAAATCTCTCTTCTCACCTTAACACTTTGGACAAAGAAGAATTGCGTTCTCGAATTGGTGAATTTACGGAAAAGGGGAGTCTCTACATACGCTTGGACAAACAAGCGGCTTCCGAAGGCGAGTTTAAACTAGCTCAAGTTGACCCAATACGGATACGTGTGCGCTTCAAAAGAAAAGACGTAGAGAAAATTTGCCAAGAACTCGGGATAACTCCATGAAAAAATTTTACTATTTTCATCTACCAGTGCCCCTAAGCAATTTTGAGTTAGCGGAAAAAATGATTAGGAAAGCCGCAGCACTTGGGTATGCTGGCGTCGGAATTCCGTTTCCATTTAATGTTCCGAGTGAGACTGTTTCCAAACTTCGACAACTCTGCACAGACGTTGGAATCGATTTGATAACCAGAGTAAACCTTGCGCCCAAAAGCTCTAACGAATTGCTCTTCCAACTACGCCGACATCGCCGAAGGTTTGAAATAATATCTGTAGCATGTTGGCACAAGCCTGTTGCAAGACAAGCAGCAAAAGACAGACGCGTAGACCTAATCACGTTTCCTTCTTTAGATTTTAAAGGACGCTTCTTCGATTCTGCCGAGGCAGACGCAACAAACGCTTTGGCTTTGCTTGAAATTGACATGTTCAGGCTGCTTTCAGCCACTAGTTTCGAGAGGATTCGTTTGCTCTCGTACCTTCGAAGAGAAGTAGCCATTGCTAGGAAGTTTTCGGTGCCAGTAGTCATTTCCAGCAATGCAACTGACGAGTTTTTCGTGCGCAGACCTCGAGACTTTGCGGCGTTTGCATATCTTTTTGATATGCAATTAGACGCAGCTTTGAAGACTCTTTCGGAGAATCCATTGGCAATAGTTACACGAAACAGAATGAAGCTGCAACCCAATTATGTTGCGCCAGGCTTACGTGTTGTACGGAGGGGGAAGGACTGCGGGGAATTATGAGAAGGCGCTATCTTGCATTAAAGATTGAAGCCGTGCAGGAAATTGATGAAAAGGAACTAAAGAACACAGTTTGGAACGCCGTCATGCGACTTTTCGGAGAGTACGGCGCTAGCAAGATGGGCCTCTTTTTTATCAGTTATGATGCAACCAAAAACTACGCTGTTTTAAGATGCACAAACACAGCGCTTGATATGGTTAGAGCTTCTTTGGCGTCAATAACAGAAATTAACCTGAAACCAGCGGCGATTCATGTGTTAGGCGTCTCTGGGACATTAAAGTCACTTCGAGAGAAATTCCCTCCAGAATAAGAGAAGGCTTACTTTAAACATCTAAGCCATAAATGGTATTGGGGAAGACAGGATTGAATCTAATGCATTCCTAAATAATTGAAGCAGTTGCATCTATGACCTCTTGATAGGTTCAGAATCGAAACATGTTACCTAAGATTTAGTAAAGAGAAGTAGCCCCACTATTAATCATCCATTCATAACCCTTAATTTAACCCAATACAACATAACTCAAAGGAGAAAAGAACATGGTCACTCCACAAGACGCTCAAAGCATTACAAAAGACTTTGTGAAAAAGAAAAAAAACGTGGAAAAAGTGGAGATTATCTCCGCCGAACAGAAGGAAGAAGGCTGGATAGTTAAAGGTACGTGTCCAATCGACGTATGCGGTCATCCTTGGATGGAAAAATTCGAGATAGTGATCGACATAAAGGGAAAAATCAAAGATTCAGACTTCAGACTCATATAGCCAAACACGCAACATAACCAGGCAAACTTCTTACAAACTTTTTATCATGCCCAAATCTTGCACATTTCTAGCTCTCAGCGAAGAGTTTTAGCTTTTTCATAAGCATAAGCGACGCCTTCACTTGTTACAACGCCCACGACTTTTGTTGGCGCTTCTCTATCAACCACGGGAACGAGGTCGATTTTTTCTCGTGTCATAATCTTGTAGGCTTCAAGAATTGATTCATCTTGGAAGATCGAGATTTGCTTTTTCGGTAACTGTTCCACTCTTAACGTGCTTCTCTGTTCTGGCTTAATCTTCATTATTTCCTTCCAAGTTACGATACCTTGAAATACACCGTCTTTTTCCACAAGGGCGTCATGATATCTTGCTTTGAACAATATTTCCATTGCCTCAGTAAGGTTGGTTTCAGGGGCCACAGCAGCCACTTCAGGATACATGA
Organism: Candidatus Bathyarchaeota archaeon; assembly: GCA_963842875.1. Taxonomy (GTDB): domain Archaea; phylum Thermoproteota; class Bathyarchaeia; order Bathyarchaeales; family SOJC01; genus DATHCB01. Next base: position 84,411 of record CAWJIF010000011.1, read on the forward strand.
CATCCTTAACTCGGACCCTCGCCATAGTTGTTGAGACTATTGTCTGTTCGGCCTCTTCGGTTGCCCCTATGTAAATGAAAATGCCGATTATGACTAACCAAAGATTATATAGAATGCCAATGCCAACCATAACTATGCCCAACAACCTGCCGATGAAGGCGGCGTACTTCGTTGCATCAGAAAACTTTAATCGTTCTGCCAGCAAAGCCCTGAAAACTCTGCCGCCGTCCATTGGAAAGGCAGGAATCAGGTTGAATGCACCTAGAAGTAGGTTAAGCGAAGCAAGATCAAGCGTTAGATTTCCAGTCATGGCGAACGTGGGTGCAATTGGTCGTCCTGTTGACACGACAGATATTATCTGACTGAAAGCAAGGAGAACTCCGCCGATGACAAAACTTGTCAATGGGCCCACAATCGCCATTCGCCATTCGATTCTGGGATTCTCTGGAATCTCTTCAATTTCTGACACTCCCCCGATCGGGTATAAGACGATTTTGCGCACTTTTATGTTGTAGTGCCTTGCAACCACCGAGTGCGCTAGTTCATGAAAGACGACGAAGACAAAGAGGAACAGGATAAGAATGAAAAAATAAAGCTCAGGGAACGTGAGTAAAAACACCGCAACCATCAATAATATGAAGGTTATGTGAAGTTCAATAGGTATTCCCCATGCTGAGCCTATTTTTAATGAATATTTCATATGGGCATAGTCAAAGACATCACTTTTAGAGCTTTCGCTGTCACGTTTAGGTTTGGTTTACAGGAAAAATGATGTTTCCGTTTTTTTCTTTTGGCGTGTACAGGCAATTGAGGTGGAAATGCGAGATCTTATTTTGTTATGAGAACTGAACGATCCACGTATTGAATGATGTGGTCGCTTACGTTGCCCAGCGAGAATCTTTCTCTGGTACTGTGTCCTCTGCTTCCTATGACTATGAGGTCATGGTTGCCCCTGTTTGCCGTTTTAATGATTACCTTGGCAGGGTCACCTGATTCCAACTTTTGTTCTACCTCTATTCCTTTGACCTGGGCACTGGCATCAGAAAGGATTCGCTTTCCGATTTCTTTGCTTACTTCTGGTCTTATCCTAAAAATGCCTGATTCTTGAACATAGAGTAATGTGATGTTGGCTTTTGCTTTTTCTGCCAAGGCTACGGCAGATTGGATGGCTCTTCCCGCATACTTGGAGCCGTCAACTGGAACCAGAATTCTTGACATGCCATTTTTCCCTCTAGCTATCAAGACGGGAATTTTAGCGCGATGTGCCACTTTTTTCGCTACGCTTCCCAGATGTGGCTCTTTTTCCTCTTCCCCGCTGCTGCCAATGATTATTATGTCATAGTTTCCTTCTTCCGCCACTTTCAGAATAACACTAGCGGGGTCAGCCCTTACTACAAGTTTTTGATCTGCATTAACCCCCTCTTCTTTCAAAGCACGAAGGGCGTCACCGAGAATGTCTTCCCCTTCTTCGCGGTATATATCGGTAATCTCCCTGGCAATTTGTTCAGAATATGGCGTACCAGGTGTTTCAGAGGCATGCATTGGTGGTGACATAGCCGCTCCCCCCGAAAACCCTGCGTGGGGATGCTCGTGTCTATCTTCAGGCTCAGTAAACTTCTGCACTCCAGGTCCCATGAGTTCGTGGGCAACAACGTGATAACTGTGACCTTTGAATTGAATTGTTTAGCCATAAAAGATGCAAATTCTCGAGCGACAGTGGAAGGAACTGAGCCATCTACCGGAACCAAAATTCTCTTGAAAGTCTGTTCGTTTTGCATGTGATTCTCACCGGTTTTCATCTTATGATTGTGATTGTGGATAGGTTTTATTAAATCTTTTTAAAAGACCTTTCGGTAGACTTTTCGGCACAATAAAGTTAAGTGTGCTGTCATATAAGTTGATTCAGTAAACTTGAGAGGGTCTACATATGAGAATTGGTTTCTTCGTCTGGGAATATCCACCAAAACTCGTAGGTGGTCTTGGCACGTATGCCCAATATATGACCCGAGAGCTCGTTGAGATGGGTCATGATGTGACGGTTTTTACGCTTAATACTGGAGATTTGAAAACGATGGAAGTTCTTGCTGGTGTCGAAGTTCATCGTCCTGTAGTCGCGGATGCGAGCAACGTGTTTCCAATGTTTGTCATTGAAGATTTGAGAAAGTGGGGGACGAATATTCGCTTCTTCAACGACATCTTTATGTACAATGTTCTTAGCGCAACTAAGTTCATAAACCAATTAATCAAAAAAGAAGGCGAGAAATTCGATGTGGTATGCGTTCATGACTGGTTAAGCAGCATTGCTGGAATTATGGTCAAAAATGAAACGAAAGTCCCTGTTGTATTCCACGTTCACAGTACAGAGTGGGGTAGAAGCGCGGGAAATGGTTCTGAGGTAGTCTCCCACTTTGAATCAATGACCGCTCAACTTGCAGACCACCTAATCACCGTTAGCAATGCTATGAGAGATGACCTTGTTCGACACGGTTGGCCCGAACCAAAAATCAGTGTCGTTTGGAACGGAGTAGACCCTGAACGTTACAACCCGGACAAATGCAGTTCAAACGATATTGAAAAAATCAGAGATAAATATAACATCGAAAAGGGCGAAAAAATGCTTCTTTTCCTGGGACGGCTAACGTGGGTCAAGGCTGTCAGGAACTTAATTCAAGCTATGCCGCTGATTCTAGATGAGTATCCCAAGACGAAATTGGTAATATTAGGCAAGGGAGAAGAACAAAAGGACATTGTCGAGACGGCAAAAAGGCTCGGCATTGAAGACAAAGTGACCTACGATTTCGAATTTGTGCCTGAGGAAGAGAGAATTCTGCATTATGCCGCCTCTGACGTCTGTATTTTTCCATCAGTCTACGAACCCTTCGGCATAGTTAGCCTAGAAGCCATGGCAATAGCAAAGCCGATTGTTGTCGGCGCCCGTGGCGTCGTGGGATTTCGCGAACAAGTCATTTCCTCAGGTCCAGAACAGAATGGAGTACACGTGAACGGCGAAGACCCTGCTGATATCGCTTGGGGCGTGAAGGAAGTGCTTAAAGACCCGAGATCGAGCGAAATTGTGGGGCGGAAATGGCCGAAAAAGAGTTTTGCAGTACTTCACGTGGAGAAAAGCAGCGGAGCAGACTCTTCAAGTGTATCAAGCTCTTCAGGCAAGTCCAGTACATACTGCTTAACGAAGTGGACTGACCAGACATTGCATTCAAAACTTGTCTGGCTATGTTTTGAGCAGAGTCATGAGTCTTGGCATAAGTTCGCTACCATGTTGCAAAGTGCCTAAGCTTCCTTTTTTGCATTCTTTTTCTGAGAATTTCGAGATTCCGTCGCCTTGAATTTTGCCACCTGAGATTAGCACTGGAACGGGGTCGTCACTGTGCGCCTTCAATGTGCACGGTGTGGAATGGTCCGCAGTGACACATATCAAATTGCCTAGAAGATTTATTCTCTGCAGAAGTTCTCCGAAGAAGTGCTTGTCTATTATGCTTATGAGCTTCCGTTTTAGTTGAAAATCCCCGTCGTGCCCAGGTTCATCGGTACCTTTGATGTGAACGTAAAAGCAATCGTGGGAGGGTATCACTTCAAAGAGTTTGCTAATTCGCAACAAGCAGTCACTTTTCAAATCACTAGATGGAGGCGGTAGATCAACGAGATTCATGCCGGCTAATTTGGCTATTCCCCTTTCAACTGGCATGTCGGCCAAGCAACTGAAGCGGACATGATATCTCTCGTTAATGTTAAAGAATTCGGGCAACAAGTGTCCGGCGTCTCTAGTGATAATAGCGTTCGCCTTCAGCTTTCCTTTTTCAACACGATTCTTATTCAATTCATGCTCATCCAACACTTCATGCGATTTCTTAACAAACTCATTGACAAGTGCGGCTGAAACCTTTGCTCTGTTGCTTTTGTCAATTGGCTCACACTTTTTTAGAACCATTTCAACTTCTTTCTTGGCCACGCCTAATCCATTCAACCTCGCATAAGCGGGGTCAGTGTTTGTGATCATGCTCGAAAGAGGCTCGGTTCTGCTTCGAATAACCAAGACAGCCCTGTACCCAATCGTGCTTTTAAACTCAAAATCGGCGGGATAAGACTCCAATTTCACTCTTTCATTTACGGCTTTGCTAAGCCTTACGCCTTCTTCTATAGTCAAGTCTCTGCCAGCCCGTCTGTCAATTATTATTGTGCCTTCACCTAAGGTCGCAAAGTTACAGCGCAGGGCTAAGTTGCCATTTTTCATGCTTACGCCTGCACCCACGGCCTCAAGAACTCCTCTGCCTGTTGCGTATTTGAAGGGGTTATAGCCTAAAATTGATATAACGCCCACATCGCTTTCAGGCGCAATTCCTTTGCCTACCGTGTACATAAGCCCTGTTTTTCCTTTTCTGGCAAGATAGTCCAAATTAGGTGTGTCTGCTGCGCCAAGTGGAGTTTCATTTCTGAGTTCTTTGATTGGAAGGTCGCCCAAGCCGTCGATTACTACGTAAATCAGCTTCAAATCATGCTTTTCCTCCGGTCACGATTTCTCTGATTCTCCGCTGAGTCTCATGAGGTGGGGGAGTGGTGTTGATCATGTGAATGCTCGTTTGTTTGAAGTATTGGTGGAAAAAGACTTTTCTCAAGTCTAGTTTTCTCTTGTCCGTCACCAGTTGATGAGGATTGCAGAAGTTGTTAGCTAGGAGGTATCGCAGGGCTTCTTTTGCAGTTAAGCTTGTGACTATGTCTTTGTCCTCAGGGTCTCTTTTGAGCAGTATGATTTCTTGCATGGTTGTCATTGGAATGACGCCTCCGTTTCCCACTATCCACCTGACGTTAACAACAGCTCTACCCTGAGGGTCAAAATGCACCTTCTCAACAAGTTTCTCGTATTCGCCCCATATTTTGCCTATGTCAGCCTCGATGTAACTGTTCTTTTCAGAGCCGAAAGCCAATGGTTCACGAGTTGAAAGGCGAACAAAGTACCAATCGTCACCGACCAACCTAGCAGCTTTTAAGCTCAAAAGCCCCCAAGAATGCGTGGTCTTCCCTGTTCCAGGCGGAGCGATGAGTGACACGCCTTTACCTCCTACATCGATAGCAGCGCCGTGAACAGAGTAGATTCGGTGCTCATCTTCGAGAACGTCTCCTGCCACTGCAAGTGCTAGGCTCTTCACCCACCCATAATAGTCAACATTAATAAGAAACGCTGTTTTGGTGTAGGGATCATATTTTACGCTCAGTTTTTTCCCAGGCTCGTCTAACACAATTAGTCTGCCATGGGAGCGAACGTCTTCGCTCATACTGTAGAAGCTGTCCTCCCATCGCTCCTTTACGTATTCCACGTTTGTAAGTAACTTGATGCAACATCCGTAGATCGAAGCTTTCCGAGTGAATAGGTATTTGTCTTCATTTTCTTGATAGAGGCCGTCTTGATCTGCCATATCTATCAATTCCACTTTGTAAATTCCTTTGTTTTTCAACAACCCCAACTCCAAAGAAAACTATTAAAGAGAAGTGTAGAAAAGTGTTGCCATCTTTTCCTGGAATAATAATTGTTATCATGTTGCCAATATACTTGCAAGCTTCAACAGATTTAGATCCAAGGGCTTTTTCGTTTTGCAAGACTCTTCAAGCGGTATGTTGGTTATTTCGCCATTTTGCAATCCAACTACTTTGCTTCCTTGCCTCTCGGATAATAGCCGCACTGCTTCGTTGGCGAACAAGTTGGCTAAAAGACGGCTTCTCGCCGTGGGGCTACCTCCTCTTTGTGCGTAGCCCAGTATGCTGAGCCTGACTTCTACTCCTGCGTCTCTTTCGAGTTCTTTTGCAAGTTTGTGGGTGTCTCCGATGCCTTCTGCGGCTACTATTATGCCAGATTTCTTGCCTTTTGCACTGTTTTCTCGTATGGCTTTGATGATTTTTTCCTGGTCATATTTTTCCTCTGGGATCAGGACTACTTCAGCACCGACGGTGAGACCCACTGTTAACGCTAGGAAACCTCTCTCTCGCCCCATAACTTCGACTATGAAGATTCTTTCGTGGGAGATTGCAGTGTCTCGGATTTTATCAATCTCGCCAACTGCTGTATTTACAGCTGTATCGAAGCCTATCGTCTCGTCAGTTCCAAAAATGTCATTATCAATTGTCGCTGGAACCCCAACCATTAACGTGTCAGTCTCTTTGCTTAATTCTAAAGCACCCCTGAGAGAGCCATCGCCACCGATAACAATGAGTCCATAAACATTGTTTAAAGCGAGCATCTTAGCCGCTTTTTTAATCCCTGCCTTCTGTTCAAACTCCGGACATCGCAATGTGTGAAGAATGGTGCCGCCTAACTGTATTATGCCACCAACAGAGCGCGGCGTCAACAGACTGAAAGTGTTTTTTATCAAGCCTTCCCAGCCCCTTTCAAAACCTAAAACTTGTAGATTCCTTGAGTAAGCGATCCTGACGGCAGCCCTGATAGCAGCGTTCATTCCAGGTGCGTCCCCACCTGTTGTGACCACACCTATCTTCTTCATCAACCATCACATCTCCACATAACTGAAAACGTCTAGAAACAGAATTCTATATTGACTAAAGATATGACGTTTTCGTTAAGCACTATGCGTTTTTCACCAGAATGTCGTAATGCTTGATTGCATACTAGATTTGTGGATTTGTTAACCCGCGGGATTGGGACTAACCCAAATGGGAGTGGACCGGGCGGGATTTGAACCCACGGCCTCCTGAGTGCAAGTCAGGCATTCATACCAGGCTGAACTACCGGCCCGCATGAGGCTTCAAGGATTTGTTACTGAATGTCTTTATGAATGTTTTGCAAAAAAATCATGCAAACAAACCGCTGAATAATTTGTCTGGCTACGGACGATTCTCCAAAGTTTTTGCGGTACAAGAAATAGACCTAGGAAACGTAACTTTCCGATGAGTTTAAATTCTTCCATTAAATACGCTTAAAGCCGAAACATCGACGATGTTTGGACATTTACGCGGATGGATCAGATGCACATCCTTGACATCTCAAGGCAAACAATTATATCTTGGCGCGCGCGCTCTGGATGGGCTTGGATTGAAGGAAATTGCGCATTTATCTGCAAAAGAAATTTTTGAAGTTCTTGAAACCTCGCCTAAAGGTTTGACCAGCGAAGAAGCAAAAAAACGACTTGCCAAGTATGGCCTGAACATGCTCGTTGAAAGGAAGCATGCGTCTGCCGTCTACAAGTTTATTGCTAACTTGAAGGATTTGTTCAGTGTTCTGTTGTTGTTCGCAAGCTTCCTCGCCGCAATTGGCAGCATATGGGATCCAAGTCTGTGGAGACTGAGCCTCATCATCTTTGCAGTGGTTTTAGTTAACACAGTTTTTAGTCTTTTCCAAGAATGGCGAGCGGAAAAGGCAATAGAAACCCTCAGAGGATGGATGCCAGAGTACGCTAAAGTCTTTCGAGATGGAGAACTCAGGAAAATACTCGTTACACAGGTTGTTCCAGGTGATGTTATTGATTTGGAGGAGGGCGATCGCGTTCCAGCCGACGCACGTTTAATTGAAGCATACGAATTATGGACAAACAATGTGCCCTTAACTGGAGAGTCTGAACCGCAACCTCGAACCACTCAGCCAATAGAAGTCGCAGATGCGACGTATATTGACTCGCCCAACCTAGTATTTATGAGCACCAGCGTTGCCAAAGGTCGCGGCAAGGCGGTGATTTTTGCTACTGGCATGAAGACCATGTTCGGAAGAATTGCTGGCTTGGCCCAGGGAATAGGTGAGGAGAACAGCCCTCTTCAGAAAGAGATCGCTTACACAGCAAAAGTCGACTTCGCCTTTGCCATGACCGTTGGAGGCATATTTTTCGCGATAGGTTTGATTTTGCTTCATTTACAGCCTATTGAAAGCATATTATTTATGATAGGTGTGATGGTGGCTTGCGTTCCCGAGGGACTGCAAGTTACCGTGTCGAGTGCCCTTGCAATAAATGTTTTGAAAATGGCGAAAAGGAATGTTCTTGTTAAACGCTTATCCTCAGTTCAAACGCTTGGCAGCGTGACTGTAATATGCACCGATAAAACTGGAACAATAACAAAGGGCGAAATGACTGTCACCAAAGTCTGGGTTGGAAATAGAGTTATAGAAGTCTCAGGAGTTGGATACATGCCAATCGGCGATTTCACCAGCAACGGTAAACTCCTCGGGAAGGATGAAGTTGTTGGCATTGAAAAGATTTTGGAGATCTCTGCTCTATGCAGCAGCGGGAAGGTTGAGCCGCCTTCGGACAGAAATAAGTCATGGGGCGTGATTGGAGACCCGACTGACGGTGCGTTGCTTATCGCTGCCCTAAAATATGGTGTAGACAACAAGACCCTGCTTGTACAAAAACCTGTAATTCGCATGATACCCTTCGACTCAGAACGAAAAAGGATGACAACAATCCACAAAAGTAATGGCAAATTTCTTGTGTACACAAAAGGTGCTCCGAGAAGCGTTCTGTCTGTATGCACAAAAATAGTTCTAAATGGCAAAACAGGCGACTTAACAAAAAAGAATCTACAGTCTGTTGAACAGAAGCTTCATGAATTCGCAAGTGAAGGTCTGCGTGTAATAGCCATAGCATACAAGGAAATGCCAGAAGACACACTCTTGAGCAACGGTGATGTTGAGAAAGAGATGATCTTTGTTGGACTTGCCGCAATGAAGGATCCGCCACGTGTTGAAGTTAAAGAAGCAGTGAGGCAAGCTAAGCAGGCTGGCATAAAAATTGTAATAATCACTGGAGATTATGGCCCCACAGCGCAGGCTATTGCTGAAGAAGTAGGCATAGTTGAGAGTGGACAAACCCACGTGATTCGCGGCGTCGACTTGGAGACAATGAGCGACGAAGAAATTCTTGAGAAGGTTAAGATGGGACAGGTTATTTTTGCAAGGGTTACTCCTGAGCAGAAACTTCGTATAGTAACAGTGCTCAAGCAAAAAGGGGAGATTGTAGCCGTTACTGGCGATGGCGCGAACGATGCACCGTCGCTGAAAGAAGCCGACATTGGCATTGCGATGGGTGTTTCTGGAACAGACGTTGCTAGAGATTCTGCTGATTTGGTCTTGCTCGACGATAGTTTCGCGTCTATTGTAAATGCAGTGGAGTCCGGTCGGGCGATTTATGAGAATATTAGGAAGTTTATTGTTTATGTGTTTGCGCATAATTGGGCTGAGCTGGTTCCGTTTGTGCTTTACGTGTTGTTGCACATTCCGCTGCCGTTGCTTGTGGTTCAAGTTTTGGCTATAGACTTGGGCATAGACGTTATTCCCTCCCTAGCCCTGAGCCGTGAACCGCCAGAACCGGGCATAATGCAAGAACCACCGCGAAGTGTGACAGAGCGATTATTTAATAGAAGAGTTTTTCTGCGCTCGCTGTACATTGGGTTAATCATTTCTGCTGGCGCCATGATTGGCTGTCTAAGCGCATGGTTTGCGGGTGGCTGGAGCTTTGGAACGTCATTGAGTAGCAACAGCCTTGTCTACATCAAAGGCACGACGATGACTTTTGCTGGTATAGTCGTAGCTCAGACCGGCGACGTTCTTGCTTGTCGAACGAGTAAAACATCTATTTTCAAAACCAGCATACGGAGCAACAAATGGATTCTGGTGGGTATCGCTGCACAGATTTCCGTCTTGTCAGCGATAGTCTATGTTCCATTCTTGCAACAGGCATTTGGCACGACCTTTCTTGGGCTTAATAATTGGATATTCTTGATATCTCTTGCATGCATTGTCATAATTGCAGAAGAGCTCAGGAAATTCTTTGCGAGAAGATTGGCAAAATGAGGCTTGCAAGAGGCAAGGTGATTCTCTAGAATGTTTGATCATGACTGCACTGTGAATAAGAAATTAGTTTTATTAACATGACTAGTGATTAATCCACAAGAAGAAGGGGCTGTCGGCTAGCTTGGTCTAGGCTATGAGCCTCGGGCGCTCGTGACCCCGGTCCAAATCCGGGCAGCCCCACCAATTTTCGCTCACAAATTAAGAGTTTTGACTTAATATGCTCTAGCCACAAGGTTCAAGCTTGTTAGAGGGCTCATTGGCTGTAGTGTTGAAAGGTTTCCGTAGAATGCTATGGTCTCCCAGCCTGCTTTTTTGAGAAGAGAGAAGAGTTCGCTTAAACTGTAATGTGATGTTCAAACTTCACCTTATCTATAAACTCTAGGTCTTCTCCATGTTTTTTATAGAACGCCCAAGAAGTATTAGTCTGCGAGGCTACTGGGTCGCACTTTCTACTCTCCAAAAGAACAGTGTTGTGTATTTCTGTATAAGCTGTAGGAGTAAATTTCACGGATAGGTAATCGCTGTGCATGGTTTCAGTGATAAACAGAATCGCACCTTCACTCGAAAGCTCTCTAGCTTGCGTAAAGACGCTCAGGTCATCCCCTTGCGAATAATATCCAATGGACGTCCAAGCGTTAACAACCACTTCGAAAGGCTCTGAGGTGTTTCCAATGACTTCTTTCAGCTTTCTAACGTCCCCTTCCAAAAAAGTTGCCGAGTCGGAAACTCCATGTTCTCTGGCTTTTCTCCTTGCGTCCCTAAGGAAGACTTTCGAAATGTCGACCCCAACAGCTTTGAACCCCCTTCTTGGCCATGTGGATTGAAATGCGTCCGTTTCCACAGCATAAATCAAGCAAGTCTCCCGAAGTAATCCCCATGTCCTTAAGCACTTTTGTCATTCCATTGATTAATTCCTCTGTTCGAGACCACCGCTCATTCAGAAACTTCAGAAACAGATCGGAATGGTCAACAAATAACTTCCTAGTCCAATCACTCATATTTTGATATAAGGCTCTTGCTTCTAATATGAATTTTGAAAAAACTAAGCGAATAATTGTTATATTTAATTGTGGTTAAACATCGCTTGGTGGCAAACGGTTGGAAATTGTTGAGTTTGCACTGTTAGCTATCAGTTCCATAGTTGCTGTTATGGAGCCTTTCAGCACGATAGCGGTCTATGCAACACTGACAGAAGACATGGATTCCAAGAAAAAACGCAGAATTATCGCAAGATCAATGAGAATATCTACTTTAGTTCTGATGTTCTTCGCTATCACAGGAAACGTTCTCTTCTTAGTCTTCAACATTACGGTTTCCGCATTTCAAATCGCAGGCGGAATCCTCCTTGTTGCAGTTGCCATAAGAATGCTTAACCCAACACAAAGCGGATATTCGCCGGAAGGCGGTCAAGACATTGCTATTGTTCCATTAGCTTTTCCTCTCACCGCAGGTCCAGGTGCGATTACGACAGTTATACTCTTGGTTTCCAAAGCAAGCAGTTTCTACGAGTCCCCTTTCGTTTTCGTAGGAATATTTGTGGGAGTTCTGATATCATATGTGGGAATGCTATACTCTTCAAGATTGTTTAAGCTGTTAGGCGACGAAGGACTCCGCGTAGTAACCGCACTCATGGCAATAATTGTTTTGGCAATCGCTGTCCAGTTTATGATCGATGGTACAGCTAGCGCCATAACGCAAATCTTGCCTAAGTAGATAGCCTTGAAAAATGCCTGTCAGCGCGCGCTTACCCAAGATATTTCAAATGAACTAGCAAAAACGCAAACATACGATAAGACGACTCGATTTTATTCAATTTCATTTCAGGTCAGGGTCTTACGCATTCAGCTTTGGGTCGATACGGTCGTTTTCTTGTGCGCTGTTTCTTGTGGTCTTCGCATTCATGAATACGTATTACTAGGAATCCGTTGTCTTGGTATTTGCATCCGCAGGGTAATGTGGTCGTTTTTGTCGTTGTTTGATCCTCTGCGCTACTACTAGTGACTATTTGTCTAAATCGTTTTCGCCCCCAAATGCAAGTTGGTTGGTAACGAGCGTGCACTAGCTGTCGGCGCAACTGTCGCTCTCGGCACCGTAATTGCACGAGTTGCTACAAGCGCGCCGAAGAAAAAGCATAAGCGACTAAAAATGATAGGAAATTAAGATTCTCCGTAAGTTTCTGCTAAACATACCAATAAGCTTAATAATTGAAACACGCGAATGCGCAAGCTGTGGCGGGTGAGTGGGATACCTCCCCACCCGTTCCGCCGCTTGAAAGATATAAATCCCGGGTGTGCGGGAGGTAAAAAAAGTGAATGTTAAGAACCTAGCGTTGACAACTGTTTTTGCTGCACTTTACGCCGTGCTCGTTGTCGCCTTGGCTGGGATCAGTTTTCAGTTGGTTCAGGTAAGAGTGGCAGATGCTTTGATTCCGCTATCTATTGTTTTCGGCTGGCCAGCAGTAGTTGGTGTGACGATTGGCTGTGTGATCAGTAACATAGTGAGCCCGCTGCCTAGCGTAATGATAGACATAACATTGGGTGCATTTGCGAACTTTTGTGCGAGTTTGGTGGCTTGGCGAATAGGCGTCTGGAAACGGCGAAGCACTTTCGGCATCGGCGTGTCAGTTACTCTCGCAATAATTCTGGCTAGTTTGACAATTTTCTCTTGGGATATTCAGAACGTAGCTTTCTTCGTCTGTCCATGGTTTTCTAACAGCAGACTGATGCTTTTCAACGGTGTTTTGAACAGCCTTTTCTTCGTGGGGTTCTTGGTAATCGTGGTTTGGGCGGCTTCATACTTCATGACGAAGGGGAGATTGAATAATTTTCTCGGGTGTTTGGCTGCTGCTTTGGTGGTGACTTTTGTTGTGGGCACGTATTTGGCGGCGATTACTGAAATGGAACCCTGGATTTGGTGGCTCGGTATTGGCGTCGGTTCATTAATATCAATGTGTGGTATTGGATATCCACTAGTCGAGATATTGAAAAGAATTCAACTCAGATGAGTTTCGCGCGGGGCGTGCTTACAAAGAAGGAGAAGCCTTGCGCAGGGTTTGATACATGAAGTAGGCGACGTAGAACCCGTATGAAAGCAGCAGATTGGGGTATTTATGGAATAATCCTGCTCGTATCTCGCTTTGAGCGATGTTAATGCCTGACTTCACGCTCCAAACAATCGAAGGTCTATGATGAATACAGTAAGGATTATACGTCGCAACAACCTTGTATCCTTTCTTGTTAATCCATTCTTTAATGTAAGCGTCCTCAAAAGAATGCAGAGCATCCGGAATCTTGATGTCTTCAACCGCTTCCCGGCGCACCAACAAATCATGTGTGCCGCCTCTGGTCTGGAAAATGCTCATCGTAATCTGCAAAAACAGCCGCAGAAGCCTCGGATTTGTTATAACCGACCAAACTTCGATTCCCCAAACCGCGCCCACCTCAGGAGCGACGAAACCTTTGGCTTTTTCAAGCCAGTTGTCACAGAGTTCTGCGTCGCTGTCAACAAACATGAACCACTCAGTTTCCACATGTTCTATTCCGATTTGTCTTGCTTTACCTCGCCAGCCCTTATCTTGAATCAGCATCACATTGTGGTGTTTTTTCTCAAACTTTTTCACTATTTTCAATGTTTTGTCTGTGGAGTAGCCGTCCACAACAATTAGTCTGTTTACCGGAACATTTCTGTAAACTGCAGCCAAGCACCGTTCAAGCTGTTCCTCACTGTTCTTGGTTAGGACCACAACGTCAACCTTTCCAATATCTTCCGTCAATTCACTTCTAGGACATTGTGCTTCAAGCAGGGCTATCATGTGAGTGGTGACCTGGGCGTTGAGTATGTTTTCCGTTTTAAGGCATAAATAAAGATTGCGACACATAGTTCTACAGAAACGCAATGCTGACTAGACTAAAAGCGAAAATTCAGCAATTACTGAGCGGAGAGGCAAGATTTGCCCATGAAGTAGGCCTAACACCAAATACTGTGAGCGGTCTCGGCATAGTGTTTGCGTTGCTCTCAGCAGTCACCTACTGGAAATCCTCTTCGAACACGCTTCTACTGATCTTAGCGGTTGTTTTTTTGTTGCTTTCAGGTTTCTGCGACGCATTAGACGGAGTTCTAGCCCGCTTGTATGGTGAAACTACAGTCTTCGGTGGTTTTCTAGACTCCTTGCTCGATCGTTACTCTGACGCTGCGATTTTGGGCGGCATTATTTTTGGAGGATTCTGTGATGTGCCCTGGGGTTTTGTCGCCGTCATAGGTACGTTGTTGGTGAGTTATTCGCGAGCCAGAGCGGAGGCGGCTGGAGTGAAAATGGAGTCTATAGGCCTAGCTGAACGCCCAGAACGCATAGTAGTTCTAGTCGTCGCAAGTTTACTTACGCTTGTTTGGTTGGACGCTTTAAAATGGAGCATAATTCTCTTAGCCTTTTTGACAAATCTCACAGTGCTCCAACGTGTAACCTATTTCTATAAGACTTCAAAGAAAAAAACTGTGGCCTAATGTTTTTTCCAAGGTTGCCTGCGTTCATCTCTCGCTCTGACTTTCACTACGCCCCTGTGCACGGCGCATGAGACGCAGTAGTATTTTGTTTCCACTGGCGATGCGATGTATGCGCCCTTCTGCCGCAGTTCCTTAGCTAACGCATAATCAACTAACGAGACTCTGTGGGAAACCTTTTTTGCTTTGTCCCGGGGCACTTGTTCGCCGCAGCCGAAACACTGAACTGACGCACTTTTTCCTTTACTTCCCTTAGATCTTCCACGGCTTTTTCGTTTTCCAGGCACCTTATATCACTCTCTATATCAATTGCGAATAGGCACTTATATAGTGCATGGTGAACTCTCTTTCCTAAATAACTTTCTGAAAGGTCTCACAAAATGAAAGTGTTTGACATAGTCACGGTCGGGCACTTCGCCATAGATTACATTTTATTGCCACGTTTGGATGCGTCTAGACAGACGCTTGGCGGATCACCAACTTACGTTTCGATTGCGGCACGAAAACTTGATGCACAGGCAGGCGTGGTTTCGAAAGTAGGTGATGATTTTCCAAATAATTACATAAAGTTGCTACGAAGCGACAAGGTCGACTTATTTGGCGTTAAAAAGGTCAAAAGAGTCTCGACGACTTCTTTTGTTATAAAATATGTGAACGGATATAGACGGCTTTTGTTGAAAAGCCGCGCTCCACCAATTCTTCAAGAAGACGTACCACTAATGTTTAAGGCTAAGATCATTCATGTCGCCCCTATTGCGGGCGAAATCTCATTCGATGTCATCGAAGAACTTCGCAAGAAGGCAGATATGCTTTCCCTAGACCCCCAGGGCTTATTGCGTAAATTCGATTCAAATGGGAGAGTGAGTTTAAAAAAGTTGGTGGATAAAAGAGTCCTTGAGCAAATTGACATTTACAAATCTTCTTTGCAGGAAATTAGAAAAATCGCAAGGTCGAGGAGTTTAGAGGCTTCAATGAAAGAAATCCAAAATTTTGGCACAAAAATCGTCATTGTCACGTTGGGCAGAAAAAGGCGCAGCAATCCTTTTTGATGAAACGTTTCGCAGAATTCCCGCCATCCAGCCAAAAGAGCTTATTGATCCAACTGGTGCTGGGGACGTTTTTGCAGGCGCTTTTTTGGCAGAATACGTAAATAATAATGATCCTATGTGGTGCGCATGCGTTGGTTCAGCGATGTCGTCTTTTAAGGTGGCAACGGTTGGACCTTTGTTTCTCGCTGAGAAAGAAGCAGTTTACGGGTTGGCTGAGCATTTGCATGATGAGTGTATGCGGGCGGAGACGCACAACGGGTTATAGACAAAAATGGGAAAAGAACTTAAGCGTAAGGCGTGTTTGAGTATAAGCCATATTGGAGGGCAGTTCTGTGGGACGTATTGCTAAAGGCGTGAAATGCACTGTTTCTGGATGCGGTAAAGACGCTGTTCGTTCTCTGGCCACTTCGAAAGTAGCAGAAGCTGGATTAAAAGTTGGTAGCGAAAGACGAGCGTACCTGTGCAAGGACCACTACAAAGAATACAAAAAAGCAACCAAAAAAGACAAGATGCTCGAAAAGTGGCGATACAGAGGTTAGAAAGACTAATTTGCCCTCCTCATATAACTACCTTTTAGACTATTCAGATAGTTGAGGCTGAACAAACTTGCGAATATTACAGCTACATTCAAACTTCATTGAGTACAAGCCTATAAAAAAAGAAATCGCAATGGCTGAAAAGAGTGAAAAGGAAGCACAAAGATTTGAGGATATTGTTGTTTTATTCGTTGCTGTCGAAGAAGGCGACGACGAAAGGGTTGCAAAAAAAGCAATAGAAGAAATCAAACTCAACTTGGAAAAACTAAAAGCAAAACGAATCCTCATCTACCCCTACTCGCACTTAAGCAGCAACCTAGCCAAGCCAGCTGAGGCGTTGAGTGCGATTAAAACCATGGAAAAACACGCCAAAGAAAGCGGGCTCGAAACCTACCGCGCACCCTTCGGCTGGAATAAGCAATTCACTATATCAATAAAAGGACACCCGCTCGCAGAGCAGTCGCGAGCATTTCTGCCCTCCGAAGCGAAAGGAGAGAAGGCAGAAGAAGAAAAAGTCTCTGAGGCTGTGAAAGCCGAAGAAAAACTTAAATCCACTTGGTATATTCTGCAGCCAAATGGAAAATTAGTTCCAGTTGAAGAGTTTGACTTTTCAAAACATGAAAGCCTAGGAAAATTTGCAAGGTATGAGATTTCTAAGGTTCGGGCGGCACAGCAGATGCCACCCCACGTGACTTTGATGAAGAGACTGGAAATTGCGGATTATGAACCAGCCAGCGACCCGGGAAATTTCCGTTGGTATCCAAAGGGACGTCTAATCAAGTCCTTGCTTGAGCAATACGTAACTGAAGAAACTGTCAAGAGTACGGCGCGATGGAAGTGGAAACTCCAATAATGTATGACTTTAACCACCCCAGCCTAGCAGATTACTTAAACCGTTTTCCTGCAAGGCAGTACACGCTCAAATCGGAAGAAAAAGAGTTGTTCCTCCGTTTTGCCGCCTGTTTCGGGCAGTTTCTCATAATGCATGACACTCAATTCTCCTACCGTCAACTTCCATTAAGAATGTACGAGTTAACCCGATACAGCTTTCGAAGAGAAAAAAGCGGCGAATTAGCTGGGTTCAGACGTTTGAGAGCATTCACAATGCCAGACTGCCACGCCTTCTGCGCAGACCTGCAGCAAGCGAAGAGAGAATTCATCACCCGTTTCAAGTTGTGCATGAGAGTTTTGGGAGGCATAGGCTTTGGAAAAGAAGATTACGAACTGGGAATACGATTCACCAAGGATTTCTACTCAAAAAACAAGAGATTCATCATCTCGTTAGTGAAGTTGAATAGGAGACCAGTGCTTGTTGAAATGTGGAGAAGCAGTTTTTCTATTTCATACTAAAATGGGAACCCAACTTCATCGACAACCAAGACAAGGCTTCAGCTCTTTCAACAGATCAGCTCGATGTGGAAAACGCGAAAAGATATGACATCACCTACATCGACGAAAGAGGAAAAAAAGTTACCCATTGATTCTTCACTGTTCCCCCAGCGGCGCAATCGAAAGAGTATCTATGCATCTGCTGGAAAAGAGCGTACAAAGAGCAACAGAAGGGAGGCATCCGATGTTACCACTCTGGCTCGCGCCAACACAAGTCAGAATAATACCCATCTCAGACAAGTTTGAAAAGGAAGCGAAAAGAATGGCTGAAGAAATTGAACAACAACAAATCCGGGTAGACGTTGACGACGCCCATCAACAATGCAGAAGAAAGTACGAGAAGCTGAGACAGAATGGGTCAACTACGTAATTGTTGTCGGTCAGAAAGAGATAGACTCGGGCATTTTGCAGTAAGGGACAGAAAAGCTTGGCAAGATCAGAACAATGAAACTAGACGAACTGATCAAAGAAATGAAGAAGACGACGGAAGGAAAACCATTCAAGCCGCTGACATTGCCAAAGTATCTGTCGAATAGGCCACAATTCTATGGATAATCCGAATACAAAGGAGAACTCCTCAAAACAAATATCGAAGAAAAAATAATATTTTACATTATACTAAAATGAGGCGAGAATCTGGAAGAAGCACCCATATGCAGATTTACATAGATGGTAAATTTCATCCTAAATCAGAGGCAAAAATCTCTGTTTATGATCACGGGCTTCTTTACGGTGACGGTGTCTTTGAAGGAATACGTGCCTACAATGGGACAGTATTCAAGCTGAAGGAACACATCAACCGCCTCTACAAGTCAGCCCACGTGATAATGCTGCAAATCAACATTTCTAAGGAAGAAATGATTAAAGCAATCATAGAAACGCTGAGGAAGAACAATCTTCGGGACAGCTACATACGTCTAGTGGTCACTCGAGGAGTAGGTGACCTAGGAGTAGATCCCAGAAAATGCCAAAAACCAACCATAGTAATCATCACGGACGTCATCCGACTGCACGGTGATGATAATAAAGAGAATGGCATAACCGCCATGATCTCATGGGTAAGAAGAGATGCGATAGACGCGACTAGCCACGAGGTTAAGTCCCTGAATTATATGAACAGCATTCTAGCCAAAATCGAAGCGAACAACGCAGGTGTCGAAGAGGCAATTTCGCTGGAAAGAACAGGTTATGTTTGTGAAGGTGTTGCAGAAAACATTTTCATTGTGAGAGACGGCGAAATATTCACTCCTCACAGCTCTACAGGCGCTTTGCCTGGCATAACAGCACAAGTGGTTTTGCAGGTTGCAAGAAAGCTAGGCTACAATGCGAGGGAGAGAAACATTTCGCCGAACGAACTATTCACAGCAGACGAAGTCTTCTTCACCGGAACCGCGGCAGAAATCATTCCGGTGCGAGAAATAAACAAGAGAACTATAGGCGAAGGGAAGCCAGGTCTGATTACCAAACGCTTGATGGAAGAGTTTGAGAAGGTTGTGCGAGACCCAAACGAAGGAATACCGATCAAATAACCAATAGCGCGCGCTTACCCTTTTCTGTTGTCATTTTTTCATGAATTCTTCTAAATTGTCTAATGCTTTTTCCAAAGTCTCCATGGATGCGCAGAAAACTGCTCTTACATGCCTAGAGCCGTAAGTTTCGCCGAACCCTGACCCTGGGACGAAAAGAACCCCGGTGTTGTTTAGGATGTCTAGGACGAATTCCATGTCGTTCTTCCATCTAGACCCGATTTGCTCGATTTTGGGGAATACGTAGAAGGCGCCTTCGGGTTTTGTGCAGTTGATACCGTCGATTTCGTTCAGGCGTTTCAGTATGTAGTCTCGTCTTTGTCGAAGTTGGTCGACCATTTCTTTTATGTGGTCCTGTGGACCTTTTAATGCAACTGCACCGGCTTTTTGAACTGGGGTGTTTGCGGAGAGTCTTATGCGAGTTTCTTTTTCAACGCATTCCTTCAATTCCTTAAGCTGCTGTGATGGGTCGTGGAAGTATATGTATCCGAGGCGCCAGCCGGTCATCAAGTACGCTTTTGAAAAGCCATTTAATCCGACAACTGGATAGTCTTTTGCTATGTATGAAGTGCTGACAAACCTTTTCTCATAAACGATTCTGTCGTAAATCTCGTCCGAAAGCACGAGTAGCTCATGCTCGGCTGCGATGCTTAGCATTTCTTTTACTGTTTTTTCGTTGTAAAGTGCTCCTGTTGGATTGTTCGGGTTAATGATGACAATGGCGCGGGTTGATTTGGAGATTTTTTTTCTGATGTCGTCAAGGTCTGGTTGCCAACGTTCGTCTTCCAAAGTTCGGTATAAAATGGGGTTTCCTTCAAAAAACTGAGTGTAGGACATGTAGGGCGGGTATGTTGGACCTGGAATCAGAATCTCGTCGCCCTTTTCAACTATTGCTGCCGTCAGCATTTGGATTCCTTCAGAAACTCCTGCGGTAACAACAACGTCTTCTGGGCGGATGTCTACATTGTTTATTTTCTTTTCTTTTTCACAAATGGCTTCCTTAAGCTCCTGCTGTCCTTCAGAGGCGGCGTACCAGTTTGCGCCTGCGTTTACGGCGTCAAATAGTGCCTGTTTGATGAATTGCGGCGTGTCAAAATCGTATTTCACCGGGTCGCCGATGTTTAGGTAGAGGATTTTTTTGCCTTTCTTTTCGAGGTTTTTTGCGAAGCCGATTACGTCTCGAATGGCGTACTCGATTGTTCTTGTTCTTTTTGAAGGTTTAAAGGGTTGCATGTTCTGCGCTTCCTTTATATTATGAGTTTTTCAGGCTCTACATTACGTTCTTTGAGTCCTAGGTCGCTGACTTTGAATTCTTTTTCTCCATGCAGAAATGCGTATTCTTTTTCGGCGTACAGTGCGGCTGCGATTCTTCCTACCGCGTCGCCTTTCATATTCCCGCTTCCGCTGCAGCTTCCAACAACTATTACGTCGCCTTCTTCCAAGATTACTGGTTGTCCATCCAAAGTGTTTAGGGCATATTGTCCAGCCCATGCGCCGTTTGGTTGGCAGCCTATGAATTGTGGGAAATATTTTGTGGCGACTTGGTAGATGCCGTATTTGTAGTAGTTTTCTTCTAGTTGCGGGTCGTCTTCGAGTTTGAAGGCGCGTGGGAAGTGGTCGCCGTAGCTGAACCAGAAAGCGTCTTCCTCAAGGGCGGGTTTTATGTAAACTCGCGGCCTGGGCAGTATGGTGAAGGGCATGCATCCCTCTTTGCCGAAGCCCTTTGCATAAAGTAGTTGTTTTAGTGGTTCGGTGTTCGCTCTTACTGAGAACAGTTGTCGTTTTATCGGTTTGGAGAGCGTGTCGATTCCCACATGGTCAAGTAGAGTCGATGCCCACGCGCCTGCGGCGATGATGGTTTTTTTGGCTTTAATCACGCCCTTGTTGGTTTTTACTCCCGCAGCGTGAGGGTTCTGCCAGAAGTAAGGCTCGCCTGGTATTCCAAGGGAGGTTTCTGGCTCAACGATTATATTTTCCACGCGCGTGTTGTATTGCGTAACGCCGCCCATTTTCTTGAATTCTGCTTCATAAAACTTTACGAGTTCGTCTATGTCTATGGAGCCTGCTTTTGGCACTAATACGCCTACGTTTGCGTCTGCGAGTCCCATCATTTGTGCTTCTTCGTCGATAGTGACTTGAGTTTTCATTTTGAGTTTTTCAGCCAGCTCCTTTTCATCAAATAATCGGTATTCCAAACCTCGTTCCGCCATGCTTCGCAGCACGGGTTCTGCGTCCTTATAATCCTGTTCAGAAAACAGCCACAAGTAACCTGTCCATTTGAGTTTTAAATCAACCTTAAGCTTCTCATAGATGTAACGATAAAACTCCACCGAAGTGTCCACGATAGTCAGGTTAGTGCGAGAGTAAAAGAAACATCGGAACATCGCGGCGCTTTTGGCAGTGTTTCCTTGACCGGCCGCACTTAGTTGATCGACAACAAGAATTTTGTCTTGAGGTTTTAGCTTCTTTATGTGATACGCTGTTGCAAGTCCGAATATGCCTGCGCCAACTATTACGGCATCATATTCACTCATTGCCATCTCGCCAGCTTAGGGAAGTACCACTTGATAGAAAAAGAACGTTATAACTGTAACTGTTCAGCGATGCAAGCATCATAAATCATCGAAGATTCACTTGAAGATTTTGTCACAAGCCATTAAGAAAGTAAACCCACCAGAAAGGCTTACTCTTTGCATGACGCCCCATCACAACTCTTCCCATAGTATTGATGCTCCCAGAATATCAGCGCAATTTTTGCTATGTTTTTACTCTTCTGAATGCAATTGTTGCAGCGACAAAAACGGCTGAGCTTTCAACTGCAAGAACTATAACTTCTAAGAACAAATGCGGGACATATACGCCTAACAAACCAGCTCTAAGCATGTCTGCTGCATAGGTTAAAGGATTAGCTAACGAAACAGCCCGAATAGCTAATGGAGCATTTTGCAGAGGATAATAAACTGAACTTAGAAACATCAAAGGGGTGAACATGATATTCAACATAGCGTTAAACGACTCATTAGATTTTATAAATACAGAAATTGCGAGTGTTAAAGATCCGAAGAAGAGTGAACCGAGAACAAGCGAACCCACAATGTAAGCCAAACCAAGCGGAGAAACACTTAAACCAACAAGTATCGGAGAAGCCATAAGAAAAACCAAGGATGCATTGAGCATTCCCTGAAGCATTATAGAAACCACTTTGCTGAGAATGTACTGCCACCTGCTGAACGGTCCCATTAGAATCTGAGCAAACATTGCAAGTCTCTTGTCAATCCAAAGCATCGCACCAGCGATAGAAGCGGCAAACATAATTTGCATAACGATTATTCCTGGAGCAAGAAAAAGCACATAGCTTACAGTTCTGCCGCCAATAGTCATTGTTGGAATAACAGCACCATAGGCAAATCCAGCCACAAAGATGTAGAATAGTGGGGCTACCAACTGCATCACAATCATGGACTTTGTCGACCAGATTCCTGCCTTCAAATCTCTGTACACTAGCCTGAGAAAACTATTCACTTCGACTGCCTCCTTTAGAATTAATCATCTGAATGAAAACATCATCTAGACTCGGCTCCTTTATCCTGAGCTCCTCAACATGTAAGCCAGATGACGTTATGATGTCAATTATCTGAGACAATACTGCATCTGCATCTTTGGCGTACACCTTCAAAGGCTCATCTTCATGCTGTGGATAAACAATTCTTTCGACTCCTGACAACTTCTCTAACTTATGATTCAACCCCTCCTTGCCATCCGTAACACGCAAATGGATAACGCTCACGCCGCCAAATTTTCGCTTGATGTTGTCAATTGTGTCCAACGCTAAAATTTGCCCATGGTTAATAACGGCTATCCTGTCGCAGATGTACTCCGCTTCTTCCATTATGTGCGTTGTGAAGAAAACGGTCATGCCACTTTCAACTTTCTCACGCACAAAATCCAGAGTAATCCTTCTCGCTTGTGGATCTAAACCAGTTGTTGGTTCGTCAAGAAACATGAGTTGGCAATCGTGCATAAACTCTCTCGCGACCTGCAACCTCCTTCTTTGTCCCATCGAAAGCTCTTGAGGCGACGTTTTTCGAACATCTCTTAAGCCAAACTTGTCAAGGAGAAGCTCAATCTTTTCTCGCCTCTCTTTCTTAGGGACGTCCCACAAAAAGCCGTACAGGTCAAGGTTGGCTTCCACGCTCAAGGACATCTCATAGCTCAGTTCCTGTTGTACAACCCCAATGTGCGGCCTGACTCTGCCGCCTTCAGATACAACGTCAAACCCAAGAACCGATGCACTACCGCTAGTCGGCCTAAGCAAAGTGGTTAACATCTTAATAGTCGTGGTCTTTCCAGCCCCATTCGGACCTAAAAACCCAAAAGTCTCTCCGCTTCGAACCTTGAACGAAACGTGATCGACCGCAGCCACTTTGCCGTAATTCTTCGTTAAATCAGTTGTTTCAACGCAATATCCTGCCAATTTCTGCTTCACCAAAAGAAGAGAACTTTGGTCTTCACTAAATAGGTTTTTGGACAAAAGTGACCAAACAGTGACCGCAAACCACCCAAAACGTACGAGGGAACCAGACAAGAGAACCAGCAGTGCACTTCTCATATTTGCAGCGCGCGTGGAAAAACCCTATTAAAGGTTTATATCTAGTAAGGTGGAGCCATCTCCCGCACTTCCCCTTTTTTTCTGTTTTTCATAGCTCCAGTCGAGGGCGCCCTCTGGCTCCGGATGCTGATTTGCATGCTGATAGCTGCTGCGCGCGTACGGAACCTCAACCGAAAAGTCCCGCAATATTCATAAAACTGAGTTAGGACACGTAGCAAAGGGTGATGCAGTTGCTTGAAGGTAAAAATGTGAACTTGAGGGTTATGGAGAAAGAAGATTTGGGTTTTTTTGTGGAAACCCTTAGTGATGTAAACTATTATGGTGAGCATGCATCCGTTTCGACACAGATGTCCAAGGCTGAGGCTGAGAAGCGATTTGAAACCCCTACTCCTTTAGCCAAAATTTGCGAAAGAGCGCGGTTCGTCATCGAAAGGAAAGAAGGAGCAAAGATTGGGTTCATTGCGCATTATATTGTTCAACCGTCTGGATTAATGGAAATCGGCTATGGCATAATTCCCAGTGAAAGAGGTAAAGGCTATGGAACTGAGGCGGTTCAAATTATGGTGGACTATCTGTTCCTCTCGAAGGATATTGCTCGAATCCAAGCTGTCACTAATGTAGAAAACCACGCATCCCAAAGGGTTCTAGAAAAGGTTGGTTTCAAGAAGGAAGGAACACTGCGCAAGGCCGGTTTTGTTGGAGGAGAATGGACCGACGCATACATCTATAGCATTCTCAGAGAGGAGTGGAAAGAACCAAAAATACTTGAAATGGAATTGTCTTCGCGCGCGCGAAGTTAATGATGGGACATATAATGCGCGCTCTACGGCTTAAATTATAAGTAACTCTCCTGATATATTGGAAACACCTATGGTCAAATACCGGGTTTTTATCAACAAGGAGCTATGCATCGACTGTGGGTCGCAGACTGGTCGCTGTCCCACACATGCAATAGTGTTAGCTGGAATACTGGCGGACGATCGAGTGAAGAAGTTGAGAAACTCATCCATAGTAGTTATTCCTGAGGACCTTTACCACAGCGTTAAGAGAGCTTCCGAAGCTTGTCCTCTCAATGCCATAATCGTAGAAAGAATAGAAGAGAAAAGATGATACGAGCCTCGCGCGCTCATTTCCCAATTTTGTTCTCAGGGCTTGAACCTTCTAAGCAGCATCGAGTTTCCAACAACAGTGATGTCGCTAAGTATCATTGAAGTTGCAGCTGCTTCAGGCGGGATCAGAACTCCTAGGAAAGGATGCAGAACGCCCGCAGCGAGTGGAATCATTATGACGTTGTAGAAGAACGCCCAGAAGAGGTTCTGCTTGATTTTGCCCCATGTTTTTCTGCTAAGCTTTATGCTTGTAGCGACGTCCTTTAGGTCATCCTTGATCAGGACAATGTCTCCCGAATCGACGGCAACGTCGGTTCCACTCCCGATTGCTATACCCACATTTGCTTGTGTGATGGCTGGCGCGTCGTTTATTCCGTCGCCGACCATAGCTACGAAACGACCTTCTGCTTGAAGCCTTTTGATTTCCTCAACTTTCTGAACTGGCACAACTTCCGCGAGAACGTCGTTGACGCCTAGCTGTTTGGCTATTGCCTCCGCAGTTCTCTTGGTGTCGCCGCTCAGCATGATAACCTTCAGACCCATTTCTTGCAGAGTGATTATCGCTTCCTTTGCATGCTCTTTCACAGTGTCAGACACAGCTAAGACCCCTACTGCTTTCCCTTCAACAGCGACGATAACAACAGTCTTGCCTTCCCCTTCGAGTTTTTCGATTTCGCCTTCTAGCCGAGTTATTGAGATCTTGTTGTTTCGCATCAGCGCCAGGTTTCCAATCAACACTTTCTTGCCCTTGACTCCTGCCGTCACGCCAAATCCTGGCAGGGCTTCAAAAGATTCAGGTTCCACGACTGAGACTCCTTCGCTCTCAGCTTTCCTGACGATTGCTTGTCCTATCGGGTGTTCAGACCATTTTTCAGCGACTGCGGCAACTTCAAGAACGGTCTTCTTGTCCTTTGCAACGATGTCTGGGACGTCAAGTTTGCCCTTGGTCAGAGTGCCAGTCTTGTCAAAAACCACTGTGTCGAGATTCTTTGCGACTTCGAGCACCGCGCTGTTTTTGATGAGGACGCCGTTCTCTGCTCCCTTGCCTACGCCGATCATTATTGCGGCTGGGGTCGCTATGCCCAACGCGCAAGGGCAGGATATGGCTAGAACAGCGACCGTCGTCGTCACGGCTAAGCTTTGGCTGTTGAAAACGAAGAACCACACACAGAATGTCAAGATGGATATTCCAACGACTACTGGAACGAAAACGTTGACAACCTTGTCTGCGAGCCTCTGTATCGGCGCTTTGCTTGCCTGCACTTCACGCGCCAAACGCACTATCGAGGCCAGCATCGTTTCTAAACCGATTTTTTCTGCTTGAAACTTGAGAGTACCTGTCTTGTTGATCGTACCGCTGAAGACCATGTCTCCAACGTTCTTTTCAACAGGAACTGACTCGCCCGTGATCATCGATTCATCAACGTATGTGTGGCCTTCGGTGATTGTTCCATCGACTGGAATTCTGTCTCCAGGTTTGACTATAACGGTGTCACCAATCTGTACATCGTCTGCTGCGATTTCTTTTTCTTGACCATCCCGAATTACGATGGCTTTTTTCGGCTGAATCGCCATGAGCTTCTTTATCGCGTCTCCAGTTCGTTCGACAGCCATGTCCTCAAGAAGCATGCCTAAGGTTATGGTAGTTATGACGACGGCCGAGGCTTCAAAGAATCCCATGCCGTTAGTCGTGAAGAATGTGACGTAAGTTGAATATGCGTATGCAACAGAAGAGCTCAGCGCGACTAGTACGTTCATGTCTGCGAAACGGTTTCTTATCGAACTGTAAGCGCCTTTGTAGAAGTGCCAGCCTACCACAAATTGTACAGGTGTCGTCAACGCTAAAAGTACGTAGTTCTTTTCAGGAAAAGTTAGGAAGTAGGTGATAACGACGATGGGTATCGTTAGCCCTAAGCCGATGAAGAATAGCCGTAGTTTTCCTTTTATCTCTTCTCTTCGCTTTTCGGTGATGTCTTCAACGCGTTCAACTGCTTCGTACCCGCCTTTCTTTACTGTGGCCTTGATCTTGTCGAGATTGACTTTGTCCTCGTCAAACCTTACCACAGCCTCCTTGGTTGCAAAGTTTACATTTGCCTCTATAACGCCCTCCAGTCTCTTCAGACCTGATTCGATTCCAGTTGCACAAGCGGTACAGTGCATTCCCAGAATCTGAAGAACAACTTCCTTTTCCCTCATCAACTAAGCCTCTTTCCGACACTCCAGCATACAAGCAATCTAACGAGCGCCCTGCAGCACATGCTGCAAGAAGAGGTCTTCAGGAACTGCACCTACAAATTCTATCTTCTCATTGACAACTATTTTTGGCACACCCATGACTCCATATTTCACGGCCAACTGAGGAAATTCGTTTGCATCAATGACATCAGCCTTTATCAAGTCATTTTCCATGGCAAACTTGTGAGCCATGCTTGCCGCCATGGGACAAAGTGGACACGTGAGCGTGACGAAAACCTGGATATGAACTGGAACCCCAACAGCGCGTATTTGTGCTTTTGTCTTTTCCGAAAGATCCGTCCTCCCTTTTGAAACGATTGCCAACACCGACATAAACGTTTGAAATTCGTAGCCGTACGGCAGTCCGTAGAACTTTATTCCGTAATCCTTCTCTCCTAAAAGAACTATCGCGGGAACCTTGTCCACTCCAAACTGCTTAACGAGTTCTGAGTCGGCGATAAAATCGTGAACCTCGGCTTTAATCTTGTCATTCAGAGTAGCAACTTCAATTATTAACTCCTTGGTCTGGGCGCAGGCCTGGCATTCCATCTGCTGAGTGAACATGACGACTCTCACTGGAGCCACAAGGTTTTCAGCAAGCTGTTTTCTGATGAGTTCCTTTTGCTCGTCAGGTATGAGACCCATTCCTTTTCACCGTCTACACTTTAGTAGGACCTTCAACTTTTCTGGAATCGACGCAGGATGAGTTTCTATTTCACTATGTAGTGGTCAAATTCTCTTGGATATTAACATATAGCCGCTGAGCGCGCGCTGCACTAGGGGTGCGTTCAATCTGCGCAAGTCTTAATTCGTTCGATAGCGCAGAAGTTAATCTTGGTGAAAATGAATGCCGAAGTATAAGACTTCAGCCAAATGGATTGAGAATGTTCGTTCGGTGGTTGACAACGGCAGAACCCACAGCGTGGTCTGCGACCTTTCCACCCCTGCAGGTGGCAACGACACAGGTCCAACTGCAATAGAATTGGCCCTGATGGCATTGGCAGACTGTGCCGTCACAATATTCGCCGATGTCTGCAAAAAGAGCAATATCGAACTCATAAAAGTCGAAACAGTCGTGGAAGCCGAAAAGCCAGCTGACTCTCCAATACTGACAGGGGTGACAATAAGAACTAAAGTCTGCGCCACCGCAAGAGAAGAACTATTGCAGGGCGCTTGGAGAAGAACGGAAGCAAACTGCCCTGTGTTGTCTGTGTTCAAAGAGCCTATACCGTTAAAAGTGGAATTCGAAGTGATTCCAAAATAGTCAGCGCCCGCGAATGAACTTCTAAAACTACAAATTTCTCTGATAGAGAGCAGAGTTATCCGTCTACGGAAGATCATGCAGACGTCTAGGGATGTGTGTCGTCGCATTCTCGAAAGGCATGAAGCCACTCACGCGTGCTATCCTCTTCTGCTGCGTTTTCACAGATGCCTAATTATCTGGTCAAGTATCTTCATATGAAGGAAACAAGAATAAGATGGTGAGATTTCCCGGGTGAAAAAATGTCGCATATGCGAAGTGGCTGCGCGGTCTGTGGTGATGAACTTGTTTATGGTCAGAGTGAAAAATTAGAGTGCTTCTACTGTCACAAAATTCTTGACTCAAACGTGAAGTGCAGAAAGGGGCACTATGTCTGCGACAAGTGCCATAGCATGCCTGGAAACGATCTGATAGAGAATTTCTGCGATACTAGCAAAATAGCAGATCCTTTGGAACTTGCTTTGATCTTGATGAGAAACCCCAAGATAAAGATGCATGGACCAGAGCACCATTTCCTTGTTCCAGCCGTCTTGCTTGCTGCATATTACAACGCTAAAGGAGATTACAGTCAAAAGATGCTGAAAATAAAGGAAGCAAGATCTAGATCCTCAAAAATCCTGGGAGGGTTCTGCGGATTCTACGGAGATTGCGGAGCTGCAGTTGGAACAGGAATCTTCATGAGCTTGATTACAAATGCGACACCATTGTCCTCACAAGAATGGAGGTTAAGCAACTTGATAACCGCGAAGAGCCTCCTGACAATAGCAAATCATGGAGGCCCAAGGTGCTGCAAGAGGAATACGTTTCTTGCAATAAATGAAGCCGTGAATTTTCTAAAGCAGAATTTCAACTTTGAGATAAAAATCAACCGAACCATAACGTGCGAATTCAAAGGTCTAAACAAGGAATGCTTGAAGAAAAAATGTCCATTTTACCTTGAAAATTGAGGGAAATCCTCTTCGCGCGCACTAAGGCGGTTAACGTTTGGACGTTAGAGTTCGGAAAGTTGATTTGAAGGTTTCAAAGGTATTTTGGTCGTAAAGGCAATAGATTACTCGTTCCAGTTGTGTAGGGCCTTCTAGATACGCTATTGTGGTTGATAGCATTATTGTGGCGCATCTGTCTTTTGGAAACCCGAAAATTCCTGTGCTTATAGCTGGGAATGCTATGCTTTTCAATCTGTTTTTGTCAGCAAGAATCAACGAGTTTAACGTGGCGTCCTTGAGTTTTTCGTCTTCATGTTCTTCGCTACGTACTGGACCAACAGCATGGATAACCCATTTGGCCTTGAGGTTTCCTCCAGTTGTCATAACTGCCCCGCCTACATGGATTCCTCCTATCTTGTTGCATTCTTCTTGGATTTTTGATCCGCCTTTTCTTCTAATAGCGCCTGCCACTCCACCGCCAAGGTGCAGGGCAGTGTTTGCAGCATTAACTATGGCATCAGTGTCCAAATCTGTAATGTCGCCAAGAGTCAATTCCAAGATGGTTTTGTTGATTATCACTTTCATATTTCAGCCTCAACATGGTGTATAGATAAGCATGAAATTCAATGTGCGCACCCGATGCAATGTTCGTAAGAATAACAGTTAAGACTTGCTTCTCTTTCCTCTTCGGATTTCAATAGCACAATCGTCTCTGATTAGTTGAATTTGGTAATTGATGCAACAAAGCCTTTAGAACAGGCGTAACTAATCTTTGAACTGCTGAGGTTGATACGTTTCACATGGCTAACATTGTTCCTTTGCTGGTTGGAGCAGCGCTTGTTGGAGTATTGCATATGTCCGCTCCAGACCACTGGGTTACCCTTTGCATTCTCAGTCGGGCATCGGGTTGGAATAGAAAAAGATTGTTTGGCATATCACTTGCAACAGCAACGGGCCATGCTGTCCTTTCGTCGGCATTGGGATTTGGAATCGCTGTCGCAGGACTATTATTCTCAAGGCTGATCTCTTCCTACATTTCATACACCGTTGGATCCGTAATGCTTGTAGTTGGGCTTTTCATCGGTGTCAGGGCTCTCGTGTTTAAAAAGAAAAGAGAGGTTACCCCAGAAGAGAAATTACTTGAGAAGAAAAAAAAGAATGCGTCGAGACTCGATGGAATTGGTTACTTTGCTGTCCTTGGAGCAGCACTCTCTCCCGACCTAAGCATCACCCCCATCTTCCTTGCTTCCATTCCAGTTGGTCTGCTATTTGCATTCTATCTTCTCATCATCTTTATGGTAACTTCAATTCTGTCTCAATTGGTTCTCGTTCAAGTTGGTATCAGAGGACTCGCCAAAACAATTGAGCACATTCCTGAGAAATACAGCGATTCTATTGTAGGCTTCATCATCGCTGCCATCGGAATCTACATAATATTTGCCGGCTAAACAATCAAAATTAATAGCGGGTTCTGTGTGGATAAACTCAGTAGAGCAATCAATTTATGCTTCTTATTCTATCCTTTTTTTGAGTACTGCAGTAGCTATCGAGAGAAATATGACGGTAAACACGAATAACGCGCCAATATCGATAAGGTAAATCCTAGTAACTGCCGAACTAGATATGCAATTACGAAGAGCCTCAACTGAGTACGTGAGCGGAAGAAAACGAGAAACAATCTGCAATGGGAGAGGGTAAGTCTCCAAAGCTGCAAAAGTCCCCGAAAGAAAAGTCATCGGAAACCTCAAAAAATTGGCATACATCTGCGCATCTGGAACCCACTTTGCATAAACAGAAGTTATTATCCCAAGCGCCGAAAACGCCATCGAGGCAAAGGCAATTGCCACCACGGCGAGCAATGGATTCATTACAGTTACACCTGAAAAAGCAGCCAGAGGAAAAATGGTAACAGCAGCAAGAATGAGCCCAAAGAAGAAACCCGCAATTGTTTTCCCCAAGATTATTGTAAACAACGAAACTGGCGCTACCAGTAACCTGTCAAAGGTTCCTGTCTGTTTTTCCAAGACGACCGCTACTGCTTCGATAGAAGTTGTACCGAAGAGCATAGATAGAGAAGAAAGCCCTGCCACTATCAGAACTGGGCTTATATTCCCAGCCATACTAAACGCTAAGAACAATGAAATTGGAATCAAAAGTCCAAAGGTAAAGTTGGGCGCTTTAAAGTAGTAAACCTTCGCATCTTTCATCGCAATATAAAATGCTTTAATTAGCGAGTCAGCCCATGACCTAGCCAAGGTTCGCCGCCTTCTTTCCTTGTTCTTTCTCACTCTTCATAATTTCTACGCTTAGTCCTGTTAGTTCGACAAAAACATCCTCTAAACTCGGGCTTAAAGTGTTGACCGAGACAATTTTTAGGCTATTCTCTTTTGCAAAATCAACTAAGAGAGGGATTGCTTCGGAAGTGCTCTTAAAGTGGAGTCTGAATTTATCTCCAAACTGTGTCACCTTTTCTAGGTCTCTTAAGCTTGCCAGTTTGCTTTCCAGATTTTTGGTCTGGTCAAAAGAAACTTCAACGATTTGATGCTTTTCAACTGAAGCCTTCAGTTTCTGCGGACCGTCTAAAGCAACTATTTTCCCTTTGTTAATCATGGCAACCCGTTGACATAGCTGGTCGGCTTCTTCAATGTAATGTGTAGTCAGAAAAACCGTAACACCGGTCTCATTGAGGTCTTTAACCAATTTTCTTATCATACGAGAACTTTGGACATCTAGTCCCGAAGTAGGTTCATCTAAAAAGAGTATGCTAGGTGAATGAACTAGGGCTGCTGCTATTGTTAATCTTCTCTTCATGACCCTTGGAAAAAATGCCTGTGCGGTCTTTGCGACGTTCGTAAAGTTCAAAATGTTCCAGCAGTTCCTTTGCTTTGTTTTCCCTTTATTCTCTGGGCACTCTGTAGAGTTGAGCGGCGAAAATCAAATTGTCCCAAGCGCTCATTTCATCGTAGACGTTCGAGTTTTCAGACACGACGCCAATAGACTTCTTCGCTTCAACCGACTGCCGAAGCATATCTTTACCTGCAACCTTAAGGGTTCCTGAAGTTGGCCTGGTTTGTCCGATAAGCATCTTGATTGTCGTCGTTTTGCCTGCGCCGTTGGGACCTAAGAAGCCAAAGATTTCTCCTTGTTTAACCTCAAAATTTATGTGGTCCACTGCCAAGAAATCCGCGTATTGCTTTGTTAAACCCGTTGCCTCTATCGCATTAGACATAACTCAAGCCTTCGCTTACCGACTAATGAAATCTGCACGTTACCTAGAGTGTGAGTTTTATCTTATTTATGGTTGTAGTTTTGTGAGGAGCGCGCGCTCTTCATGTCGCGCGCGCTAAGTCCAGCCCATCCAAGAACTCCGCCCCAATTGGCCAAAGCTGGTGCAGCCATGAAGTAGGTGCCGATAATCAAACCCGCAACGGTAGCTGACAGCACTGAGACAGAGAACAATGAGATCGCGGTCAAAGATGACCTCTTGAAGTAAATATCATATCTTGCGATCCATGCAACGAGGTCAAAGACGACGCTAGCCGCAGTGAAACCCAGAAAGAAAACGCCGTTAGGATTGAATATGAAGTTTATGACTGTGGCGATAAGTCCGACTGAAGTGGCCGCTCCAAGTTTTCTGACCCACCAAACAGTGAGCGAAAGCACTGCAAAGCCGATCATATCGCAGAGGATGGGCAACCCGAACATCCTGAATACGATTGGGGAGAAGATGGAGTTTAATACGCCCCAAAGGGCAGAGAACAGGGCTATGGCGGTTAGGTCCCGACTGTTATAGTATGGCATGATATTCCTTCTAGTGTTACGAATTTGTGTAAGTGTAACATCAAATATAAAAGCATTCTGCGGTTGATAATTTATTCGACGAGGTGATCTATTGCCGCAGAAAATGAAGGTAACGAGATTCAGTGTTTCACTCCCGCCACCTCTGCTAAAAAGACTTGATGAAACTTGGAAAAGCATGCATTACGAGGACCGCTCCAAGGCCATCCACGATGCCGTAAGGAGTTTTATCAGCGAATTTGAGTGGATGCAAAAAGATAGTGGACAGATAACAGGTGCTATTTTGGTACTCTATTACCTTGACAAACCAGGTCTCCTAGACGAAATCACGAGAGTCCAACACCAATTCAAGAATGTGACTTCTTCTAGTATGCATATTCACTTGGAAGAAAACAAATGCCTCGAAATGATTGCCGTCAAGGGAAATACGCAAGAAGTGAGAAGTCTCACTCAAATTCTCATGGCTAAGAAAGGGGTAAAACAAGTAAAAGTTGCTGCATTGGCACCATAAATCATAAAATTCGCGCGCGCTATGTTACCAAACATGTTGACCCCTACCCCTAGGTTTGCGTTAATGGCTGATAATACTCGATTAACACATAGGAGGAGGTAGGGGCACGTGTCATAGTGAATGTACATCGCAGCATGGCGAAGTGCCCCGATGTTGTGATGGGCGAGGTTTTGATTGGTTCTAGTGATCAAGGAAGTTTTCGGCAGTAAGAAATTTTTCCTATGGTTGAGCTAGGAGAAGACTGTGTTTTGCGAAAGAAGCTTGTCATTGGCTCTGCTCGGAGCCGAAACTCACGTATAACAACATCTAAAACCACGCTTAACACCATCTAAACTCACGCCTCGAATAGGTGCTTACCTGCGAAGGCGGGGTTGATTCTCGTTGGAATGGAAGGTTTTCAGTTGTGAAAAATAGTAAGGGTAGGGAACAATAAAGGGTAATCCAGGCTTTATCGTTCTGGTGGGAGGCGTATTTTTCAGCGGTGAAAAAAGGTAGGTACCGAGTAGGTGTCTCAGGTATGGTTTCCCTAGGTCATCTGAGAGGGCAGCCCTATACCTAGTAAAAATGCGCAGGTCCGGGAAA
The DNA here is from genome assembly GCA_963842875.1 of Candidatus Bathyarchaeota archaeon. Taxonomy (GTDB): domain Archaea; phylum Thermoproteota; class Bathyarchaeia; order Bathyarchaeales; family SOJC01; genus DATHCB01. Next base: position 118,244 of record CAWJIF010000011.1, read on the forward strand.
TATTTGTGTCTTGTAAGGACATGAGAGAAGAAAAGAGTTAAGGGATTCATACGCAGATTTCTTATCTCTATAATGAAAGGCACGGAATTTGTCAACAAGTAATAGCAAAACAGAAAACCGTGGAAGATACTACTTGCTCGTCGGCTGCATTGGAGTTTTGGCAGCTGTTATAGTATCTGGATCATACCTGCTATATTCGAATGTCTGGGACGAGACTCTTAAGATTTGAAGACTCCAGGATGGTACTATTTTCTATTCGCCTTTCTTGCTTTGGGCGGGTCGTACTTCGTGATAAGACTCTTTGCTGAGACTAAAAGTACCGGCAGCGGGACTCATTTGGTCTTGGAGAGGTATCACTTAAGCAATGGAGAGATAAGTGTTCGTGACACGGTGGCAAAAACTTTTGCCTCAATTTTCACTTTGAGTTTCGGGGGCAGTGCCGGTCCTGAAGGCCCGAGTCTCCTTATCGGTGGTGGAATCGCATCAGCTGTTTCAAGGAGTCTTAATGTTCGAGTCAGCGATTTAAGGAGGGTATTCATTTCTGGGGCTGCAGCTGGTTTGGCTGCAGTGTTCAGAACGCCTTTAACTGGAATACTCTTCGCGTTGGAAATTCCTTACAGAAACGACTTGGATATGGAGACCTTCTTTGAGGCTTGTATTGCTTCAATACCAGCATACCTCATCTCCGTAATCCTCTTGGGCAGTGAAAGAATATTTGGTCCAGTAGGGGGCGGGCAAATCACGCTTAATGAAATCCTTCTGTCTCTTGCCCTAGGTTTGGTGTGCGGAGGCTATGCCATTCTCTTTACTAAGGCATTTTCCGCTGGCGAACGTTTCAGGAACGTGCTTAGGAAGAAGATAGGGAACGTCGGCGTAATTGCGCTGGGGACTGCTTTTCTTGGTTTAACAGGATTATTATCAATCTATTCGATCGGAGTTGGTATGAACTTCATTAATGCGGTTATCAGTGGAACAAGTTTTACGGTTGCTTTACTGCTCATGATAATTCTGCTCAAGACATTCAATACAATAATCACACTGAATTTTGGAGGAAGCGGCGGGCTATTCTTCCCGACAATTGTAATTGGCGGAGGGATTGGCTACCTGTTTGGTAGCCTTTTAGATATTAACTTCAAAATAATGTTTCTGGCTGTAGGCATGGCAGCTTTGCTTTCTGGAACCCACAAAATTCTCTTGACACCCACCGCTTTCGTAGTGGAGACTTTAGGCGGAGCGTACGCCATACCAGCCCTTCTCGCAAGTGCCGTGAGCTATGTTGTTTCAGGAGGAAATTCCTTCTACCCTATTCAGCCGCGCACTAGACTGAAAGCAGAAGAGTTGGCATTGGAGAAGTTCTTCGCAAAAGCAAAAGCCTCGATTCCTGAAAAGCTCACGGGAATATTTGCTGAGGAATTTATGACCAAACAACCCGTTTCAATACATGATGGATCAACGATAAAGGAAGCCTTGGAGGTTTTTGAGAAGACGCGGTTTCGCGTCTTGCCAGTAGTGGATGACAACCTGACAGTTGTGGGTGCTGTTACCTTAGAAGACCTTGGAAATGTCGCTGATAAACACGCAAACGAGCTCCTCTCAGAGACGCTTATGCATAAACCCTTTACTGTAACCGAACGCGCCAACCTAGAGGAAATTGCGGACATGATGATAAAGCGTGAAGAAGATCACGTTTTTGTAGTTGACCTAAACGGAAAAATTGTAGGTGTAATTTCAGGAATCGATGTCGTTAGAGAGATAATGGAACTCTCATCAGCTTAAGCGCCGGATGATGAACCTTCTGTGTGTACGAGCAATCGCCATAGTACATGAGGCTTTCGTGAACAATTTCCTGTCTTCGCTTTGCGCGCGTAAGGTGATTAATTGGGGCGAACTGATTGCGAAAAGGAGATGTGCTAACAATGAATCTTCTATGGGGAAAAATTAGTGGGTAAGAATGATTATTGAAGTTGAGGATTTAGTGAAATATTGCGGAAGTCAATGCGCGCGCTAAAACATTTTTCAGAAAAACTTGTCTAGGTTCAGGCTTAGTTTGATTGGTTTCTATAATGGTTTTGTTTTCATGACTTCTGGGTTGACCAGGTTCGGTGGAGTTCTTTTTTCGAAGAACGCTACTAGGTTTTCTGCGACCATTTCTGCCATTCTGCTTCGGGTCTCATAACTGGCGCTAGATATGTGCGGCGCGACAACAACGTTGTCCAACTTAAGCAACGGATTGTTCATGGGCATGGGTTCTTGTTCAAAAACGTCAAGTCCTGCGCCTGCGATTCTTCCCTCCTTTAACGCAGCATACAAAGCCTTTTCGTCCACAACAGGACCTCTTGAATTATTAATTAAGTACGCTGTTTTCTTCATCAGCTTAAGCCTTTCCTCATTAATCAAATGAAAAGTCTCTTTCATCAATGGCACATGAACGCTGACAAAGTCAGATTCTCTCAAAAGTGTGTCCAAGTCCACGCGTTTTGCACCAAACTCTTTTTCAACTTCTGGCCTCGGAATCACATCATAGTAGAGAATTCTCATCTTAAAGCCGCTTGCTCTCTGCGCAACTCCGAAGCCTATTCGTCCAGCGCCCACTATGCCGATCGTTGCGCCGTAGACGTCTCTGCCCTGTAACATGCTCGGGTGCCAGCCAACCTTCCACTGTCCAGTGCGCACGTATTTGTCGGCTTCAACCACGCGCCTTGCTATTACCATCAAGAGCGCCCATGCAAAATCTGCTGTAGTGTCGGTTAACACTTCGGGCGTGTTGGTTACGTATATGCCTCTTTTCGTAGCCTCTTTCAAGTCTATATTGTCAAAACCAACAGCGATTTGGGAAACTATCTTAAGCTTTGGCGCAGCATCAAAAACCTCTGCATCTATTTTGTCAGACAAAAGCGAAACCAGCGCATCCACGTTTGCAGCTTTTTTTATTATCATTTCTTTTGGCGGTGGAGCATATTCAGGCCAAACTTCGGTGTCGAAGTGTTCTTTTATTATTTTTAAGCCTCTTTCTGGAAGCATACGGGTTACGTAAACTTTCGGTCTGGGCATGTGAGTTCACCATAGCGAGGGTTTGTGGAATTGTTTATTAGCACTTCGTTAACTTATTACGTTTACGCACACTTTGGCAAATATGCAAACGACAGCGTGAATGAATGATTGTTCATATAAAAAACAAAGAAACACTCATAGAAAACGGCGGAACACCGCTTAACCGCAGAGCGAGAGCATTGGCACTGAAGAGTCTTGAAGCAGCAGTAAATGCCGTTGACCCGAAAAAGATCATAGAATCAAAACTCTCCCTCAAAAACCAAGTGCTAAAAGTAAACGACTATTCTTTCGACCTAAAAAAGCTCAAAAATGTCTACGTTGTTGGAGGCGGTAAGGCAAGCGGCTCAATGGCTGAGGCACTGGAGCACGTCCTTAGCAATCGCATCACAGAAGGTCTTGTGAATATTCCACGTGGCGATAAACACAAAACAGGCATCATAAGCCTCCACGAAGCGAGTCATCCGATTCCAGACGAATCTGGCGTAGAAGGAACACGACATATGCTGGCAATCGCAGAGCAGGCTGAGGAAGATGATTTGGTCATATGCTTAATCTCAGGCGGCGGCTCAAGCCTTATGCCCTTGCCGCTTGGCAAGATTTCCATAGAGGACAAGAGAAGAGTTACAGACGCCCTTCTTAAGTGTGGTGCGACGATAAATGAGATAAACACTGTGAGAAAGCACATTTCAGAGTTTAAAGGCGGCTGGCTCGCGAAAAAAGCCTATCCTGCCACCATCCTAAATCTGATTCTTTCTGATGTTCTGGGCGATCCTTTAGATTTTATCGCCTCAGGACCAACGGTTCCAGACTCTACGACCTTTAGCGACGCTGTCAAAGTCTTAGAAAAATATCATTTATGGGACAAAGTTCCAGTTTCTGTGAGAAAAGTCTTGATGGACGGAGAAAAGGGAGCTATTCCCGAAACTCCGAAGGTTGGCGACGAGGCATTTAAAAGAGTCTACAACGTGGTCATTGGAAACTGCCGTTCCGCAAGTTTGGCGGCATATGAATCGCTAAATTCAGATGGGTTAAACACTCTGCTTTTGACTTCTCTTTTAGAAGGCGAAGCGAGACATGCTGGCGTGATGTTGGCATCTATAGCCCGCGAGATCACTGCCTCAGGAAACCCAGTTCAGAAACCTGCTGGCCTTGTTGCAGGCGGAGAAACAACCGTTTCTGTTGTTGGAAAAGGAAAGGGCGGCAGAAACCAAGAGATAGCCCTAGCGGGTGCTTTGAAGCTTACGGGTATGGATGGTGCCGTTATGGCTTCACTAAGCACTGACGGCGTGGACGGACCAACAGACGCTGCTGGCGCCATAACGGACGGAAAAACCTTGACACGCGCGACAAAAATGGGCTTAAGCGCCGAAAAGTTTCTGGCTGAAAATGATTCCTACAATTACTTTTCAAAACTAGGCGACCTGGTTTTCACAGGACCAACAGGCACGAATGTTAATGATGTCTCGGTAATAGTGGTATTATGATGTTAAAGTTGACAGTGAGATTTGTTGGTGTTCTTCACGAGGTTTTCAACAAAAAACAAGCTCGACTCAGCTTTGCACAGTCACCGACGGTGAAAGAGGTTGTGGAAAAACTTGCAGAAACTTCTCCTGAGGCTAGGCGAAGCGTGCTTGAGACCGAGTCAAATCAGATTCATCCCGCATTGTTGATTTTGCTGAATGGGAGAGAAGTCAGCGCGTTGAAAGGTTCCGAAACTCGGCTTAAAGAAGGCGATGACGTTGTTCTAATCTCGGTGTCGCATGGCGGATGACTGCATTTTTATTGTCAAATCTTATAGTTTACCTTCTTTGACGGTGTTGGAGATGCAGGTTTTACCCATCAAAACGCCCTTGCGCGCGCTCTTCCTATTTGTGTAGTGGTTATTTTTTCTCTTCTTTTTCAATCATGCGTTTTAGTTTTCGCTCCATCTTCAGTTCTGCAGTGTGTTCTGGTGTCGGTGGTGGAATTGTTTTCATGTATTTTTCGAGTTCTTTTCGGTGTTTCTTGTGCTCTTCACGAGTTTCTCTAGTCAATTTGAGTTCTCCATTTTTCATAAACTAGAAAACGTCTATTAAGACTTGTCGATAGGCATTCACAAATGAATGAGTCAATGTACATGAAATAAACGGTTAATTTTCAGAAAGAGAGAGTAAGTGTGTAATGACTATCTCGCTGTCACCTGTTGATGATTACTTTTTTGCTTTCGGTTTAACTTCTTTCATCGCTTCGCCACAGCAAATCAGGTCGCAGGGTGTGCAACCACATTCTTCTTCAACCACCACGACAGCGCCGCATTCGCCACACTTGTATTTTGTTCCTTTTTTCGCCATCCTTTTTCACCCCATTCATTTTTACTATGACTCAAGAGCCTGTGATTCTTAGAAGTATAAGAGTATGAGACAAATAAATTTTTCATTTTCAATTCAAGACGGTCGGCAAACGCTTTTTGAGGCGCGCGCGTTTTCCCATGTTTTGGCACAATGCGTTGTCTTAGAGTTTCTTTGTCATCATGTAAGCCGATTCGTTGTCTGAATAGTAGCCGTTCAACGTTCGTTTTGTTGTGAATCCGAGTTTTTTGTAAAGCGTTATAGCTGGAGTGTTAGAGACGCGCACTTCTAGGTAGCATTCTTTCGCCTTGTACAGCGTCTTCATGTTCTGCAAGGCCTCTCGCATGAGTGTCTCCCCGATTCCCTTGTGCTGATGGTCGGGCAGAACCGCAATGGAGATTACGTGCCCTTTTTTTGCGTTTCCGCTTGCGAAGCCTAAGAGGTTGTTCTCTATCCTGCACATCATGTAGCCGATGATTTTGCCGTCTTCTTCGGCGACGATGAAGGTCGCTGGGAAATGGTCGTATAGGTCTATGAAGAAGTCGGGCGAATAGTTTTCTGGGAGGCATATTTGGTTTATGCGCATGACTTTGTCTAGGTCTGAGGGTTGGAATTGTCTCGGGGTAAAGGTGGTCTGCAAGATTTTCAAGCCAGCCTTTAGATGGGTAACATTAACAGGAAATTAAGGATTGCGCAGTTCTAAGCGGTAACCTCTACTGTGGTGCGCATAACAGGTAATGTCAGGTTTCCGTGGGGCATGACCCAGACTTTGGCGTCGCTACCTGCGACGCTAAAAGCTTCTTGCACGGCGTCGTTGACAGCGCGTGCGGTTTTGAGTTTGAAAACGTTAACTGCGTAGTAGTCAGGCATGGTTGAGACGAGGATTATCTTCACTTTTTGCAGAGCCTTTAGGAGATAATACGATTTGTGTCCGCCCATCACGAAGTTCCGTTTAATCTCTTTTTCCATGTCTTTTATTTCTTTAAACTTGACCATCCAATCGTAGAAAACCTCATTTCCATGTCCCTCGGGACATTCAGCTATCAAGACTATGACGCCGCCGCGTTTCACGGCTTCGAGTGCGCTGTCGACTCCTTTATATGCTTGGTATAGGTCGATGTCCATTGGATGTCCACCAGGGCTTACGACGACTATGTCTGCTCTGCGATCAATGGGGACTTTATACATTTCTTCGACGAGTTCAACGCCTTCGTAGAAGGCTTGCTCGAGGTCGCCTGAGTAGGCTTTTACGATTTCGTTTTTGCTGTTTGTGACTACGTTTAGGATGAAATCGACTTTGGCTAGACGTGCGGCTTCGATCATGTCCTCATGCACCGGGTTGCCTTCAAGTACGCCTGTTTTTGAGTTGGGGTCTAGAAGATGCGCGTGGTTGTGTTGGATAGTTTCGATGCTTGAGACGCCTGGCAAGACGCTTTTTCTTCCGCCACCATAGCCTGCGTAGTAGTGGAGTTCGACGTCGCCTGTTAGGATGCGTACATCTGCTTCGGCGAAAGTTCTGTGGGCATTCACTTTTGTGCATAATTTCTTAGTTGTACCCATGTAAACATGGTCTTTGTCTCTGCAGTCGTTGCTTATTGTCTTCACGCGGTTAACGATTGCTTCGCCTAGAAGGTTAGTGGCTTCTTCTGGCTTAACCGCTCTGTGGGTGCCGCAGCCGAAGATTATGGTGATGTTTTCGTCTTTAGCGCCGAGTCTGTTGAGCTCATCTAGAAGCGGTGGCACCATGAAGTTGCTTGGCGCTGGTCTGGTAAAATCGTCGACTACGATCGCGATTTTGCTTTCAGGTTTGACTATTTCGCTTAATGGCTTTGAGCCAATAGGTTCTCCTAGAGCGCGTATTATTTCTGCAGTGGGGTCGACTACGCCGGGTCTTTCTTTGGGTTCTATTGTGCCTAGGTAGTTTCTTGTTGGGATTCTAGCGCAGACTTCGTTTTTTCCGTACTTAAGCCAAACATCAACCATGACTGTGAGCCTTCAATATTGTTATGACAGAGAATCGTGGTTCTTTTAAACATAACGGAAAACACTTAGACACAATTTTCCTTGCAGCTTTCTTCGGAGGATTTAATCGTGCATTTGTATTTCATATGTTTTTTAGCTCTTGCTCCAAGGCGGAAGAACCTTGATCAATCCTGTTTGTCCACACGTGGGGCATTTTGCATATTCACGAAGCGTAATGGGCCATATTAGTATGCCAAATTTCAGCGCGCATGCGCACATGCACAAGAGTTCGTAAGCGTAAAGTTTAAGGGTTATATACACGATTTTCAGTAAACAACAGTACCATTTACGAGGCACATAGTTTTGCCCAAAAAACAAGAAGTCACAATCGAAGAGAAAAAAGCCGAAGTACTCATACACCTAAGAAACTACAAGGAAGAAAAACACAAGAAAAACGAAGACGGCACCACCAGCTACTTTGCGAAAGCAAAAACGGGAAACGTCATGCTCTACTGCGTACCAGGCGAAGGCACGATAGGCATACAATACATCAACAAACTAGCCAAACTCATGAAAGACGAAAACATCGAAAAAGCCCTAATAATCACCAGCGGAAGATACACCCAAGCGGCCAAAGTCAACGCTAGACATAAAAACATTGAACTTATCCCCCGCGTGTTCCCAGCCTTCAACCTCTTTGAACACGCCATGGTGCCAAAACATGAAATCCTCTCAGACAAAGAAAGGGAAGAACTCCTCAAAAAGTTCAAAGTCCGCACCTACCAGCTACCTTACATACGCGTCTCAGACCCAGCCGTGAAAGCCATCGGCGCCAAACCAGGCGACATCGTCAAAATCGCCAGAAACAGCCAAACCGCAGGCAAATACTCCGCCTACAGATTTGTAGTAGAAGGCTAACACAGAAAACCGAAACCTATATTTCTCACAGTTTTCAGCATACACGCCAGCCGACAAACCAAAAAAAGGCGATGTAACAGGTGACAATAAAAGCCGTCATCTTCGACCTCGATGGCACACTCGTGAAATTCAATCTCGACTACAAAGCAGTCCGCGCAGAAACCAAACAAATCCTAATTAATGAAGGCTTCCCAGCATCTATCTTCACACTAGACGAAAGCATATTCGACATGCTCAAAAAAGCCCAAGTATTCATGAAAAACAACGGCAAAAAACAAACCGAAATCACAAGAATAAAAGAAACAATCTTCAAACTCGCTGAACGCCACGAACTGGAAGCCGCAAGAAGCACAGAACTACTGCCAGGCGTTAGCGAGACACTGAAACTGCTAAAGAAAATGGAGTTAAAGCTTGGACTTTTCACGATAAACTGCAGCACAGCAACAAACTATATTCTCCAACAGCTTGGGCTCAAACGGTTTTTCGACGCAGTTGTCACCCGAGATTGCGTAGAGATGGTGAAGCCCGCTCCAGAACACTTGGCTTCGGCTTTAGAAACGTTGGATGTGAAGCCAGAAGAAACCCTAGTGGTAGGCGATGGCGTTTCAGACATGAAAAGCGCACAAGAACTGAAAGCCATCGGTATCGGCGTACCAAATGGTGCGTCAACACCTCTGGCACTGACTCAGGCAGGCGCAATGTGCCTAATTACTTCACTAACGGACCTGCCCGCACTAATACATCAGTTTAGCAAGGAAACCACCGCAGATTAGCGTGGAAGTTTTGCAGCTGCACCTTCTCCAAAACGGATTTTTCTCTCTCGACAAAGGTTTTCTTGTTTATGGAAAGTACTACGGCAAAATCTATGAAGCCGCCTTAAAGCCATTGCTAATCATAAAAGACGAAGAAAAGGTCTTGGTAGATACAGGAATTGGCAAGTTGCCGGAGCAGTACCAGAGATTCTATTCAGTGAGGCAAAGCCCAGAGCGTTCATTAGAGGTGCAGTTGCGAAATCACCGGCTCAACCCAGAAGATATAACAACAGTCATCAATACTCACCTGCACTTTGACCACTGTGGCAACAACAGACTCTTCAAAAACGCCAAATTCTTCGTGCAAGCAGAGGAACTGCGATATGCCTTTTCGCCTGACCGTTTTCAAAGAAACGCGTACATACAAGATTTCTTCGATCATGATCTAGATTATGTGGAAGTGAAAGGCGACTACGAAATAACTGAAGGAATCTCTATGATTTCCACTTTTGGACATTCGCCCGGGCATCAATCAGTGATAATAAGAAATGAAGGAAAAACCTGCGTGTACTGTGGTGACGCTGCGCCTTTGAAGGAGAATCTGGAGTCACTCAACATCCCAGGAGTGCTATATCATGCCGATGACGCTTTACGGTCTATTGAAAAGTTGAAGAGCATCAAAGACGCTGTTTTCGTTTTTTCGCACGACAAAGAGCAGTTAACTTTGTAGACGCTTTTTGGCAAATGCTTACATTCGACTTTATTCTAACTTAGAGTTATGGCAAACAAAGCCCTTGCTCGTATATTTTTTCTATTAATCATAGAAGTGTGTGCTGTGGTTTTGGTATTTGCGGGTATCAACTTGTTCATTTTGCCTCACAACGCTTTCGTTACGGTGTATGACTGGTTTTTTCTCGAAGGTATCTTCTGTCTAATTCTAAGCATATTATCTGCCTTGGGTCGTGGAGGAATAGACGCGTATACTTTGAGGTCAGCCGAGACGGTAGCATTAGCAGATGCTGTTTACGGCAAAGATTATGAAGTCTCAAAAACATTCAGGAAAGCCAAATGGAGACCCGAGGGCTTTCCTAGAGCCGCTCTTGTTCTGCTGATCGCAGGAATTGTGATGCTTATGCTCTACTTTTTGACTTTGTGCGCGCGCTAACAAGTGTAAGATGCAGATTTCTTCTATTGACTATGGCAATTTTTTTATTCTCATCCTCACGAAAATAGAAGGCGTGGTTTGTGAGTATGGCTGCTGAAAAGAAGAAGAAATACTACTATTATAAGAAGAAGGAGAAGAAGGCAGAGGAAGTCAAAAAGAAAAAATAAGCGAATGTTAAGGTTGCAGAAACTTGGGCAGGCACCTTTTGTCGGTGACCGGGTTGAAGCCTGACAACTCGTCTATGGCTATGGGTAATACTATTCTTGAGACCATTCCGTGTAAGCTGTATGGCAAGCGAATTAATCGCATTCCGCCACTTGTAACCCATTCGTCTAAGAGAAAGCCTTCATTCGTCAATTTCTTGGCAAGTTCGCTTCTCTTGTGCGTCTTCCAGCCGAAGGTTGTCTTGTAAAAGACGTGAACGTGAAAACCTCTGCCAGAATAAACAATCTTCAACTCAGAAAACAGTTCTTGCAATCGCTCGTAAAGCTTGACAGTTTCTTCTTTGACCATTTCGAGTTCTATTTCGCAGAAGCTGAGTCCCTGATTCCTTCGCATCTTGTCTCTCAAAGTACCGTGAATTGGACAGGTCAAGTTTTCAGGGTCCAAGTCGAAGGCTAATTCTTGTCCCGCCTTTTTTCCAGTTGTATCATACAAGTCTCTGTCGTAATAGACGGCTTCAGGCAAAAACTCCAAAATCTGCGCCTTCACGTTTTCTAGGTTCTTGTACTTGTCAATCAGAATTGTGGTGCTTGCATCTTCAGCATATTCCTCGCGGAAAATGTGAGTGTGCCTTCCCATTATAACAGCAAAAACGACATGGCCTAAAGATTCAATCGGGGACATCCACTCTTTTACAAGCTTCAAGTCAAATTCTTGGCGATAAAAAATTCCACGATCAGCAAGACTTGCGTAACGCATACCAGCAGGTAAAAGGTAACGAATCATTACAAATCCTTCAAAAACAACACTTGCATCTTCGCAAATAAAAACGTCGTTGTGATGAATCAAAATTCGAAATGACAGAAAAAGTTATGGTTTACAGTAGTATCTCGCCAAAATGGCGATAGCGCACGCGTAAATCTGCCAAGCTAAGCAAGACTGTTGAACATTTAACCTCCGCTAGTTACGTCAAATGCAAGTGAGCGCACGCTAAGAGCGATTGGTATAACACAGCCGATGTAAGAATTCCGAGGAAGAAAGACAAATTAATCAAAGCGAAAATTGAATTTGTTCACTATGATGATAAAGAAGTTGCTGTAATAAGAGGAAATAGAAAAAAAGCCAAAGAAGTCAAGTCTCACCCAAAATCACATAGGTTTGAAGTGGTACCTTGGCTAGCGGCGAAATCTGCCCACCTCCTTTTTTTCCGTTTTTATAGACTTGGACTATTCTTAGTGTGTGTACTCTATAGCCTGCCGTGCCTGGTTCTGAACAGAGAAGCGCAGAAAACATTAGAAAACCAGACAAAGCAGTCTCACCAACCTGCTTCAACATACAATAAAAGGACAAGGCAACGCGCCGCTTGAATTCTTACCTTTCAAGGAACAAATCAAGGGTGTCCAATTTGCGCCAGAGCATGGCCAGGCAAATTCATGTCAATCCCCAGAATTTAGCAACGCGCTGACGCAGATGTTGAAAGATTAGGAAAACATAAAAGCGCCAGATGTTGAAGTCGCATAGTCGGGATGAGTTATTTGGCAAGAAAGATTCGAGCGAGTAAATGGGAACCAGAGGCCAGAACGGAACCAGGGGCTAGGACGGAGCCAGCAGCAAGATGAACCAGAAGCGAGGACGGAGCCAGCAGCGAGGACCGAGCCAGACGCAAGAACTGAACCAGCAAGCGACAAAAGACAGGCTATCAAGTGCCCATCTTGTGGTTATCTTCTGTTCTACGTCAAAGGAACCGAAAAGCGTAGCATCAAATGCACAAAATGCGGAAACGTCTTCCAGGTAGAGTAACACTCAGTTCGTTCTGCGTTTGGGCAAAACTTTGGGTTTGGGATGCGCTCGAGTAATACTTCCGGTGGCGTATTAGGGGTCCTCAGTGAATCCTTTGAACATGTCGGAAAACTCGTGACGTGATCATTTCGTACCGTAATTCTCATGTGCATTCAGAACTGGTTAAGACTCTGTGATCTTTGAGACAGCCTCGGAGAATTCTTGAAGCTTCTTCTCATAATCGCCATGTTTCAGTTCATTTGTTTTCAGTAGCAAACTCGCGGAAACCTTTTTCTCAAGTGCCGCTTCAAAATCGGGAATTGCCCTCTTGTTTCCTTCACCTGCGCCAGAGACCGACACGAAGGCAAATCTGATAAATTTATCTCTGTTTTCGGAAATGTAAGTCCTAAGTTCGCGTCTTTCTGGCTTCTGTTTAGGAATTCTGCTCTAAAATCCGAATTTTGCTTGCACAACTCTTAATGTAGCCGTTGTCCAAGATTTTTATAAAAAGATGTGACCTGAAAATCGCGCGCGCGGATATGAAGATTTAACAGAAAGAAAATCAGGGAGGTGGAAACGCGAATAAAAAACGAGTGTTCGGAATACTAGTTGCGTTCGTGCTTTGTCTTTCCTTGGTAGGTGTAACGTTACCAAGAGCTAATGCATCAGGGAATCAAGTGCCTGCCCCATCAGTCTCAACTAGCAATAGTCCGAGACCGGGTACGGGTGACTTGATCAATCTGGCTGTAAACGTTGGGCAGGGAAATACTTGCTCCTCAACTTGGAGTGCCCACAGGACTAACATGACCAATCCCGGTAGTGGTAGTCATTTTCTGAGTGAGGGATTCCAAGGTGAAATATCGACAACCCTTGCTGGATCTCAGAGTGACCTAGAGTTTAATCTAGGCTCAACCAACAATGCAATTGATGTTCCAGGGATGTTCATAGATACACCATACGGCAATTTCTCAATAAACTTCTGTAATGCTGAGAACTTTAGCGTAAGTGTTGGTAAGATAATCTACATAGGTGATCTGCCTACTCTGACAAACAATGTTACATTCAATGACATTGCTCTCTCGAGTCCTAGCCAAGGCTCAGTCACACTTGTGATATACCAGACTGTTGTATGCAACTGGACTAACATGACTGTCAGGATAGGAGCCTATGCTGATCTGTCGAAGATGAAGCTCTGTTTGTCCAATGGCACAGAGATTCCACAGAACACTGACTTCTCTCTGAACTTGATGTATCAATTCGACATGAGCAACTCCACAGCTTCGCAGCTTGAAGGACACGCTGTTAATTACCAACCTTCAAACATTACTTCGACGAGTGTCTTCTTCTCAGGCAACGGCACATCTGGTAAACAAATAAGTCTCGCAAACATGAATCTCGCAGACAACTACACAGAGATTCAAGGCTCGGGTCAAAGTGAAGAGAAAATGGCGGGAGTATATTTCGCATCAGCAGGGATACCGAGCTGGGCAGTAAACTGCTTCCAAAGCTTCCCTAACCTAACTTATGGCAAAACGTTGGCTGTTCAAAGTGATCCAACAATCACTGTTCAGCACAAGGCAGTCTCAGGAAACCAGATCTTTGGTAGCAACTCGATACCTTGGATTGCAAACGTTGTAAGCATAGCTTTGGCTGTTATCATAGGAACTGCCATAGGAACTATCATCTTCAGATGGAGAAAAAAGAACTAAGGTGAACAAAAAGGAGGAACGTAAATGCCAACACACGGTAGTTTGAGTAAGGCTGGAAAGACTCTCGCACGCTGACGTTTTAGGGTCTCGTAACGGTCTCTAATCGTGACCTCAGCCGCACCTGCGGTCTCAGCGATGTCCGCACGCGGGCTGCTCCGTTCTCCCGTCCACTGCTCACGCGTATATCTCCTTCTCGAACTCCAGAACAGCAATCGGGCCACAGCCAACCCAAGGAAGATGACCAATAAAACGATAAGGAATTCTCCTGGAAAGAACCCTCCCCTAAAAGCGACAAAGTAAAGCAGCACAAGGGCGATGATGATGCCAATCGGCAGCATAAGCAAAATCCCGACAACGCGGGACCAGGTCGGCGAGCCAGCTCTGCTCCATCCACTACCTCCACCGCTTCCAGACCCTCCTTTGGCACGTTGCTCTTGGATTTGTTTAAGCCGTTCTTCACTCAGATAATACTTACCGTTTGTTTCAACAAAAATGCCTGATTGGCCAAGTCTTCGATGCATAGCTTCTTCAAAACGCGGCGGCAAACCCAGCTCCTGAATAGTCATGGCTTTTTCTGGGCTTGTAGCTCCTTTTTCACGGAACCTCTCAATTATCTCGTGTAGCCGTCGGCGCATTTCTCCTCGGTCTCTAAACATCTGGCTTCCTCAAAGGCGTCATGTTTCGGGTCTTTCTTCTTACGCGACTTCAAGTCCCTGCACGATTTTTTCCACGAGTTCCCTCATAGTGCCGGCTTTAACCATGGCGATGCCACGGCGGTTTCCGCCAGCCATGACAAAGCGCCGCTTGTAGTATTAGTCTTAGATTCACTATAAGAGGTAAGTTCTTGTGCTTTTTTTCTGACCTCTCGTAGCATCAATTCACTATCCTATCTTTGCTCTGATCCAGTAGTATGCATATGTGTCCTGAAACGGCTATAGTTTCCTAGCTGTTCATTGGAAGCATATGGAAAGTCGTCTATCAGCCGCCGTTCGTCGTCCGTCGTTTGGTTGGTTGAGGTGCACGCGTCGGGCGACTCAAGCTTTATGAAGCTTTCTAAGAAAATAACGGGATCGAGAAGGTTGCTCAAAAGGTCTTCGTCAGAAATTTCCATCAAGATTCGTCTTTCTTGCGATTTTCATCTAAGATTTGAACTTTAGTTATTGTTTTGATGTAATTATCTACTGAGTTGGAGACATCCCACTTTGTGGTTTCAACAACTGGTTTTTTCAAGCCATACTGGGCTTTATCTCGGCGGCCGCTATCCCATAATAAATAAATAATGAGCCCGGCGGGAAGAATTAAAATTAAAAGAGGACTAACGAGAATAAGATACATTTGAAAGATAAAATAGACGCCGAAGGCAACCATAATCCACAACCATTTTGTTGTGAGAACTGTGCCGACTATTCCGAGGTTCTCTTCAAGCCATTCCCAGAGGCCCATTAGTCATGCACTTCTTGCAGAATTTCGTTCATAAGCTGGTAAACTTTGCAATATTCTCTGGCAAAATCTATGCGCTGTGCGGATTATAACCTTTTTGTTCATGATATAAACTTCAATAGTTCTCATGGTTTAAACTCCGCCAGAAAGCTTCAAATTCCTTTTCTCTAGGTATTCCGACTATTCGATTGTTACCCACGATTATTGTAGGTGTAGTTTTTACGCCCTTAAAACTCGCTATGTCAATTACTTGAACTTTGAAATTCTTTTTGGCGGCAATGGCGTTAACAAGCTGCAACGCGCTTTGTCTTCATCTGAGATTATTTTTTCGGTTTTAGAGATTTCTCTTGTACAATAGTGAGTGACGCCAGCACCACTACACAGTTTTCCTTCAAGACTCGTGCGCGTTATAACTTCTTTGTTTACAATATAAACTTCGATAGTTCTAACCATTTGTTCCCCACGGTTTCCCGGGAATACAGAGGTTTAAGAGCGTTATTGCGTGTCACCGAGAGAGATGTATATTTTGCATAAATAGCGCGCGCTTCTTGATTAGACGGCGTACCGTACACAAAAATTCTCGTGCGAATATAGGGAGGAGGAGGGGTCTTTATGCACGGCACGTCCTAAGAGTATTAAATGATACAACAAATTTAAATCTTGTTCATAGAAAACCTTTATGAAACTCTCAAATGCCCGCGACGATAGCGAAAACTCGTTTCTTTTGAAAGATTCAAGGATGTACAGCGCGCGCCCTTTTTTGTTGGGTCTCAAGCGCTAGCAGCAGTAGCAGCGGCATGCACCGCCGCCTCCACCGGGCGGGTCAGTGATCGACGCAGCGTTAACTGTTATTTGTAACGGTGGTGTCTGCAGTATGAGGCTGCTGATTTCCCAAAGTAGACCAACAATGTAGTATGTTCCCGGCGAAACCGCAACGCCCGCAGTAAATGCGGTAGTATTGCACATCTGCGGCCAAACTAGAAAATCCGTCAAATTCTCTCCTGGATTGATGGGCATATCCCAAATTACTTTTGGAAAAATTTGGGAGGTTGAATACTGGAATATGAGGTGGTTCGTATCGTTAAGAACCTGAAAATCAAAAGTCCAAGCTGCCATCGGAAAGATTATCGTCTGATTGCTGATATTTGTGAGTGTAAACGTTATGTTCACTGGTTCGCCCAGACTGTACACGGCCTTCTCAACCTGCACAGTGAACTTAAGCACAGCCGTCTCATTGACGCCTATCACCGTCGAAGACGGCGTCATTATGTCTTTAGGTTTTGCCACATAACCCGAACTATTAGCTGCACCGAAGCCCAGTTGCATGATGAGTACTGAGAGAAGTATCACTTTGACGAATTTAGCCCTCAACTCCCTCACCGCTAAATTGTATACGGTATGCTCTAGTTAAATTTGTCGGTTGAACGCACGTTAAGGCTTGCCTGGACCACTGAAAATTTCGCCTTAAACTATCATCTTCCCTCAACTGTTTCATCTTCCTGATTTACCTTGGTGCAGGGGGTAAAGTTTTATCCAACCAACCAACCAACCAACCACTACTACCCCAAAACTACCCAATACTCAAAATCTAAATCACTCAATTTGCCTATCACTCAAATAACCACTCAAAATCTCAATCACTCAACCCACCACTCACTCTATATACAATGCGTACACAAACACAAACAAACAAAAACACAAACAAACGCACTCGTTGTGCGTGTTTGTAAAAGACAACTACGCACGCGGAGTGAGCGTGTGAAGGGCGCTAAAAACTCAATCTACCGACAATGTTTCTGCGTTTCCTTAGGTTCGTTGCCAAAATCAGGTACTCTGTGACCTTCGTTGAAACGCCGTTTCCTAACTTTGAATGAGATACCTCAAAGTTCAATGGTTTTGTGACATATCTGAAATGGTTTCTTATGATCTCTTCGACTTCATTCCTAGGAATAAGGCTGGATTTTGAATCTACATAGCTGAGCAGGATAAAGCTGCTGCAGATCTCACCACACCTTCTCAAAGTATTGTTCAACTCATCCTGAGCATCGGCTTTTCTGCAGAAGGGGGAGAAGTATCTGTCCTTTCTGTAGAGTCCTTTGAATTCGAGCAACGGATAGTCATATCTCACAAGTGTTTCTAGAACGTGATAGAATCTTGAATATTGTGCTGATGAATATGGCGGGTCAAAGTAGATCAGATTGCTGTTTTCGGTAATCTTGACAAGGTTCGGGTTTGTGCCACAAATGAATTCTCGGTAGTCAGTATTGAAGACCTTGTTCTTGTATTCATTGGGAACTACAGAAATGCTCTCACATTTGTTGAAGAAGAACTCTTGAACACTTTTGGGCTTGGATGGTTTCTTGTTGAGATATTCCGCAAAATGCCCTGTTGAGTTGCTTGTGTAACACATAGCTGTCATCAAGGTAGCTAAATACAGTTCCCTTCTTGGAGACGGGATGCTATCGATAGCAGCCCTGATATTGTCAATCTCGACACACTGAGATTTTGTAAAATACGTATCTGCGTACGAATTCTGGAAAAGATGGTACTCTTTAGTCTTATTGTTCTCAAGGATTTTTGGCAGAAGATCCCTTTCAGCCATATTCCTGTTTATCGCGTATCCACCATTTTCGACATATGCTTTTCCTAAGACATAACTGTACTTCTGTATATCATTCGCGAAGATCTGGTACTTTCCCTTAAGTGCGTATCCCACGCAATGAGTGCCCGCCATCAAATCCAGAATTTTCCCGCCTGGTTTGACTACTTGATTTGTCAACCAGACTATTGCCAGGAGAAGACGAGTTTTGTTGCCGCTGTATTTTATCGTCCTTAGCACTTGGAGCTTGGATTCAGTCATAGCTTCTTCCGGGTAATCGTTGTTGCTTAACCTTGTTTCCAGAACTGCCATTTCCATCACCTCAGCAGATCACGTCAGAACAGTCTTCTTTCATAGTCATTCTAGCTTCCCTCAGAAATGGAAAACATACATTCCAGCTGAAGATCTTCTATCTGGAAAAGTCTTTGCGTGATCCAGTCATAACGATTCCTAATAACCACAGCTCTTGCAAGTTCATCAACCCAGAGATTGAATTTTGCGAGATGAGGGCTGAAAGATAAATCATATATCAGAGCATTCGGACCTTTCTCTTTTCCTTCAATAAACCGCATTTCTCTACCCCATTCTTCGATATTGTCGCAGAGCAGAAGAAGGAAAACCAAGGGAAACTTCTTCGCGGAAACAGGAAACAGTTCGCGTTCTAATAATTCAGACCATAACGGGCTGTTGTGAAGCGATATGGCCAGAGCAGCCGGATATATATCTGTCGCCAATTTGCTCCTATCCATTTGCTGACTTGATGATATAAGGTTCAGTGCACCCATCACACCATGCTCGTTTAACCTATGCCTGGAAAGTATCTCGCATAGTTTGCCTGCCTCGAAGGTTGGTTCAGGTTCCCATTCTGGATCAACAGTACCCGATCTCAGGAGTTCAAAAAGACATCCCAGCAGATGAGGGGAATAGATTGATGAAATGCCACGAGATCTAGGTTCGCGCAACTCGCTTACAGGTCTCATGTTTTCTATGTTCTCAAAAGGAACCGCAACACCATGAAAAATCGACGCGAAAAACCAAGGATAATCCATTTTAACGGTGTCTTCGGTACCAAATGCTGCAGAATATAATTTCGTAAAAAAATCGTAGTTCTTGTCAATTATTATCGCACCCAGCAAAAATGTCTGAAATGAATGAAGGAAATGTGGTCTTTTCCCGCCAACAACCTCTGAAATCTCCTCTAAAAGACTCATTGTATTCAATCCCTCAAATAGAGTGATAGCCTTCAGACGATTCCCAAATCGAGTAACAATAAACTCATGAACAAATCGGTGTTCATCCTCATCATCGCTAAACCTGATAGATTCATAATCATGTGCGAATTGTCTCAAATCCGCGGCGTAGGATATTCGTCTGAGTCTCTGTAAGCTGCTGAATTATGACTAATGGGATTCGCTTATGTGCCAAGAAGCGATCGTGTGCGGTCTTAACTGACTCTGCTGACAAGGAAGCAATTCTAGTTGGCAGTGAGGAATCTAACACCAATGTTGGATTTCTCACGTCTGCGTAGATTGATATGTCATTCTGGACTCCTGCTCTGGCCGTCGAAATATCCAAAGGAGTATTCCTGAGTGCTGCAATCAACACCTTAGTATTGCCCATTAGTTCCTTGTGAGACTGCAATCGTCTAATGATAAACCTTGGAATGTTAACTTCCTCTTCCAGCTCTACGGCCAGCGTCGTGCCATCCCTATGAATGAAAATTCGGTCAGGGGTCCATCCGACCTCTTCAGGCAGACGAACGTCGTCTCTACGTGACCAACCATTCGTACTCAAAATCTTCTCGAGAGCTTCCAGCATTGCAGCTCGTTCATCTTCTATTGCCATTTGCTGGACTACCCCTGCAATGTCTGAATTCTCTTCTCAACTTCTTTCCGTATCTGGTCCAATAATTTGATTGTCTCATTCAGTGTCTTCTTATCTGCATCGTCGATTCCGAACTTCTTGAGAATCTCCAAAAATTCGATACAGGAACCCCTAAACAAATCGAATCGCTTTGAGTGGATCTTATCTTCCACAAGCCTAAAGGCATCTGCCACTCCTATCTCAGGTTCCTTAATTATCTTGGTAATGAGCTCCTGCACTTGGTCACGTGGAAGATAGTCGAAAATTGTTTTTATTAGTCTGAAATCCGTGTTTCGAGGTATTATCTTGGTGTCGATCTTTTGAACGAGAAATCTGCACGCTTCCTGTCTGTCGTTTTGCTTGAAAAAATCTGGCAAGTATTGTTCTATTATCTCAAATGCCTTCGCCATTTCAATCAGATTTGAAGGTCTTAGGTACTCTGATTTGCCTTCAAGCAAGCATCTTTCTATGATGTCAGAGGGGAAACTCAGTATTCGTTCCGCATCCCTTAGAGCCATCCTGCTCATACCAGTTATGTCAGATAACTCTTCGAGCGAGATGCCTTTGTAGTATTTTTTCAAATTGCTCAGAGCGAGAGCCCGAGACGCTGGATCCCAAGATTCTCTTGCCATATGAATGTTGAACATTGTGGAAAGATTGTCAGCGTCCGATAACTGTCCAGAGATTACGTTTGCAGGAACGCTCTTCATCCCAAGTTTCTTTGCTGCTCTGAGGCGCCTCTCGCCATCCAAGAGCATATATTGCTTCGTGTCAGTCTCGAAAACTACCAAGGGGACTATTATTCCACCCATCTCGATTATTGAATCGCACAGATCATTGATGTCTTTGTCTCGAAATATCTTTCTGGGATTAAGAGGGTTAGGATAAATCTTGTCAATTGGCACGTCCGGCACGAATATGATCTTTTTCTGAAGGGCCTCGATATGTTTTGACGGTTGCATGTAGTTCATCACACTTCTCTTATGTGTATTGGCATTTAAAAGATACACGCGCTACTCTCTTCCCTAATCAGCCGAAGTAAGGTTAAGGCTTTTGAAAGCAAATGTGCACAACGCCAACCTAAAGTTTTTCAGAAAGCCTATTTACATATTACCGAAGGATAGCAACGTGAGAGAAAGAATCAAAGGATTAACAGATGCAGTAAGACAAGCGTTGGAAGCTGACAGAAGTCTGCACTGGACGGAGATTTGTGAAGAAGTCAAGAAGAATGATACATCTAACATGTGAGCAACAAGAGATAACTTACGGACGACCAAACTATCAGCATTCAGTTAGAAGAACATTGTCAGAGCTATTGAAAAGAGGCGAAGCTCTCCGCGTAGGTAGAGGTTTGTACAAGAAACGCGCTTAGGTGCGCGCGCTTGGAAAAAGTAAGCATAAAAGTGCTAATTTTCACTAGATTTTCGTTCGATACAAAAAGTACGCATATTTGTATCATTTGTTAGAGTAAAGAAAGTGAATCATCTTATACAAAACGTTGCAGTTCATTTATCCGAACGTTTATATACGTGAACTGTTTTACCTAAAAGATAGAAATGGAAAAATCGCTTGTAAGTTAATAGGCTTTAGGCGCTCGCGCGCGCGGAATATGAGGCTACAACCTTAATGGCTACAACCTTAATGGCTACAACCTTAATGGCTACAACCTTAATGGCTACAACCTTAATGGCTACAACCTTAATGGCTACAACCTTAATGGCTACAACCTTAATGGCTACAACCTTAATGGCTACAACCTTAATGGCTACAACCTTAATGGCTACAACCTTAATGGCTACAACCTTAATGGCTACAACCTTAATGGCTACAACCTTAATGGCTACAACCTTAATAATAGAGAGATAGCGCGAGCTCCAGAATGTGAATTCTGGCTTCATAACTTTGTTATGTCTGTACTTGCAGTTTAGATGTTGGATGATTTAAATGAGTTCGTCTACGGAGCTTGAGGGACTGCAGAATAGAAAGGCAGAACTGGAGAAAGAATCGTTTTCTTTGAAAGAAGAGCAAAAGAACCTGGAAGAAAGAGCAAGAATTCTTGAAGAAAAGATTGCGATTGAAGAGCTTAAGAACAGCAACAAATCGACTAGGGACGCTATTTCTCAAATGGAATCAAAGATCAGCGGACTAGCACGGAAGTTAGAAGAAGTCGCAAAAGAACCAGACTATCCTAAACAAGAGAAAATCGAACCAAAAATCGCTGAACCTACAGAAACAACAAAGGAAGCCACGCCTGAAACTACAGAAACAATGATCGAAGAACCAGCAGAAGAAGAAGTCGTCACGACGATAGGACTTGAAGAACCAATCATAACAGAGCAAGAGCAATCAGGCGAAACCAAAAAATCGCATGAGAAAAAGAAGCACAAATTCCTAGACATGTAGCGTGCGCTATACTTGCGAAGTTACTTAAAAGGACTGACAGAAGAAAGCTCTAGTTAGGAATCTGAGTTCAGCTATAAAGCGCGCGCTAAAGCCATGCCCAAAAAAAGCCAAGGTATGATCGGAAGTCACATGGGTTTGAAGTAGTATCTTGGCCATTGTGGCCACGCTATTGTGGCTGAAGCATCTTGGAAGTCGATTGTCAGGTTCATCCCCACCTTGATCTGGTCGACAGTTATGCCTTTTATTATTCCAGGTAAATGTGCACCGTTTTCTAGTTCTACTATTCCGACCGCGTAAGGTGCTAACGACTGGAACTGTTGAGGGCTTACATGGATGACTGTGTATGTCAACAGTCTTCCTTGTTTGGGGCTTTCTTTCCACTTCAAGTCTTTAGAGAAACACTTCGGGCACATCGGTCTTGGCGGTAGGATTATCTGTCCGCATTTGTTGCATTGGGCGCCCATGATTTTCTTTTCTTTCACAAACTTGTAGAAGCTTTCAATAGTGAATGGAATTGCTTCCGTCATCTTTAGCCCCTCCTGTAAATGTTAACGACGCCAGTTCCGCCCAAGCCGCCGATGTTGTGAGTTAAGCCCACAGCGCCTTTCACTTGCCTCTTGCCCGCCTGCTCGGTAAGTTGCAGATAGATTTCGTAAGCCTGCGCAGTACCAGTAGCACCCACAGGATGACCTTTTGATTTTAGACCGCCGCTAGTGCATACAGCGACTTTGCCGCCGATCTTGCTTTGTCCCTCTTCGATGAAGCGTCCGCCTTCACCGGGTTTGCAGAAACCTAGGTCTTCGTAAGCCACGATTTCTGCGATGGTGAAACAATCATGTACTTCGGCGACTTTTATGTCTGATGGGCTGACGCCAGCCATTTTGTAGGCTTCTTGTGCCGCCATCTTGCCTGCGTTTAGGCTCGTCAGGTTGTTTCTCTCAAAAAGTCCAATGGTATCGCTTGCTTGTCCCGAGCCGATTATGTGCACTGGCGTGTCGGTGTATTTTTTCGCGAGTTCAGGTTTTGTTATGATTATGCAACTGGCTCCGTCAGTTATGAGCGAGCAGTCGTAGAGTTTTAGCGGCCACGCGACCATTTTGGAAGACATGGCTTGTTCCAGCGTGATTTCTTTCTGCATGTGTGCCTTGGGGTTCATGGCTCCGTGAAAATGGTTCTTCACCGCTACCAACGCCATCTGCTCTTCTGTTGTGCCGTACTTGTGCATGTGCGCCGTTGCCACCATTGCGAACAACCCAGGGAAGGTAAGACCGTTCCATTGTTCAAAGAAATAGTCCGAAGCCATCGCCAAGTACTCTGTAACGTCTGCAGTGGCTCGGTGGGTCATTTTCTCGACGCCGCCCACCATGACGATGTCTGCTAAGCCTGACAAGACGGCGAAGATTCCGCAGCGAATAGCCGTGGCTGAGGAACCGCAGGCGCCTTCTGTTCTGAAGGTTTGCGTTGGTGTCAAGCCTATCCAGTCTGCAACGGTTGGTCCAGCGTGTCCTTGGTGCTCGTAGGCTTCGCCCATCATGCCCACGAAGAGGGCTTTAATGTCTTTCTTAGGGTCAAGGTTTGGGCATCGTTCATAAGCCTCGCTGGCGGCTTCCACAAAAAGTTCTCTCCCGTACAATCCGTCTCTTTTTCCGAACTTTGACATTCCCGCGGCCACTATGGAAACGAGGGGTTTTCCCGCCAAGGTTTGTCTCTCCTGTGTTGAATTTGAGAAGTCGATAGTATAGACTAACGTGTATATAAACCACGTTTTTCGCCTTGGCTAGAAAGCAAAAAAGATAATTGTGGCAAAGAGCAAGTTTCCAGTAAAGAGGCATGATTATGGGTGAGAATGGGCAGAGGGTTCCGCCGAATCAGAGGATGACTTCGAGTTTTCCAGTTCTGCATTTTGGAGGTATTCCGAGGTTTGACCCGAAAACTTGGGATTTTGTAGTCGGCGGTTTGGTGCAGAATCCCCTGAAGCTGACGTGGGAAGAGTTCCTAAAGCTCCCAAAAACTGTAAGCATAAGTGATTTCCACTGCGTGACTGGATGGAGCAGACTAGACAACAGGTGGGAAGGTGTCACGTTTAAGACTGTTTATGACTTGGTTAAGCCATTTAAGGAAGCAAAGTTCGTGACGATTGTAGCTGAAGGGGAATACACGACGAGCTTGCCCCTTGAAGATTTACTAGACCCTGACGTTCTGCTAGCGTACAGATTTGACGACAAACCCTTGGCGCCTGAACATGGCGGACCATTGCGTCTTGTGGTGCCTAAAAAGTATGCCTACAAAAGCGCGAAATGGGTGAGAAAGCTAAGATTTACCAGAGAGCAAGAACTAGGCTATTGGGAAGCACGGGGATACAGCAACACGGCTAACCCTTGGAAGGAAGAAAGATACGCCTAGCCGACTATGCCATAACTCATTCAAGCGCAATACAATAATTATAGTTGTTACCGTCTCTTTTCCGTTTTAGTCATTAGAACATATTAGAACGTTAGGTTTGCTTATTATAGCGCACACGCTAAGCATTAGCAGTATGGCGAGAATGGCGCTCATCTTGTTTCCTTTCATTTTGTTTTTACTTTCCTATTATTTTTTTACTTTGATTTTATATGTCCGGAGGGGGACTTTGCCCCGACCGGTGGTGGTTGTTTTGGTAATGTGTGCTTATCTGCTTATGGACCGTATGGGTTGAATGCGACTGTGGGTTGTGCGGAGATCGACCAGGTCTCGTCCCACTGGACTCCGAGTATGTGTAGGTCTGCGGTACCAACTGTACCGTCGTGATTAATGTCAGCTCTTGCAACATCAGATGTTGGAGGAGCACCATTAACACTGTTGCCCCACTGAATTCCGAGTACATGGAGGTCTGCGGTACCTACAGTGCCGTCAGCTCCGTAGTATGGAGAGTTCGTCTGTCCGCCAGCTATGTCAGCACCGAGTTTTGCGAGGTTTATGACTGCGATGCCGTTGGTGTAAGACGGCCACTGGTTTGTATCAAACGATGAGGGACTGCTGGTTGTGCGACCTACGAAAGTGGTTATCGGGAATGCCGTAATTGTTATCGTCGGTTCGTCGTCCTGTGGGATCATGAAAGCAGCACCTGGCGGGCTGGTGAACGCAAACGTGAAGTACACTACAGTATCTGAATTCGCCGGTATACTTAATCCCGTAATTGTTTGATACTGTGTCGTTCCCTTCTGCCAATATGAGGGTGTGTTGACAATCAGCCACTATGGTGTGAAGCTTTCGGTGACCGACACTGTGATTGGGTATGGGGACGTGTTTTGCAGCGTAATGCTCTTGGTGATGCTTGGGTCGGAGGCTTCGTAATACAGTTGTGTTGGGTTTGCGCCGAGGGTCTTGGTGTCCGCGACTCTTACAGGCTGCCAGTAGTAGCTGTTCTTCTCTGTGAGGCTACCGTAGGTCAAGCCAGTCTGGTAGGCTTGCATTACGTATTGCACGCTGGTGGTTCCGCTCGTGAGAACGTATGGACCCGTGCCGTAGAGCAGGTCTGCACCCGTCCACGGAGTCAAGTCCATGGTTTCCACGAGTGGGCACCCAGTTGGATGGGCAGTGTTTGGCCATGAGTCTGTTGCGAGCCATTCGAAGACGTAGTGCGGGATAATGGGGATGGATAGGTCTCTGTAGTAGGTCAGCCATTGCATCTTGTCGGTCAGGTAGAGCTGGATGGTGTTCGCGTCGAGCGCCGGGTCGAACTGGACATAGTTGTACTGCCACGTTATCGGCGGTAAGCCTTCGCCTACGCATTCGGCGGCTATGTCGGTGCTGTTGAACCATGGAGCGCCGAGCGGGTATGCTGTGGCGTTCCAGAATGGCCAACCGTTCACCGGGCTGGTGTTGTTGTATATCGAGCTCATGACAACGTTGTTCACATCGTCGATGAGGATACCGTTGTCAGTTCCGTACCAGTAGTCCATGTCGCGCAGGTATTCGATGTTGAACGCGATGTCCAAAGGTGATAGCGTCTTGTTGATGAACGGACCGTCGATCTCAATGCCACCGTCCACAGTGTAAGCGGCTCTGTTCTTGTATGGAATGTCTTGCCAGTACACATCGGACCTCAAGGTCACGGTGAGCACCGTGTTCCCGCCGTTTATCGAGGGATTACCCGATTCGAGCGAGTAGTTACAAGCCAAACCTGGATTTATCTGAGCCACGTTGTAGGGGTTGCCTGAAACCATCGAGTCATAGATCTCGCCCATGATTTGCCAGTCCCAGTACCAAGTGCTAGTGATGGGGGTCAATGTAGTGACGTCGGTGGTCCAGCCGTACTTTAGAGTGTCGCCGCCGCCAGATCCAGTCGACTTGTATCCGTCAAAGAATGACCACCAGTTGTTGAAGCCAACACCGTAGGCGTTGACGGCGTCGTAAACGTTGCTCAACACGGCGGAGTAGCCCGAGTAGTACCACATTGGAATTAAAGCTGCGTCGCCCATGAGTATCTGCTGGCATACATACGCCCAATAGCTACCAGAACCGATGGGCAGACCATTTGTCCCTGGCTCGGGCGCGGCCAGCATGTTAGCGACATCGTTTGCATAGGTGATGCCGTTGGGGGTGTTTTGCAATTCGCATGAGCCGTAGTTGGGCGCGGGCACAGGTTCAATGGGAGGTTCAATAGGGGGCAGGTTCTCAGGAGCGTTAGTGTACGTGTAGGTCTGCAGAAAGAGGTCTAGAGGGCTGCTCAAGCTCCAACCGCCGGTGTATATCATGAAGTCGTAGTCAACCATGACGTATTGGATGCATGTGGCACGCTTATAGTTGTAGACGTTGACGACGATTCTCGGCAATAGGACGTGGCTTGGGTATGGAGAGCTCATGTTGGTCGGAAGCGGGTAAGTGGTAAAGACGCTACTGCCGAGGTTGGCTAGAGCCCACGCTGGTAGACCATACTGAGCGACTTGCTGTAGGTAGTTACCCTGCACCATTCTATAAGCCTGTGCGTCTGTGAAGAGCTCTATTTGATCGTTTGGGACTGTGGGTTCACCGTTTGGACCTACCACAGTATATTGGCTCTTGAACTCCCATGTGCAGTAGTGAGTTGGATCGGTTGGGTCTGGGATCAAGCTGAAGCCTGACTGCATGAAGGCAACATATGCGCTCTGGTTGCTAGGCGGATACAAGGATTGCATGGCAGTTGCGTTGTAATCAGGTGCGTCGCATGCGATTGGCGAGTACGCCGGGGTAGCCGCGCCAGGTAAGTAGGTGTTGACATAGTAGTTTCTGTCGATCAAGTAAGTCAGACCCCGTCTGTAGTAGGTGTTGTTGAACGGCAAGAAGTAGTCGTTGAGGTCGTACTCGCGCAGACTAAATTGGGATACTAAGCCCGTCGTGAATGTTGGGTTGCTCTGAATGGCTGCGTATTGGCTTGGCGCAAGAATCTCATCTATAAATTCAATGTTTTGAGCTTGGAAGTCAGAAAACTCTGACGCGAAGTTAGAGTAGACCTTAATCAGCAGTTCAGCGGGTCTGGGACCATAGTTTGCGTAATTAGTATTAGGACTGCTTGGACCTGTGTCGTACGCTTTAGTTTGCATTGGAATGAGGCTTAATGACATTAAAGCGATAAGCACTATAC
The DNA here is from genome assembly GCA_963842875.1 of Candidatus Bathyarchaeota archaeon. GTDB lineage: Archaea > Thermoproteota > Bathyarchaeia > Bathyarchaeales > SOJC01 > DATHCB01. The sequence continues at coordinate 145,976 of CAWJIF010000011.1, forward strand.
TAACTATTGCATATTTCTTGTTCAATTCCCCTACTCCTTTCTCTGTTTTTTCCTTATCTTAGGGGGAACTCTCTTCAACTGTCCCCAATCGTCCATTAATAACATAAACCGTGTTCCGGAAAGAGTCCCTTTCAATTGCCCTTCCCTTCACATGTATATAGTGTGACCAACTGAGAAATAACACTTCTGGAAGAAGCTTCCATGCAAGAAGAAAGCGCGCGCGATCTAAGCGAGAAAGAGCGGGGAAAACTAAAGGAGTCAGCCAACATCATTAAAGAATTCATTAACAACACTTTACGCGAGGAAGAGTGAATAACACATAATCTTTCCTATTCTAACTCCAAACGTACCAGCGGAAAGTCAGTGTCGTCACGTTTTGTTTTGAACCCGTTCTTCAGGTAGAATTCTAATGGTCCAGACGGGTTTTCCCAAAAAGTTTTTCTTGCGAAGGTTTCTACTGCCTTGAATCCTGTTTGTTCTAGTTCGGCGACTCCGCCTTTGAGGATAAGGGTGCCCAAGCCTTTCTTCCGATTCTCTTCTCTGGGAATGTATAGGCATGCTAAGAAGGCTGCGTCTTCACTCGGCGGCCCAGACCGGTATTCTTTTACCTTCGGGAAGTATTTCGCTGAGGCGCATTGAACAAACCCCACCGGCGCATTGTTGTAGTAGGCAATGAATCCTGCGCTGAGGGTGGTTTCTTTCTCTATTTGTCTGAACCATTCTAGTTTTTTCTTTTCCTTTTCTTCTGTCATGTTTTTTGCGTTGAAGTGATTTGTGGTTTGCCAGTACAAGCAGCGTCTACATTGATCAGGTATGTCTTTGAAGTTTTCTTTTGTTACTGGGACAAGTTTTAGCATTTGATGTTTCACTTCGAATTAGTAGCGTGGCGTGGAATATTTAAGGACGAGTTTTTCTGCAAAAACCTTATAGTTGTTAAGCTCTTTACTAACTACTTCTTTCAATGAATACATGAGGTAAAGAAATTGACAAAAGTTGCAATTGTTGCTGGTAGCATTTCACGGTTTGACAATCCAAGACATACGTTGCAGGAGGAGATGTGTGCTGAAGCTGTTAAGATGATTCTCGATGACTTGCCAAATCTAGACTTGAGTACTTGGGTGAAGGAGCAGGATACTGCCGCTTGTTATTCCTATTTCAGTGATATTTTGGAGCAGCAGCAGTGTATGCATTGGATAATCAACGATTATCTAGGCTTATCTGGTTTGCCGCAGTACCGTGTGGAGTCTGGTGGTGCCACGCCTATTGACGCTGTAGTGAACGCTGCTTTGTGGATTCGTTCAGGCTTGTTTAAGCAGGTGCTCGTGGTCGGCTGGGAAAAAATGAATGAACTGCACATTCAAAAGGTGAATGAAGCCATCGCCATTGCGGGCGACACTGATTGGGACTTTGTTTCTGGCTTTACCTACAACGCCTTCTACGCCACGCTTGAAGCTAGACGCATGCATGTCTTCGGCGACAGAGAGGACGATTTGGCTGAAATCGCTATGATGACGCACAACAATTCACTTGACAATCCGTATGCGCAGTGGCCTGCGCAACATGGTTTTGGCAGAATCACGGTAGACGACGTGTACAAGAGTCGCTTGATTAGCTGGCCTTATAGGACGTATGAATGCGCCATGACTAGCGAGGGCGCTAGTGCTTTGCTTTTGACAGATGAGGAGACGGCGAAGAAGTACACGGACACGCCTATATGGATTAGCGGTGTGGGCTTTGGAAGTGACACTATGCGTCCCGGTGACCGACCTGACAACGTTGCTTGGAAAGGACTGTTTCCTGAAGATGAGAGATTGTGGCCTAAGAATGTGGAACGTCCTTTGGCGCCTTATCCTGACTTGACTAACTTTGGTTCGTTCCGTACTGCTGCGCGTTTGGCTTACAAGGATTCTGGTGTTAAGAATCCGCGTAAGGAGATTGATTTGGTGACAATCTTCGATCCGTATACTGGTGTTGTAATTGCGGGTTTAGAGGACATGGATTTCTGTAAGCGAGGTGAGGGTGCGAAATTGGTGCGCGACGGTGTGATTCAGCCAAATGGTGAGTTGCCGTGTCAATTTAGCGGTTCTCTAACAGCGCAGGGCCATGCTGTTGGTTCGAGTTCAATTGCTGAAGTGGTAGACGTGTATTGGCAGTTGAGTCAGCAGATAGGCAAGAAATGGGGTGCCCCGAATAGGCAGATGAGAGATGTTAAACGCGGACTAATACAGGGACATGGTGGCACTGGCTGTCAAGCCGGCGTTACTATTCTGGAGGTGTGATGAACGATGGAGCAGCCAGGACCAGAAAAGATAATCAAGCAATCTGAGTACGATGAGAAACTTTGGAACGAGTGGGTCATGAAAGGCGGCTGGAGGCCTGAGGCCTACAAGATTATTGAGATGAAAGATGGACCGACGCTGAACGAGCTCAAAACAGAGCGGTTCATGATCGTACACAGACCACATGCAAACATGTTCAACCACAGTTATGGCAAAGTTTCGAAATTTTTCGAGGGCTTTCTAGAGGGAAAATTGTACGGCACCAAATGTCCAAAATGCGGATTGGTTTACTGTCCACCGCGTGCGCATTGCTTTAATCCCAAATGTAGGCTGGAGGAGACAAAGTGGATCGAATTGCCGAAGAAAGGCACGGTGCATTCGTACACGATTATGGCTATTGCGTGGCCTTCAATGGCACATTTGCAGCCGCTCGTAGGTGCTATGGTGCGGGTTGACGGAGTGAATACTTGTTTGCCCATGACTATGCGAGACATCGACCCAGAAAAAGTGAATATAGGACTAAAAGTGAACATACACATCAGCAAAGACCCAAAAGGCGATTTATTAGACGTTTATGCTACGCCAGGAGAAGAACCAAAAGCCCCGAAAAGAACGGAAGCAGAACTAAAACGATTCAGAGAAGACATGGAAAAGACAAGAGAATGGGTCAAAAAAACATACGGAACAAAAAAATAAACCAAAAACAACCCCTTTTTTCACAACACTCTATTTTCAAGATTTTTTAGCTTCAACCAACCTGTGACGCGCACGCGAAGCTGTGGAGCAAGGCAGTCAAGATAAATCAATTGTCATATTCGTTTGGGCTTGGGACATGCTTGCAACTAGGTCGCGTTGCTACACAGCCGAGAGCCAAGGTATACAAAATGTATATTTATTGAATGAAACCTTCTCTATTCTCTCTAATCCTCATTGGAGAAGCCCCTATTGGCAGACTTGAAAAGAATATTACTTGATAATAATGTTGGAAAGCGTGTTCTTCTTCTAGGCAATGAGGCCATCACCCGAGGCATGCTGGAAACAGGCATAGGGGTCATGACCACATACCCTGGCACGCCAGCCTCAGAAATCGCAGACACAACCGCTCTAATAGCCAACGATATGGGCATGTATATGGAGTACTCGACAAACGAGATCGTGGCACTTGAAACCGCTGCAGGCGCAGCGATATGCCAAGTTCGCGCATTGACCGCCATGAAACACGTCGGCTTAAACGTGGCAGCGGACGCTCTGATGACACTTGCTTACACAGGAGTCCGCGCAGCACTAATCATAGTCACCGCTGACGACCCAGAATGCTACAGTAGCCAAAACGAACAAGACAACCGGTACTACGCGACACTCTCTAACCTGCCTCTCCTAGAGCCTTCAGACGCCCAAGAAGCCAAAGACATGATACACGAAGCCGTAAACATCTCAGAAAAACTAGAACTCCCGTGCCTGATGCGCACAACAACACGCGTAGCCCACACCCGAGCACCGGTCGTTTTAGGCAAAATACAAAGGCCCAACATGAAAGGCGAATTCATTAAAGACGCACGACGCTTCGTCATGGTCCCAGCAAACGCCCGCACACAGCACAAATGGCTCCTAGACAAAATGGAAAAGGCAAGAACGATTAGCGAAGAATCATCCTTCAACAAAGTAACTAGAACAGGTGCAGAAGCAGGTATAATCACCTCAAGCGCAGCATACAACTACGCCGTGGAAGCAAGTGACCTGCTCAATCTTGACGTAAGCATCCTGAAGCTCGGCATGACACATCCATTACCTGAAAACAAAATAGCTAGCTTTCTCAAAACACACAAGAAAATCATCGTCATTGAAGAACTCGAACCGTACATGGAAACACAAATCAAGGCCATAGCCAAAGAACACACGCCTGATGTAGAATTCTTTGGAAAAACAGGTACTACACACTTCCCTAACTTCGGTGAATTCTCAACTAGGCTGGTCATGGAAGGTCTGGCAACGATATTGAACAAAAAACTCCCAATAGATTTTATACAAATCGAAAAAAAATATCGCGAAGCAAGCGAGATTCTTTTGCCCCGCCCTCCGATTCTTTGCCCTGGATGCCCACACCGTGCATCTTTTCACATAATAAAAACCGCAACTGCTGGCAAAGCCATCTGCCCAACAGACATAGGCTGCTATGCGTTGGGGGTTCAGCCGCCGCTCCAAGCCAGCGACCTTCTAATCTGCATGGGCGCAAGCATCGGAACAGCAGGCGGAATAAGCAAAGTCACGGGGAAAGACACTGTTGCGATTGTTGGCGACTCCACATTCTTTCACGCAGCTATTCCCGGATTAATCAACGCGGTCTACAACAAACACAAAGTCACCCTTGTAATCTTAGACAATCTCACAACCGCAATGACCGGGCATCAGCCTCATCCCGGAACGGGCAAGACAGGCATGGGCACAGAGACTACTAAGGTTTCAATCGAAGAAGTCGCCAAAGGATGCGGGGTCAAATACGTCGAAGTGGTCAACCCATTCAAGGTTAAGGAAGCCACCAATCTTGTCAAAGAGGCGTTGAAAATTGATGGTCCGTCGGTTCTTATCTTCCGTTCGCCATGCGTCCTGCTTACCTTAGCAGAAAAACGCCGGGAAGGCCTGAAAGTCACTCCATGCAAGGTAACAGAGAAATGCACCAACTGCATGGCATGCTTCAAATTATTAGGTTGCCCAGCATTCGAGATAAAAGAAAACAAAGTCGCAATTAACGAAACACAATGCACAGGGTGCACGTTATGCGTTGCCGTTTGTCCCTACCAAGCTGTTGAAGGAGGCGAAAAACAATGACAGACTTCGACATGATCCTCGCCGGAGTGGGTGGACAAGGCGTGCTATTATTTGCAGAAATCCTCGGAGACGCTGCCCTACAAGATGGTCTCAACGTGCGCGTGAGTGAGATTCATGGAATGGCTCAACGTGGTGGTGCCGTAATCTCAGACGTGCGAATAGGCGAAAAAACTTTAGCTCCAACTATTCTTGAAGGCACAGCAGACGTAATAGTTGGAATGGAACCTATGGAAGCACTCCGTAGCATCAAATACGCGTCAAACAAAACACTGGTTCTCATTAACACAACAGCAATCAAGCCAAGCGCAATCCCCCAGAGCGCAGTTTACCCTTCTCTAGAAACTATACTGGAAAAAATCCGTCTCTTCACAAAAAACACATTCGCAATCGACGCCGCAGAAATTGCAAGATCACTGGGCAGCGTAGCCGTTCAAAACATTGTCATGCTCGGCGCACTTGCAGCTACTGGAAAACTCCCTTTTAAATCGGAAACCATAAAAAACAGCATTCGCGCCGCTGTTAGTGCAAAGTATGTAGAGATCAACTTGATAGCCTTCGAAGCGGGCTATAACAAGATTTCAACTCGTTGACGCATTGTCTTCTGGGTCATTTTCTTTGTTTTCCAAGATTGTCTTCAACAGTTTCTTGAACAGTCGCATATCTGAAACATTCACTATTGGAATCTGAACGCCCTTCTCCACCTCGTAGAACTTGGAGTATCTTGGAAATCTAACGTAGCATATCTGACTGATCGGGAACATCCGATGCTTGATTTCATACTCAAATGACTTGTCGAAAACTTCGACGCAGAGCAAATAGCCATCTATCCAGAAGAGGCGGTTATTGCCATAAGTCGAGGAGCACCATACTAGATTCTCAAACAAACGCTGGTCAACACCTAAAACAACGAGTTTCTTGGTAGGCGCGATCTCAATTTCCATAATTTCTCACTCTCTGAAAGACGTGTTTAATACCAGCCTAACCTTCTCGCTGATTTTTGGTCCAAGTCCGTACACGTCTTTCGTCCATCCATCTAGATTGATTAAGGCGTTCAGAGGGGTTTGGTATGACTTAAGGATAGACACCGCCTTTTCTCTTCCTATGTTTGGGAGACTTGCAACAAAGTAGATTTGAGCGTCTGCAAGGGTTTCAACATTTTTCGCTGGGTGCACGATTGGGCTTCTCTTTTCCACGATTTGTTCTTGTTTTGCGGCTGTGTAAAGGAAGTCTATGGTTTCTTTGTAGCTGTTCGTATGTATCATCGCGATTCCGTTCTTTGCCAAGGCGAACATGGCGCCCCAAACGGATGTGGGGTTTATATGGCTGAATTTGTAGATGATCGGCAAGTAGCCTTCCAGCAGAATCATAGGCTTTGTGTAGGCTTCTTTTAGAGAGAAGAGTTGTTCGAACAGGTATCTGCGCGTAAGTGTGTAAACGAAGTCGTGCACTGTTTTCCGTTCAATTGCGCAGGCGTCGGAGATTATGTAGTCGCCTTTCGGAAGCATCTGCGTTTTGACTGCGGCACCTAGTTCTATTAAGCCCTTAACTATCTTCGGCGAGGCGCTGGCTTCTCGGCTATCAACGATGATTGTTGGTTTTTCTTCCCTCTCTGGTTCCTTGAGGAAAGGCATTAGCGTTTCTGTCCCAGACATGAGTTCTCAGCTCTTCCTACTAGTAGTGATTTACTTGTTTTAGAAGTTGTTGATTATACACTTTAAAAGGCTGCTTGCTTTTGCTGTTACTTATAAAAAATGTGTAAAACTCCTCGTAGCACTCTCCATAACAACCCAACTAGTAATAGGCCCTGCCACAAACGCTACAAGAAATGAAACCACAAAGTAAACGCTTGCAATGAAATAACATAGCGAAGGAAAAGATAAGACCTATCAGGAACAGGCGGAAAGGTCAAAAACCCAGCGAGCCACCCCAAACGAAAACAATCGTGCTCTCAATAAATGCCTCTTTTTCACCATGACCGTTTGCTAGATTTTCGATTTCTTCGTCAGTCAACATTCTATTTTCTGATATAAATTGTCCGTTTTTACGAAGACAAAAGAAAAGAAAGAAAAGGTTTGTGCTTGAGCCTTTTATGGTCCTTTCTTAGTGACCTCTTTTATGACTCCAGCGGCCACTGTGGTGCCCATGTCTCGGACGGCGAATCGCCCAAGTTCCGGAAAGTCGGTGTAAGCTTCCACTGCAATCGGGTGCAATGGCTCCATTCTAACGACAGCGCCATCTCCTGTCTTCAAGAACGCAGGCTTCTCTTCGACAACTTGACCAGTTCTCGGGTCGAGTTTTCTGATCAACTCGATGAATTTGCATGCAACCTGCCCGGTATGATAGTGGAGTACTGGCGTGTATCCCGCAGCGACTGCGGTTGGGTGGTAGATTATGATGATTTGCCCAATGAACTCTTTTGCAATTGTCGGCGGGTTCTCAACTGAACCCATAACATCGCCCCGCTTGATGTCGTTTTTGGAGACTCCTCTGACGTTGAAGCCGATGTTGTCACCTGGTTCTGCTTTGGGCACTCTGACGTGGTGGGTTTCGATAGTTTTGACTTCGCCTTTTACGTTTGAAGGCATGAAGATAACTTGCTGCCCCTCTTTCAATACGCCTGTTTCAACTCTGCCAACTGGGACAGTGCCAATGCCTGTGATCGTGTAGACATCTTGAAGCGGAACACGAAGCGGTTTGTTAAGTGTCTTCGCAGGCACTTCAAAAACGTCAAGCGCTTCGTACAGTGGGGGTCCTTTGTACCATGGCATTTTGTCGCTTTTCTTCATGAGATTGTCGCCTGTCCATCCGGAAACTGGCACGAATGGAATTTTCTCAACTTTGAAGCCCACCATTTTCAGCATGCGTGAAATCTCATTTTTGATTTCGTTGTATCGTTCTTCGCTCCAGTTGACTGATATGTCGTCCATTTTGTTAACCGCTACTATTAGCTGATGCACTCCCAAGGTGAAAGCGAGGAACGCATGTTCTCTTGTTTGTCCACCTGGACCAATGCCTGCTTCGAATTCGCCCCGTCTTGATGACACAAAGAGCACCGCGGCGTCGGCTTGACTTGCACCAGTGACCATGTTCTTCACGAAGTCTCTGTGGCCTGGAGCGTCGATTACTGTGAAGAAGTATTTCGGCGTTTCAAACTTGAGAAATCTCAGGTCGATGGTTACGCCTCGTTCTCTTTCTTCCTTCAAGTTGTCGAGAACCCATGCGAATTTGAATGTTTCTTTGCCCATTGCTTTTGCTTGTTCTTCGTATTCCTTGATTTTCCGTTCGTCAACTGCGCCTGCGAGGTATAGCAAGTGTCCTGTCGTTGTGGATTTTCCGTGATCTACGTGGCCGATGATTATTAGGTTTAGGTGTGGTTTCCCTGGTTTGCTCATTTTTTATCCTCCAAATTTTGTTTATTTGACTATTCCATCATTTGTGGTGAAATTCTGTTAACCTTCAGTCCTTTCACTTATTTTAATTTTATCATAGCAATCGCCCTCAAAACAGATATTAACCGACAACAAACGAATTATCAACGAGGACGCCGTTTCATGCCTGCTAATCTGAATGCGGAAGCGAAAAAGAAGTGGGACGAAGTTGCAGCCACACGCGACCCCAAAGAGAAGATTCAACTCCTTCAAGAGTTTTTGGCACTTGTTCCAAAACACAAAGGCACAGAAAAACTATGCAAACAGACAAAAAAACAGATAGCAACCTTACGTAAGGAGATTGAAGAGAAAAAACAAAGAAAAGTTGGAACAGGCGGACCGAAGTTCTTTTTCGAAAAAGAAGGCGCGGCACAGATAGTCATCTTAGGCCCAACGAAGGTCGGTCGAAGCAGTCTCCTTGCCTCACTGACAAACGCCAAAGTCGAGATCTCCGACTATCCCTTCACAACCCTTGAACCAGTGCCAGGAATGTTCCCGTTTGAAGACATTCAATTTCAAATAATCGAAGCGCCTCCGCTTGTGGAAGGCGCTGCAGATGGAGAGGGCTTGGGAACACAGATTTTAGGACTGGCCCGAAACGCAGATGGTCTAGTCCTTATGGTCGATGCTTCACGCGACTCAACTGCACAGTTGTCTACGATTTTAAATGAGTTGGAAAAGGCGAAAATAGCGTTTCAGAAGCCACATGCACGCATAGACGTCGAACGAAAATTTCGTGGTGCTGGACTGCGAATACTGTTGCTTGGGCGGTTGATTAATTGCAATTTGAAAGATGTTGAGATGTTGTTAAGAAGTCATCGCATTGCGGACGCAGTTGTGAGGATTCAGGGCGACGCGACGCTTGACGATATTGAAGACGCGATTTTCGAAGCAACTGTTTACCGCCCAGCAATAGTTATCATCAACAAAATGGACTCGCTAGGTGCAAAGAAACAACTTGAAAAACTGGCAGAATTCGTGAATGGGCAAATAAGAATACTTCCGGTCTCATGTGAAACCAAGCACGGTTTAGAATCACTTGGGAAAGAGTTGTTTAACGCCTTGGACATTATGCGCATCTACACGAAGGAGCTTGGCTCCAAAAGACCGTCTCCAAAGCCATTTATTCTAAAACGTTTTGCAACAGTCCAAGACCTTGCAAAGCTAATTCATAGCGATTTCTATACACGGTTCTCCAGTGCACGAGTTTGGTCAAAACGTTTAACTTTTAGTCCTCAAAAAGTTGGGCTTTCGTTTGTTCTCTATGACAAGGATGTTGTAGAAATACACGCAAAATAAGGTCCTTCAACGGTTCGCTAAGGCGACCCTTTCCATCTCGTAGCGTTTTGAAATCGCGTGGCTTTTGACGTCCTGCTTCGCGGCTAGAATCAGTTCTTCAGCAAGGCACTCTTCAAGTGGTCGTGGATTGCCAAAGGACGCTTGACGTGCACCTTCGCATAGGAGTCTTATCGCCATGTCCACTCTCCGCTGTGGAGAAATGTCTACAGCCATGAGATACACCATTCCGCCGTAACTGAGCCTTGTAGTGTCTTCGCAGGGCGATGAATTCTCAACTGCTTTTACAAGTACCTCTATAGGATTTCGTCCAGTGTTTAATTGGATTATTTCGAATGTGTTCTTAACCACGTTTAGAGCTCTCGCCTTTTTCGCTGCATTCTTCCCTGGTTGCATCATGTTGTTCGTAAGTCGTTCAACAATGTTGACTTCTGCTTTGTGGAATCTTCCGTGTTCGTGTCTTCCCATGCTATGAGGTACAACTATGGGACGCAGGCTAACATAACGTTTCAGCCCTAGGTCTTTTACTTCGATGTCTTTGAAGCTCCATTTCCCGAAAAGCAGTACTTCCTGCAGTTCTTTGCTCACTCTTTATGCCTCCCTAGCGCATCGGTTTCTCTTTCCTTCCGTACACCAGTTCTTTCAGTGAAACGCCGTTTACTGTGATTACTTTCCAACGGACACCTGGAATGTCTCCCATCGCTCCGCCTCTTGAGCCGCCTATTCCTTCCACGATGACCTCGTCGTGTTCGTCAATTAGGTTCAGTGCGCCGTCGCCTGGAAGGAAGGCAGTTATGACTTTGCCATTTTTGATTAGTTGGGTTCGTACGCATTTTCTTATGGCGCTGTTTGGTTGCTTGCTTTCTACACCCACTTTCTCAAGCACAATGCCTCTTGCCATAGGTGCGCCGTGAAGCGGATCGGCTTTGATGTCGAGTCTTAACATTCGGCGTTTGTAGTAACGGTCTTTCCAGCGTCGCTGCTTACGTTTCTCTATTAAGTGTCTTGCGGCGAATTCGCCCATTGGAGACTTCTTACCCATTTTTTTGGTTCCTCTCTTACGTAAACTACGATTTCTTATATTTAAACTGTCACGTGGAAGGAAAATGCCACGATGAAATTCTGCCAATCTACTGAAATCTTATACTCATAATCTTAGTTGAAAGGATTTAAACCGCGGTCTACGTTTGTGGTGTTGCGATCATTAATAGTGTACTCATCTGGTCCTGTCTTTCAGACTTGGTATTGATGCTCTGAAATAGCTTATATCTTTTCTTTGGTCAAAAAAGGGTTCTTGAATAAGAACAAGAGTTTGAACCTTTTATCGTCTGTGCCTTGATTCTCTTGCGCTCTTTGCTTCTTTTTTTCTCCAATCTTTCTTTCTTGTCGTTTCTATCCTCGTTCTGCTGCCGAAAGAGTATCGCTCCGGGTTAGCTTCTCCCCTGTATTGGCTTATCTGTCTATAGAAGGTTTCAGTGTCGATTTCGTCTTTTGAGAGCGACGCTATGATTTGGTTAAGTTGGGCCTTAGCTTCTGGCTGGGAAGTCTTGTCCCATACTTCAGAATAGGCGAGATATGCTGCATGAAATCTAAAGTCAGATGACCTGTCAATTAACAATTTTTCAACGTTTGCTTTCCCAGCGTCTGGCTCTTGGCTCATAACTATCTTGCTCGGTTTAAGAGCAATAGACAAACGAATATTAATAAAGGTTTTTGGCTAGCAGATTGAGTGGTCTACCTAGCTAAAGAATCGTCGAACTCGGAAAAGGCGGAAGCCTGTAGAGCTAGCGCGCGTTTTAGAAGAGGAAGATAAAACTAAGCTCACAAGTCGTTCAGTAAATTATGCAGGTCTGCAATGGAGCCTCTTTCAATAAAAAAGAACATTATCACCGCGGATCTGTACCGAAATAGTATTCGTGGCGCCGCCGGTAGGACTCGGACACGCGATGAGTGGCGATATCGCCACTTTTCCCGTACTTCCCCTTTTTTTCTGTTCTCTAAGCTCTGACTAGGGTTTTCTGAGGGTCTTTCCAGTTGGTCAAGAAAGTAAGAATTATCTGCCTTCTCTGTATTAAGACGTATTGCAGGCGCGCGCTTCATCCCGACCAAGAGAATGTGAGTCATATTCTGGGATTGCTGGTTACCTTGAACTTCCACGGATTCTCAAGTTTCTCCATCACGACACCAGAGTCCAACAGCTTATTCTTCAGTTCAGATACAAGATTGTTGATGATTTCTTGCTTGGCTTCAAACTCCTGTTTTGTCCATTTTGTGGTTGTTAGAATTTTGCGAAGCATTTGCGTGTAGCCTATTGGCTTGTATTTCAGCTTCTCCATTTCTCGTAAACGCCACTTTCTGTACGGGACGAAACTTTTGTTCAGAATGAAAATCAGAGCTGTGTAGTATTCCATGGCTTGAGTCAGGTACAACTGAGCGATCGTCAAATCCTTCCTCCGTATAGCTTTTCCAGAGTCATAAGGAGCGTTCCCAGTTGCATAATACCAATAAAGAAAGAGTTTCTCAAGCCACACCTTCTTTGGATATCGTTTGTATCTGGCGAGCAAATTCTCGAGCCTACCTCCTTGGTCTAGGAGAATTCTGGATTTTGAATAGACCCAAAGGTCAACATCCTTTCTCCAGTCCCTTAGCGCGTCTTCGAGTTCTTGAAGCGTTATCCACTCCCAAGAAATATTTGTTCCTCGATACGATTCGTATGCCTCATAGGCTCTTCTCATTCTGCTGAATGATTCTTTGGTAACAAACACCTCAAGGTCTATGTCCGAAGAACTGTCTGCATAACCAGCAGAAGAAGACCCTACGAGCAAAACACCTAACACACCATCGGCTTTTGCCAGTTTCAATTGGACAAAATCCTCAGCAACTTCACCCAGCAAGGTTTCTGCCCTCAAGTACTATTCAGCTAGTCGACTTGGTCCAGCTATAACTCTTCCGTATTAGTCGTCGTTTTGGTTTGGTTGGATAAAACTTTATAACGAAAAGACTGGCGAAATCTCCCGCTTCTTCCCTTTTTTTCTGTTTTTCAATGCTCTGACGAGGGAGCCCTCTGGCCAAAAGTGTTTCACGAGTGATACATTAATACCTGAATGTTTTGCGACGTACATTCCTATGAATGCACTTTGCGGCGCCCTATAGGGCGAGCAGTTTTGGCGCCCTATAGCCGTCAAGGGGCACCCTATAGCGCGCGCTAATAGAAAAAAGGCTTAAATCCGTTCGACATCGTATTTTTTGCCGTGGTCGCGAGTTGAACGCAGATTTTGCAGTTGAAGCTCGTCAGTTATCACGTTTTTATGTTTCTTCCAAAAGGAGCCATTTCTATGGAAGGAAGTCGACGACAGTCATAAGGGCACTTGACCAAGTTGACTTCGAGATCGGGGATGGTGAGTTGTTCGGTTTGCTGGGACCCAACGGTGCTGGCAAAACTACCACAGTGAAGATTCTTTGCACTCTTCTTGAGCCAACTAGCGGTCACGCTTTTGTCAAGGGCCATGACGTGGTAAAGGACGCTGGCCGTGTGAGGAAAATTGTGAACATGGTGGCTGGCGGTGAGCGGATGCTCTACAATAGACTCACGGCCAGGGAGAATCTTAGGTATTTCGCTGATTTGTACGATGTTCCCAAGAAGGAAGTGTCCTCCAGAGTGAACAGTCTTTTGGAACTTATGGGACTTGATGATAGAGCTGACGACGAGGTTGAGAAGTATAGCAAGGGAATGAGGCAGCGACTGCAGGTGTGTAGAGGGCTCATAAATGATCCCGAAGTGCTCTTTCTTGACGAGCCGACTCTGGGATTAGACGTTAACATTGCGAAGGATTTGCGTAATTTCATAAGGGAAAAGGTTGTTCGAGAGCAGGGTAAAACGGTTCTCTTAACCACTCACTACATGTATGAAGCAGAAGAAATGTGCGACAGAGTAGGCTTCCTCAGCAAAGGCAAGCTTGTCGCAGTTGGCACAACAGAAGAGCTCAAGAGGAAAACCCCCTCGGGATTCTCCATAGAGACGCTTGTAGTCAGGCTGACTGACGAAGTCATCAGGGACCTTAGAGGATTAGAGTATGTGAAGAAAGTGATAAAAACCGATTACGAGGGCGAAGCAGAGGGCGAAAAAGTCGACAGGCTCATAATCGATGTGGACAGTGACAAAGCCCTTCCGCAGGTACTGAGCTACATGGCGTCTAAGCAGTGTCGAGTGACTTCGTTCAACGTGAGCGGACCGACTCTGGAGGATCTTTTCATGCTCTATACCGGAGGGAAATGAATGTTCACCAGAGTTGTGTTGGCTGAAGCGGTGAAGAACCTTAAAGTCTACTTCTTCAGTGCCCGGACATTATTCTGGACCTTAGCCTTGCCGCTTGGAAACGGACTATACTTATATTTCTTATACCTGCCGTTCGCCGCAAAATCAGTTGATCTTCAGTTCAACGGTGCAACTTATACTATAAACTTGGTCGGGTTTACTATAATTGGGCAGCTGCTCTACTCCTTCTTCACGATGATGCTACTAGCAGGTACATCTTATGACTCAGAAAGATGGCAGGGCACTCTAGAAGCGCTTTTACTGTCCCCGGCGAATCGCCTTGCAGTACTGTTAGGCGGCGCCTTGGCGAACGCTATCAACTACATGTGGATGCTGATTGCCCTAGTTTTGTCATGGATAGCATTCATCCACGTAAATGTTCTCGTGGCAGACCCTTTAGCTCTCTTCGTGTCTTTGGCCTTGTCTTACCTAGCGATAGTGGCTCTTGGAATGTGCATGGAGACTGCCGGCATCTATTCAAGAATGGGAACCACACTCGTAGGATCCTTTCAGGAGCCCATGATGTTTCTGTCAGGTCAAATCTTTCCGTTGCAGTCAATGCCCTCGTTTCTGTTGCCATTTAGCTACTTGCTGCCATTAACGTTTGGCTTGATGGCTGTCAGACTTGCTCTGCTCGGCGGGGCATCGATGTATGCGTTGGCGATTCCTTTGGTCGTGCTGGCCTGTATGACAATAATCTTCTTCATATTAGCAAGTGTATTGGTGAGCCATGCTGAACGAAGAGCCAAAGCCAACGGCACCTTGACTCAATTCTAGGGAGGAACATAATACGGCAAGCCACAGCCTCAGAGTCATTGCTTCAACCGCCAAGGTCAACATAGTCATGACTTGGCGATTCTTCAGCTGGACAGGCTTTGCGCTAAGGTTCTTCACGCCTATAATGACGCTTGGAGCTGCTTGGGTGCTATACAACGTGGTTTATGGCGCGGGCAAACTGGCGCCGGGGTTCGGAACTGGTAGTTCGGGCTATTTGTCCTTCATAACCGTAGGTAACGCGTTTTATGTGTTTGTTTTTGCAGCTGCATTCGTGGTTGGCAGAGTCATGTTCTGGGAACGTGCAACCGGCACAATTGAGGCAACATTCATGTCGCCCATGAGCCGGTTGGCTTATATGACAGGAATTATGGTGGCTGCAGCAGCTAACTCACTGGTCGATTTCACTGCCGTTTTGCTGATTGGTCTGGCCTTCGGTTTCCGAATCGCCTTGTTCAATGCGCCATTGTTCTTTTGCAGCCTGCTGCTGACGGCTTTCGGCCTGTTCGGAATCGGATTGATAATCAATGCGGTAACACTGACATTTCGAGATCGAACCACGACAGCCAACACTTTAACGATATTGTTCATGGTCTTCTGCGGTCTGGTCTGCCCAATAGGGCTTATGCCAGGCTGGGCTCAGATGATTTCGAAGGCTTTACCATTGACTTATGGTGTTGAACTGATGAGAGCCTCCTTGCTTGGCTCCGGAACCGTCAATGCAACGTATGATATATTAACCCTGCTAGTCTTAGGCATCATATACTTTGTGATAGGCACCATAACGCTCAGGCAAATAGAAACGAACTTGAGAAAGAAAGCACTATTCTCAGTCTTTTGATCTCTATATTCCAGCTTGACTTTCACGTTTGAGCATGAGAATTTCCTTGATACGTTGAGCGCACTGTGTAAGAACGAGTTCAGATCATGAACTGAGAGCGCGCGCTTCATTCACCCATAGCAGAGCGCGGCAGTTCAAGATCTCGACGAAACTGGCCACCGTTCTAGGCAGTCTGCAAAGAGCTAAAGACGCGCATCCGGAGAAAGTCTTCAACTATTGCAATACGTCGAGCCTGAGAAGATGCTTTGAACGGCAACGAAAGAGAATCGCCTACAAAACAGGCAACCCATGCCTACTACAGATAACCTTCAAGACTCTGCGCCACTGGAAAGCCACCATAGAGTACCACCGAACGAAAGACATCCTGCACGTCATGAACATCCTGGGCCACAAGAGAATCCAGAGCACTCTAAAGTACACTCAACTCATCAACGACGACGAAGAAGAATACGTCTCCAGAGTAGCCAAGACCACAACCGAAGCATGCGCCCTAATCGACGCAGGCTTCGAGTACGTATGCGACGTTCAAGACGACAAGATCTTCAGAAAACGAAAATAGAAAGTGTCGCAGGTTCGGAAAAACAATGGTGTTGGCGCCGCCGGTAGGACTCGGACCTACGACCGACTGGTTAACAGCCAGCCGCTCTACCGAACTGAGCTACGGCGGCACTTGTGACAGAACTTGAAAAGTTCCACGCCATATTTAAGGTTTAAAGCACGTGTCTAAATTATCTTTCCATCTTTCATTACAACTTCGCCGGTTTCTACGATCTCAATGGTAGCGCTGGGATGCGTCACAAAATCCCAATGCATACTAGACTTGGACGTCCCACCGTAGCCATGATTGTTTCCGAAAGCAACGTGCACCGAGCCGCCCAGTTTCTCGTCTGAAAGAATGTAACCAATCGCCTTGTCGATCGCTGGGTTACAGCCTATACCTAACTCTGCAATGTTAGTCGTTCGAACTTCCTTCTCTTTTTTGTCTATCTTCATGCATCGTTTGAAGGATTCAAGCATAACCTCACGGTTTGTTTCCGCTGTGCACTCGTTTAGTACGAGTTTGCCGTCCTTGAAGTGAAGTGTGACGCCCTTCACAAGCTTGTTGCTCAACCTGTCTCTAGTAATTGGGCAATAGATCGTTCCTTCTCCTACAGTCTCATGGGGAGCTACGAAGAGTTCACCGGCTGGTAAATTGTTTCCTAAATCGTTAAGTTCAATGTCATGATCGTCCACAACGCCATCGTCTTCGTTAAGGCGCCTGCCCCTTATCTTGCAAACAAAGCTCGTGCCCTTCGAATCCGTAATACGAACCGTGTCTTTGCCCTTCAATTTTCGAGTCAGCCTTGCGCAGTTTTCTTTCAGCAGAGAAGCTGGCACTGTCATACCGTCAATGGTTAACCGTTCAAAGGCATCATAACTGACACCGTAGAACTTCGCCGCTTCAGGCGTCGGCCATGCAGCATAAGTCCATTTTTTCCCTCTTCCACTCTCTTCCCCATAAAGCACCTTTCGAATTGGAGTGCGACCCTCCTGTGACGCAATAACTTTCTCCATTGGTGCGCGTGTCATAACTGCCGGATCACGGTATGGCTCTACAGTGATATACGCGTCCACCTCTTTGACAGCTGCAAGCAGGTGTTTTGGGGTTATTGCCAAGATTTCCTTGGGAAGTTCTTCAAAAGTCCTCGCCTTATAGCCGTCAGAAGTTGCACTGATCATTGGAATCGCTCCGTTCTTATAGCATAAGAGTCCGATTTCTTCGAGGAATTCCTGTGCATGTGTCCCGCCTAAAATGAGTACGGCTTCTCCATGTTTTAGGTTCATGCCGTTCACAACGGTCTCGGCGCATTTCACAAGTTTCTCTCGCGTGATCATAGGCATTCCACGTGAAAGCTAATGACGGTTCGAATGAGTTATTAAAGCTTAACTAGCGAAACGATCTTTACGTAGGGAAAGCAAAAGTTAGATAAATCGAGCATGTCTGATGGTTTTCCTTGCAAAAAGCTTATTTCTTTAAACGTGCGTATACTGTATATTGGGGTAGGGAATCATGTTGAACCTAAGCCGCTTGTTTCCTATACACCTGTTCGCAAAGAGAGACAGAGTAACCATCATCGTAGCTATTCTCGAGACGCTAAAGACAAAGCATGAGGGCAAGCGAAAGACGAACATTATGCAAAGCGCCAATCTAAGCACTGACCAGGTGAGTAAATATCTAGAGTTACTATACATCAACGGTCTTGTTATTGTCAAGGATGGAAACATTTACCAGGTAACGCGCCGAGGCGTGGAGTTTCTGGAGACGTTCGAGCAGTTAAATCTTAGACTAAAGTGAAAACAATGCAAAAACCCGCAAGCAGGTAGTTGTTCCTCTCTTTCCTCTCTTTCTTCAGCGATCACGCTGAAGGTGAAGTTGTGGTGCGGAGAGTAAAAGGGATGAAAGGAAACTATCGCGCCATTCCCGCCACATACAGTGGAGGACTCCTTCTCCCCGCACCGTAATTATTTATAAATGATTTTGTGTATAAAAGGGGTATGCATTTCTACTACGTAAGGTTTTTAAGTCAGTGCTGACTGGTGGGCGCAATGTGTTTGGAAAGGCTTATTTTTTGTTATAGCGTAAACTAGTGAAATTGTCGGGCCCGTAGCTCAGTTAGGCTAGAGCAACAGGCTCATAACCTGTGGGTCAGGGGTTCGAATCCCTTCGGGCCCACTCCCATTTGGGTATAGAACCAATACCCTTAAATTCACAGAACGCCATTTTTAACATATGACGCCCGCCCCCGCACGCAAAGGCAAGTATTCATTCCTTCTGAAAGAAGAAGGTGTAAGGCGATGGTATGACAACGTTGCAAGAGGCTCCGAAGTAACTGCTGACGTCTATCTTAGAAGAATCGGCAACTTTTGCAATGATCTAAAGCTCACCCCAAAAACGTTGCTCAAGATGAAGGAAAACGAACTCTACGATGTCATCTTAGATACCATTTCCAGGATGGAACAAGAAGGACACGCTGGAAGCTACATCCAATCAACGGTCAAAGCAGTGAAGTCTTGGCTCTCGCATAATCGAATTGAAGTAAAGGGCAAGATAAAGATCAAAGGAACCGAAGATACTCCAACACTCAGAGATGAACGAGTTCCAACCAAGAAAGAACTTGGCCAGATATTTCTTTCAGGAGATGAAAAGACAAGAGTTGCTTGTGTTCTCGTTGCACATAGTGGGCTTAGGATAGAGACTTTGGGCAACTACAGCGGAGACGACGGATTGAGAGTAAAAGACTTGCCCGAAATTGTGATTAAGGAAGAGAATATTGAATTTGATCAGATTCCAGCGATCGTGATTGTGCGGAGAGAGCTAAGTAAAGCAGGCCATCAATATTTCACTTTTCTGAGCGAGGAAGGATGCGGATATTTGAAAGACTATTTGGAAATGAGGATTAGGGAAGGCGAGAAAATCGAGCCCGATTCCGCACTCGTCACTCCTAAGCAAAGGATGAAACCGTTCATCCGAGCAACAAACATAGGCGATACAATAAGGGAGAGCATAAGGAAAACTGGTTTTCGGTGGAGACCATATGTTCTGAGATCTTACTTTGATACCGAACTAATGCTTGCTGAATCAAAAGGCTTGGTCCTAAGGGATTACAGGCAGTTTTGGATGGGGCACAAAGGCGACATCGAGAACCGGTACACGACGAACAAGCAGAGGCTTCCAGAAAGCGTGATCGAAGACATGCGAGAAGCTTACAGAAGAAGCCAAGAGTACCTGCAGACAACGAAGGCTGCGGAAACAAGTGAAGAAAGGTTGGCTCAAGCCTTCAGAAAGCAGCTTCTTCTGGTGACAGGTTTTACACAAGATGAGATTGACAAGATGGATCTGCCGGCGGTGAGCGATGAAGAGCTTCAGGACATTGTTAGGAAGAAACTCTTGGGTGCGCAAACGGCGAATGGTGCCAAACAGAAGGTGGTCAGCGTTGATGAGGCAAATGGTTATTTGGCTCAGGGCTGGGAATACGTTGCAAAAATCTCAGGCAATAAGGTCGTCATCAAAATGAGTTCTACAAACCTAGTTTAAACGAGCGCTCAGAAATCGTGGGTTCAAATCTCACCCTCTGCACTGAATCTTGATTGAGGGTTTAAAACTGTCAAACGCCGCTAGTGAATACATTTTTGAGCAAAGAAACGTTTCTGTTTCAAGTCCTTCGTTAGTTATTGCCCTACAGATCGCGCGCGCCGCTTTGGTGCGAGTTGGTGCCGAACTGAACGTTCTTTTTCTGAATAGTCGCTCGCGCACTATAGGCTACGGATGCTTTTGTTCGAAAATTGAGTTTATAGTCTCGTCATCTATTGTTAGAGTAATCATCAACACCGCTCCTCGGCTGACTTTTTCAGCTTCCTCCTTTACGATACTGCGTCTTTCTTCATCCTCCAACGCGGTACGTAACACGTAGGAAAACGCAGATAGATTGCGTTTGTTTCCACCCTCAAGGTCGGTGAATATTTTCTGGCAAATTATACGCAAACTATGCCCTTTCCAAGGCTCCATCAGGCTGCTGGCAGCATATCCCCATCCTCCGGTATCCCATAAGCAACAGAGAAGATCAAGTCCTCTGAGAGGCGATTTAGCTGATGCACGTTCAAGCTTGTCGAGGATGTAACTCTGAGCGGCGGTGTTCAAGAGATAACTTAAGAAAGATGAGAATGTGGATAGCTCATTTGATTGGCGTGTTCCTTCGTCCCCCACTAGGAGATCCATGACTCTCAGGAGGCAACTATCCGAAATCCTCTGAAGCAGATCGACACTTATAGGAATTCTCTCGATGGCAATTTCACTTGCTAACATAAGACCCTGATGCTTATCTTTTAGTATTTTAGCTATGAATTCGTTACGTGCTTGTTCCACCATCATTCCAGCGAGAAATTTCATTACTTCATGCCAGTATGGCTTGAATACTGAATTACCTATGTGCCTCCACAATTGATTCATGCCATAGGCATGCGAGTTTATGAAGGTCGCGGCGAAGTACTCTTGGACTGGCTTTAGACCAAACGAAAACTCCCCTAATTTGTTTTCAACTATTAAGCCTATTCGCTTCCTTGCAAGGTCAATTGTCTCTTTTACCTTATTTTCTTGATCTTCAAGAGAAAAATGACCACGAGTTGACAGAAATTTAAGTAGACTTTGTTCAAGTTCAGTGACATTGACTTCCCTTTGTTTTTGGTCTTTCTCGAATTTTGATTGCATCCAGTATCCTAAATGTTCATGAGCTGAACGGATTTCTCCGCGATCGTACCAGCACAAACCCTTCATTTCTTCCCGATTCTCTAGATACGCTGTAACTAAAGTATTATACAACTCGGTTCGTAGCCTAGGGAGTTCGCCTCTCTCATTCACTAGAGCCATTATGGTTAGCATCAGAGGATTAGAGGCAAGCATTTCTACAGTCTTGTCCCCGAGTGCAGCATTAAAACTCTCAATTCTTTCTTCACGTCTTCTTTGATCGGGTTCTCTCTGTAAGTACCACCTCTTTACAAAGTCTTCAACCGCTGGTTGCTCAATGGGACAGACTCAACATGAAGAAAGCCAGCCCAACTTAGTGGCGCTTCCTCATATCCATAAATTCTAGATGTTACAATCAATCGGGCTTTTTCAAAATTCTTTATAAAATCGCTGATACATGTACAGACAGTCTTTCTTTCTTCACTCTTTGTTACTTCATCGAAACCATCTAAGATCAGAATAGATTTCTTTTCCCTTAGGAAATATTCTACCAAGCTTTTTGGGCACTTCATTGGACTTATGCGCACATCAATTTCGTCAAGAATAAAATCTATGAAAGAATAGTTACCGTTTCTCTTTGTTCTCTCCGAAATAAAGAATCTCACAGGTATTCTGAATGGAAGCGGGTTAGAAACTCGCCGTTCAGGATCCGACAGACAAATGGTCAAATATTGCGTAACAGTAGATTTCCCCGCTCCAGCATGACCCAGCAATACCAAGTATCTAATTCCCTCAGTGATGGACAGATCGGAGACCTGCACTTCAGCGTAAGCTATTAGTCTGTTTATTATTTCCGATCTATTGTCGCCTGTGCTCTTACATGTAGGATCGTAATTTCTGAGGTCCAGCGGAAGAGATCCGTATCGTGATGAACGTTTGCATCTCAGGTCAATGAAAATTTCCGAGAGAGGCGTTTTCGCTTTCTCTTTGAAGAAGCCGAGTCCGCCAAGGTCAACGTACTCCAAGGCACCGTGGAGTTTTTGCAAATAGCACACTAGAATTTCATCTTGAAGCTCTCTAAGGCCTGCATATCTATATTCGAGGTTTGTTTTTTCAAGCTCAATCTTTGAAGGAAGTGTTACAACTACTACGTTCTCGTCAGGAGAGATTATTGGACAATGATCCAGATATTTTCTGTGCGAAACCGTTATCTGATCGTTTAAGTAGTCGACCATAGCCAGAAGGGCGAGCTCATCTTCGCTCTCATGAGGGCGAATAACTTGCAAAATTATTGTTTTGTTGTCTGCGCTGATAGTCCAGCCTCCTATAAGTCTTGTTGCTTGGGCAGTCTTTTCTTCATCTTTAGTTTTCGCACTTCTAATTTCAGCAATCACATCGGGATATCTTTCATAGGTCGTGTGTAAAATGTCAGAAAGGCGAAAAATTGCAGCTAAACCTCTCAAGTTCAGTCCTGGAGGATCATCAATGACGAAAGCGTCTTCTGGAAGTCTATTAAAGTCGCCATCATCGTGGACATCTATAAGCCATGCAACCGCTTCTGCTTTCCTTGCATCGAGGTTAAATTCTCGGTGTATGCTCTCCTTTAGGAGCAGCTTCTTTCCATTTCGTCCGTGTGCATAGACTTGATTGTCTTTATTCATTGCTTTGTCCATGTCATGAAGAGCAGCGGCAGCTGACAGGACGAAGATATCCTTTGGCTTCATTTTATCGAAAAGCTTGAAATGCTTTAAAAGAAAACCTATGTTGTTTTCCACGGCTAGGTTATGGGGAGGACCTTGCTGTCTTTTCCCAGCCTCGAAGCCGTATATCTTCTCATATGCTGAAACCCACAATGCGGTTAACTCACTTGCCAAAACAGAATCCTGTTTTGCTAAATTCTCGCGCATTCTCAGGTTTCCGTGTTTGAAAAAAGTTCTGAATGGATCATTTATCACCTCATTTGCCAAGCTCGATCAAACCCTCTCTAAGATTGACATGTCTGAGCTAGATTAGATTATCGTTAGATAAAGAGAGTTCATGTAACGAGTCTCACATCTACTATCTCAGGGACACTTCTTCGAATAATGTCAATAACTCCCCACTGCATAGTCATCCATGACATAGGGCAGTCGCGACATGCACCTTTTAGCCTCACAGAAACAACATTTTGGTCTACTGCAACCAGCTCTATGTTCCCACCATCGCTCATTAGATTTGGTCTGATTGCGTCAAGAGCCTTATGAATCCTGTCTCTTAAGTCGACTGAGCGCAAAGCTTCACTTTTATTATCCTTGGTACCTGAGGTCATAATTGAGTTAATACCCAGCGAAAAATAAATCATTTTTGTTTCCTATTAACGAAAGAAGCTTGACCCCCTTTAGTGGTTCTTTGTTTCAATCTTGGATAAGCACAATAGCTTCGCCTCGTGAAGCGCACTTAACCGCATATAGGAAAGACATCAACTTAGGGAATGAACCAGTAGCATCTTATCTCGAACATTTAACATGCATTCTCAAGTCGCGCGTTATGCTTTGCACGCGTCACCAAAGATGTTTAGAATGGCTTTGACAGTTTTAAACGATAGTTTAAACCTAACCCTCTGCACCAAATCTCGATTAAGGGTTTAAAACTGTCAACTTGTATTAAGAATATGTGACACAGTTATTATTATGTCGAGGCAAAATATTCAATTTAGCGCGCTAACACAAGAAAACCGGAAGAAGCATTGCATTAGACATCAATCCGCTTTCTGCGTCTTGTGGTTGTTTCGAAACTTGAGCAGGAAGACGTATTCTCGGTACGTAAGGTGCTTATAGTCTGAAAGGCAAGGTATGAGCGAAAGAGGACAGATGTTTGAGAAGATCAAACCTTGAGATGTATCTTGACATCCTTCGTGTTCTGGAAGGGGGTGGTCAGTTGAAGCTGACGCACATGATGTATGAGACTAACGTTAATTGTTGCGTTCTCAAGGAGTATTTGGGCTTTCTAATGAAGCTGGGACTGGTTGAGACGCGGGCCGTGGGAAGGCAAAGAATGGTCTACTCAATAACTCAAAGAGGCATGATGGTGCTCAAGAATTTCAGAGAGCTCAAACAAGTTTTGCCCATCGTGGATGAAGACCGCAACCTAACGCCAGTTCCCATTTCTTCCATGGCATCAAAGCGTACTTAATGCAGCGCGCGCTACTAGTGAACGAGGAGAGAGGAATGAAATTATGAAAGATACTGAGTTGAAGCTGATTTCTGAGCTTATGAAGAATTCTAGAAAAAGCGATAGAGAACTGGCGAAGGTAATCGGAGTTTCTCAACCTACTATAACTAGAACTAGAGCCAGGTTGGAGAAAGAGGGCTACATCCGAGAATATACCGCCATACCCGATTTTAGGAGACTTGGGTATGAGATAATGGCTTTCATTTTTGTCAAGCCCAAGGAAGGACTTGGAGCTGAGGAATTGCAGAAGGCAAGAATGACAACTCAAAGAGGACCTCTCTAAGAAGGCTCCTACAGAAATCATCCTATTTGAAAGAGGATTAGGACTAGGATATTTCAGGAGTAATCATTTCGTTCCACAAAGACTACCAATCCTACACAAACATAGTTGCGAAAACTAGAGAGTATCCCTTCGTGGAACACTCGGCTACTGCAAGTTTTCTTGTTAACCTTAACGAGGAACATTATAGACCTTTAACACTCAGAACCTTGACCGAGAACATTCTAACCCTGAAAGAAAAACAAACCTAGCGCGCGCTGAAACGGTTCTCTAGACTATAGCGACTTTTTCTTTGGATCTAGTGTGCCATTTTATCAAGATTAGACTTATGAGAGCGGCAACGACAACTGCTAGAAGAATGGGGAACCAGTGATGGCTAACGTCTTCAAGATTCTTCAATATTTCTGTCTGAGCTGAGAAAATGCTGTAGCCGCTAAGCGCTATTCCTGCAAGTAGAAGTGGGATTTTTAAGAAAGCAAGTGCGGGTATTTTGATTGGTTGTGCTCTGTCCCGCCTATCTAGCTCTCCTGCGGCGAATATCAACCCTACAGAACCATATCCCGTTATGAACAGAACCCAATTGTTAGCGAAAAAAGTCGACAAACTGGTCAAATTGGCAGTGCCTTGCAAAAACAACCATATCAATATGATCGCGATGGATCCAAATAGAAAGCCTTGGTCAAGCAATTGACCGTTAAGTGCTGGACCGTAGGTTCTTCTCCATGGAACGGGGCGAGGGCCTACTTCTCGAAGGTCTGGGTCAGCGTTTTCCAGCAAGCCTTTCGGGTCTTCTTGATAGAAATAAACACGCTCCTGGGGGTCTAACGGCTCATCTTTACCGTCGGCATCTTTTCTGCCTCGCTTGACTAAGCGAGTTACTGGGTACAGCCACTCGCAACCTCTGTCTTTGATCGTTGTGAAAGAATCTTGGAAAACGTGAAGAAACATTCCAAGAGAAACAAACGGACTCAACAGGTAAATTACTCCCATAACGAATAAATTATGAAACAGGGAGCGGTGGAGTTGCTCATCACGGTATTCCCGAGGGGGCATAAACCAAGTATCTCTGTCCAGATCAGGCAAAAGCGCCCCTACGGCCACCAACAGCGCAATTTCAGGTTTACCAAAGAAAAGAAACCCAACTGCAACGCCAAAGAACAAGTGGGTCGTCAAATTCAAATAAATTCACACCAAGAACAAGTACTGCTCTTACCGCATTTTTCTTTTTTGGTAACTCGCGAGTTTGCACTTTCCAGTTTTCATTTCATGCCACCCTCATTTATTAACGAGGATTTTGGGAAGGCTTGACTTTCCCATTGTTGTACTTTTCTTTCAGTCTTCTTATTCTGTCTTCAAATACTCTTGATTCGTTCTCAAGCTTCAAGCCTAACTCCGAAGATAATGCTGTTACGATTGTGTCTTCCAAGATTGCAGGTGCGCCAAGTATTTGCCCTCTGCCGACTCCCAGCAAATTCCTCAGCTGCGCACTGAACAAATCCAGCCTTGTAGGGATCTCCTGCATCGGACAGGAATTCTTCTCTAGGTAGTCGTAGATTATGAGGGCATTATGGTCCCCTAGAGCACATCTTATTGTCTTATCGATGGTTTTCAAGAGCAACTCATCAAATTCTTCCATGTCTCACAACCGTCTTATTCTTTCAGCCTTCCTTTATGCAAGAACTACTTATTTTCTTGCATTTTCGAAGATAAAGCTTTCGCTAGCGCATCAAAACTTTCTCTAGCGTGTCTCTAATATCTTCTGGAGTCTTTCAACTCTTTCTGAATGGTTGTACAGCCATCTGCCGTTCCCAAAATATTCGTAAGAGATTGTCTGACGCCTGTAAGCAGACTGGTTCAGGGTCACGTAGAAGAAGTTTGTAATCAATCCTTCCACAAACAGGAGATTCAAAGCCTCAACGAAATTCGGGAATTCTGTTTTAATAATGTATACGTTCACCAGAATAGCATCTTTCCCGATTATCTTAGAATAGCTTAAGACGAATGGTTTGCCTTCGCAGGCGTTGGCGAACTTGCCCAGGCAGCGCTGGTCTGCGAAGTCAATCTTGAAAAGGTAAAGATCAGAGATTTCGAGTGGGTAGGGATAAACGTCCACGGCGTAGTCGACGATCAGCTTGCGCTTCAAGATGTGGTCTTGGTAGCGTGCTCCGACGCTCTGCGGCGAGATTCCCACTATCTCCGCGAGTTTGTTGAACCCGATGGTTTCGTCTTTCTGCAACTCTTTTATGATAAGCAGGTCCTTCTTATCAGCCATTATAGTGTAATCTTTGGGTTCGCTTATTTGTTCTGGCAATCTATCGGCTGCTTCTAGAACGTTACGAGTCCATTGCTCCCAGTCAAACTTCCATCCTTTCTCTTTGAAGTCGTACCAAGAAAAATCGCGAGGCACCACTCGCGAGTTCGTGCACCAAAAAAATTGGGAGCTTGAGAAAGCCTGAAGGCGCTTGGCTTCTCGCATGTACCTCTCGAGTTCCTTCATTTGTGCAGCCGGAAATGCGAAGTAGGAGCAAAAGCCGTCATGCCTTCCGTAGCATCTTATTATGTACGTCCAGTAAGCCGTGTTTCTTATGGTCTCAAGCAGCTGATTCTGACGCCCCAAGTGGGCGTCCGCAACCATGAACGCCTTGGCGAGTCCCAGTTTTGGCAAGTCCGGGTTTGCAGAAACGAAGACCTGGCCACCTCTCTTCATTTTTTCAAGTCGAAACCTCACTGTAGTTACGGGCAGGTGTGTTCGTTTGGCAATCAGCGTGAGGTTTCTAGCGCCGAGTTCACCGACTGCCTTGAGTATGCTTGCGTTTGTCTGATCCAGCAGTTTGAAGTAGCTGAAGAGCTGATTGATTCTGCTGCTCAACCCGTTTTCGGCTCCGTTCTATACCAGTGTATTTCAGGATTCTTAAATGCTACACTGCAGTCTTTCGCTAGGAAACCGTGCCGTTAACAAACGGCGTTGGAGAGCCGCCTTCATCGCCTAAACACGCGCAGCGGAAGGGCATTCCACTGCCTCCGTCGTCGCCAGTCAACGCCACGTGTCTGGCTGAATCTCTAGAAGCACCGAAGCTTGTCTGAGCAGCTGCCACGGCGAACCCTGCCGCTACGCACAAAATTCCTAGGAGAAGAACGCCAAGAGCAATCTTTTTCCACATTGTTTCTCACCTCCTTCTTTCTTGATGTGTAACCGTCTATCCACAGAGAAGAGCTGTTTGAGGCCGGCATTCAACAACAGTTATTGAAGGGGCGCGTCTTTTGCCATGTAACGCCCTCTATTCTTCTTTCTATGTCTGGAATAGCTTTGAAAAGGCTTCATCCACGTACGGTAAGAAGCCCTTATCGTCATCTCCGTCGTGCCGAGGCTCCGAGCGATCTCTTTCTGAGTTTTGACGTTACCATCACAGTGCCCTAGAAGATAGAACAACCCGCCGACAATCCCCTTAGCGCTCCTTCCGCTGAAGAACGCTGGATTTGTTTGATAAGTCTCGTAAATGGCATTTAGAGCTTCCGAAGCCATGCTTCGGGCCACTGATTGTTGATCCTGCCATGTTTTCTGCGCAAATAACAGCATGTCTTTCTTCTCCAAACCGGCGCAAGATCTATTCCTTTGCCACCTATTCATGACCATTCTCCCTGATTTTCACACTCCATCATCCCTGACTTCGGGCCTGTCGAAACCTGCCGGGCATTCTTTTGAGTGCCATTACGCGTCCGAAGTCAATTGCACATTGTCTTCCGCACGCACACAGTTCGAGTGTTTTCATTCTTCCGTCGCATGCTGCATCTTCTAAATGGTCGAGGTGCTTATTTTCTTTTTGTCAATAAAACCCTTGAATATTGCAAAAACGAAGGCTGTATTCTGAGCGTGGAACAACAGTTGGAATTCATAACCCTTTTCTCTGCTCTATAGTCTTAGAGTTTGGAGATGATTTGCTGTGAAAGTCGGAGAGTTGATGGTTAAGAACGTCATTACGTTGAAAACGGACACCTCAGCCCACGAAGCCGTGAAGCTCTTGAATAAGAATAAGATTGGTTGTTTGGTGGTGGTCCGTGACGGCGATATCGAGGGAATCTTGACTGAAAGAGATCTGCTGGAAAGAGTCGTGGAAGAGTGCAGGAATCCGAAGGAAACGAGGATTTCGGAAATAATGACCAAGGACGTAATCGTTGGAAAGCCGGACATGGAAATCTGCGAAGCGACTAGGATCATGATCAAAAACAAGGTGAAGAAGCTGCCTATAGTGGAAAAAAGCCACCTCGTCGGCATAGTTACCGTAACTGACATAGCCCGCGCCACCGACATCGATAAAAAAACAATCGAACTAGTCGACGCGCTCTCAAACATGCACATGCTCCAGCACTAGCACGCATTCTCTCGCGCGCTAGTTTCAGATTTTGCTGGCTAAGGCGCGCGCTAATTTTATCTCTTGCTGTTTTCAATTGGTAGGGCCAATCGAGGCTAGCTGGTCCAATCAGTTGAGATAGGGAGTCTTCGATTCTTGAGAATTGTTGAGGATGTAATTGCTTAAGCATCGTTAGTCTCCTTCAGTTGTCTTAGCGCCTGCGAAAACGCACGCGCTATCAGTTTTGTTTTTCACCTGCTTAAGCAATGTAGCGTTTAGCCTATCATCCTCATCCGCTGTTTTATTGTACAAATCGAAGAAGTCGAAGGGGTGTTTGACCAGATCAATAATCTCCTTTTTCCTAATGATGTTGCTGTTGTCCATTGCGCCAACCATGCGTCCTGAAAGAAAGTGTCCAGCTGGAATGCCACTTCCCGACGTATTTATGCTAAGAGATTCGAACAGTGTCTTGATTTCCTCAAAGGGCTCGTGGCGCTCACAAATCAAGTTTAACAATTGTTCCAAGTCTTTCAATAATCGCGGTCTTTCCTTTTCCAGTTTTCTTATCGCTTTGTTGTGTTCCTCTTCGCCCTCAATGAATCGAGTCGTCCAAGAAGAAACATACCAATTCGCCAATCCCTCTGTGACGAAATAAGAGAAGACCTCAGATAACATTTGACCATGCTCATTCGAATTTCTCAATGTTCTCAGCTTTGAGTTTTTGTTCAACCAATAATAGGCTCCAGCGTGGTGGAATTCGTGGGCAAGCCATTCTGCTGACTTCGAAGTAATGTCTTCTTGGAGGATGCTCAAGAAAACTTTTCCAGGACGATCATTCCTGGGTTAAAGGGGTCGATTGTAATGTAAACATCACCCCTGATACGTGTTCTTTTAGGAAGGTATCTGCGTGCAAGCTGGACAGATTTTTCAAATGGGATTGAAAGCGCGTGATTAAGACGGAATTTAAGCGCTTCAAGCTTTTCCTCGCCGAGAATTGGAAACAATCCTTTCTGAAATATTGACTCAAAATCATCACTTCTTGGAGAAGACAAATCCATGAGCATCTCTCTCAGTTTCTCTTCGAAACTTGGCACATGTTCGGCATACGCATTGACCCATACTAGGAACGCTTTGTCGTGAAAAGCAGTTTTTAATGCTTTGTCACTGGCTTCATCGACCTTATATCCACTTTCTGAGACATAGTTTTTCAAGTAATCTAGCATAATTCGCGCGACTCGTCCAACAACCTTCATTTCTTGTCCCTTACGCTGAGAAAAGTGATGGGACTTACCCTTATTTAACTTGACAGTTTTAAACGACAGTGTAAACCTAACCCTCTGCACTGAATCTCTATTGAGCGTTTAAAACTGTCAACTACATTTTTAACAGATGTGGGCGCTATCTTTGAGTCGCGTGTTACGTCTTAGATGAGGGAGTTAGCCCAGATCTTCATAGTGTCCCTCTGCACAGTAGTTTCCTTCCATCTGATTTCAGAATAGCTTCAAACCCTCGGTTCAAGCATTCCTCTCCATACTATTATTTGCGAGTAAAAGGTAGCTCTTTTGCGATTAAACCGACTGGA
>CAWJIF010000012.1:0-18229 GCA_963842875.1 Candidatus Bathyarchaeota archaeon
ACGAAATGACAAACAAAGAACAATAGCATTCGTTCAAATTTGTGGGTGCGATTTGGACTTTTAAGAAGTTGGCAATGGAGTCGAAGTAACACATACGTTATAGATGTAGGCGTTGTTTTGGATGCCGTCGACGTTGAAGTTTCCAATCTGCAGCAGCAAGTCACCGGGCAATGTCGAGTCATAGCTTGCCTGCCATAATTTTGTGATGTCAACATCGAAGGAACCGGAAGAATTCACCTGTTCGGAGTTTCTGTAGTTCTGCATGATTCCGTTTGGCGTTTCAATCACAACAGTCTGGTTCTGGTAGATGTTTGAGACTATGAAGGCAAGAGTGTCATTTCCGTTGAAGCCATCAACAGTGCTGTAGCTTGCTGAAAGAGTAACATCTGAGTCGTTTTGGACAAAGATCTCTCTGGAAACGCCGCTGACGCATTCCTGATCATAGGGCGTCACGGCGGCTTGGGCGGATATCTCCAACGCAGGGGTTCCTGCTTCCGTTGTTGTTTCCGTCACGTTTTGGAAGCCGTTTCCGCTAGAGTATGCGTTCCATCCGTCCTCGTTCCAAACGTTGTTTGAAAAGTTGTCGTAGAGGACTACGTTGGGATCTGTGGGGGTGAATTGGAACAAATAGGCGCCGCCAAAGTTTTTGACGAGCTTGAAGTTGGGGTTGTCCAAGAATAGCAATGGATTCCATTCCTGTTTTTGGAACCACCAGTAGGCCGCGTTGGAACTGACGTAGACGTCGGTTATTGATAGGTTGCCCATCAGGTTGTATGTCGTTTTGTTCATGACGTTCTCGTTGGTCAAATTGACCAGAGTTTGGTAGGATTGTGAGAAGGCGCTGGCTGAATAGGGATAGACTATTCTCTGCGTCGAGATTGCCGGAATGAACAAACCCGGTTCATACGGGCTGACCAGTACAACGGCCGTCGACGTTAGATTCTGCTTCATCCAATTCATTAATTCATAATCGTCTGCACCTGTTACGGCAAAAAATGAGTAACTCCCTCTCAGAGTTTGGGGATCCGTGAACAATCTATAATAGACGAAGGGAGCATTTAGCGAGGCGAGAAGTATTATTGCAAGAAGGACGTTTGCGTATATTTTTTTCGTGAAAACTCCTGATATTCGCTTTAGATTCGCCCTTCTAGAGAGTTTGACGATGGCGGAGTAGAAAGCCACTAGCATGATGCTCATTGAGAGGTCGATGATTATGGCTTGATGACCCCAAGATATGAATTCCACACTACTTGGGAGAAAGTATGCTAAAATGGACAGTAAGACGGCGGCTAAGAGCACGGTTGCCGCAAAGGAGGTGATTGATTTTAAGTTATTCTCGTCTTTCATTTTCCAAAGCATCACACCCAGCGCTATGACGAAGGCAAGCACGGTAACGCTGATGATCAAGGAGGGAGAGAAATTTTGAAGCGCCCATTGTATCGCCTGAAGCATCGTGAAAGACAATTGAGTTGTCTGATATCCCATGAAGTCGCTTGGAAGACCAATGTTGTGGCCTGGGTAGTTGTAAAAAAGGGCGAGCCTGTAAAACAATGGTGCCATGGGCAGCAAACAAAACAGAAAGATTATCAGGAAAGCAAAGGCTTGGCGACGGAAAACACTGCGTGACCGGATAAACCAATAGATAAGAAAGATCAGGCCTACAACCACCAGCGTTTCGATGAACGAAACCATAATCGCACCAACAAAGCCGAAAAGGAGTCCTATTGCCGCCAGTTCTACGATACTTATCTTCTGACGATTACGTATGACCGAAAGAAGAAGGCCGAGACAAACCAGAAACAATGGAATACCGACCAAGAACGGGTTGCTTCCCCAAGTGACGTACAGGGGCCAGCTGGAAACAAAGGCAAATATGAAGCTTAGCCCCACCGCGTATAACTTGTTGGGACTCAATTTGCTGCCAAGGAAGTATGCGCCAAGAACCGACAGCGATTTGAACAGGACTGTGATGTAAAAAACGGATGTGGGAGCGTCAAAGCCTAGAACTTGGCAAGCATAGGCAAAAAGGACGTGTGACCCTACAGGATAGATTATTCCTTCCGGCAGGTATGGCTGCATCGTCAAAGGCACACCGTTATTCTGCAGAATAAGCTGAACCCTCAGGGCGTGTATCGACTCATCAAAGATGCCGCCAAACACAAAGCCAGATAGCGAGGAAAGCTGCAAAAAGAGCAGGAAGAAAAAGAAAGCTAGCACGATAATGTAGATGGAAAGCATTGTTTGGTTCTTGATTATTCTATCCCTGAGATTTTTCAGTCCTGTAATACTTTTCAGCGTGTTAAGATGAACATAAACTGATAGGACAAGACAAGCACCGCTGAAAAGCAAAATTATCGGCAGACTGAACAGGCCAAAGGGCAGAATTGCAAGTGTGTAAAGGGCGAGCCCACCGATGTAGAGGTCAATTATGCAAATCTGCAGCATATCCAAATTTGAAAACAATGGAAAACGTTTAAGCGCAAATCTGAATGGCTCGCCATCAGCAATGAGAAGAATCATGAACAAAAGCAATTGAGGAACTATCAGCAGCATCTAACTTACCATGCTCTAGACAAAAATAAGGGACATCTTAAAAAGTCTAGCGTTAGCGCACGCGGTAATGTCGTTTTCAATCGGGATGAAGTCTGCGCGAACGTGTAGCTGAAGCAGAGTCCAAGCCAAATGGTGCCAAGTTCAACGCGGTTCCGAATCATGCGATCCTTCCGAAGTTTGCCTTTCAGCAAGGTCGCGTCTTTTCTATTTCAGCTCGTTTTGGCCAATTTCAAGATGACTGCGTCCGGATGATCCAGTTTTCTTCCAAGGCTGAAGAACCTCACGAGCATGTATTCGAGAAGGGTGAGGACGCCAGTTGGTATGATTTTTCGATGCAGGGTTCGCATCAGGAACCTGCTCCTCAAGAACAGGTGGTCTTCTGCCTTGCAATTGGATGGGCGAATGATTCGCTTGGCTATATCCTGGTCCGAATAGTATCTTTCGAAGTAGTGGTGTTTTCTGTCCACGCCGACTCTGCTCATGATGGCGGGTAATGCTGAGCCAAAGAGCTTCCGAAGCGGAGCGGGAATACCTGTGGCCCAATCATCTGTGGAGGCTTCGTTTCGAACTTCGGGAGTAGATAGACTGATAACGCAGACGCCGCCGTCGGATAGGATTCTGCTCACTTCTGATGCGGCTTGAGTATCGCCATCGTAGGGTACATGTTCAATTGAAGATATGCATGATGCAGCATCGAAGCTTCCGTTTTTGAATGGGAGAAATCTCGCGTCGGCCAAGACGGCAGCGATCCCAGATTTTGAAAAACTTCTGCCTTTCCGGATTTGCCATTTCAACGCGTAATCAGCGATGTCTACGGCAGTTGTGTCAAGGCCAAGCCGTGTCCAGTACGTTGCCAGAATTGAATGCCCACAGCCTACCTCGAGAACCGTTCTTCTGGGTCGGGTTCCCCTCAAGAGAAATGCTAGAGCAGCTGAGTATTCGATGTATCTTGACGCAGAGAGACCGAAACAATAAATCAACGCTTTCGGACCGTTCACCTTAAGGTTGTGCAGGAAAAGACGTTTAGAGACTTGGCCAAGTTGAAACTCTTTAGCGATACCTAGCATTGCATGTTATCCCTGTTCGACATGATAGGATAGAATTAGCTTGATTTATAATCCTTGTCAAGTACCGCATCGTTCATCCTGACTAGCTCTCGTGCTCCTTCTAGCGCACGTCAGTGATGTTAAAGTCTCAAGATGAATTTTCCAACCTGTCTTTCTCTTACCGCTACTTTTTTAGCGCGCGCGCTATATTACGATCACTTCTACACCTTTGGGGTAAATTGATGGAGGATAGTTTGGAAAAGTCCCGTGTTTCAATAATAATACCCACTAATAACTCTGGAGAAACCATCGAAGAATGTCTCAAGAGTATTCAGGGTCAAGACTATCCTCTATATGAGATCATAGTTGTCGATAATTTCAGTAATGATAACACTTTAGAAATGGCGAAGAACCTTGGTGCTAAAACAATACAGCAAAAATGTAATCCGGCTCAGGCTAGAAATATTGGCGTAGATAATTCGGCTGGCAAATACGTGCTTTTCCTAGATTCCGATCAGGTTCTGTCGCCGACAATTGTTAAAGAGTGTATTGAGATATGCAAGAATGAAAAAGTTGGGATGGTAGTAATTCCCGAGGTTTTCATTGGGAAAGGTTTCTGGAGCTCTTGTTCTGCAGCATGGAAAAACTGTTTCGAAGAGGTTGCGCGATCGTATGCGGACAGAGGAGACACAATCCATAACGAGCCACGCTTTTTTGCCAAAGAAGAAATAGCTCGTGTAGGGATGCTTGATAATTCCCTGCTTTGGGGAGAAGACTATGCCCTTTACAGAAAACTAAAGAAATCAAATGTCAGAGAAGCTGAATGCAAATCCAAAATCTACCACTGTGAGCTTACGTCTCCCAGAGATGCCTTGACCAAAAATCTTCGATATGGAAAATCCATGCCCCGCTTTGTAAAGCAAACTAAACAGCAGATTTTCCCAGCGATACCTGAACATGCATTATTAACTTTCCAAAAGCTTGTAAAGAAGTCTCGGAATTCTCCTTCCGTAGTTATCGGATGTGCAGTTCTCTTATGCGTAAAATCATACTCTATAGTAATTGGCTTACTAGTAGGAATTAACCATTAACCGTCGATTTTTGGGGCACGCGTTGCGTATGGAGAAAGTATTTGAAATCAGAATGATCGAGCGAAAAGCGCACGACGCATCCTCAATTGTACAGGTCTCGTATTCTCGAGGACTCGTCCAAGATCAGGAGTGAACCCTCAAGCTCGACATTGGAAAAAGAAACACTTGAACTCTGTAAGAAACATCGAATTAGGTCTTGCAAGAACATTGTTTTAGTTACTCTGCCTGCGTCCGTAATTTTATTCCTCGTGAAAGTAGTGCCACAGCATTCTTAATGTAAGTTTTCAGATTTGCTTTTATCGTCGCAGTTGCCATTTCACTGTGTACTCGTTTTTTTCAAGACGTAATCAAAGTATCGTTCCTTTAATGTGTCGGACTTCCACTCTGCTCGCAATCTGGTCTTCCGCTCCGCCCTGCGCAGTTCGGATAGCAACGAACGATTAAGCTCCTTCGAACTCTCGCCTTCTAGCTCAGCCTCTATCTGAAACTTGTTGTCCCCGACGCGCGTAAAGCAACCCTTCTTAAAGAGTCTCTCAAGAACTGGCTGAACAGCCTCAGGACTCTCGGTGTCCACGCTTGCAACAAGCACGAAACGCTTTTTTGTCACAGTTGATGATACAGGTTGCAACTATGAAAAGATTCTGCTCATCGATCCTACTCGATGAACCATGCAAAGCATCGAACTGACTAAAAAACAACAGGGGAATTTGAACCTGCAGGAGTTGACACCTTTTATCCGTCTTTTCCTACTGAAAGTTGTGTACGAGAAGGCGACAATCGCAATCAGGACAAGCGCGCGCTTTTTATGTTGCTCTATTAATTGAGGTTATGATAATAGAATTGTCAATATTAAGGTAAAATGCACGTGCTAGGTTGTAATAGGTAATAGAAGAGCGTTCCACAAGTGTTAATTCCTTGAATTGCTTATATTGACTTGCTGAACGGGGAGAGGAGTCAGTTTGTTTGGAAAGAGTGTTTCAAGCCTAATGCTGCTCTTGCTTTTGATATGCATGTTAGCCTCAGCATTCACGGTCGTGCATGCGAGCGCGCCTCCAACAATTAGCAATTTTTCCCAGGTTCCTGATGTAAACAGCGTTAATGACAGCGAGGCTGTGGTAGTGTCGGCAAACGTGACTGACAACAGCGGCACAGGAATTGCTAACGTTACCATCGTCTATTCACCCGATGGTTGGACTATAAACTCCACTGTTGCTATGACGCTGAACATTACAACTGGGTTGTTCGATGGCACCATTCCTGGATTCTTGAGCGGAACGATCGTCTACTATGTCATCCAGACTTACGACAACAACGGAGGCTTTACTGAAAGCACGCGCACAACCTATACGGTCGTCTCAAAAGCGGGCGCTCAGACGCTTGTGCGGGTTACGGCGATAACAGCCAGCAGTACATGGGTTTACCAGGGGCAAGTTGTGAACGTCAACGTAACGGTCAGCAACGTCGGAGGCTCTGCCGAAAAGGTTTGGGCCACCCTGTTCTACAACTTAACGTCCGAGAGAATCATAGGCGCATATACCTCTGCCGTCATCCTGGACATGGGGGAAAGCTACACATTTCCGTTCACATGGAACACCACGGGCATACCGTACCACACTTACACGGTGACAGCAGTGGCATGGATAGCCGGGGGGTCGAACACACTTTCCGGGAACATAACGGTCAGACTTATTGGCGATGTCAACGGGGACGGAAAGGTTGACCTGAGAGACCTTGCGTTGGCTGCCAGAGCATTCGGCTCCACCCAGACAAGTCCAAACTGGAACCCAGCCACAGACATAAACGGCGATGGCGTAGTCAACATGAAAGACTTAACCCTGATAGCTAGGTACTTCGGTCAGCGGACCGCGTACTAGGGCGCGCCATAAATGAGAAAAGCGGCATAACGGCATTCAGAAAACCCAAGAGGTTTATGAATTTTGGGAAATGAGGATGCAGCGCTTAAAGGTGAAACGACCCCACCAAAAGCCTTTGAGACCTCGCCAGCAGACAACAGGATCCATCGCCACAGGTATTGGGAGCCTATCTCCAGCGCAATCCCTCTTTTTTTCCATGTTTCGCCCGCCTATCGAGGTTTCACGCCGCACATTGGACATTTGACTGGATAGTTTCCTTTTATCACCATACTAACTTCGCAACTGAAGCAGATGCAAATGTCCCACTTTGGACAATGAGAGTATCCTCCCTCAATGCGTTTGCCGCACATATCGCATAGTCTTGTCAGGCAACAATCACCTATGTCTTCGCCTTCCCGAATGAACCGAGCCCTTGCTTGAAGACTAAAAGCTGCTTGTCAAATGCGACCATGCGTGAATGGGAGAGGACAGTAGAAGTGAAAGAAGTGAACTATGGGTAGTGTTGTCCGAAGTTTCTGGCAACCAACGCGATGTCTTTCATGTTGACTGTGTCGTGGCCGTTGATGTCTGCGTTCGGGTTCCAGTTTGCGCTGGGTGGAGAGCCTGGGTATAGATAGTTGGGCCCGTCGGATCCAAATGCTCTGGCTACAACGGCTACGTCTCGCATGTTAACCTGTCCGTCGGGCCAACCACTGGGACCAGTGATGTCGCCAACCAGCGACACGATGATCCAGCCGCCAGTGAAATTGTTGTTCGACGTATTAGTTTCTCCTGGAACAGGCAAAGCATAAGCGCTTAACGTGTAGTTGCCGTAGGGAAAGCCCGTGGTGTTCCATGTGAGAGCTAGAGTCGTTGAGGTTCCGCTTGACAATGTGACGTTTTGAGATGTAATATAAGTTGTGTTGGCGTAAACTGTGACGTTGAAAGTTTCCGCGTGGTCCCCTGGGTCTGCTGTTGTGACGCTTACGTTTAGGCTGCAGCCCTGGCCAACAACAGTCCTGGAGGCCACAACGTCAGTGACGGCCACATCGTGGATGTTCACCGTAACTGTCGCAGTGCTAGACGTTGCCTGCACTCCGATGTTGTCGGTGACATTTGCATAGATTGTGTATGAACCTGCCAATGTAGGTGTGAAAGCCCAACTGCTTAGAGTTTCGCCTTGAACTGAGCCGTTCAAGAACCACTGGTAAGTGTACGGCGACGTGCCACCAGAAACCGTTGAGTTGAACGTTTGAGACTGATCGACCTCCAAAGTAATCGAAGTAGGCGACATACTAACAGAGAGCGCTGAATTGACAGTTGCATTTGCAGTGGTGGAAGTTGCAGTGAAGTTTGCCGCATCAGTGACCTCCACATAAACCGTGTAATAACCAGCAGAAGCTGGCGCAAAAGTCCAAGTTACTCCTGTCGCGCCCGAAACAGCCGAGTCGTTCAGGTACCATTGATACAAGAAAGAAGCGGTATCGCCAGAAACTGTAGCCGTGAACAGCTCAGCCTGGCCAACATCCATAGTCCAAGAAGCAGGCGCAATGCTTACCGTGACCGCAGAGTTCACCGCGACAGCCGCAGTGTCAGATTCAACAGTCACCGATACACTTGCAGAATCAGTCACGTTAACATAGACCTCATGAGAACCCGCCGTAGCATTGTAGGAATAGCCTGAGCTGTTAGTGCCAACCGGACTGCCGTCCAGGTACCACTGATACGTGTAAGGACTTGTGCCGCCAGAAACCGCAGCCGGAAACAGCTCAGTCTGGCCAACATCCATAATGACAGAAAGGGGCAGAACGGATGCAGAAAGTGGGCCGTTCACAGTAACAGTCGCAGTGTTGGATGGTGTCTCAGTTCCGATGTTGTCGGTGATTATCACGTAGATTTGTATGTTTGAACCTGTCAACGGAGGCGTGAACGTATACGCAGCAGTTGTTGCGTTTGACTGTGGGGCGCCGTTAAGGTACCATTGGTAAGAGTAGGAACCAGTGCCGCCAGAGACAGTTGAGTTGAACGTTTGAGACTGACCAAGATCCATTATGACAGAACTAGGCAAAATGGATGCAGAAATTGGGGTGTTCACAGTAACAGTCGCGGTGCTAGAAATGGCAATTACGCCTACGCTGTCGGTTACGTTGAGATAAACCGTATAAGAGCCAGAAGAGGTTGGCGTAAAGGTCCAGTTGCTAGAAGTGGCGTTTGGAACTGCTGAGCCATTCAAATACCACTGGTACGTGTAAGGCGGAGTACCATTAGAAACGACTGAGTAAATTAGAGACTGACCCCCAACATCCAATGTTGAAGAGTTAGGTGAAATACTAGCGTAAGGTGGGTCGTTCACAGTAACAGTTGCGGTGTTAGAAATGGCGATTACGCCTACGCTGTCGGTTACGTTGAGATAAATCGTGTCGGGTCCAGAGGAAGTTGGGATGAAAATCCAGCTCTCAGAAGTGGCGTTTGGAACTGCTGAGCCATTCAAATACCACTGGTACGTGTAAGGCGGAGTACCATTAGAAACGACTGAGTAAATTAGAGACTGACCCCCAACATCCAATGTTGAGGAGCTGGGCGAAATACTAGCGTAAGGTGGGTCGTTCACAGTAACGGTGTTGGTGTCGGATATCGCAACTGCGCTTGCTGCGTCAGTGACGTTTAAGTAAACTGTGTAAGAACCCGCAGAGGTTGGCGTAAACGTCCACGTAGCATTGGTGGCGCCTGTGACTGGGGCGCCGTTCAGATACCATTGATAAGAGTAGGGAGACGTGCCATCGGTGACGGTTGAATTGAAGGATTGAGACTGAGAAAGATCCATAATGACAGAGGGGTAGGGCGAAATGGCGACGGAGGGGGGATCATTGACGGTGACGTTTGCAATATTGGAACATGCGAGGAAACCAGCATTATCCATGACCTGGACATAAACTTCGTAGGAACCTAAAGAACTTGGCGAAAAAGTCCAGGCTGAACCTGTGGCGCCTGAAACAGAAGTGAAATTCGTAATGAACCCAACGTCATCAATGCAGATTATATATGAGCTAGAGGAGTTCCTTTCCAGTATCAAGGAATCCAGGGTTTTGTGTGCCGCCAGATTCAGAGTCGCTTGAGTCCAAACGCTAGACCACGCCAAGTTTACGCTTGAAACAGACCCATCCGTGTAGTTCACTCTAAGCCAGTCTCCGGCAGTGCCGTACTTGTACCAGCAACTGACGTTGGCAACATTGTCCGATAGGACGCTAGGCAACTTCTGCGTTATCTTAAACGGTAGGTAAAGAAACGATCCATTATTGTATGGCGACGCACAACAGTAGCTTCCAGAATGTTGTTCATCGTTTCTTATGACTGCGCTGTAAGGTCCCTCTTGGTTCCATCCGTTGAAGTTGCCCGTCTCAAAGCCGGAGTTAACGATTATGTTGCCTAACGTGGCGCCGGACAGATACCATTGGTAAGAGTAAGGAGAAACCCCGCCAGAGACGGTTGAATTGAACAACTGTGATTGTCCCAAGTCCATAGTGACGGAGCCAGGTGCTATATTGACTAACGGAGGCGGAAACACGTTGGCGACGTAAGATGTCACATATATTTCAGGGGGAACCGAACCAGGCGTGTAATTTCCTTCGCATACAAGTATGACGTAGTAAGTGTCAGTCGAGTGAATCTCGTAACTGACAGTCGCTCCCCAAGAGCTCAGTTTCAAGAGATAGCCTGAGTTAGTTTCCTCTGTACCAGTTGAAGACACCCACATCCAACCACCAATTTGAGCGCTATTAAGTAGGTAGAATCTCATCGAGGTGGTTGTACCCGCTCCCGCTGCTTGCCCATTCCACGTAACGCTTAGGGTCTGACCTGCTCCCAAACTGTAGCCCTCGACACTGCCTTCCAGCGT
This sequence comes from Candidatus Bathyarchaeota archaeon, assembly GCA_963842875.1. Classification (GTDB taxonomy): domain Archaea; phylum Thermoproteota; class Bathyarchaeia; order Bathyarchaeales; family SOJC01; genus DATHCB01. The sequence goes on from CAWJIF010000012.1 coordinate 10,439, forward strand.
GTCCGTGTCACGTGTTGAAGTCGAAAAATAGAATGGCTGCAATGGTCCCTCCACATATCGAGCCACGATTGCAGGAAACAGTGAGATCAAGAACAAAAAAAAGATAAAGAACAACACAACCAAGAAAGCAATGGCTTTGCCCTTCACTTTCATTTTCTTCTCCTCTCCCCACGGATAAAAACGTTGACTCAACTAGTTAACACTTATGGAACGCTCTTCTATTACACTTCACCGCGGGCGGCCGCGCTTCGACAGTTTGACTTCCGCTTTGCTGATAAGAAAAGAAAGAAGAAAAAATCCATCATTAGCACCTGTTCTCTCATCGCGTGCGAGAAGGCGGTTAGTGATAGCGCTGTCCGAAATGTCTGGCTACGAGTGCGATGTCTCTCATGTTGACTGTGTCATCTCCGTTGATGTCTGCGTTCGGGTTCCAGTATGAGCTGGGCGGAGAGCCCTGGAATAGATAGTTAGGCCCGTCAGATCCAAATGCTCTTGCTACGAGTGCTATGTCTTTCATGTCAACTTTGAAGTCGCCGTTTACGTCGCCTAGAATCGTTACTATGACACTGAAGCCAGTGCTGTTGTTTACAATGGTTGTTTCGCTTTCCGTGGCGCAAGCGCTAACTGTGTAGACACCATAAGCGAACCCTGTGGTGTTCCAGTTGCAGCTGATTGTGGCAGAGTCTCCGACGTTGACAATTATCGGTTGTGAATCTATTGAAGTTCCATTGGCACATGCTGTAAACTCTTCAACCTTGTTGCCCAGATTCGTAATTGCCACGTTGATTAAAGCTGGGTAGCCCTGACCAATGATTGTTTTCGAAGTTGTCACATTCAGAACTGCTATTTCGGGGGGCGTCCATGAATACATGAGTGGATAAGGGTCAAGGATGTCATTTTCAATGTAAGGCGTGTCGCCTATTCCGTCTTTACCTGTCACATTCTGATATTGTCCGCTTTGCGAGTCTGTGCCGTTGTAGTCGCTCCAGTAGTTACCGCCAGAAGGATAGCCATTATCCCACACGTTTCCAGCGGACGACGAGTCAACTGATGCTTGGACACCGTTTCCAACGAGGTTGTTATTGTACAGAGTATTGTTTGAAGAATCTCCGAGATGAATGCCAACGCTGTTTGCCGTTGCATAGTTCCCGCTAATAGCATTGGTTGAAGAATATTGGAGATCGAACCCCCAATAGTTTGCCGTTGCAGTGTTCCCATTAACCACATCGTCTGAAGAAGAACCGAGCCAGATGCCAACCTTGCCGTTTGATGCTGCGTTGTTCCCCCTAACAATGCTGTGCGGAGAAGAATAAAGGTCAATGCCATCGCCGATGCTTGCCGTTGCGTTGTTCCCACTAACAACATTGTATGAAGAAGAAGAGAGCCACATGCCAGCCTCGCCGTTTCCTGTTGCGGTGTTCCCGCTAACAGTGTTATCGTTTGAAGAACCCCAAAGAAAGATGCCATAGCTGCCGTTTCCTGTCACGTTGTTACCGCTCACAGTGTTATTGCTTGAAGAAAATTCGAAATCGATGCCATCCACACAAGATGTTACGTTGTTCCCGCTAACAATGCTATTTGAACAAGAGAAGAGATAGACGCCTTCTGCAAAGTTTCCGATGTTGATGTTCTCGATTGTCACGTTCCTTACGTCTGTCAGGTCTACACCGTTTCCGCTGTCGTTTCCCTGAACCGTATAACCGTCTCCGTCAATCACGATGTTGCTTCTATCGACGACAATTCCGTAATATGATGGGTAACTCATGTTGGCCATGAAAGCGTACGAGACGTTGTCAACGGTTGATATGGGCGCATCAGAGGGAGTGACGCTTCCATCAGAGTTAATGTAAACTGTCTCGCCCTGTGCAAAGACGGGTCTAATTTCAAATCCCAAAGTGAACATTCCTATAAAAAGGAGTATGAGAAGTACTGCAGAAACTGTCTTTTTCAAAGCCTTTCTCTCTGCACGATGCAATAATAGAATCCTTGAATGGTATTTACTTTTTGATTGGAAGATAGCGGCATCATCGCAGCCACTCCCTCGTTACCAGTCTGAATTGAATACTGGGCGAGAGAATCTTGGCGAGGTCAATCTGCGCACGCAAAAGAGCGTTGCTAGAATCCAACAGAACCCGAGAATCTTAAACATCAGCTTCGTCACGTTCAGGCACAGGGGAGCAACAATGTTAAACCATCAAACAAGAAACATTCTCATCGTCAAGAAACTACTTAGCCACAAGAAAATCACAAACACGATGAAGTACGCACAAGTAATCCAGTTCAAAGATGATGAACATGAGGTACAAAGTGCTACCACAGTTGAAAAAGCAAAAACAGTTCTGGCTGCGGCTTTGACTGTATAGCTGAAAAGAATGGTATCATAATATTCAGGAAGCCAAATCTAGCCATCAGCGCTAACTTGTAAAGATTAACACTTACAGGCAAAAAGTCCTCACCAAAAGCCTTAAGTGTGTTCATCATGTTATGGTGCATTGTCAAAAATATGTAAGGTGTTGAAGAAGATTGGCAGTTGAAGGTTTCACAGGAAACAGACAACCTGTAGACGCAAAAGTCGGCGAACTAAGTCCCTCATCGCGAGCTGTAAACGTCTTGGCTAAAGTTGTGTCCAAGAGCGAGATAAGAAACATCACGGCCGGAAGAGATGGCGAAGCGCACAAAGTGAGCGACGCTCTAGTTGGCGACGAAACAGGATGCGTATACCTGACCCTATGGGATGACAACATCGAGAAAGTGAAAGAAGGAGACACCGTTAACGTCAAAAACGGCTACATTAACCTGTTCAGAGGCAACATGCGCCTAAACGTCGGCAGATATGGCACTCTGGAAATTGCAGAACAAGCACTCGCGGGTGAAGTTAACACTGAAAACAACGTATCAAACCAGGTGTACGAACAGCCCAGAAGACCATTCAGAGGCGGTGGAGGAAGAGGAGGCTACGGCGGCGGAGGAGGAAGAGGCGGGGGCTACGGCGGCGGCGACAGGGACAGACGAGGCGGCGGCGGCTACAGACAAAGGAGATATTAGACACAAAAAAAGAACTTGTCTTAATACCTTTCCAGCTTCATTTTTCTTGATTTTCTTTTTTCTTGACAAAAAAGTCAAAGGGCCAATTTCTACTGTGTGTTTCCACGCAAGCTCACCGTAAAACTTAAAGCTAAATGTCTCGAAACATCAATTCCTTCTTTAAAGGAGAAGATTACAATGCCGCAAACTAAGAAGGAAGAAAGAAAACCCACAGTGGAAGAATTGTTGGCAAAGGCAAAGAAACCCTCATTGCTATCGCCGCCACTGCACAGATTCTATGAAGGGAAGGTGCAGATAATGCCCAAGTGCGCAGTCTCGAGCCCCGCTGATTTTGCAATATGGTACACTCCTGGCGTAGCCGCCGCATGCAAGGAAATTCAAGCGAACACCGACAAATCGTTTGAACTTACGAACCGTTGGAACTACGTGGCGGTCGTATCGGACGGAACTCGTGTCCTCGGACTGGGTGACATAGGCCCCGAAGCAGGACTGCCCGTGATGGAAGGAAAAGCCCTGCTGTTCAAATACCTAGGCGGTGTCGACGCCTTTCCAATCTGCTTGAAAACCAAGAGTCAGGAAGAGATCGTCAGAACATGCGAGCTTATCCAGCCAACGTTTGGAGGGATAAACCTAGAAGACATAGAAAAACCAAAATGCTTCTATGTCCTCGAGAAAGCCAGAGAGCGCCTTCAGATCCCAGTCTGGCATGATGACCAACAGGGAACCGCCACCGTGATTCTCGCAGGACTGATGAACTCATTCAAAATCGTTGGTAAAGACCCAAAGAAAGCAATGATAACCCTGGTGGGCGCGGGTTCGGCGAACATGAGAACAGCGTATGTCCTGATAAGATGGGGAATCAAGCCCGGCAACATAATACTGGTCGACACGAAGGGCACCATCTATCCTGGAAGAAAAGACATCAAGAAGGACGAAGACCCATGGAAATTTGAGTTAGCTCAGAAGACAAACGCAGAGAATAGAATTGGCACGATAGCTGACGCGTTCAAGGGCGTTGATGCTGTCGTGGCAGCTTCAAAGCCTGGACCGGACACCATAAAGAAGGAATGGATAAGAACGATGGCCAACGACTCTATAATATTCGCATGCGCAAATCCAATTCCTGAAATATGGCCATGGGAAGCTAAAGAGGCAGGAGCAAAGATCATAGCCACAGGCAGAAGCGACTTTCCCAACCAAGTGAACAACAGCCTTGGATTTCCAGCCATATTCCGAGGAGTGTTAGACGTCAGAGCAAAAACCGTGACAGATGACATGTGCATTGCAGCCGCTCAAGAACTGGCAAAGTTTGCTGAAGAACGCGGAATGCATGAAGAAGACATCCTGCCAAGAATGGAAGAATGGGAAGTTTTCCCACGCGAAGCAGTAGCATGCGCCTTGAAGTCCATAGACGAAGGAGTTGCACGAATCAAGCCCAGCAGAAAGGAACTCTACGACAAAGCCACGGCAATAATTCAAAACGCAAGAGAATCAGTCAAAGTCCTCATGAAACAAGGTCTAATCAAGCCGATGCCTCCCGAAGACAAACTGTTAAAATAGCTAGGGAAACAGGAAATAGAAGCATTCATGCCAAATTCTCCCTTTTTTACAGTTAAAATTCAGAAAATTATTTAAACTCTTACGTAGAACATAGGGACGGGAGAAAACAACATGCGACTAGATTACGTATCGTACGCAGTTGCAATAGTGTTCTTCATAGTAACACTCGCGGCGGTCGTATACTCGACAGCTGTAGAACAGCAAGTTTGGGTCGTCTCAACCGTCGTGATAGGACTCGCATTCATCGGAGTGGGCTACACGCAGAGACCCAGACAAGCGACAGCCCCACAAGTGACAACCAGCGCCCCTCCACCTCCACCATCGCAACCCCAACAAGATCAGGTTCAACCGGCACAACATCAGCAGGCCGAAATACAGCAGCAACCCGAACCACAGCCGTCAGAAGTCACAACTGCAATCGCACGGCCAACAGTCACGGACGTTGTGAAATTAGAGGAGGCCAAACCAGCCGTCGAGCCTGTTCCGCCTATTCAGCCTACTGCAGGGGGACTGACGGATGTCAAGGGAATCGGGGAAAAACGGGCCAGCCAACTTAGAGCTTTGGGAATACTCAGCGTCAACGACCTGTCAAAAGCGTCAGCTAAAGACTTAGCAGCAAAGCTTAAGATATCATCGAAAATCACCGACAAGTGGATCGAAAACGCAAGGGAAATCGGACAGAAACAGTAGCAAGACATCTAAGCGAGTCTCTAAATCTTCAAAACTCTTACTATATTCCTTCTTTCCAGTCTCTTTATGGCGTCCAAGAACTCGTTTCTCTTCTTCCCGGTGAGTTTGAAGGTTTGGATCATTTCTGTCACAGGCGTTCCTGAACCTCCCAGGTTGAGGTTCTTTCTGTAGAGATTGTTCACTATCGCCTTTTCGAGTTTTCCGCATCTCCACGTGGTGTTGCGGATCAGAACCACGATGGCTCTGACAAGCCTCTGGCTCTCACCGTTTTTGCCTTTGTTCAAAGCTTCTCAACACCAACATGAGACGGAAAAGTTATTAGAGTTTGTGCTTGAAACAAATAGGTCCTAAATTGCATTGAAAAGGAGACATGAAAATGATGGTTGAAGGAAAGGCGGGAAAAATTGTTTTCACACGTTTGCTTGAAAGCGAGGATGTGTTTGAGTCCATAAAGGACAGGGCCGAGAAAGGCGGAATTCGAGCTGGGTTTTTTATTCTCATCGGAACCGTGAAACACTCGAAGCTTGGATTCTACAAGGACGGTAAGTACGAGACAATCCGCTTGGAAGGCCCTTTAGAGGTAGCGTCATGCACGGGCAATGTTGCCGTTGACGAGAAAGGCGAAACTGTGATTCATGCACATATTGTTGTTTCGAACGAGAAAGGGGAGGCCTTCGGGGGCCATCTAATGAAGGGTTCAGAAGTTGGTGCAACAGCCGAACTTGTCATGGTCGAAGCTGTCGGTGTGAAAGCTCAGAGAGTCCACGACGAGAAAACTAACCTAAACCTTTTGAAACTTTAGGCAATATCTTCTTCAGGTATATTCCGTCAGTTTTTCCATAATAGTTTTCAAGCCTACCGATCTCTTCGTATCCCACCTTGCGGTAGAGGCTTATGGCCGCCGTGTTGTCTTCCCTAACTTCGAGAAGACAGATTTGAACGTCCTTCTGGACGAAGATTTTCTCCATTTCCTTCAAAAGCATTTGCCCCACCCCTCTCCGACGATGAGAAGGTGAAACGTCGATTGTGAGTATGTGACCATTGATCGTTTTTCCGTCCGGATATATCATTGCCACAATGAATCCGACAATCTCACCATTTTCCTTGGCCATCAAGCTGACGGAATTGTAATCAGTTAACAACAGAGAAATCTGCTTCTTTGTGAAGGCTTCCTCCACGAAGCATTCTTTCTCAATTTGGTACAGTCTTTCGAGGCTCTTTATGGATACATCTTGCACTGTTAAAGTCATGAACACATCTCTCAAGATTAAAGAAAAGCGTGAAATTAAGGCTTGCCAATTTGGGTGTGGCTCAGTTTGGCCTTTTTCTCGATATAGAGGTCTCGGTCCGTAGCCAATGTAGATGACGCTTTGGCGCTGAGCTAATCACACATGCCAATTTTTGAATTCACCTTGCACAAACTTAAGGCATGAGCACAGCGCTTGCGGAACGTCACCGCTCAGGCTTTCTCGCAGATACGATGACATGCGAGTACTCGTCACCCTCGACAGGCAGCATATCCATCGGATTGTATGGCCACAAACCAGAATACGCCTTCTCCGTCTCATCAAGTACCAACCCCGCCTTCGTTAAAGCTTCTTTCAAGTGTTCTTCGCTGGAAATCTGGCCGTAACCGAGTTTTTCGGCGATTCGCATGCTTTCTGATCCATTTTTATACCATATGGAGGCGAAAAAGGCTTGGCCTCCAACGCGGAGAACTCGGGCACATTCCTTGAGCGCTAGTGCGGCTTCAGGCACGTTGTCAAAACCGAAAAACGAGGAGACAGTCGAGAAGACACTTTTCTTGAAACACAGGTGTTTGGCATCGGCCACGACGAGCGAAAGTTTGTCGTAAGTGCCCGCTTTCAGGGATCTGTTCATCAAGCCGCGCAACGGCCTTTCATCTATGTCCGTTCCAATTACTTCAGATTCTGCAGAGGATTTTTCGAGCAAAGAGAGAAGAAAAGTGCCCATTCCGCTTGCAACATCCAAAACCGTATTGTCAGATTGGAGGCTTGAACTGCTCACATATTCGGCAAGTTTGTCCATCATTCTTATTGTCGCCGCTTTCTGGTCGTCTCTAAGGTAGGAGTTGTATTGTCGCCTTATCTCTGAGTACTTCTTCTCGTCTGCCACATCAACTTTCCACTCAAATTCTTTCTCAGATAGCTTTGCATCTTTGAGAAAACCGATTTGCTCCTTAACCTGAAACACGTGTCCTGAGGAGCATTTGAAACATCCGTTAACAAAGCGGTTGCCGCACATTGTTCCTTCAAAGAACAGCGAGCTAGAACAGACTGGACATGCAAGCAACTTTCCAAGCTCATCATGCATACTGTTCACAGCCTCACAGTAGCTGTACCCCATTTGTTAAAGATTTTCTCATCCAGCGCTCTAACGCCTCCGCGCAAGTGCGGTTAGCTAATCACAGTCTGATTTGCAACATTCTGTCTGTCTGCCTGGAATAGGAAAAATGCCTATTTTGCCAGTGAAAGT
>CAWJIF010000013.1:0-18532 GCA_963842875.1 Candidatus Bathyarchaeota archaeon
AACCCTAACGGCGTATTGCCTTATTATCCAACGTGTCCAGTGGTTGCCGACGGCAAAGTCTACGAACGAATAGGCACTGCAAGTGCTAGGAACCAAGAAACTGGTGTGTACAGCCATGACGAGATTGTATGCCTCGACGCTTACACTGGAAAACTCATATGGACACTCCCCATAGCAGCGACGGCTCTCATGATGTCCCCATTGTCGCCTACGGCAACCTCTACATTGCACCTGGCTACGGTACACACAGGTCTGGCAGGTACGATAGCTACGCATTTAATGAGGTGTGGTGTATCGGTGACAGTACACCTACGTCGAGCGGCCCAGTCAACTGGTCTATGTTCCGCGGAAACCCAGCTCAAACAGCCGGAGGCGGTGTTTTACCCGTAGGCCCCGGAGGTCCCACACAACTGGCGCTCAAATGGAAGTTCACTACAGGCGGAGCAGTCATATCCTCGCCAACCATCGTGAACGGAGTAGTCTACGTAGGGTCAGGGGACAAAAACATCTACGCTCTAGACGCTAACACGGGCAGCAAGATATGGAACTTTACAACAGGCTACGCAGTCTAGTCTTCACCGGCATGTGGTAAACGGCAAGGTCTACACGGGCGCTGACGACGGCAACGTATACTGCCTCGATGCGGCAACAGGCACACAACTATGGAAGACATCTGCTGGCGGCATCACGGTGTACCACAAGGTGACGCGTGTACCAGTCATAAGAGGCTCTCCAATCGTCGTTAACGGCAAAGTCTACGTGGGCTCGCTTGATGGAAACACTCTACTGTCTCAACGCCAACACCGGAGCCGTCATCTGGAAGTTCGCATCTGGAGGACCCGTCTATTCCACCCCAGCCGTGATTGCCAACGACGGCATCTACTTCACCTCGGCAACCCCTGACAGCCCAACGGTACCCTCTACAAGCTCGACGCTAACACCGGAGCCGTCATCTGGCAGCTTGGCATCCCCCGCAGTAGCTATACTCAGCAAGCGGATCTATCTTCGAAGACATGCCATCCCCAACAGTGGCAGCGGGCATGGTCTTCCTACCAGACGACGATGCTACGTATACGGCATAAATGCGACCACCGGCACCTTCATATGGAGATTACAGATAGCCACTCGTACGGCGCTGGCACTAGCCCAGCTCAGGGCTCTGTGCTCTACGCTCAAGGCATGGTCTACATGCCAGACTATTTCGCCCTTACCTGTCTCAACGCCACAACCGGCAAACTAATCTGGAGTACTTGGCTAGCACGCGAGGTATACATGTCACCTAGCTACGCCTACGGCAAAGTCTACGTCGGCTGCGACGAGGGCACATTCCGCGTCTTAGACGCCACAGACAGGAGCGACGCTTTCGTATTACCATCCAGGCGTCAACATCTGGTCCTCGCCATCCCTCTACAACGGCAATCTCTACTGGGGAGCCCGAGACTTCAACGTCTACTGCTTCGGACAGGCTGATCTTGGCTTGACGATCGACTGGCGGCGGCACTTACTACGTTACAGAGTACCTAAAGCTACGTTCAGCTGAGCCCTAGCGTGTGCCGCATCTCCATCCAGCATCAGTATCAATAGCATCTCCAACCTGTAACGCTACAACCATCGCCTGCTCCACTCATTATTTCAGCAGTACAACAATCAACCCAACAGCCTCAGCATCAACAGCAAACCAAATGCCACCCATCTACTGGATAATCACGACAGCCGCAATCACCATCGCAGCAATCTCCTCAGCCACATTGATTCTCAGAACAAGAAAGAAAAAATAACAAGGCACAAACAACTCATTTCCCTTTTTTTGTTTCATGATAATCACGTTTAGTCAGTGGATAGATGGGGCTGAATGGGCTTTGACGGGCAAGCGATAGCAGATTCTGTTTCCTCGGGGTTTTGATTCATTTTCCCTTCTCCAAAAGTTTTTCTAACCCGCCAGAGCCCCAGCAAACCCTAAACCAAACAGCCAACTTTTTCTAGGATTCAATCGGGATAAGGCTTTCAGCGTTTCACAAATTAGGTCAATAGAAACAATCAGGTCAGAGAAGATGAACTTTGATCTGAAATTTCATCATAGGAAATGAAGAAAAGAAACAGACAAAATAATTAAACTGCTTCAACTAGGAAAACCACGGAGCGTAGTACGCACCGATCGCATCTATTTGACCAATTCTTTTTCCTTGGGTCAGGAAACTTAGGATCAAACAATCACTTATGTTATCGTGGTGTTTCGTTTTTCTGAAGTGGTCCAAAACATTTCAAAGTAAGTTTTGAGCCAGTTCTACGAGACTGGGGCCGCTTGACCATAAAGCAGGAGACCGTAAATTAGTTACGGCTAAGGAAACAAGAAACACTGCTTCTTGTCAAACAACATTACCAAAGCTGCTGGAGGAGCGAGATATATAACCTTACCTCGTAGGAGGGATTTTTCATAAAACTTGCATTTCTGGCGAATAAATCTCCGTCTTGGGTTTTTTATTGACCACTATTCGAATTTTTACATCTCTTTTCGCGGTTTCCTTGAACTCTTCTGCGTAGGTAGACACTGCGCCAGAAAACTCTTCCATGAAGTAAAGATCTATGCTGTTTGAGCAGTGTCGAGCGCCTTCTTCCTCTCGGATAATGGTTTCTTTTTCGAGAATCAAAACGAATTGAGGTTCCTCTTCCTGAATTGTGTTTCCTGAGTTGTTCTTTTTGCAAAATTCTGCGATATTCTGTCCGTCTTTGTCTCCAAGTCATGAGTGGTCTCACTTCTTCGTTGAAGCAAAATTGAAAGGCCCAATTGTATTGGTGTGGCTTGGAACTTGACGGGCACTGTCTACTGCTTTCTCAGCCAAGCCGAGTTTTTGAAGTGCGGGCATTACTCGGTAGACGTCTTGCACAGTTACTTTGGAAGCCATTTGAAATTGTTTTCACAGTTGATACATCCCGATCGGGCAAGAGCAAGGTAAACCTTAGCCTGATCGAATGTTAGCCCCAAGCTCTGCAGAGTCTGAACTTCCTCGTCGATAAGAACCAATCTCCCCCCCAAAGAATCGTGCCAAATCCTACATTTGCATTGACTTGGCTTAAGTAATTTTCGGATTTTTCAGTGTGAGCAACACAAAGTTCATTTCAAATAGCTTAAGCTCCCATACGGATATAGAGAAAAAATTATAGGAGAAAAAAGGAAAATGACTATTACATTAAACTCTGTGAAAAACACAAAACATACTGCCAAAATGATCATAACAGCAATCTTAGTTTTGCTGATGACTTCTTCGGCATTCTTAGTGTTCTCAAACTCTGCACCTACGGTCAAAGCGCAAAGCACACCTGGGTTACGGTAACATAACTGCAATACGATATGCCAAACTTTCTGGGCAACGAATCTGCGAACACGGTATACCGCTGGACCAGCTCCAAATTCACCCGACATCATATGGCAAACCAATGTAAGGATACCTTTGTGATGAGAGTCATCCCATAAGTTTGATGACGGTTTTATCAGTAGAGACGAGGATCAAACGCAATACGCTCTCGACCCATTCACTGGAACAATCGTCTGGATACGATACCAATACTGGACCTGGCAAAGATAGCCAACAATTTTTGGGATCGACAACACTCACATAATTGTGGCCACTAGCTCAACTGCGGGAACAGCTTGTCTCGACTGCGACCAGGAACAGTTCTGTGGACTAGCAACACATGTAAGGTTCAGCGGCACAAACGAATGGAACGCTATAGTCCAGAGGAAAAAGTGTTCTACTGGCCGCAAAACGCGCTCGCAACTCGTGTTAGAAGCCTGGAACATCTCTGATCCGTCGCAACCGCCAACATTAGTATGGAATACACCGATAGAAACTATAACAAGCAGACTTTTTCTCTGATACGGCCAGGACTGATATTCTTCGGGATTGCCTCTGGGGTAGAAAGTAGCAATTAACGCAAAACAGGAGCTGTCGCCTGGGACACTCCTTCAACAGGAGACAGAAAATTAAGGTGTCTACTACATGGGCATGGGGCTCAAGGCGGCTCGACAACAGCTTCTACTGTTAAATGCCACGACCGGACGCAGTAATGTGGACGTTCAATCCCAGGCACCTTCTGGGGATCTGGGCAACAACTGAACCTGCGCGCCAACGGCAAATCTACACTGAACGTCAACGCAGATACATACCTCTACGCCCTAAACGTCACGACTGGACAGCTGGTATGGAAATACAAGGGAACAGGCGTATTATCTACCCAGGGGACCCACGTATTGCCGACGGCAAAGTCTACGCAGAACGGGTCAAGCATAGTACGGAGACCCAGACACAGGCGTGTATGGCACAAACGAATATCGATGCCTCAACGCTACGACATGGACAACTCATATGGAACTCCCTACATGTGACGCAAGGCAACAGGGGCCAAGGACGCGCTATTGCCTACGGCAACCTCTACCTCACACCCGCATAATGGCGACGATAGTAGTAGCAAATTCTGCCAAGCTTTCCAGGTTCGCATCAACCAGTATCTGGTGCATAAGGCAGAACACTCCTACAAATTGGTCTATGTTCCGCGGCGACCCAGCTCACACGGCCGGCCTTATACAGGCAGCGAGGCCCCACAAACTTGGCGCTTCAAGTGGAAGACGAAGTTAACGGCGACGTCATTTCTTCACCAACAGTCGTGAATGGAGCAGTCTACGTGGGGTCGGCGACGAAAACATTAACGCTCTAAACGCTGACACGGGGAGCAAAATATGGAAGTTTTAGACAACCGGCGATGTGTTAGGTCTTCACCCGCAGTGGTGAACGGCAAACTCTATACTGGCGCTGACGACGGCAACATATATTGTCTAGACGCTACAACTGGCACACAACTATGGAAAACACCTCGCTGGCGGCATCATCGTGAGCAATACAGGATCAATTGCTCCAGCACTAAGGTCTATTTCAATCGTGGTTGGCGGCGGAAGTCTACGTAGGCTCCCTCGACAATAATTACGTACTGCTTAGATGCGAACACTGGAACGGTCTTATGGAAATTCCAGCACTGGAGCGACGATGGACTTCCTCAGCCGACCATAAATGCCAACGGACAAGCCACATCACATCGGCGAAGGCCAAGTTTCCACTAGCCCCAGCAATATCCTCTACAGACTTAACTAAAACAGCGGATCCATCGTCTGGCAAATTAACATTCCCAGCGGCAAATTCCTGACGGCTAATCAAGTGGACTATCTCATGCTTCCAGCTCCAACAGTGGCGGCGGGCATGGTCTTCATGCAAGACGACTCTCGCAACGTATACGCATAAACGCGACAACAGGCACAGCGAAACTGGAAATACGCTATGAGCATTGTACAGTCAGGCTCTTTAGGTGCGCCGCCTATATCGGCTCTTGTGCTCTACGCCCAAGGAAAGTATCTTCACACCAGATCATTTCGCTATTAGCTGTCTTAACGCCACAACTGGGCAAAAATCTGGTACGCTCTGGTAAGCACGCGAATGTTACCCATCGCCTGCCTACGCTTACGGCAAAGTCTACGTGGGCGATGAGGAGGGCACATTCCGAGTCTTAGACCCTAGGACGGGAAAGACGATTTCGTACTACCATCCAGGCACAAACATCTGGTCCTCGCCAACACTCTACGGTAATATGGTTTTCTGGGGAGCCGGAGACTTCTATGTCTACTGCTTCGGTGAATCCGACCGCGATTTGACAACTTTCTACGGTACATCCTCAGCCGGAGCACAGTGGACGACATACCCCGCCTCAGTAAACTTGGTATCCGGGATTACGTACAAATCCCCGCTTGCAGCGCCAATCTCAACTGCATCTCCATTTAGGAGCGTCAATCCCAACTACATCCCCACCTGCAACACCAACAACTACAACTGCTCCACTTATTATATCAGCAGAAACAACAGCCAATACAGAACTTTCAGAATCTCTTTCAAACCAAGCATCACTTTTCAATTACTTCATGATCTCAACTGTGGTCATCATCATCGCAATCATTTCGCTAGGCCAGCATTGGTAGTCCTTAGAACGAGAAGGAAAAAATAAGCAAAAACGCAAAACAACTCTCTCTTTTCCCCTTTTTTGTTTCGATCATAATCTTGGTAAGTCAGTGGATAGAAGGGGCTGAATGGGCTTTGGACGGGCAAGCGATAGCAGAATTGTTTCTTCGAGGGTTCATTGTTTTTCTCCAAAAGGTTTCCGTAACCCGCCAGAGCCCCAGCAAACCCTGTATCAACTGTCTTCTTGAAGTTAATTTGTCGTTTTTTAGTAGAGAAAGCCGATTTTTTTAACTTTCTGATGCGAGCATTATGCGGAGTTATTTTTCAGTATTGAACAGGGGCTGGTTGTTTCTTTCTCACGAAGAAAAATGTTGCAGTCACGACCGTGATTGCCATTAGGCTTATTGCTGCCAAAAACGTCAAAGGAAGAGGCGCGGGTGGTCTTGAGATAACCCAGATTCGCATGTCGGGATTGCACAACGTGCCCACGTACATGCATCCGAGAGTAACTATCTCCGTGCCTCCATTCTTGTTGAGTGTTCCCGTGGCAACGCTCCAGGCGCAAACTCCCTGTCCGACGGTCCAGTCTTGGCTGGCCTTGAGCGTGAACGTTTTTCCGTCCCATCCCCAGACTCTGAGCTGAGCCATTTCTGGAGTGCCTGACCCAAACGAGCCTGAGGGCCGCAACGACTCCGCTCGTCACAATTTCCTGTTTTCCGTCGCCGTCTACGTCGTTAATTGAAACAGATTTGACTTCGTTGATGTCCTGCGTGTGCCAAACGGTGCTGCCAACCTCCGCCAGACCGACCCCGTTCCATTTCCAAACCACAACTTGCGCATCACAGTATTTCCCGTCGTAAGTAAAGCCACCAGTAACCACATCAGGTTTACCGTTGCCATCGGCGTCCCCAACACCCAACGCGTTCACAACTGTATTCCCTTGAACTCCCCCCGCTATATTTAACATGTATCCCTGACTCGTTTGCCACTCTTCATTATCCTCCATTGTCAAGGAGGTCCCGTTCCACTTCCAAAGCCTCAACTGACCGGTGCTGTTTTGAAGGTCATGATCATAACCAGCCGTTACTATCTCAGGGATACCATTACCGTCAACGTCGCTTACACACAAAGAATTAACGCTGGCTGTTTGATTTGCGCACCATTCCACGCTATTCATTAAACTTAAATTATTTCCGTCAATATGCCAAATTCGAAGCTGGGCGCTGGTCGTAGTATCGTTGCTGGTTGTTCCTCCAGTGATTATCTCCGGTTTGCCGTCTTTGTCAAGATCACTCACGCTGATCGTGTTCACCCTTCCCCCTTGCGTTCCACCCCATTCCGCATGGGCGTCCAAGACCAAGCTGGAGCCACTCCAACTCCAGATCGCAAGCTCAGCATAGCCTATTGAGCCGTTCGACATCGAGCCGCCCGTTAATACGTCGTTGTCGCCGTCATCATTAACATCGGCTGCGTATACGCAGGCAGACGATCGGCTGCCACCGGTGCTGTTCCAAATGTAACTTGCGTCCAACGTGAAGTTCTTCTCATTCCAATTCCACACCTTAAGCGGAGCCGAAGACGGGGTCTTGCTTCCGTTTACCACCCAATACATGCTTCCCCCCGTAATTATCTCAGAAGTACCATCGCCATTCAAATCTTTCAAAAACAGGTTATGACGAGAACTGCACGTGCCGCCTACCCCATACGTCTCCCAATGTTGCTCACCCAGCAGAGTCAATTGACTCCCCTGAGCAGTGTTCCCCTGCACGACTGAAAAAGAGAACGTCAAGACCAACAAACAAACGAAAACGAACGCATTCTCATGATGCTTCATACTAAACACTTGAGCGCATCTTTCAAATAGCAAACTTGAACTAATAATTGTTTGCTAGCGCGCAAGGTCTCTTGACCGAGTGGTTTTCAGGACAAAACCACAGGCAGGGAGTTTAATATTCTGCTTCTTTTTGCGAGACTATTCTTCCAGCGTTAATGAATAATGTGCGATCGGCCTCCGCGTGCGGAAACGTTCCATGACTCGCTACTATCAGGGTAACTCTCGATTTCTTATTGAGCTCGACCAGTTTCTCAACGATCTCTCTGCCCGCTATCGGATCCATTTCGCCGGTAGGTTCATCCGCAAGGATAAGAACCGGGTCTTTGACCAACGCTCGCGCAATAGCCACTTTTTGCTGTTGTCCGACACTCAGCTCAAGCGGCAGTCGGTTGGATTTGTCTGTTAATTCAAAAAAATCCAGCAAACTTGTCACTTTGTTGTTTATTTCGTCCTTTGGTCTTCGTGTGTGAACCAGTGCCGACTCCACATTCTCGGTCACTGTTAGAGTAGGCAGTAGATTGAAGGTCTGAAAAACAAAACCGACCTTCTGTCTTCTGAAAAGGGCCAGGTCTCGATTGGAGAAGTCACTTAAATTTTTGCCTTCAAAGATAACTTTGACCCGCCGAAGGTCGATCCAATGCGCCGACAAGTTAAGTAATGTTGTTTTTCCACTGCCAGAACGACCTACTACTGCCATGAATTCTCCAGTAGATATTTCAAAGTTGACTCCGTCCAGCGCTTTGATTGGGGGGCCGTTCTTCCGATGATAGACTTTAGAGAGGTTTATGGTTTCTACAAGCGGGCCGGTTTTGGTCGCCATGTTTTTCACATCAGAAGCGCCTGAGAGCTTCGGCAGGTTGCAGTTTTGCGGCACGCCAGGCGGGAATTATCCCGGCAACTGTTCCTCCGCCGAGAGAGATGACTGATCCGAGTGAGTGCCAAAAAGGGCGAAACGGTGAGCACAAGATTCCGAGTGGGCAACAAGCCTGTTTGGGGTATGAGAAACGTGACTAAGTACCCTAAGGCTATTCCGATGATTCCTCCAGCAAGCCCCTGCAGCAGTGATTCAAAGAATACCTGTTGCGTGATGTCATAGTTCGTCCAGCCGATAGCTTTTAGGATGCCTATCTCCTTTGTGCGCTCAACAACGGATCCAAACTGGGACCTGAGCGAAAGCAATGTTACGCTAACAAGAAGGACAAGGGATATTGCCCAAGCACTGGTTTCGTTGACTGACACGACTTTTCTGGCGATTGAACCACATTGGTAGCCAACTACGGCGCCCGTCTGTCCGGCGTAAGATTCAAGATTGTCCAGCACAGATTGCTCCACCGTGTTAATGTAGATCGAGTCGCCTTTGGAAGAGATTTCTACGAGGACGACGTTGATGTCTTGCACCGCAAAGTTGTAGAGGTTCCCATAGGATCGTGCAATGCTCTGAACCACGCCAAGAGGCGCGTACATGTTTGCGGTTCCAGCAGGCTTGCTGTGGAGAGCTGGATTCACGATTCCGACAACCATAAAATTGTGATCAAAGGCAGCGATCTTGTCACCGACATTAAGCTTCGACGTATCGGCGAATACTTGATTCAGCATGACGCCGTTCGAATCGTTTGTTTCCAGGTATCGGCCTTGAGTTACTTCATCAGGGGCAACAGTGGTGGTGTTAGTTGCCAAATCATTAACCTCGATTCCGCATATTGTCAGGTTGTCTAACTTGAACATGAGACAGGGAGCGGCATCCGCGACACCTGGCAAGCTTCTTATCGTTTCGACCAAAGAAGCGTTGAACGTGGGCGTATAGGTATTCTTGAAAAAAGGCCCAACCTCTCCAAACTGGCAAGGACAACCTTGTAGTGCAGGGATGTAGACTGCGAAATGGGTTCCGATACCTTCCAAAGTACCGTTTGCCACCACGTTATAGCCTTGAGCGAGCGTGACCGCGATTATCAGAAAGGCCACCGCAATGACATAGCCCAACACGTTAGCCAAACTTCTAAGCTTTCGGCGTTTGATCTCTTTCAGTGCATAATGGGCAAACATGGAAAACACTGAACCTTATAATAGGAACCAGTTATGACACGCTGGATCAAGATTGTCATTGGCTCTTTCTAGTTATGACCAATGTCGCAACACTGCTATAACGATTACTATTAGCGCGGTTGATGTAGCTCAAGCAAGTTTCGGCATTTTCATTTTCTTTTCTCCATAAATCTTTCTAACCCGCCAGAGCCCCAGCAAACCCCTCAAGGCAAAACAAAATTCTTACTTCAAACTTTCATAACCTTGCAATGAGTAAGATTTCTAAAGAGAAAAAGGAGGATTTGCGGGGACATCACAGCTCGGTCGCGGGTTCAAATTCCCTCCGATCCATGAATACTGAATTTGCATTATGAAAACCTATAACAACAGTCACGGCAGAGGTAACGCTGAATTTCTCCAGCTTGGGTGTATCGTATTCCGTCTTTGTAAGATCTTTGGCTGCCGCATTCAGGACAGGTAATCTTTTTTTCTTCCAACATATATTCACCTCCTTGCGATTTTCTGCTAAATTGTTGTCAACAAAAGAAAAGAGGGATTTTGCGGGAGATGTCTCCAGAGGTTTTTTATTAAGGATTTATGAAAACTCGTCAAAGTTCGGTTACCAATTTTCAACGTTCTTGAACTAAACGTTTTAATTAAGCCGCCGAAATAGGCACTGTGCTATGTGGCGACTGGGATTCTTCTTTCACGAGATGGCGTTCGGCTTACTTTCGGTTTTCATCCCACTTTACGTTGTGTCAAGCGTGGGGCTGAACGGTTCTCTAATTCAACTTGGAATAATGACGTCGCCGCATTGTTTGCCGGGATTCCAGCTTCTTATTTTTGGGGTTACATTTGCGATAAAACTCGTAGGTACAAAGCCTACATTCTACTTTCTTTTCTGTCTTTGTCGGCAATCTTGTTTGCTTTCACCCTTGTCAGGAGCATCACCCTCTTTGTTATCCTCTATGTTGTCATGCAGATGCTTCATGTTGCACATGAGTCTCCGAAGAACATTTTGATAGCTGAACATTACTCTCGTGACGACTGGGAGAAATCGTATGCCCATTATGAAGGACTAACCGAAATTGGATGGTTTCTAGGTCTTTTCCCAGGTTTGTTGGCCGCAGTTTTTTCTCTAAGCTCCCATTATACGCTTCTCTTATGTGGCGGCTTGAATCTTGTCGCGTTCATATTATCAATATTCCTTGTTGCCGATCCTATATTGATTTTTGAACGAAGACTAGTGGGGATAGAGAAGAAGATCGATTTCACTTACCGAGGCATCGGCGCTGCATCTCAAATGATTGACGGGTTTCGTCCAACCGATGAATTGAATCAGGAAAGTTTTCTTGCGTTCGGAATTGCACTCGTTTTTTTCACTTTAGCGTCCGGCATGTTTTTTCACGCCTTTACCCGTGTTTTTCCACGTTCAACTCGGTTTTCCCGAAACACTGGTCTTTGTCGTTTACATGCTCAGTTCAGCAGGCTCTATGACAGGCTATTTTGTTGCCGGTCGACGTTCCAAGGGTTCCGACGCCAAAGCTCAGATGCGCCTAATCGTATTTCTCAGAGCTGCCCTAGTGTTTTCGCTCGTTGTCGCAATTCAGTTGGCTTTTGCCACGACCGTTTTCTCCCTGAATAGTACTTGTCCTCTTGGGTTTCGCCTATGCTGTTTACTACATTCTCACGCTTTCGCTTTCTATGGAACTTATTCCTCCAGGGAAAAACGCGTTGTTCGACGTACTGGTAGGGATTGGCGCCGCAACAGGTTCCTTTCTAGGGCCTTTTCTCGCCGGAACATGGGGTTTCTTAATGAGTTCATAATTGCGGGTGTACTCTTCTTATTGGCTTTCTGATATTGTTCATTTTCACCAGATAAACCTGCATTGCTTAGAAGAATTAGAAGAAAAAAAGAAGTGTTGGGTTTTTTGTTTATTCTGTGTGAACTCTGGAAGAGGTCGATGTCTTCGAGCATTTTTGGTGTTAGTTCGAGAAAGTCTCTTACTGAGCGTATTATGTCTTTTGACTGCGTTACGTATCGTCCGACAATGAGGATATCAGCGCCTTTATCTAGGGCTTCTTTTGCGGTTTCTGGTACTATTCCGCCTGCAACTGCAATCAGGAATTTCTTGTCCGGGAACATGTTGCGAATTATTTGGTATGCGTTCAAGCCCGCTTGATTCTTCCTGTTTCTTGGTCTATTCCTCGATGGAGTATGACGATGTCTGGGAATTCTTTCAGTGCTTAAGTTTTCCGCATGGGTCTTCGACGTTGAGCATATCTATGACTGCGTATATTCCTAGTCGTTTTGCTTCGTGTACGAAGGCATCCAGATGTTTCTGGAGGAGCTAATCCAGCTGCGACTACGGCGTCTGCGGTGTCTTCGTATGCTATGTCAACTTCGACTTTTCCAACGTCTAAGGTTTTCAGGTCTGCTACGATGAAGGTGTCTTTGGCGACTTGTCTGAGGTCGCCTATGACTCTTGTGCCGTATCGTTTAATCAGCGGGGTTCCAGCTTCGATGATTATTCTGTCGCTTCCCGGAAGTTGCTGCTAAGATCTTCTTGGTTTTTTCAAGTTCTGGTGCGTCGAGAGAAATTTGCAGGTATGGGGGTCTCCATAGGCGTGGAACTTTGAAGCCCATGATTGGATGCTTCGCCCTGTCTTTGTCGTAGTTGATTTTTTCCAGCGATGGATACTTCTTCAATGCCCTTTGGAGAGCCATCTTTGTCGCTCCGTAATTGTATTGGTATATTCTTCGAAAGTCGCTTGCTTGAGGATGAATGAACACGCTGCAAACGATTACCCAATCGTCAACTTTGTCTTCTGGAATAATGCCTTGTTCCACGGAGTCTGCGATTGCTTTTGCGACTGCTGCTTGCGCGGGGCCGAAGATTTTTCCAGTGTCTTCCATGTTCTTCACTGTTACTTTGGCACGATCAAAGTGTGAGGTTTAGGAGGGAGGTTCGGTCTTATGACTGCCAGCAGCGGCGTGTGTCCGGCTGAGAGACTTGTCAGGCCTGTTGCAAAAGCTTGTCCGACTGGTCCTTGTTTATCTCCAATCATTAGGTCTACGTGTGCAACCTCGTTTCCTTCTCCCACTAAAGATTCGCCGATTAGGTAAACAGGACCTGCTTCTTCACGCATCTCTTCTGAGTTGTTGTCGGCATTTGATCTAGAACTTCTTTGAAGTCGACGTTGAATTCTTTCAGCCATGTATAAAGCGTGTCTCTGTGAATGTTTAACATCTTTGCTGTTCCAGAAACTGTCGGTTTTGCCTTCTTCACAGTTTGAGTAGTCTGCGGCTTTTTTTGCGGCTTCCGTAAATATTTTTAGTAGTTCTTCTCGTGTTTCAGGTTTTTTAACATCTATACCCGACATTAATTGTTGTCTCTGCGTTCAGTTGTGCCAACTGGTATATAAAAGTGTCGGAGTCGAAATGGAGTTGCTGCATGTTTGCGGTTTATTTCGCAGATCAGTTGTCGGGTCTTGGCGTTTCTTTTGGTTTTCGGTTGTCTCAAACAGTTGGAAGCCCAGTATTTATTTCTTGTCTTAGTCCCAACGTTCACAGTTAACTCTATATATTCTGGATGCATAAACATGCTAACATCAAAAATTACGAGGCGTTTTATTGTCACGCTTGATCGACCTGTCTGTTTAAGTGCAGCAATAGTGGGAATCGTGCTTTTTCTTACGGTTCTAACTATTACAATAACGAGGCAGGTTGGACAGGCATATTCCTATTTGTGGCAGCAATATTGATGAGAATAATCATTTACGTATACTCCAAACTAAGCGGACGGATAAAGCCCATGCCTCAAAATCCCACGTCTCAAAATCCAACCATCCCAATCCCATAACTTCAGCTACTCAACTTTTACCTATCGCGTCAACTTGCATAGATTTCATCACTCTTTGATCTCCGCATTCGAGGACCTACTCTGCTTTCTCGATTTTTTCAAGTATTCAGGTTGTTTTGAGGAGAACTCATTGCAATAATGAATCCTTGTGTCTGTGAAAGTATCGGAACACTTCGAAGGCTTTCTATTTTCTGTCTGGGTATGTTGCTCCAGTTTACTGGTGATTTAGCTCTCCATTAATTTTTGATTTAGAACTCTGTTTGGAATTGCCTAGAGACATGTTCGGGCGTATTCTCAACAATCTTTGTCGGTTTTCGTGTTTTTTTGAGAGCGTGAGGCATTATAAGTTGTCCAGCAAAATTTTTTTATTTTTTTTAAACGCGTTTAGGGTCTGTTTCAGGCTTGTTGCACAAAACAGGTTTCGTTTTGAGGTGTTCTTGCCGCCACGCATGTTCATTGCTATTCGTCACAATGTCCATCGTTTAATGTCATGCATGTTTATCGTTTAGGGTAATTTGTCATGGGGTTCCGGCTTTGGTTTTCTTGTCTGTCTTCAGGTAAGTAAAGTTTGTTTGAGCTTCTTCAAAGTTAGCATAGAAACATCGGGCATTACAAATACGAAGACGGAGAAGAACCTCAGGATTAATAACTACGTTTAGGTTTTTTCGTAAGTTGCTTTAGAAACCGTAGAGGTTGCTGTACTTTTGTTCGAGGTACCGCATGTAGGGTTTTGGGTCTGGTTCTTTTCCGGTTATTCGTTTGATTAGTTCTGCTGGGTCGTATAGGTCTCCGTTGCTGTAAACATTTTGGTTAGCCATTCTTTTACGTCTTTTAGGTTACCCTTGGCGAGTTGTTTTCGCCAGTTTGGTGTTTCTTTGTTTATCTCGTCCAGCATTTGTCCGCTGTAGATGTTTCCTAGTGCGTAGCTTGGGAAATATCCGTAAAGGCCACTTGCCCAATGAGTATCCTGCATTACTCCTTCAGAATCGTTCTCTATTTTCAGGCCCAGGTATTCTTTGTATTTTTGGTTCCATATTTCTGGTAGTTCATCAATTTTGATTTTGTCTGCGAAGAGGTCTTTCTCGATTTGGAACCGTATTATGATGTGCAAGTTGTAAGTTACTTCGTCGGCTTCGGTTCGGATTTTTGAAGGTTTAACTTCGTTGATTGCGTGAACGAAAGGTGCTAAGTTCAAGATGGTTAAGGGTTGGGCTTGTGATTCTTTTCAGTACGGGTAGAAAATAAGTCCAGAATTCTTGTGAACGGCCGATTATGTTTTCCATAAGTCGTGATTGACTCTCGTGAATTCCGTACGAACATGGGTGTTCCAACGGGCTTGATATTTCCATTGCTTGTTTTAAGTTTTGCTCATACATTGCGTGGCCTGCTTCATGGAGCACTGAAAACATTGAGTACGTGAATTGCTCTGGGTAGTAATGGGTGGTTATCCTAACGTCATCGTAGTATCCGTTTGTGAAGGGATGTTCGGTTTCGTCGAGTCTCCCGCCCGCTTTAGGCGATGCAATGTCATAGCCTACAGCTTCGGTCAATGCTTTGGCGATTTTACGTTGGGTTTCCACTGGGATGTTGAATATTGCAGAACTTTGGGATCTGGTTGTTTTGGGGCTTTTTCGCATTTTCTTAGTCAGTTTTGTGAGTTCTTTTTGAAGTTCGTTGAAGATGGTGCGTTATTTTTGTCGTGGTCATTTTCGGCTCGAACATATCGAGAAGGGCATCGTATGGTGTTGCGGTTTGTTTGACTTCCATCAGGATCTCGGCTGCTTGTTTGTTTAAAGCAACGAGTTTCTCGAGTTGGGGTTTGAAGAGTTTGAAGTTCTTTGCAGCTTTTGCTTTTTTCCAAGATGTTGACAGTTATTGCTTGTTGTCTTGGCCATTTCCTTCAACGAGTTTTTCGGGAAGTTTTGTTTGTTCGTCGTAGTCTTTTCTTTATCAAGGTGAATGTTTCGCTTTTCCGGTTCTGTAAGGGCTCGTCATATTCCGGGTTTGTTGTTATCTGCTCTGAGAAGTTTCCCAATTTCCGGGTCTGTGCTCATTCGGTGATGAAGGCTGCTCAGAAGTGCAAGTTGTTCGCTGCGGAGGTCGACCGCTTTTGGCGGCATCATTGTTTCCATGTCCCAACTAATAATCGCTTCAGCAGATTGGAAAACAGCTAATCTCAGATTTTCTCTCCATAAGCTTCCTGTAGTTTGATTTGATGTTGCCAACCATATTTTGTCATCTCCTATCCGTTCATTTTGCGAGAAATGGTTTATTATCGTTTTGCAGTGAATTATTATGATGTGCTCCGGCCGGGATTCGGACCCGGGTCTTCGGCTCGAAAGGCCGGAATACTTGACCGGACTATACTACCGGAGCTTGCTTTTAGGAAGCATCAAGAAAGTGTTTTCCGACTCGAATAAACTTTACCCTCGGCAAATCTCTTGATTTTTCAGTAGGATATTTTGGCTGTTGAAGGGATCTTGCCTAGGACTTTTGCTGTTGCTTTTTCGACTTTCTCTCTGTTTTCTTCGTCTGTATATACTCGTAGTATGTTGATGAATCCCTTTGAGTGCTTCAAATATCTTGGAGATTTCGCTCAATTGGTAGAGGTTTTTTTCTCCGGCTTGGTCTTTTGCTGAAAACTGGGATTTCCATTGTTTCCACTAAGGCGGCGTGATGATACGGAACGGATGGCACTGTTGGGACATCTATAATCACTGTTTCCGCTTCCAATTGTGCTTCGTCGGGCTATCTCGTTTTGCATTTGGTGCCTGTATGATTCTCGTCCAAAAATATTTGAAATCATCGTGTCTTTCTCGTAGAATGTTCTTTCATAGGCGCATTTCAGCATTTTTCGTCCTTTCTAGGTTTTCGATTATGTGTTTTGCTTTTTCGCAGTTTTTCACGGCTGTCCAGACTGTGTAATCATCCATGGCGAGGTATTCTTCAGGGTGTCTTGAATCTTGTGAGTCCAAGTTCTTCATTGGCTTTCTCCATGGCAATTGCGAGCATTATCTGCGCTGCTCTTCCCACACGATGGAAATAGATGCTTTTGAAGGATTCAATTCTGGCTATTATGAATGATTCAAGGGCTGATAAAGCGCCCAGTTCTACCGCCAGGTTTTCTCCGAAGATGTCGAGGGCATGGATCAGCCGGAACACATCGATAAACCCGTATTCGGCGCCTGTGTGGAAGGTGTCTCTGACTATGAAGTCTTGTTTGTCGACATCTACTGCGCTGCTTATGATTTGATCTAGGAAGGCTCTTCCTGGTTTGTGGAGTTTTCCCACGGCGAGCTTGCGATTTCTTCAGGGTCTAAATCCCATCTCGTTTAGCTTATCGCTAACTCGCTTTTTTCGATTATCCATGAAGTAATGTCTTCATGGGTTTTGTCCAGGTCTTTGATCAGCAATTGTTCAAACACGTGCGAGAACGGGCCATGCCCTACATCATGTAGCAAAGCGGCTATTCTTGCGGTGTCGATTTCTTCGTCGTTAACTATTCGAGAAACATTGGGGTTTTCAAAAACTTTTCCTGCTAAGAACATTACACCAACGCAATGTTCAAATCGAGTGTGGTTTGCGCCGGGATAAACATATTCTGAGCCGGCTAGTTGTCGCAGTCGCCTCAACCGTTGCAAGGATAAGAGTCAATGATGTCTTTTTCGTTCTGTGTTATGTACACGTAACCGTGGACTGGGTCCTTAATTTCGCCCCAATAGTTTTTGCGCATCAATTGGCTCCTGAAAGTCTGTCAATTTATATTTATGTGCTTCTAATAATGTGTAATGTCAGGCTGTTTAGGACTTGAGAGAATAACTGAAAAAGGTGCTTTCGTAGTTATCGAAGGTTTGGATGGGAGTGGAAAGTCAACCCAAGCTAAACTTCTTGCTGCTAATCTACGTAAGAATCAGAATGTTTTGTGTACGGCTGAGCCGAGTACTGGAAAGATCGGTTCTTTCATTCGAACCCGGTATCTATTTGAGAAGATGCGGACCTCAACTGCAGTAGAAGCGTTACTTTTTGCAGCGGACCGTGTTGATCATGTTGAAAATGAGATTGTTCCAGCTTTGAAAGAGGGTTGGCTTGTTGCTTCTGATCGGTACCTGTTTTCGTCTTTAGCTTACCAAGGCGCGGCCGGACTTGACCTTAATTGGATAATGAAGATTAACGAAAGAGCTATTCGTCCTGATTTTGCAGTTTTTGTGGACGTTGACCCGACTGTAGTGATCGATCGTTTGAAACGCAAGAAATCGGTCATGGAGGACCTGGCTACTCAGCGAAAGGTTCGTGAGATTTACCAGAAATATGTTGATGACGGGAGTCTGTTTAGAATCGACGGCAACAGGTCCAGGAAGGTGGTCGCGAAGGATTTGTTAACTGCTGTGCTTAGGTTTCTCGCGGGTTCGAAGAATTCGAGGGCTTCGGGTAAGCTAGTCGTTGCCGAGATTTGAATGGTCTTAGAATTTTCTTCGTTGATGGTTCGTTTAGTCTGCGAACGAAGAAAATAGTCAGTCCTTCTGGTGTTACGTATCTCGGTCCTTTTTCGTGGGAGATCTGAAATTCCATCGCGTTTTCTTCGAAGAGCATGCGCATGAGGTAGTAGTCGAATTTTAAAGGAGTTCTTTTTTGTTCCTTGATCTTGTAGTATCGTATTACACAGAAAAGGTTTATTTCTTTGAACCCTTCTGTTTTCAACATTTTCTGAGCGGTCGTCAGTTCATCCTTGTCTATAAATAGAAAACGTGGGCCACTCGCAATTCCGATTTCGAAGATTACTTTGCACCTTGGAACCGCGGGATGATCAATCTCCT
>CAWJIF010000014.1:0-97850 GCA_963842875.1 Candidatus Bathyarchaeota archaeon
CTTGGTTTTATGGTCCCTACTTGACAGCGAAAACAGGCTTTTGCTGGCTAAGCATATCTCTGAAGGGAAAAGCGCTGAAGAAGCTACCACACTTTTCAACAAAGGTTTGAAAAAAACCCAAGACCCGCCGTCAGAAATTATTACAGACGCGGCACCGGGCTACGTTAAGGCAATCGACCAGAAATTCGGCAAAGAATTACACGAACCCGTCATTCACGTGCAAAGCTCGCTTTCGGGGCCCATCACAAACAACAAGCTCGAAAGATACCATCGGACGCTAAAACAAAGATTTAAAACAGTCTCCAGTCTCCACAGTGAAGAAACTGCGGGGATTTTCACAGATGGCTTTAACGTCTTTTACAACAACATCAAAACGCACAGAGCTCTTGGTACAACCCCCGCTGAAGCAAGTGGCCTAAATGAGGGTGCAAGTTGGGCTGCTCTAATTCAAAGGGCCAAGAAACAGCAATGAATTCGTAGTATCACAGCTTCTTCAAATTGCCTTTTTTCCTGAACGACTCTTCGCTCGCATCTGAGGAGGGTTCCAAGGAGGAGCCGGGAATCTGCTTCAAACCCGCTTTGAGAATCTCAGGAAGGTGGCTGAAAACCCAGTCAACCCACACCATGAATTTCCTCCAATCATGCGAAAAAACTGGAGTCGGAATCCCCACGATTTCAGCCGGCGTCTTGCCTTCCAATGCTTCTTCCATCGGGTTAAGATAATCCAATTCGCTCATCGATGTTATTGCGAGATTTCTGAGAACTTTCAACAATCCCGATTTTTGACGTTTAGATATGGTTTTTCTGATGTCCCGGATTTTCCTCTCAATTCTCATTAACTCTTTCTTCTCCCACGGTTTCAGCCTCCTAAAAACATGCTTAACCAAATCCTTCGGAAAATAGACAGGGGCTGCAAGTACCATCGCCGCAAGCTTATCCCCCTTCAAGGCCTCTGGAAGATTTTTAAGTCTTCCTTCTGTTAATCCGAAAGCGTCACGAAAAGCTCTTTTGTCGCGGAAAGGAGCAATGTATAAGACGATTATGAATCGAGAATCCCTGTCCATGGTTATAATTGCATATTGAAATCTTTTCAGCATTCTTTTTTTCTTGCTTGCTTTAGGCTGATTCTTTGATTGCCTCTTTGAAGCAAAAGCATCATCACAATATAGCACTTTGCAGGGTATTCCGCCAATCAAGAAAATCATCAATTCATGAAATTTCTCGAATTTCTTAGCTCCTTTATCAAGCATGTCGTAAAGGGTTTTCTCGTCAGGAACGGCTTCTAGGACTCCGTAATCTAGAAAAATGTTGGTGCTTTCTGTCTCTAATAATTGAAAAATCTGTCGTGGTCTTTTTCCCTGAGCGAAGCTCAATATCGTTAAGGCAAAAGTGCGATCATCGAATCTGGATCTGATGAAACGCTTAGGCTTGAACTTCTCTTCGCATTTCTGACAACGGTAGTACCCTCTGAAAACTCCTTTTTTGTCCACGATCTTGACCGTGTCTTGACTCTTGCAATCTGAACGGGGACAGAATACTTTGCCAAAAATCTCCTTCTCAAACGAGTCGGCTTTTGCTTTCAAATAGTTATGCATCTTTGGCCGATCAAAATGTGTTTTAAAGTATGTTTCAAAGTCTTTAGAATTGAGGCAACGCAGTAAACCTTCCACAGTTATTTTATTGACGTCGATGTCAACAATCTCCCCAAGAAACGTCGGAAGTCTTGACGCTCTGCTTGGTTTTTTGGGCGGTTTAGCATCTTCAGTCAAATAAGTTCACCATTGAGTGGGCAAGTTTCCCCTGAATTTTTTACAAGGACCAGCAAGAAAAATCTAAGATAGCTAAGATTTCTAATCCGCAGAATCTTAGACAAAAAGTTACCCGAATCTGAAAACCTCCGCCTGTCGACCCTTATCATACACGGTAGGGGTCGGGATTCTGAGGTTGCATTAGTGTCTATTTTCTGAGGTTTTCTAAGATTCAAGGTGGGTCTCTTAGGTTCTAAGATTAGTGTTAGAATTCTGGTGGTCAATGAGGTTTTGAACCTCCTGTCAGTTCTAGATATTTCTCTGCTGCTCTGGCTACTTTTTTGAGAGTTTCCTTTAGAGGTTCATTTGAGCTTTCTTTGAACTTCTGAAAAGTTGGATAGGTTTCATCGCCAACGTAAAGTATGCGATCATTTTTTTTCCTGCAGAGTGACTTTCGGTCGGCAGGAATCATTTTGGCTTGGAATTCGTTTAGTTTTTGATCTATGGTCCTCATCAATGTTTTCTCAAATTCCTGCAACTTGGCATCCAAAGAAGGAATTGGCTCTGGAGGGCGCTCATTCTTCTCCGAATTCTCGTTCTCTAGAGTCTTCGCTTCTTCACGGTCGTCTGTTTTCCTATCAGTGAAATCTTCAAGCGTCTTGCGTCGCTTCTTTTTCTTCTGGTGTTCCATCTCATTTTTCGCTCCATCTGATCAACGCGCGCAATGACTCCTTTTGATTGTACTTAGCTGAAGCCACAGAGGCAGTCGTGCCAAGAATGTGGAAACGGGAATTTCGCAATCTTCTCCGAGTAAGATGTCGCGAAGGGGCCAATCTTTGGGTAATTGCGTAAAGGCGAAGTCCCTAATTCTTCGGATGTTTATTTTAGTTTCAGACAGTCAAGTTCCCCCTGCTGGATGAATACGTGACCAAGTTGGCATGAATGTCATCAGAACAAATGGAGTCTGTATTGAAAAAAATTCATGCGCAGGAAACTGCGAAACTGTTCTAGCCAATCTACACAG
This sequence comes from Candidatus Bathyarchaeota archaeon, assembly GCA_963842875.1. GTDB lineage: Archaea > Thermoproteota > Bathyarchaeia > Bathyarchaeales > SOJC01 > DATHCB01. The sequence continues at coordinate 2,773 of CAWJIF010000014.1, forward strand.
TTAGATGCGAACAACTTGTCATTACTACTAACCTTAACAGGTTTATGGGAAAAACTCATTAGCCAAAACAGCATAATCATAGATATGTGACTAGGTATGACTTTGGGAGGACGACCTAAAGACGGTCCAGGGCATAGGGCGTTCAACCTGTCTTTGCGAGAAGACCTATACGCGATGTTAGAAAAAGTAGAGCCCACGCACAGATCGAACTTTATTGAGCAACATGTCGGTCCAGTTTTGGAGCAGCTAGATCCAGGGCCAGCTTGTGGACTGTTGAGAGAAATTGATGAAAGAGCAACTGAGCGCCTGCTGCGGGCGCATAGCGAAGGGGACTATGCGGAAGCAATGACCATAGAAGCAATTATGCTTCGTCTTCAAGACTACAGAGCGCTATGCTGTGAGTCAGGGGATGACAAGAAACGATGTGAAGACATTGGTGGAAAATGGAAAGACGGAGCTTGCACCTTGACGAGTTACGAATCGCAGAAGTATTTACCAAATCTCTAGGCTCATTTCATGAAGGTTGGAAGAAGGGTTCTGCCACCTCGTTACGCGAATTTAATGTTTCGAAGATGGTGCTATGGAAAGATTTGAAACCACGATTTCTGGGCGCTTGTTTTAACTAGAGCTCATTTTGATGACGACTTTGTTGCCTGAGATTTTTGCAACGTATTCCCAGCCTTGGGCCAAATAACCATTCGCCTCATCGACGCTGACCACCTTCTGTTTAGAACCATTAGTCGTCTGCGCACCCAATAGTCTCTTCCTAACAATCTCCTGAAGTTCTTCATCGCTCACCGCTGGCAGATCCATTTTGTCAATCTCATCTTGTGTAAAACCTGCCACCAAGAGAAGCTGCTTCCTGAAGGCTTGAGCTAACCTTTCTTCACTTGTTTCCGCAGCCTTCGTTGTCTGCAGGTACTCTTGGCTTCTTCTGTAAGCTTCTCGCATGTCTTCGACGACGTTTTCTGTAAGCTTCTGCTTGTTCGTCGTGTAGCGGTTCTCTATGTCGCCTTTGTGCCCCATCCAAAACTGTCTGTAGTCCCTCAGGACCAGTCCTTTTGATTCGGCCAGCATAAGTTGTGTGTCAAAGTACGATCTGAGCACGTAAGGTCTCCAGCTGAAGCCGGCTGTCCTTATTGCACGTCTTATGGTGTCGCCTACGTTTACTCCCCTGATGAAAGGTTTTGTTGTCATCTTCGGTGTGATCAGAGGCGACTCCGGCGCGACCTCTTCGCCTTCTCTTATCCTTTCTTCCACGTAATCCTTGACGTATTCGCAGGCCTCTTCGCTCAGGAATGTGAGGTATTGGTGACCAGCTTTGCTTAGCTCTTTTCGCACGACGAGCAGTGCTGGTTTCTTGCCGAAGTCGACGAGTTCTCGTTGAACTTTAATCTCGGGCAGGTCTCTGATTCTCAATCCGTCATTGCCTGTGTAATTGCCCAAGGTTTCTATTCTTAGACCCGAGTGAGCAACTAACGCACATGCGACCCTAGCCTTCTTGTCGCCTGAAAGAAATATTCGCTTCAGCTCCCCATTTGTGGGAACCCTCTCGTCTTTAAGCGAGGGCGTGTCCTCTGAGCCTCTAATTTTGATTTTCCTCTTGACTTCCTTCCCGTTGTGAGCGAGCCAAGACTTGACGGCTTTGAGGGCGGATTTGATGTAGCTGCCCGATTTTCCCGACTTCTCCATGAACGACACGTAGTCAAGCATCTTGTTGTGGAGATCGTTCTCGCTCAGGGATAGCAAATCCTTCGGGGTTATTTTGAAGTGAAGGCAAAAGGAACCCGTCCTTCTCAGATAGACGTCGGCAGTGACAGAAGATCCTCGCGCGACATTGTCATACCAGCGCCTCACGTCAGCGTCTTTCAACAGAGGAGCGTAACCCTTGCGGCGAGCGGCCATAATGTCTAAGAGTGCGCCTTCTGCATATAAGAATTTTGGGACTTGAACCCTAAAGGTGGCGGGCCCGCTGGGATTTGAACCCAGGTTCACCGGCTCCGGAGGCTTACGCACCGCCCTGCAGCCAGAAACGGTTCGGCGCCTTTATCCAGACTGGGCCACGGACCCTTTTAGCGCGCGCGCCCTTTTTTTCCGCTGGAAGCAGAATCAGCAGAGTAGAGGATTTAATTGTTACTTATGTTTCGATTAGTTCTTCGTTTAGCCACCATGCCTTATATTTGCCCTGCTTTTCACCCGCGTAATAGATGATGATAGATTTCCCGAGTTGTTTTTTAGAGGTTTTTTGCATTTTTCTCAAGCGGTTTAGAACCAGCCAACGATTGGTTTTGGTATAGTCTGCTAGTTCAGGGGTTGTTGCGCCCTTATAGTGCAGTAGGTAGTCTATGATTTTGTGGTCGATTTCGTCAATGCAGAACGTGTGGGGGTTTATTTTCCCGTGTTCGAATGTTAAGACTTCGAGTTCTGCGAGGTATTTCTTAATTTCAGCCAGTTCGGTTTCGACTTTTCCCATGCGGTTTTCTAGTTCTAAGATCTTATCAGGTCGCGGTGTTTCCTCTAGTTTTTCCATTATTGCCTCGCGGATGAAGTCGCTTCTCTCTCTTTCTGGAATGCGAAGCGATAGTTCTTTGTATGCTTCTTCTGGAATTTTTGCTGAAACAACGACTAGTTTGCTCATTTCTGATGTCGCCAACATTTAATGTGTGGGAGGCAATAAAAGCGTAAAGGGCACTGAGTGCTTGCGTCTTTTTCTGCACAGACAAAACAACTTATAACCGCAAAAGGCTGAATAAGAAGTTGAGAGTGCCTTTCATGTCTCTGAAAGTTGAAGATGTCATGGTGAAAGAGGTCGTAACCATAAACATAGAGAAAACCGCAAAAGACGCTGCGGACATGATGAACCGCTACGAAATCGGATGCTTGCTAGTTGTGAAAAGAGGTAAAGCCGTAGGCATTCTAACCGAACGCGACCTACTAAAGAGAGTGATAAGCGAAGCAAGAGACTCAGGATCAACAAAAGTGAAAGAAATAATGTCCAAACCCCTCATAGTCGTCGAGTCAGATACGGATTTAGAGGACGCTGCAAAGCTGATGTTTAAGATGAAAATCAAGAAACTCCCCATAGTAAAGCAAGGCAAACTATCAGGTCTCGTCACACTGACAGACCTAGCACGGTTTCAGCCACAAATGATTAGAATCTTGAAGCAGCTCTCCCAGCGTGAGCACCCGCCGAAGCGGATGCAAAAAGTCCTCGACTACTACATAGCCTAAAAGCCTTTCTAGTATTTTCTGCAAGGACAAACCTTAAGTTTTAAAGTCCCGAGTCTTCTAGACGAATGGAGACTAGGGCTATGTTCGAATTTGGGGACCTGCGATTTAGGCCTTGGGAAAAAGAAGACCTCAAACTTATTCACCAGTGGGAGAACGACTTTGAACTAATAATGTATTCTAGATCTTTACCCATGAACTCCATGAGCATGACTCAGATAGAGAGAATGTATGAAGAAAGAATGAAAGAGGAGAAGAATCTCTATTTCATCGTAGAAACCATAAATCCAAACGAACCCGTAGGAATCGCTACCATAAGAAAAGAAGAATGGGCAAACGTGAAAACCGCAGGCGTCGGTACCTATATTGGCAAGAAAGAGCTTTGGGGCAAAGGCTATGGCAAGCAGATAACTGTCGCCATGCTAGAAATGTCCTTCTTCCACTTGAACATGGAACGCTGTGACGCGTGGAGCGTGGAATACAACACGCGCGCTCATAGGACGCTCGAAGCCTGTGGCTTCAAGAAGGTAGGAGTTATGAGAGAGACGTCCTTCGTTAACAACAAGAGATGGAACAGTTACTTCTTCGACATCTTGAGACAAGAGTACTTGGACCTTCGAGAGGGGCTGCTCAAGGAAACGTTAGGCGAAAAACTAGACGAATACCTAAAGAGACACTGCCCGTTAGCGCCCTAAACCTGCAAGCTTCCCATTTTTCTGCAGGTCATGATTCTTATCGTCAATTATAAGTGGTTCTTGATGCTAGCTGCACATGACTTTATAAGGGCGGAAGCACCACTATAACCGAAGAGTTTTCTTTATCCTGTAGGCTGAGGCCTATTGAATAACTGAATCTTTTCTAAACATAGTAAAAAGGTAAACATGAATGTGCAGTGTAAGAGCAAATATTGTAACTAATTGCAAAAAATGCAAAGCGAACACGAGATTTAATTGCGTGTATAGGAAGAAGACAGCGAGAAAGACGTACGTAAGCAACAAGAAGAAAGCAGGAGCATAAGCTACTTGGGCAGAAGAAAAATCGTCAACGAAGAAGATATGGGAAAGATTCCAATACCCGCTGCTAGTGACGTGTTAGGAATAGCTGTCAAGTTACTTGGCTTTGATCGAATCATGGTCAAGTGCCAAGACGGTCATGAACGTCTCTGCCGAATCCGAGGAAAGATGAAGAGAAGAGTCTGGATCCGTTTAGGAGACATCGTTCTTGTTTCTCCTTGGGACTTCCAGTCGGATGTCCGAGGCGATATTTGTGGCAGATACAGAAAAAATCAAACGGCATGGTTGAGAAGCAAGGGATACCTCACGATGCAAGAATAGAGTGACAAGAATATGAAATTATCACCCGTCAAAAAATGGACACAGCGCGCGCTACGGGCACACCGTTCAGAACAATGCGCGTTAAACATCCAAAAAGAACACCAAACCAGCCTAAGTGATGAATATCGAGTCGAACTTACCGAATGGGTACGACGCGTCATAAATGAAGCAGAAAAGAACGGTGACGTCCACAAGAAAAACCAATTCCTTGCTTTAAGAGCAGAACTCTAGCGCACGCTCTGGACAATAATGCAATGAAAGGAACGGGTTTTCAAAGGCAAGAAACAGCCTTATGCCATGGAAACACGAAAAGCGTATGACTTCTATGCGAAAAATATATGCCATGACCAAATCATGCTTTAGCTATTTGGTGTTCAAATGGACTATGAAATTAGGTGTTCTGTGTGCGGCAAAAGTGGTCCGAGTCTTCTTGATTCTAGATGCCCTTCTTGTGGTAACCCATTAAACGTTAAAGTTCAAGCCGATTTCTACAAGGCAAAAATCAAGGAACGCGATTTTAGTGCCTGGCGGTATGCATATTCTTTTCCATACGTTAATGAGGCGAGCATCGTTACTCTAGGGGAAGGCTGGACGCCTCTAGTGAGATTCTCTGAGAACATCTTCTTTAAGCTTGAAAATTTGAACCCGACAGGTTCATTCAAGGACAGAGGTTCGACTGTACTCATTTCTGCACTTCATAAGATGGTCAAAAACGCGGGTGGTTACATCTCTGAAGACTCCTCGGGCAACGCAGGAGCTTCAGTCGCCGCATATGCTGCACGCGCCGAGCTGAAAGCCAAGATTTACGTTCCCGAAGCGGTTTCAGGACCGAAGTTAAACCAGATTCAGTTTTATGGTGCAGAAGTCATTAAAGTGTCGGGCGGCAGAAGCATTATCGCTCAAGCCGCGCAGAGACCTGAAAACAAGAAGTTCTACGTGGGCCACATTCTCCATCCATTGTTCAGAGACGGCATCAGAACCCTCGCTTATGAGATAGCTGAGCAATTGAATTGGCAATCTCCAGACCGCGTTTATGTTCCAGTATCAGCGGGCACCCTGTTACTAGGCATAACAGAGGGATTCGCTCATTTGTTTGAATCCAAAATAATTCCTTCAATGCCGACTATAATTGCATGTCAGACGAATCAAGTTTCTCCTCTTTATCATCGATTCAAGAATCTTAGTTATGCTCCGCCAACCATTATCCATTCGGTGGCTGACGCCCTCTTAAGCGTGAACCCGCCTCTCCTCGAGCTTATGATGAAAGAATTGCAGGAAGCCAGAGGTGACGCGATCATCGCAGAGGAAGATGAAATAATCAGTGCTTTTGAAGAGCTTGCGAAGAGAGGGTTCTTCGTCGAACCCAGCTCAGCGGTTGCTTACGCTGCCTTCAAGAAGCAAGTCAAAGATGAAACGATCTCCAAGAAAGACAAGGTTGTGGTCGTGCTGACTGGTTCAGGCTTAAAGACTGTTTTGAAACCGCACGGAATCCGGAGGAGCGAAAAAAGCAAACGACTTTGAAAGAGCACCCATATAAAACAACAGCAAACTATCGCCACAACCACGAAGAAATAGAATCTTGAGGGCTCTTTGCTAGAACGCGCGTAAAGAGACCGACAAATCCACCAATTCTTCGCTACCCGTGCGCACTGAAATGCGAACTCGGGAAAAACATTATGTAACCTGCCAAAGCTAGAGAGTAAACTCCCATTCGCACCAGCATTTTCCTGTATGCTCGTCTGGCGGACAGTGCCTGCATACCACTTTTATGTTGGGGTTGAAGGTTTCGGCGAAACTCTGCAGGAAACCGTATCGTACCTGCTTGCATGGAAATTCGCCTAAACCTTTCTCTAGTCTTGTCTTTTGTGTTCTGCAGTCAGTGACTCTGAAAATGCCCTTTCCTTTCGTCATTTCTGTTTCTTTTGCAGTCTGATACAGTGCCCAACTCGTGCGTTTCAAAGCCTCAATCAATGCTGGAACGGTTGCTTTTTTTGTTTCCAGGAGTGTTTTTAACTCCCTTGCCTCGAGTTTGCCCATGAGTTTCCAGCAGTTCGCGTCGATTTCTGTTGCTGCTTGGGTGCCAAATCGTTCTTCTATCCCCAAAAAATATAGTCCATCAACTCGCCAGACATTTCTAATGTGCAAGAAAAACAGTTTGAATAATTTCTCTTTCGGTAGCTTGCTGAGCATTTCAAAGTCTTGCTGTGAGGGCCAACTCATTCTAAGACTCTCCTACTTGAATTATCCCCGTTCTCTTATACACTTTTCATCATCTCCAAGAAGAAAACCTCCTCCATGCTCCATTCACTGATTATTCTGAATCCCGTTTCTTGCGCCAACTTTTCAAAATATTTAATGTCCTGCTGCCTATTCCATTTTACGCCATACTTGGTTTCTATTCCTTGATTTGGCAATCGTATTGTCAAGTCCACAAGGAAAACAGAATAATCTCCGTGCTTTACAGGTATTTTGGCATCCCACATTGCAAATCTGCCGTCGTCTCTGAGGACTCTGTGAACTTCTTGAAACACTTTCAAATGCTTTTCATTAGGGATATACATGAGGGAGAAGAAAGAGGTGCAAAGGCCAAAAGGTCTTTGGAAGAAATTTTAGGTCTGTTGCATCCATTATGACTTTCAATGCGCGCACCACGTGTTCTGTGTCTTTCGGAATCACTTCTCACGTTTCAAACAAAACCGTACATCTTGCTAAGATTAAGCCAGTTCGAGCCCTTTCCTGAAAGCATCTATGTTTATTTTTCTTGCGTTTTCTGGCAAGCCCTCAACGATTGCCTTCTCCATCGAGTTTGCAGTGGTAAGTCTAGTGATCTTCGTAACTGCGCCTAACATGACGATGTTTGCGTACAGTTTAGATTTGAACACGTTTTCTGTTGTTTTGGTTGCGGCAATACGAAACACTTTGACCTTTAAGCCTTCTGGTATGCGTTCGACTAATCCATCATCAACAATGAGCACGCCATCTTTCTTCAAATCCTTAACAGACAGATCCAGCGATTGTTGACTCATGGCAATCAACACATCACATCGCCTAACCAGTGGAAATCCGATTTTGGTGTCGGATATTATGACTTCGCTATTCGCATTACTTCCTCTCGCCTCTGCGCCGTAGCTTTGCGTTTGCACCACGTTCAATCCGTCATAGACTGCCGCTTTTCCGAGAACTTGCCCCGCGAAAACCACGCCTTGACCGCCTAAGCCGCATATTCTAATCTCCACACGCCTAGTCACTCTTTCTGTGCCTCCTTCAAGATAGCATAAACAGTTTCAGTCAGGCTAGGTGCTTCTTTTTTCACAAACTCGCCCACAACGATCTTACCTTTCAACTCCTCTTCGCTTAGCGTGTTTACATCCTCAATTGTTGTTGAATTTGCTTTGAACCATTGCAGCATCTCACCTGCATCATTGAACCCGGCTCTGCGCCCAAAAGCAGTTGGACATTGGCTTATGACTTCTATAAACGCGAATCCCTTCGTCTCTATAGCGGTTTTCAATGATTCTTTCAACTGCGTGACGTGCATTGTGGTCCAACGGGCTACGTAACATGCCCCTGCAGCAATCACCAGTTTCGATGCGTCTAGTGGTCTTTCAAAACTGCCATATGGCGTTGTGGTTGTGGGCGTTTTGAACGGTGTCGTCGGCGCCACTTGCCCTCCAGTCATTCCGTAGATCATGTTGTTCACCATCACAACAGTAATATCCAGATTTCTTCTCGCGGCGTGAATTAAGTGGCTCAGGCCGATGCCAACGATGTCGCCATCCCCGCCGAATACCACAACATTCAGGTCGGGTCGCATTAACTTCACGCCCATTGCCACTGGGATGCTCCTCCCATGCGTTACGTGAAGTGTGTCCGCCTTGAAGTGCGGTGAGGGGATCCATGAGGAACAGCCTATGCCGCTGCAGAAGACAAACTGTCGCAGGTCTTGATGACCCATTTCATGAACCGCTCTGAGGAAAGTGTTCGTGACTGTGAATGCGCCGCAACCTGCACAGAATGGAGGGTTGATGTCTCTGAGGTAGGTTTTGGCTGAAAACTCTGCGTTCATTCTTATTCGTTCTCCTTTGTTATTTTGGCGAGAATCTCTTCTGGAGTTATCATCTCTCCGCCGCCAATCTTGTTCAACGGCACAACCTTTGCAGCGCCTTCTATGGTCCGTTCAACTTCGAAAGAGACTTGCCGCAGATTCATCTCAGGTACTATGATCGTCTTAGCGGTTTCAGCTAACGCCTTCACCTGCTTCTCTGGGAAAGGCCACAGGGTTTTCAGCCGCAGGAAACCAGTTTTTGTTCCCTTTCTGTTTGCGAGTTCGGTTGCTTCGTAGACTGCGCGTGAGGTGCATCCGAAGGAGACTATGGCAACCTCGCAGTCGTCTGTATTGAAAGATTCAATTTCCACAATTTTATCGGCGTTGTTTTGGATTTTTCCAACGAGTCGCTCCACGAGGCGCCTATGTCCAAGTGGGTCTGCGGTGATGCGGATGCCACATTCGTCGTGTGTGGAGCCTGTGACTGTGACGTTAAAGCCTTCGCCGACCGCCGGCATAGGTGGGACTTCTTCGCCGCCGAAAAACATTGTCTCTCCTTTTTTGGGCTTTCTTCGGTTGATGATTTCTATGCTGCCTTTTGGTGGGATCGTTAGACTTTCTCGCATGTGGGCGATGATTTCGTCGCCTAGCAGGATGACTGGGGTGCGGTATTTTTCGGCTAGGTTGAAGGCTTTGATGGTGAGATCAAACATTTCCTGCACCGAGTTAGGTGCGAGGGTTATTGAAGCGTAGTCGCCGTGTGTGCCCCAGCGGGCTTGCATTACGTCGCCTTGTCCGCATTTTGTGGCTTGTCCCGTGCTCGGTCCGGCTCTTTGCATGTCCGCGATTACTAGAGGTGTTTCTGTCATGAAGGCTAAGCCGATGTTCTCTTGCATTAAGCTGAAGCCTGGACCTGATGTGGCAGTCATGACTTTGGCGCCTGTCCAAGATGAGCCTATTATTGCTGCGATGGAGGCGAGTTCGTCTTCCATTTGCATGGTTATGCCGCCAACTCGAGGCAACTCTTTTGCTAGGTGTTCTGCGATTTCGCTTGCAGGTGTGATTGGATAGCCTGCGAAAAATCGTAATCCTGCGGTGATTGCGGCTTCCGCTAAGGCTTGGCTACCTTGCATGAAGTATGTGCCTGGATTTAACATGGGGTCAAGTGTGGAGAGTGCTTGATATATAATTTGTGCGAAGTGGAAATTGGTTGAGAAATCTTGGGTTCCATTGGAAACATTCGGGTTCTGAGATATATCTGGCTAATATGCTGGGTTCTTTTTCATTATCTACGCCCTTTCGCTTTGAGGTATTCTTTCCGTTTACTCGCCCACTAGACCGAGAAGGGCGCGCTTATTGCACTATTTCGCGTCTTTTTGCTTTTCCCAAGTTCACTATCAAATCCCGCACATTCTTCACATCTTCAAGATAGACGAATTCGTCTATGCCATGGAACCGTGTGTCGTCTCTAAGAGGTCCGTAACATATCACGGGGATTCCATTTTTGGCAAAGAAAGTTCCGTCATTTCCTCCCAGCTCTCCTGCGAAAGGTAGGTTTTTGCCTGTGGTTTTCTTGATGTTTTTCAAGACTGTTTGAACAAAGATCAGATCTTTTGGTGTGTGGTAACCTGGCTGTTTCTCGGTTATTTCTAGCGATGCTTTGCAGCTAGATTTTTCCAGTGCTTTGTTAAAATATGTTTTCAATTCTTTTTCTGCTTCGTCTGCTGATTCTTCTGGTAAGAGTCTTCGGTCGAAACGGATTTCGCAGGTGCCTGGTATAACGTTCTCCTTTTCTCCTGCTTTGATCATTGTTACTGTGTATCTTCCCCAAACGTGTCGTTTTGGTGATCTGGGCGGCGAGTTTAGAGTTGATTCTTTTTTCTCAACTGCTTTTTTGTAGGGTTCTAGAGCGGCAAGGAGTTTGATGGCTTCATCGATGGCATTTTTGGCTTTGAATGGAAGTCCCGCGTGTCCTTGTTTTCCCTCGACGGTTATTTTTCCCCATATTATTCCACTAGCTCCTAGGTAGAGTCTTTCCGGACCAGCGTCCAAGATCAATGCAGCATCGCCTTTTAACCCACAGTCGGTCATCACGTAGTCTACGCCGTATCTTCCTCCGATTTCTTCGTCTACTCCGGCGACGAGTTTGATGTTTATGTCTAGTTTTTCGTTCCTGAGCAGTCGCATTGCCCCTATTGCCGCTGCGATCCCTGCTTTGTTGTCCGCTGTGCCTCTTCCGTAGGCTTTGTCATTCTTGATTGCTAATTTGAATGGAGGGTATGTCCAGTTTGGTCCTGGTGGAACAATGTCGAAGTGTGATTCTAGGAGTAAAGTGACCTGTGAGCCTGCATCAAGGGCTACGATAACGTTCGGACGTGAAAGCCCATCTTTCGCTCCTTTTTCGCCATCGATTATCTCTACACCTAGCGAATTCTGTTTTGCTGCTTCCACAATTATTGATGCACATTCTTTGTATCCTTTTTTTGAGACTGACTCGGTGTCAACTTTAACCATCTTTGAAAGCAAACTGATTTCATACTCTATTGAACTCAAACATCGACCCAACTTTCTGTCTTTATATTTTGTTAAGTGACTTGCCTTTTTTGGTTTTCTGCAGGCACCATATAAACCCCAAGCTTTCATGAATAGTCAAGACGAAACACTTATTTCGCGTTGGGATGGCGACGTCTCTGATAAGAAACCTCTTTTTTTCTATCCTTCAGATTTGAAAGGCCTTTTCAGACAAGAGAGTGTATATTGAAGCTGAAGATTACACAATCAAAGGAAAGCTTGTTGATTATAGGCTCAGCGACAAAAGGAATCATGTTCCATTCGCATTATTTTGGAAGCCTAATAGACTTGTAAGCGTGCAATAGATCGTTACAGACAGTATGATTCGTTTAGAAATATCCTTTAAGAATCCAGTTGCCTTTATGGCACAGGGAGAAGGTTATGAAGACAAAGGCGAGTCGCATATTTTTGCCTATCCTAATCATAGCTGTTTCTGTAGCCGCGACAACCATCTCAGTCAAGGCTTGGTGTCCGCCTAAAATTCAAATACTGTCGCCTTGCAGCACAATATATGCAACGAGCTCCGTCCCACTGACTTTTACAATTAATAAGGCAGTGTCATGGATTGGGTATGCTTTAGATGGACAGGCAAACGTCACTATTCTCGGAAACTCAACTCTGACTGCCCTCCAAGACGGAACGCACCATGTCGTTGTTTACGCCAACGACACCTGCGGAATGATGGGGGCTTCTTGCCTGGTTTACTTCTCTGTTGACACTACGCCTCCGAACATAACGAATGTACGTCAATTCCCAAGTAAAGACAACGTCTTACCTGAAGGCGAAGTCGAAGTCAACGCCACTGTAACTGATAATGTAAGTGGGGTTAAAATGGTGACTCTGCTCTACGCTTATGGAAACAGCAGTGGAACATGCACTGGGCTTGTTAATATGACAAAACTCGAAGGGGATGTTTGGAGTGGCAATATACCAAAGTTTCCATCCGGCACCAACGTAACTTACACTGTGTCAGCCGAAGACAACGTCGGCAACAGCAACACAACCGCAGAAATGGGATACGTCGTCCAATATGTCACAATTCCAGAATTCTCATCATTCCTGTTACTATTCTTTACGGCGGCGATAATTACAGCAGTCATAGTCCACGAAAGAAAACGTTATGCGTGATTTCTAGCGTGCACTGATAATCGTTAGACATAAACAACGTACTAACGGTTTTCAAGGTTTTTGTGTGTTTACGGCACTGTTTCTTGTTGCTTAGCTACCGCATAGGGAAGGTTCATTCTAGCATAGTCCGCACTGGCTTCAGGTCTTTCACCTTTCGCCTTCATACCATCAACCGGATATGAAAACTTAACCATCAAACCTCACTTGGCAAGTCACCCTGAACCCTCGATAGCTTTCAAGCGAAAGCAGCAATGGGGTAATGAAACTGTGCGCTAAGAAATTGAAAGAGGCAACATAGGGAGCGTCGCGTGCGAAGAAAGAGAAAGTGAGAAACCGATTCGAAATACTGAATACCAAGGCGAAACACTTAATTGAGCTATGCTATTTCTGTTGTTTTCGGTCGGGCGGTAGCTCAGCCTGGTAGAGCTTCCGAGCCTACTAGCCCCTGCGTACGTGGTGTCTAGTAGACGGAGACGCTGTAGACGCCCACCACGTATGAGGTGGACGCACGTCAGCCTACCAAGCATACAACCAGTGCTTGCAAAAGCAGAAACCGGAGTGTCGCAGGCTCAAATCCTGCCCGCCCGACCAAGCTCCCTTTAATAATAAGCCTAATTCGAGTTTGTTTTAAGCAAATAACAAATTCTTGATTTTTCAATTCTAGTAACTTCACTTGGAAGGCTGAGATTCGCTTCACGGTTTGAAACCTGCAAAAAAATCGAAAGAACGGAGAATTCGCGCGCGCATGGGCTCAACTTCTAAATGCAATATGCTTTGATAAGAGTTTGCTGTAAAATTGGGCTTCTTCTTTTCCATGCGTGAAGCTTCGGAGGAAGCGCTTTTGACTATTTGACCTTGAGAGGCTTGCAATAGAATTGATTGAAGCCAGCAAGCAGAGAAGAGCCGCTCTTGAGGCCAGTGTAGTAGTGTTCTTCGATGGTCAAATTGTCAATCATGCGGTGCTTCTGGTAGTCTTCTTTACTATTCCATTCCATGAAACCAACGAATTCAGCAGGGTTGTAGTAATTGTAGAAGGTGCGGCAAAAGTCAAGTCCTTCAACAGAAGGCAAATCTTTGTTCAGTTCACGTATGATTTTGTTCCAATGATCCAGTTTTTTGATAGCTACAAGCCCATGGCAGATCACAATCATTTCAGGCGGCATTTCACTTGGCGATTCGTAGGAGACTTCATCAATCTCCTTGCAGAAGATTTCGAAGTACAGCCCTGGCTGAAAGTAGGCCGCGCCAATCCTGTCGTCTCTTCTCACCTTCATAATACTCTGGGCTGCGTCGTTGTGAGCTTTCTCCGCCGTCCACTTGGTGTTGCTCCAAATAATGTGTGGTTGTTGGATACACTGATAAAAATCTCTTTCTAGGACGCCTATTTCTCGAGTAAACCTTTTCTCAGCATCGCGGAAACCACTTATCTGTCCTTCAAGTTCGCCCTCGGGCACGGTAGCTGTGCAAATCGTAAACATCGGCATCCTTTTCCTACTAATATTTTTCAGCTATTATCAGTTCATATGGAATAAAAACTTAGTGTCTCCCCCGTATGAATAATGCAAAGAATTTAGACGTGTGTGAAACTGTCCCGGTCGAACAAGCCTTATCTCACCAAAATAGGGATAACCTGAGATTATTTTTTATAAACAAATTCACTGTCGTCTTTTTTCCATCTTAGAAATCTTGCCGAGAAGGTCAAGTTTCATTTTAACGGCGCTTTGCCGTGACGTTGAATTTGAAGAGTTGGTGTTCTGGTGTGGATGCTATTGCTTCTGCCAGATGCTCGCTGGGCGTGCCTTTTGATATTTTGTCTTTTAGTTCTTCCACTATTCTGGGGTTAACAGATATGAACAGGGTCTTATCTGAGTCTGTTGTTTCGAATTGCGCGGTTATCTCTTGTCGCGATTTTTCCACTTTTAGCCTTTGATTTCCTATGGTGCAGTGTGTGGCTGCTTGTATTCCATCAAGAATGCATGAGAAAGGCGGGAGAAAGGGAACTTTGACGAATGCTAGCAGTTCTCTGCCTTCCTTGTTTTTAGGTTCAAGAATTTGGTTAGCGACTTTTCCCATTCTAACGCCGATGACGAGAAAAGGTCCCAAGTGGCCATGCAGCTCTGCTGCGTCTTTTATTGACGTTTCGAGTTCCTTTGTTTCTTCTTCAGTCACCCTTGATTTTCCTCACGTTTGCCTTTTCCAGCGCTAGTATGGTCGGTAATGTTATCGCAAGCGACAGAATTCCACCGACTGTGTGCCATCCAGCCCAAAAAGTCACCGCCCATAGCAGTGTTTGGCCGGGGCTGAAGAAGACGCCGATTAATACACCCGCGAAGTATGCAGACAAGAGCGTCGCAATGGCTGCTATTATCAAGCTGTATATTGCAATGCGGATTTTGTGGTGATTTGCAGACATTAGGATGTCAAAGACGACTGCTGAAGCGGCAAAACAGATTATCAGCGGTGGGCCTCCTAAGAGTATAGCAACAATTGAGCCTATGATGCCAACCAGCGAGCTTGTGCCGAACCGCCCGGTGACCCATGCGACGAGCAGCAATGTAAAGAAAACTGCAAAATCATGGAGTATTGGAAGCCCCGTCAGTTGAAAACTCAGGAGTCCCAAAGTCAAGTTTAAGGCCGCGAAAACGGCACAGAAGACACCTGTTAGCGCAGCGTCTACTGTTGTAAGGTAGGTCCTGTTGCTCATTTTGTTCACTCGGTAACACTTTTTTGTGCAACAGTAACACTAGAATGCATAAAAACTTTATGGTAAGAGGTGTTAGGAGCTAGTTGTGGGAATATGGCGAAGATTATCCGCGTAGGTGTGACCTTTCCGCCTGAACTCTTGAAGGATTTTGATGAGGTCATCGGTATGATGGGTTATGGAAATCGTTCTAAAGCTGTTCAGGATGCTGTCAGAATTTTTGTCTCTGAGAAGAAATCGCTTCAAAAAGAAAGTGGAAGTCAAGCTGGGGTTCTAATGATACTTTACAATCATGAAACCAAAGGTCTAGAAAGCGCGCTCACTCACATACAACACCATTATGCACGAATAATATGCTCAACGATGCACATTCATCTCGGTGAACGAGACTGTCTTGAAGCCATTGCCGTAAAAGGAGATGGCATCGAAATCCGCAATTTGAGCGACGAGCTAGCTTCAAAAAAGGGAGTAAAACTGTCGAGAACAATGGTTGTCCATGTTTAGTCACTGCGATGTGTGGCATGGCGAGCTATTCTGTGACAGAGTGATACCAGTTTACGATATATTCTGGCAGTTTTAGTCCTCTTTCGCTTAGTCTTTCAGCCAATTTAACTGGCAATGGACTTAACACATATGCTGCTCTCATGTAGAATCTTCTGGGATGACTTGGCTTGACTTCTTCTTCCAAGGTAATTTGCAAGTTCGACTTATCTGCTAGAGTTGATTTTCTTGTGCCCGTAACTGCCAAGACGACTCCATTAAGTTCCTTGAAGACATCGCACCACGATATAACTGGTTTGGTTTCTCCAGAAAATGAGACCAAAATCTCAAGGTCTCTAGCCCTCGGATGTGGAGTATTCACGCCTCTGGCTATGTAAACATTGTCTCCCAAGGAACCTTTGATGTGGAAAAGTCTCACGCCAGTCATCTTCACGATTTCGTAAGCCGTGCCTTTCCCGCCAAGAAACACATTGCTCCGTCTTTCTAAGACGTCAATGAGTTGTGTGTAAGTTTCCGACTCGACATTCGAGTCAATTATGGGACCTAACTGGACTAGCTCCTCTTCACAGAGTCTGAGCACATCGTCTACCTCAAGGTTTCGGAAGATCGCTTCAACGATCATGCATAAAAGAAGCAGGCTTCCAAGCTCGAACATGTCACCCATGATGCCTGTTTCAGTGTACTCCAGAGAAGGTTTAGATCTTCCTCGCCCCTTCAACTCAACTACATTCCCGTGCGCACTGACTATCTCGGCTAACGGAGAGTTGACATTAGAAGTTATGAGTCCCATTGAAAACTTGGACGTTTTTTTGTCTTCAAGATATCTGGCCAAATCTTGCGCCATCGCCAGGGGATCATCCGAGCGACCACTACCAGAATTCATCAAAAGCAGGATCTTCTTGTATCGTCTTTCGAGTTCAGATACTGCATCGTACATGTCCTTTCCGGGAAACCCTGGATCATCAGGGGTCAATACGACCTTATTCCTCCAGCCTATCTGGCTTATTGCGATCTGGCTCATAGCAGCATTTAAGGAATAAAGCGACCTACCAGACCCCCCACAGATCACGCAATCAGCCGACTTTAGATTCTCATACAGCGGTAATAGTTCTCTTTTCTTCACTCTCAGAATATTTTCTCTTATCCTGTTTACGTATCCGACGGAGCTGATTTTGGTCCTAACCCTGTTCACTCTCCCTGAAGAGCAGTATAAAGAGAGCTTGGGAAAAATATGTGTTTTGTCCTAGGGCTTAGGTACCTGGTTTTCTGTCCAGCAGGATTTCAACGCCTGCCCATTGAAAAGCGAAGTAAGACACGATCAGTTTGAACCAGAGAGTAATGACTCTCGTTAACAAAGTTGCTGATAGGCTCTCGACAGGCCCAATACCAAGCACCGTGTAAGAACTGCTCATAACTATTTCAGTAAACCCCACAAAAGAGATACCCATAACTTGCAAGCTCCCAGTCAAAGCATACACAATAAGCACTTTATCCACAGGCACGGGATATCCTAGAGAAGCAAAGGTCAGAAATATCACCGAAACGTCAAAACCCCAACTCAAAAAAGAAAACGCAACCGGTCGAACCAAAGCCTTCGGATTAGCACTTAGAGTTCCGATGCCTTCATGGAACTTATTCAATGTTTCTTCTGCTTTGAGCCGAAAATCCACCGAGTTCCAACGACCCCGACGCACAAAATCTATCACTCGTATCAGCCAGTTCAACATTTTTTTTGTTGCCCTAGGCTTTGCACTTACGTAAGACACCACAAACAACATAAGAGTTGAGAGAAACAAGATGGCAGCAATGAAAATCAGGACCACACTTTGAAGAGTGTAGTTCCGAGCCAGCAGAACCAACCCCAACATCAAGTCGACAACAGTGACTACCATGCCAATAACTTTCTGACCGACGACAGACGCGACAATTCTGCCAACGTCTTGACCCGAAGTCTTAGCTAGCATATACGCTTTTGACAGGTCTCCAGACCAGCCTGGCTCAGGAACTATTACGTCAAAGAACATTCCAGCCCACATTAGCAATAATACTCTTTGAATTCTAGCCTTGACATCTAGATTTCTGAGCAGGCTCTGCCAAGTCAGTGAAGAGAAAAAAACGGCTGCTAGAAAGGCGATGAAAGCTGACGCGTAGTAAAGGAGATTTGTCCTCTCGATCACATCGATGATTTTTACAGTACCAACAAAATAATATAAGTAAAGTGCGAGTATGACCAAACCGAGAAGAACAAATAGAAAAATCCTCCTAGTGACCCGAGGCTTTTGCGCCACAGCCATATAGACCTTCCCTTCCTCTTTTTCGTGAAAGCTCACGAATAGTTAAACGTTTACCAATTATATCACGCGCCAAAACCGGTGTTCCTTTCTAGTCGTGCTCTTAGATGGAAAGCAATTTATTCGCCACGATAACCATGTAGCAAGGTGAAAACGGATTGACCTTGCCAGAGGACGAGAAATAGTTCTGGAAAATCTTGTCATAACTTTCGGTTATGTAGGCGTCTTCTTCTTAATCTTTGCTACGAACATAATATTGTTCTTTATTCTGTGTGCGCTGGGAAAAACTGATTCAAGAAAGACGTTAGATATTCGTCAAACCCAGATTCTCTAGCAAACGAAGAATTTAAACACGCGTGTAAAGCTATCCTACTCGATCACTTAAAACGAGGCGAGCTTCACAGCAAAAGCGTATCGTCTTAGATTATGAGAAAATCTATCGTGAACATCTAATTACAAAGGTGGTTTGATCAAAATGAGTCGCGGCGAGGAGTATCTTGCAAAAATCTCACGCGTGCTGAAGTTCGCCACAGAAGAGGATGGCGCAGGCGCAGCAGTTGCTTTACTATTAAGATCAGGCGGTCAGGATTTTGAGGTTCTCCTTGTTAAAAGGGTCGAGAATCCAACGGATTTTTGGTCTGGGCAGGTAGCTTTGCCTGGAGGAAGGCGTGAGGTTCAGGATGAAAATTTGAAACAGACAGCGATAAGGGAAACTTTGGAAGAAACGGGCATCTATCTTAATCATGATTGCCGCTTTCTCGGAGTGTTGGAGGCGTCAACATCTGCAGGAAAGCGTGTAAAAGTTCTGCCATTCGTGTTTTTTCTTGAGCATGAAGTTCTAGTCAGGTTGAATAGAAGCGAATTAGAAGAGTATACTTGGGTAGAGTTGGAACACCTTATCAAACATAAGGGAACGGCGAAGTTTAGTTTTGGAGAGTTTCCAGCCTTTATCATCGATAATTACGTTGTTTGGGGATTGACGCACAGGATTTTAGAAGACTTACTTCAGGTTCTTAAGTCGCTGTAGAATACAGTGACGCGCGCGCTCGTTGCAGATTATGAAAAATCATTAGTCCCAGTATAGCTCGTTGCCGAAGGGGCTCGGCACTATTTTTCTTTTATGGTTTTTTGGCGGTTCTTTTGTATCTTTTCTGCGAGTGCGCTGTCTTGTATTATAAAGGTGCCTTGGTACCCGCAGTCTAGGCATCTCCAGATCGACGGACGGTAGAAAACAAGAGTGTTGATTTTCGGGGAGCCACATCTTGGGCAGAACTTTATCATTCTTGCGACCAGTTTATCTTGGCTAATTTTTTCAATTTTCCTCTTATAATTCCATTTTTCCTTTAGTAGGTTTCCAAACTCTTCAAAATTAAAGACCTGTGCCTCTTTCCCACACATGGGACAGTTTTGCCCAATTTGCAATTGCTTGTCGTATATGCATTTGGTGTTCGGACAGGTTCGTACCGGCATTTTCACGTACCACTGAATTGAGTGCTTGTATCGCACATATTCAATATAATCATATCTACCAGTGTCGTCGAGAAGCGCGCAGCTTTTCTTGCGTAACGCAGCGACTACTCGCTTGACGTCTTCAGGGTGAAGCAGAGTTTCGCCTCGACGTGTAATGGTCAGGATGCTGTCAAAAGGTGTTTTCTTTATAGCCTCCTTTTTCAGCTACCTTGCGAACTGCACTAGCAAGCCCTTGGCCGTTGCTTGATCTAGTGTTGCACCTGCCAGCAAGGCTGGTTTTTCGGGACTTACTATGGCGAAATCCAGCACTGGCATGCTCGAAAGCCAGATCATGGAAGACAAGAGCATATCTTTCATATTGAAGATTAATTTTTTTGGAGTTTATGATTGCATTATTGAGCGATATCGTAGCTGAACTTGACTCCTTGGCTAACATCATTAAGGATGGAGTTGATCCTAGTAATGTTGGCAAGAATTATCGCGATTCTATAGGAGCTCTTCAACGTTCTCAACATTTCTTTCAGTAACTGCTTGGGGCGCAGATAGAATTCTCGGAAATGATCGTAGATCATGGAGCGAATTTCTTCAAGTGGAACCGTGCTGGGTGAAAAACTTGGCACGTACACGCCGTTTGCTTCCCACCATTCGTCCTCCTTGATTAGTCCTTTCGTTACCAAAGCGTTCCAGATTTCCGTTCCAGAAACAGCACTGAGAATGTTTAATGACGGCACGTCAATATCTAGTTTCTTCGCAAAGTCTAAGGTGTTTTCGACTTCACTCCTGGTTTCGTCAGGAGCTCCTACTATGAAGGAGCCTACAATCACGTCTACACCGGCTTTTCTGGCCTTACGAACAGCGTTGGTGGATTGATCTGGGGTTATCCCTTTCCTGTAGTAGTTCAGGATTCTTTGGTTGGCGCTCTCTATCCCAAAGTAAACAGTGTTGCAACCAGCTTTCACCATCTCCCTAAACATGTCATACTCGCAATTGTCCACTCGTGAATCACAAAACCATCGAATGTCCATTCCTTCCTTTTTGATTTTTTGACAAAGTCTCTTTACTCTTTTCGTGCTTAAGGTGAAGTTGTCGTCCACAAAGAGAATTTCTTCATAACCTTCGCTTCGCAACATTTCTAGTTCTTGCATGATATTTTCAACAGTTCTTGGTCTCCAAACGCCTCTGGCGAATTTTCGGCATCCACAAAAACTGCATCGGAAAGAACATCCCCTTGATGAAAGAACTGTAGTAAACTTTTTCGTAGCAAGCTTTACTCCAAAAATCGTCGATGTATATTGAGCGTTCATTAAATCACGATCAGGAAAAGGAAGTTCATCGATGTTTTTGATAAGAGGTCTATCTGGGGTAGAGACGATATTTCCGTTATCTCTGAAGGTTATGCTTTTGACTTCTCGCAGATTCCCTCCTTTCTCCAAGCATCTTGTAAGGTCAAGGCTTGCGTATTCTCCCTCCCCTCGAACGATCACATCAACGCAAGGATACTTTTCAAGAATTCTTTCGTCGTTGAAGGTTGCGTGGTAGTTTCCCATAACAATCGTGATGTTTGGATTCCACGTTTTCACAAGTTCGGCAATCTTTGGCGCCTCTTTTGCAGCGCTCTGCAAAACCGAAAAACCCAAAATATCGGGATCTTCCTTCTTAACCCAATCTAAAGCTTGTTCATGAGAGAATCCCTTTACCGTCTGATCAAGTAGGGAAACGTCAATTCCTTCCTTCATTAAAACTCCCGCGATATACAGCATGCCTAACGGTGGCCACGCCTTTGTACACATTTCAGGACTACCTGGAGCTTGGCTGGGGTTTATGAATGAAAACTTCAAGTAATCTCCCATCACACATCAACCTGTTTCAAAATAAAATAAGTTTTGCCCTCGCTCCGTTTTCTCCTTTCTCGTTGTTTAGGTTCTGGCCGTCCCCCGCATTTCCGGGGTAACAGGCTATTTTCTTTGCCTTCTCCTTCCGTTCTTCTTATGGAAAATAATTCGGCTGGTCCATACCAATCAACATAACGCTATGACATTATGTGCATATAGCAAAATTTTCTTTTAAGACCCTGGCCGAAAACCTAGGAGCGACGTTTGCGACCAGTCTAGCCTCGTTTGTCAGTCTTAATGGGAGATTCCAGGCTCTTGTATATCCGTCTTAGAGGATCATCGCTACTTGTCTAAGCTCTATATTCTTGCGATTAACTTTGTTCTTTTATTCTTCCTTTATTCAAATATGGTGGAAATTGGCAACTCCCTATCGCGACGCACTCGAGTACGCAGTCTACCATTTGATGGAAAAGGAGAAGAACGGAATAACAGAAAAAGGAGGGTTGTGCGGGAGACATCTTAAACCGTGTGTAATAAAACTCTTTAATAATAGCTCTCTTTAAGAAAATAGCCTATATGGGCGGGTAGATCAGTTTGGTATGATCGCCACGTTGGCATCGTGGAGGCCGCGGGTCCAAATCCCGCCCCGTCCACCATTTGCTCTCATTTTTGAAAACGTATAGCACGCGCTATTTTTTCTTGGATTTTTTCTGCTTTTGTCACTAGCGCGCTAGCGGCTGCGTGGTATTTCACATCGGGAATGAAGAAGTAATAGTCTGGAATGTCCGAGTAAACGTGTCGCCAAAAAACGGCTCTGTTTCTGCATCTAGCGGCATTTTTTTCATTTGAAACGTCCTGCAGACAATGCTTATGTTTATGCAAAATATACATCTTTTTCGGTTACACGTAATAACTCTTTTAAACCTCTTTAAGAGAGCAAAATTATGGGGAGTTCATGGCAAGAACTATCGAAGTCTATATCGTGACCAAGGAAGTCACAACCCAGAAAAGTCTTGAAGGAAGGCCAATTCAAGGGCACTATTGCACTGTCAAAGAAATCTCTAAAACCGAGAAAGTCATCTCGGAAGAGGACAAAGCGGCTTTGAAATTCGTTGAAGAACTCGCGGCGGAGAAGAATCTCAGATTTCGAATCATTGACGTAGCTAGCCTGAAGGGGAAGCTAAGGGCAAGGTTGAAGGGCGTAAAAGCTACACCTACGATAATCTTAGGCAACAATCGAGTAGTCGGAGTGCCTAAAAAAGAAGAATTTGAACCCCTTCTAGAGCAATGAATGTCTTTATGGCTTATGTTTAGGAATTCTGCTCTAAAATCCGAATTTTGCTTGCACAACCCTTAATGTAGCCATTGTCCAAGATTTCTGTAAAAAGATGTGACCCGAAAATGGGGCGCTATCTAGAGAGCTTTGGAAAATGCAAGAAATGCGACAAACGACCCGCAACTGACAAAGATGGATTATGCGACAATTGTCGCTACGCGGGTCTCTTAACCAGCCTTCTTGAAGAACGCACGTTTCAGGCAAAATAGCCCCACAGTTTTTTTCTGTTTTTTCTTTAGAAAGATATTTACACCTTTATAGACTTCTTAATAGAAATCAAAACTGAAAAAGGGGAAAATTCATGGACAAGAGCATTATAGACTATTGTTTGGAATACGCAAAAAGCAAGAAAGTCGACTACGCCGAAGCAAAGGCGCATGATACAAACGCGGAAAACATGATGCTAAAAAATGGCAACCTAGAGGCCTACGCAGTGTCATTGGACAGCGGATTCAACGTGAGAATACTCGCCGACGGAGGCTTAGGCTTTGCCTCTTCAAATAAATGGACAAAACAGGAAGCAGAAAAAATCGTAAAAATCGCCTACAAAATGGCCAGGAGCGCCAAACGCAGAGACAAGATAAAATTCGTCGAAGAAAAAGCCGTCAAAACCACGTGGGAAGTCAAACAGAAAAAGAAAATCGAAAACATATCCTCAGAAGACAAGATAAATAAGCTCCTGGAAATCGACAAGGTAATAATGTCACAAAAAGCTACTGTAGCCGCCAGAATGCTCGTACTTAATGTCTTCTCAGCGGACAAGTACTTTGTAAACACCGAGGGCTCAGTTATCTCTTCATTCGTGCCCAAAATCAACTTCCAAGCCCTTGGCATCACTGTGGTTGACCAAGGCAAAATGGAACAATTGACTTTCAAAGAATACGGTTACAGCGGAGGTTGGGAAGCCTTCGACGTCTGGAAACTCGAGGAAGCCATGGCTAAAGAAGTCCAGGTTCTACAGCGCGTGCTCAGAGAGGGCAAACCCGTCAAACCAGGCAAAATGGATGTCATCTGCGGACCCGAAGTCGCAGGCATAGCGAGCCACGAATCTTGCGGGCACCCGATGGAAGCCGACAGAATTCTCGGAAGAGAAATGAGCCAAGCAGGACGCTCCTTCATTTACCAAGGCGGACCATACTGGATAGGCACCAGAATAGGCTCTGATAAGGTCACAATTATCGACGACCCAACCATAGAAAATAGCTATGGCTATTACTCGTACGATGACGAGGGCATCAAAGCCCGACCGCGCTACTTGTACAAGAACGGCTTAATCAACGAGTTCCTCCAAAACCGCGAAACCGCGGCCAAACTCGGCACAAGAAGCAACGCTGCCTCAAGGTCGATGAACTACGACCGAGAACCCATCGTACGCATGGCAAACACCTACCTGCAGCCAGGAGATATGGGTGAGGAAGAAATCTTCGAAGACGTCAAGAACGGTGTTTACATGCATAGCTTCACCGAATGGAACATCGACGACGTACGATTCAACGAGCGCTACATCGGAAGAGAGGCTTATTTCATAGAAAACGGTGACCTCAAAGGACCAGTTGCAAGACCTGTAATAGAGACCACGACTTTGAACTTTTGGATGGCAGTAGACGCTGTTTCCAAGAAAGTCGACTTTGTAAGCGCGACGTGTGGAAAAGGAGACCCAAGCCAGGGCGCGCCAGTTTATACTGGTGGTCCCTTGTGCCGACTGAGGGGGGTGTTCATCAAATGAGCGAAGCAATGACAAAAACCGAAGCCATAGTGAAGAAAGGCAAAGCGTTAGGCGCAGACGAAGTACTGGCTGGCACAGTGTTCGGTGAGTATAGGCAGTCGAGGTTCAGCAATAATCAGGTGGACATCGGCGTGGCGTGGGACGACTACACCACGGGCGTATTACTAACATGGAAGAAACGCATAGTCGCCACTCAGATCAAGAACTTCCAAAACATAGACGCAGAAATGGAGCGCCTGTTCAAACTCGCCAAGGTCTCGAAAGAAAACCCCATGTACGGCGGAATCGCACAAGGCAAGTTCAAGTACGCGAAGCCTATGGGCGACAAGGCAATCAGAGACGTTGAAGATCCGTCTGGTTATATCTATGAAGCCATCGAAGCTGCACGCAAAGAAGCCAGTGAAGACATCGACAGTGGCGGCATACTTTTCACGAAATACGAACAGATCTATCAAGTCTCCTCAGAAGGACCACAAGGAATTGACGAAAAATCAGGCATAGAACTATCCATACGCGCGTTTTCGCAAAGAGAAGCCTCAGGGCACGGAGTGGAATGCAGTTCTTCGCTTAAAGGGTTCAATCCCTCACGGGCAGGAGAAAAAGCAGGCGAGATCGCGAAAATGGCCAAAAATCCCAAAACTGGCAAGGCGGGCAAATTCGACGTCATCTTTGACCCGTTGTTCTTCGGCTCTATCATCGGCACTTACGGGTTTATGGGCTCTGCTTTTTCCGTGATGGCTAAAATGTCAGTGTTCGCCGACAAACTCGGCAAGAAAGTCGGCCCCGAAATCGTGACCATGCGCGACAACCCGGGAAAGCAGTCGGTTAACAACCGAATTTTCGATGATGAAGGCGTGCCTGTGAAAGAAACAGTCTTCATAGACAAAGGCGTATTGAAAACCTATTTCCACAACACGACCACGGCGAAACTCTTCAAAACCCAGACCACCGGACACGCGGGCATTGTTACACCTATGCCTTGGAGTCTCGAGTTGGACCCTGGCAACATGACCAGAGACGAATTGTTCAAGGGTCTCAAACGAGGCTTGTACTTGACGAACACGTGGTACACGCGTTTCCAAAACTATGCCACAGGTGATTTCTCGACCATACCACGCGACGGCATTTTCCTTATCGAAAACGGTGAAGTAAAAGAGTCCTGGAAAGAAATACGCCTCAGCGACAACGTGCTTAACTTATTAGCGAACTTTGCTGGAATTTCCAAAGAGCGACAACAAGTGCACTGGTGGGGCGAAGCAGACCCGCCTTCCATGTCACCGTACGTGCTTGCCAGAAACGTTCAGATAACTCGCCCAGAGTAGCCCAAAAACGCTACTATTCTCTTTTTCTTTTTTTAGCGTTTTCTTGTTATTATTCGCTGTATGACGTAGGCTAATATTATTATCAAAGCTACTATTGCTGATACGCTGGAAACGATAATGATTGCTGTGTTGCGTGTTCGCATGATTAACGGTATTGATACTGCGAGGAGAAACACACCGATAACGAGGCTCGCGTTGCTTCGTAAGAATCCAGAGAATTCCTCCTGAATTTCTCTCCAGTATATGTTCAGCAAGATTAACACCGAGGCAAGTGCCAAAAATGTGATTACGACAGTATATGTCAAGTTAGTCCAATAATTGCCTAGGGTGAGCAAAAGGCCAGCTTCATCGCCTATTATCCCTCCACCAGCCCCGAAAAGAATGGCGGCAACTCGGCTTATTCTCTCATCCTCATAGCTAATTCCCAACCAGCCGCCTATGGCGACCAAGGCTAACCCGTACCAGAAATGATGGATGTGAAGGCCGCGACCCGTTATAAATGTGCCAGGAAAGAACGTGGTGAACGTTCGGGCTAATATGAAGGATGCTATGAAAGAGATTAGGGCTAATATGGAAAGGTTAGGTCTTGTTTTCCCCTTTTCTCCTTTGCTTATGCTGTTGCACGCTCCAGAGACTAGGTGTAGCCTTCTTATTTGTCAAGATATTTGAAGGCTGCTATGCGTTCTTCTCTTTCCTTCTTGCGATTTAGGTAGATGGGGCATCTCTGTTGAATGCACTGTTTTGTGAAGAATTCGTTCCAGTAGCTTCTCTCGTCGAATGTGCAGGCGTTGGCTATGGATCGCCAGTTGAACCGCCAACAGGTGACCTTCGTCTTAAACGCGGGACACGGGTCGCACTTTCTCGGTTCGACGCCACAGCCAGGATTGACTATCCAGCAGAGGTCTTTTTCTTCCATTTGGGCGTTCTCCACAAAAGAATTCGGTTGATTGGAGTATTTAAATTAACGTGTTAAAAAGGTTAATTTCTTCACTTGTGCATAGTAATGCAGGAAGGGAGAAATGTCAGCCATAGTGTCTCTCGGCACGTTAGGCGCTACAGGTTTTCTCATAGGATATGCCATAAAGAAACTCGTCAAACTGTTCTTCTTTCTCATAGGCCTGTTTCTCTTGGCGCTCGTGAGCTTGGAATACATGGGTTTAATAAAGATCTACTACGATAAACTCGGCGGAGCACTGGTTAACGCCTTAACGAGTATGCAAGGATTCTTGCCCGAAATCCTGCCCGTGCTGTCTGGCTTGTTCTATTCGCTCAGTTTCGGCGCAGGCTTCTTGTTAGGCTTAATGAAAGGATAAAAACGTGGAGAAAAAGTGAAAATGGAAGCAGCGGAAGAAGAACGCGTCAAAAAACCCAAGCTGCCCAAGAAACAATTTCTCAAAAAGCGAGTGAAAAGGAAATAGGAGAGGTTTTCAAAACAAACTTAAAATAGAACGTTTTGCACGTATACCTTTCCCTCGGTAAGCCCTAATGGAGAAAGTCACGTTTGAATCATAGCCCCGATGCTTTAATTAGTCTCAACCCGAACCCGCTTGTTTCGTATCTGGGAAAACTGCCCCGGGATTTTACGAAAGAAGACCTGATTAAATTTGTTAAAGACAGAGAAGTGAGAATGATAAACCTGTGTCATGTTGCTGAGGACGGCAGGCTTAAGACGTTGAACTTCGCCATAGACAGCGAGGCGCATCTGAACGATATCCTAGATCAGGACGAGCGAGTGGACGGTTCAAGTCTCTTCTCCTACATCGACCACACCAGAAGCGATGTGCGAATAAAGCCAAAAATCAACAAAGCCTTCCTAAACCCCTTCAACGCCATTCCCACTTTGAACGTCATGTGTAGTTATCTTGACGAGAAAGGCGAGCCGCTCGATATCTCGCCTGATAACATACTTAAGAAAGCACAGGAGAGGCTGTTGAAGAACGCGGGCGTGGCGCTAAAGGTTCTTTGCGAACTCGAATTCTACGTAATCTCACAGCATGAAGGAAACTCTTTGTATCCGGGCATGCCGCAGAGAAATTATCAGGAATCGTCCCCTTTTGTAAAGTTTGAACAGTTGCGGAACGATGTTTTGACCACTCTTGCAGCCGTTGGCATTCCCGCGAAGTATGGACATACTGAAGTAGGCGTGTTTGAAACAGAGAACAGTCTCATGGAGCAGCACGAGGTTGAGCTTCAACTGGGATCGCCTGAAGACATGGCTGATTACGTCTCAATAGCCAAATGGGTCATAAGAAACATTGGCGCCAAGCATTGCGCTGAGATTAGTTTCGCTCCAAAAATAGCCCTAGGCCATGCTGGTAATGGTATGCATGTGCATATCTTTGGCTTGAAAAAGGATGAGAGCATAATGACCGGCGCAGATGGGCGGTTAAGTGACGATGCCAAGGCGATGATTGGCGGATTGCTGAGATTTGCTCCCACTCTGACGGCGTTTAGCAATACGGTGCCAACATCGTACCTGAGGCTTGTTCCTGAGCAAGAAGCGCCGATTAATGTTTATTGGGGCTACAAAAATCGTGAAGCGCTAGTCAGAGTGCCTTTGGGCTGGCGTTTTGAAGAAGCTGGAAAACGCAAGTGCACGCAGACCTTCGAGTTAAGGCTTCCTGATGGCTCAGCGAACGTTTACCTTCTCCTCGCAGGAATTCTCTTGGCGGCTGATTATGGCTTGTCAAACAGAGAAAAAGCGCTGCAGATTGCCGATGGACTGCTTATGGAAGGAACTGGCTTCAGGAAAGACAGCGTGAAGACTTTGCCACGGTCCTGTCATCAGTCGGCAAAACTGCTCGAAGAGCACAGGGAGTACTATGAGAAGGGAAACGTTTTTCCGAAAAGAGTAATTGACGGCGTCGTTCAGCAGTTAAAGAGTTACGATGACGAGAACTTGAACGAAGTGCTGCGCAACGACAATGAGAAGACAGAGCAATTAATCAGGAAATTCATTCATTGCGGATAACTGGCTGGAGTTAAGCGTTTACCATTTTCCAGATGGCTTTTTTCATTTCCTCGCCGTGTTTTGCTCCGTAGTATGTTCCGGCGATTTTGCCTGCAAACGGAAGGGCTGCTTGCTTGACAATCTTGTTAAGTATGGGATTGTGGATTCTGCTTTCTAGGAAGGTGTCTCTCCAGATTCTGGTGTTGTATTCCCAGCATCGAGTGATGAATTCCCAGCGAGCTCTTGTGAGCGAATCGATTTCTGCCCCACGCTTGTTCATCAGCAAACAGTTTTCCAACGGGACAAAAAGCAAGGGAACGTAAAACGCTTGATAGTCCTTTAGGTCGTCTATCAGCTCGAGAGTTTCGATGACGTCTTCCTCGTGCTCATCTGGGAGACCAACTATCAGCGTGGCAAGTGGATACCAATTGTTGTCATTCAATATTCCGAAGGCTTGACTAACAATCTCTTTCCACTGTTCTGGCTTGAAGGGAAGCATTTTTCCAGCCATGTACTTTTTCATGAGCCTAACGCTTCCAGTTTCCACGCCGGTTTCAGAGGTCACGATGCGCTTTTTTCCGTGCACGTACCAGTTATGGCTTAACAGGATTTCCGCGAGTTCTTTGATCATGTCGGGATCGTGAACGACAGGCGCTAAAGACATGTGTGCAGGTTGTATGGCTTTAACGCCAGGATACGTTGCTACGCTCTTCACGAGCTTTATTACTGCTTTTTTGTTTGGGATGAACTGTTTCTCTTTCGCAGCGTAAAGGAATATGTCTTCTGTAACCAGAGTAATGCGTTCACTGCCCTCGTGTATTGTTAATTCAACTTCCTTCATGATCTTTTCCAGAGGTACATCGCTTTTTCTTTGCATAGTCGGCGTACAGAACTGACAGTTTCGACCACAACCTCTGGAAATCTCTACGCATCCGTGAATAGCAGCGTGCCTAATCATCGGCACTTGTGCATTCTCTGTCCTTTTCTCGACGCGCATCACACGTGGAAGAGGCTCTCCGTTAACTGCTTTCTTGAAAATCTCTGCCACAGCTTCCTCACCTTCGCCGATGACTACACAATCCACGCCGTAACTTTCTGCAACTTTCGTCCGTTCAAGTTGCCATGCGCCAAAACCGCCGACAATCACCTTAGGCTTGTAACTTCGAATGCTTCGGTGCTTCACCAATGCTCTGAACTCGATTGCGTTCATAGATTCGCCTCCACCTACGATAGAAGAATATGTCTTGCTCACGTATCCCATTCCCGCCGGATCCATGGAAGATACTCCCACAGCTTTTGTGTCAGGGCCGACGAAAGCGTCCAAGTCGAGTGGGTGAACCACGGCTACTTCAGACTCGTCAAAACCATTCTCTAAGAGAACTGCCTCGACCTTTCTCAAACCATACGGTGCATACTTCGCCCTTCCGCTGTCATTACGTTCCACGGGTGGATACAGTGTTTTCCTAAGAAGCCACAAAGGCAAAGGACCTTTAGCGAATCCAGCCACAAACGCAATAAAGGGACTATTGTAGAAGTCGCTCATTTCAGTCGCTGAAGCTGTTAATATCACCTTTGTGCCTAAATTCTCAGTCATAATCTATTCACTTTGTTAAGACTGCAAAAGGATGTTTCGCAGACTTTTAAAAATTGTTGTCAGCCAGACGACAAATCATCATTGAAAAACGCATTTTCAAAAGATAAGCGCCTGTATTTTTCTTAATCCTCCTGGTGGGCCGAGTGACGGTTTAAACTTGGATTATGGCTACCTATATACTTACACCTTTTTATCTTTCCTATTTGCCGCATGTGTATGGAGCCCACTTGATAGGTCTGGACACAGCGACGAATCCGCACTATCCTAAACCTATTTACTGTACGCAGAATTCTGTTTCCGAATTCATAATTTATTTATCCCCAGCCAAACCAATTTTCTATGCAACGGAGAATGAATTGAAATGCCAATTGAGCAGATAAGTGTAAATGATAAGCAAGAGCTAGAAAGAATTGTTACGGAAGAGATGAACGCCATCGAAAATGGTCTCACCATACTCTACAACAATATCAAAATCGACCCAAAAACCAACTTGGATCTTCTTTGCTATGACGCGAACGGAAGATTAGTTGTACTGAAACTAAGCGTAGTGGAAGACGACAATGCTCTCTTTGAAGGATTACGATGCATCAATTACATCGACACTGTGAAACCCATGCTTAGGGCTGCCTATGGGAAAGCAGGAATAGATGAAAATGCTCAGCCAAGACTTGCTCTTATCGCACCTAGTTTCTCGTCAAACCTACGCAACGTCGTCGAAAACACAAACGTAATCGAAGTTGACCTTTACCAGTGGGACTACCTCCAAATCGGCGACAAAAGAGGTCTTTATGCGCACTCAGTCTTCGAAAAGAAACCACACACGAGAGCCGTAGTGAAAGAAGAAGAGTCGAAGCAACCAAAGAAAACTGCCGAGAAGAAAACGAAACCGCAGCCAATTTCACCAATTCCTGAAAAGAAAAAGGAAGAACCAGCGCCACCTACTCCACGTGAAGTTGTGATGCCTCCTGATGAATTCGTGTCCGCAACAGAACAAAAGAAAGAAGAAAAAGAAAAGAAAAAGTCCATCTTTTCACTATAACTCCCCTCTTCCCACATCTTTCCTTAATACTAAGCCTTTCTTTCTTGTTTTGTCAATACTGGTTCTAAATTTGGCGCGCGCGCTCTAAATTATGACTTTTGCTTCTCGCTGAGTACAGAAATGAGAGCGCATGTATGCTTATTTGTTAGAGTGCTGGGAAGAGTTTGGAATCAAGAAGAGATAGTCATAAAGGATTTTAGAGTCGCATAAAGGAGCGTGGGACGGACTAAACTGTCTCATGCAGAATTCTGGCAAAGACGACAAAGAACCTTGAGAGGAAGCCACACTAAAGTCTACTTCGCAGTGTAATCAATTCTAAACTGAATTGACGTTTTGCGTCAGCTTCGGATATTTCTCTAAACTGCATTCGCTGTCGCAGGTATAGTGGCTTTAGGAGCAAAATCAAGCTTTTCTTTGGCGTTGCCAAACTGAACTGTTTCATAAATCTGCAGCGTCTGCTCTGCGGCTTTTCTCCATGTGAAATACTGAATAACTCGCTTTCTTCCGTTTTGGCCCCAATGTTTGGCTCTTTCCTCATCTTTTAGAACTTCTTTTATTCCCCACGCTATGTCTGCAGGGTCGTTTCCATTTATGTGAATACCATTCTGCTCCGGTCCTGAAGAAAGCACTTGTTCCTTAAAGCCCACCACTCCCTGAGCGCCCACTATGAGTGGTTTTGCCATTGCCATGGCTTCTAGGCTGACTATGCCGAAGGGTTCGTAGGTAGAGGGAAAAATGCACAGGTCAGAGGCCGCGTAATGCAGGATTCTCTCTTCTTCGGGCAGAAATTCGAAACAGGTTACCACGTTCTTGGCTATTTCAAGCCTGTTAGCTGTCTCGGTGACATCCTTTTGTTCCTCTCCCTTGCCTAGAATAACTAGCTTCGTGTTTGGGTATTCTTCGAGAACGAGGGGCATTGCTTGTATTAGACTTCTTATCCCTTTGACCCACGTGAGCCTGCCGAGAAAGAAGAGCATCTTCCCGTTTTCAGGGATATCATATCTTTCGCGGATTCTTTGCACGTCTTCCTTTTTGCATTTTTCTGGATCATAACGTTCTGGGTCTACGCCGTTCCATACAGCGCTGATTTTCTGGCTTGGCCACCCATGCCTGACTAGGTCTTCTCTCATCGCATGGCTAACAGTGATTACATGATCTGCCATATCTGCAGTTGCAGTTTCAAAATGTGAGACGATTCCTGAGCCGCTGCCTCCGCTTCTGCCCCATTCTGTGCTGTGGACATGGAATACTACGGGGACTTTTGTTTCGTTCTTGACTATTATTCCAGAGATGCTGCTGAGCCAGTCGTGGACGCAGGCTATGTCGAATTTGTAGCCTTCTTTCTTGATTAGGCTGTTGATGAATTTGGTGGCGCTGAGGACGTTGTAGATGAAGATGTCGTTGAAGAAGCGGATGTTCGTGCCCCATTTTTTCAAATCTTCGGTCACAAACATGGGAAAAACATTGCTTACATCAGCGTTTATTGGACGGTGAACTTCTACGCCCTTCATTACTTCCCGGGTTTTTTGATCGCCCTTGTTCAGAGTGAATACAGTAACATCGTGGCCTAGGGCAACGAATTCGCGAGTGATGTATTCGGCGTAAGTGCCGAGCCCACCGACTACTGAGGGTGGGTACTCCCATACAAAGAATCCTATTCTCATCGATAACACTTCCGCGGTTCACTTAGGAGAACATTGGATCTGCCCATATCTTCTTTTATGCGTCTGAAACTCTACGCACATTTTGTCCTAATACAATAAACACCTCATATTTGGATTATTTACGAGACTGGGTTAGGCTAGCGGCGCACAGATACGTGAAGAACACAATGCCCAACCTCAATTCTTGAATTGTGAAAGCGGCAACTGCCCGTTCTGTGACTGTTGCGATTGCGACCCTTTATCTTCCTTCGTGATTTTCTTCTTTGCAACCCCCTCGTCAGGCGAAGCGAATTTGACGCTATCATCCTGCAATACGCGCACACGCTCCTTCATGTCCAAGACTGCACGTTCCAAAGCCACCAATGCATTGCGCAACGCCTCGATGTCCCTCACAAGTCGCTCTAACATCGGCTGAACGCTCTCAGGTGCCTCAATCGTCACCACTCTTCCACCAGACTCCAAAGCCTCCCGCAAGCGCAAAACTTCACCAATCAGAGGCGAAGGATTGTCCCTAACCTCTTTGACGAGCAGAAGTAACTCTGAACCCGCCACAACCGCGCCACGCAATTGTTCAAAAGCCAGACGACTGTTCGACAATGGGTCAGCAGAATTCTGAAACAAAATCTCCCGAAAATTCGTCAAACCTTGGGAGAACACACTAAACCGTTGTTCAATTACAATCGCCTCTTCAGGCTTCAAGATTAGCATCAGCTCTTTACAATCTTCTGCCAAATCCTTGAGCCGCGTAATACTTGCCTCTGCACGCTTCCACAAATCCATGGGCGCTAGCCGCTCAAACAAAGCACCCCCAGTAACATCAGAAGCAAGCTGTTGCAAAGTTTCTTCAAATTCCTTGGCTAATCTACGGAAATCTTCCCGAATCACTTCTCTTTTCTCCTATCTGCTGTTCCCAACTCTCAATCAAAACCTTGACGGCCTTAGAATAGGGACTACTCTCATTCAAACGGTAAATGCGAATACGCCCAAACGACTTGTGCAAAACCAAACCAGCGCTTTCCAATATACCAAGATGCTGATTAGCAGTCGCATAGTTCAGTCCTGCACGCCTTGCGATCTCTGAAATGTTCAACTCTCCAATCTCCACGAGCAACCGCAAGATCTTAACGCGACCCTTGGATGAAAATACATCCTCAACCATCACTGCAACTTCAGCCTCCTGCTTAATTCCCGCTCCAACTCCTCCGCAGACACGTAAGGTAACCCAATCATCGTGGTCTTACCGCGCAACCCGTCACTAGAAACCTTCGATTTAACAATGTCTGCAGCGGATAGATCATTCACGTACTTCCACAATTGCGTGTGACGCCTAGGCTTCTCACTATACTCTTCGCATACAATCCTGTACGCTTCCTCAGCCTCACCCATGGTAAGATAAGCCTGTGTCGTATGCTTAAATCGCCTAGCCAAACCCAACAAGAATAGTTTTTCGTGAAGCCCTAAAGAAAAGACCGCATCTTTTTGTACGGTAGGATACACGCTCGAAGATGCACGTCTGACGCATTCAGGAGAAACCTCTGACAAACTAGAAGCATCCGCGTACTTCCCAGCCCGCCACAACAACTCAATCCCATACCGAGCATTCCCACCTTCCTTCTCCGCCAACTCGGCAATCTGATCTAAGGCTTCCTCCAAAATCGCACCATCCCTAAAAGCAAGCACAACTCTCGCGTCCAAAATGTCCCTCAACTGGTTCTTCGAGTATTCTTCAAGAAGAATAATGTTACGTTGAAGCGTGCTCCTAGTGCTCTCATCCAGAGCCTCCAAACACTCAAGCCCCCTAAGAATACCAATTAACGAAAGCCTCTGAGGCGCTTTAAGCCTGCTCTCATGAATTCTGGTAAGCTCATACAACGCGTCCGCACCCTCATTTTCTACAAGCGTCTCCAACTCATCCAAACCCAAAATAACAAAAACGTTCTGCTCATCCAAGACTTGCAGAAGCATCTCAAGTAACTCCTCAGAAGAATAACCACGTTTCGGAAAGTGCGGGTAAAAATCCAAAATCACCTGCTGCAAAATCATGAAAAGGCTGCCTTTACGCTCCCGGCAATTCACATGCACATAACGAAGGTTGATCCCTTTCTCCTGCGCCATCTGCATAATCCTCAAGCCAAAAAGTTTCGCCAAAGCCGTCTTCCCAGTTCCAACCTTCCCAACTATCAGAATCCGTTGCGCCATTTTTCCAGGAGATTCTATGGCGAATTGAAAGAATTTGCTGAGAAGATTAAACTGAGATTCCCTATGCGAAAGACTCGTTGGAATATAATTAATGTCAAGTTTGGTCTCATCCGTGAAAACCGTGAAATATGATGACACGAGTACTCGCCCCGGTTAGACTTCTGACTATGCGATATCGTTTGATTTATGGTTTTTCGTCTATTTAAAAGAAAAATAAGAAATAAGAAGAGTGAAAATTCAAAATACGAAACACATTTCAACCAAGAGAAACAATAAAAAAAGAATATTTCGGAGAGCCCAAAAAAATACATTAACAAGCACACGTGAGCATTATGAAATTCACGTTCATAAGTCCCGCAGCATTCAGAGAAAACTTGCATGAAAGAAGTGAACCCGTTTGCTCATGGCCCCCTCTCGGAATGCTTTACTTGGCTACCATCCTCGAAAAAGAAGGATTCGAAGTCTCTTTGGTAGACCAGGCAGCGAAAGGATTAACCGTTGACGAAACGGTGAAATGGATTAACAAAGAAAACCCAGACATAGTTGGCTTTTCAACCTTGGCCAGTTCTGGGAGAACAGCCGCAATAATAGCAGGAGAAGTTCGAAAAGAAAATCCCGAAGCGAAAATTGTTTTTGGCAACTACTATGCCACATTCAACGCCGACCGAATCATGCAAAACTATCCATGGATTGACATGATCGTTCGCAGCGAAGGAGAAATTACAACACTTGAATTAGCAAAGTGCCTAAAGAATGGGGAAAGCTTGAAGAATGTTTCAGGGCTCACTTTTAGGGAAAAGAACAGGATTGTTTCAACGCCTGACCAGCCTCTGATAAAGGATGTTGATTCCCTACCCATTCCTGATCGAGAAATGTTGGATGTCGAGTATCATTCGGAGGTTGCGGGTGCCATTGCCGCGCCTGAAAAGTTTACTACAGTTCTCTCTTCGCGTGGTTGTCCTTTCAGATGTCGATTCTGTGGTTGTCAGAGGTTTGCACGCGGAGTTTGGAGAGCGAGGTCAGCTGAGAATACTGTACAAGAACTTCGGTTGCTGAAAAGCCTAGGCTACAAACAGTTCTTGTTTGTTGACGACAGTTTCACTGTAAACCCGAAAAGAGTGATTAAAATCTGCAGGGAAATGCGGAAGGAAAAGATTGACATGGATTGGGTTTGTGAAGGACGAGTCGACTTTTGCTCTTACGATATGATACGAGAGATGGTGAAAGCTGGCTGCAAGATTATCTATTTTGGAATCGAAAGCGCCAACCAAAGAATACTTGATTATTATAATAAACGAATAACTCCGCAGCAATCTGAGACTGCTGTAAAAACAACAAGAAAAGCTGGTATGAACGTCATAGTAGCATCATTCATCGTCGGCGCGCCGACAGAAACAAGGGAAGAAATCGAAAATACGTTAAGGTTCGCACGCAAGATTCCCATAGACTTTCCGCAGTTCAACATTCTTGGCGTTTTTCCAGGCATGGACATCTGGGATGAATTGAAAACGAGAGGCGTGCTGAAAGAGGAAGAGTATTGGGAAACCGGAGCGTGGGCTTCAGAAATGTCGCCAGATTGCCTGCCGCCTGAAGAGATAAGACAGCTAATAGAGAAACACTTCAACGCTTTTCTGATGCGACCAAAATACCTAGCCACCGAAGCATTGCGCACTGCGAAAAGCATGTTCAGATTAAACATAGTCGCCCACAATCTTGGCAGACTGGATAGCATAAAAGGAAATGTTGCGAACGTAGCAAAGCTGCGCACGAGGGAGAAATCTTACTGTACCTAGAACGAGCAGCGAGTTTCTTATAATTAATGGAACTTGTAGAAATAAGTGAGATTAAGACCATGGGTAGAACAATTAGCAAACGTGTAATCGTGAACTCGCCAAGAATTACGATCTGTAGAACACATCATAGGGCGATGGAAACCGAGCTTGAGTATGAGGCTTCTGATGAAAGTTTCGCAAGAAAGGCCTTTAGGTAATGGCATGAATAGAGAAAATCAAGCCAGGATTTCGGTAATAATTAGGATGAGAGATCTAGAGAGTGGCATGTACGACCTTTTTAATATGTTATCCAAACAGACAATCGAACCTTCACAGCTAGTTATTGTTGATAATTATTCATCTAAAGAGAAGCAGAAAGAAATTAAAGATTCACTCTTAAGTATGAAAAAAGAGATATTCAAAAATGATGTTCAAACAAAATTGGTTTTCTTATCAGATAACGAGTTTTCACACCCGTATTCGACAAACTTGGGCGTCCATGAAGCAAATAATGAGCTTGTTTGCATAACCAATGGTCACAGCCTTCCTATATCTTTCACTTGGCTTGAAGATGGAATCAGACGATTAGAAGACCCAAACGTTGCCGCCGTCGGGGGTTTTTCTATCCCTCGGAGAAGGGATTATTAGAAAAGCTTTTTTATACCGTTGAAAGTCCGATGAAAGCAATAACCTCGGTTTCTACAATGAACTGCATAATCCGAAAATCAATATGGGAAGAATACCCCTTTGACGAAAATTTGTTAAAATTGGTACCCGAGACTAGGAAATATGGCGGGGAAGACTATGACTGGAATTTAGAAATGATATCTACGGGGTACAAGACAGTTTTGGATCCAAAGTTTAGCGTTGTTCATTTTCATGAGAAAGATCTTATGTTAGAAATCTTCAGAAACATAAGAAACTATTTTGTTTACGAAAAAATAAATAGAAAAATCAAGAGCCTAAAAAGACCCAGAAAATCTTACACAAAAGTGAACAATGTCAAAAAACATTCCATTGAGATATAGAAATCAGTACTTATGTAATGCTTGACCTAGCGCGCGGGCGTAGCAAAACTCTGCACGAAGACATTTCACTATTATTGACACAGGAAAAGCGCTCATCCTAACCGAAAATGACGAATACAAGTGTTTTCTAACTACTCCTAGAATGGTGCTTGCTTTGAAAGAATATGATTTGATAGTGATTGGTACTGGCTCTGCCATGGCTATAGTGTATGCTATGATGCAAGGTAATCCGAACATAAAGGTTGCAGTCATAGACAAGGATGAGCCTGGTGGGATTTGTCTGACAAGAGGATGCATTCCTTCAAAAATCTTGCTCTATCCCGCCGAGTTGATAAGAACGGTAGAGACGGCAGGGATGTTTGGAATAGATGTTGATATTAAGAAGATAGATTTCGCGGCTGTGATGGAGAGGATGAGGACACTTGTCGATGGAGAGATCAGTATGATACGCGAGGGGCTTTCCCATTCTGAGAACTTGGATTACTATACCAATCCAGCCGAGTTCACTGCGCCGTATACGTTAAAAGTCGGCGAAGACACAATAAAGTCAAGAATGATTTTTCTTTGCACAGGCTCGAAGCCCATAATTCCTCCGATAAAAGGGCTCGAGGAGACAGGTTATCTCACTAGCGACACGGTGCTTAAAATGAGTCGGTTACCCGAAAGCATCGCTATAATCGGCGGAGGATACATAGGCGCAGAATACGGTCACTTTTTCTCTGCTATGGGCTCGAAAGTTACGATAATTGGTAGAAATTCTCAGCTTCTGCCTGATGAAGAGCCAGAAGTTTCGTTGCTGCTCAAAAGAGAGTTACAGAAGCACTTGAATGTTATTACTAATCATGAGGTCCGTGAGGTAGAGAAAACGTCGATGAGTGAGAAAAAGTTAGTTGCTGTTAACAGAGAGAATGGAGAAACGATTGAGGTAATAGCGGAGGAACTGCTGGTAGCTGCTGGGAGAGGTCCTAACACAGACATTCTGCACCCCGAAAGAGGTGGGATAAAAACGAATGATCATGGATGGATTGCTGTTAATGAATATCTGGAGACTTCTCAACCGGATGTTTGGGCTTTAGGCGATGCTGATGGCAGGTATCCGTTTAAGCATGTGGCAAATTACGAATCTCAGGTGGTTTTCTTCAATGCTGTGCAGAAGAAGGACGTGAAGGTTGATTATCGCGCCGTGCCTCATGCTGTTTTCACGTATCCCGAAGTTGCAAGTGTTGGACTTGGGGAGAGAGAGGCTTTAGAGAAAATCGGCAAGGACAATGTGCTGATCGGAATCCAAAGGTATGAAGACACCGCTAAGGGAGAGGCCAT
This sequence comes from Candidatus Bathyarchaeota archaeon, assembly GCA_963842875.1. Classification (GTDB taxonomy): domain Archaea; phylum Thermoproteota; class Bathyarchaeia; order Bathyarchaeales; family SOJC01; genus DATHCB01. The sequence goes on from CAWJIF010000014.1 coordinate 41,824, forward strand.
GGGCGTGAAAGATTATTTTGTCAAGGTCATCGTGGAAAAGGGAACCCTAAGAATCTTAGGCGCTCATATCGTTGGGCCGCACGCCTCTGTGCTTATACAAGAGGTAATAAACTTAATGTACACACATGAGCAAAGCGCTGAGCCTATACTTCGCGGAATGCACATCCATCCTGCTTTAAGCGAGGTGGTGGAAAAGGCGTTCGATTCCCTCATGATACCAGAGCAGTACCATCACGTTATTGAACACCACTACAAACTCTTATAGCACGAACTTGCCCAGTTTCGCTCTGTTTGTTCGATCGACGCTATGCATAGAATTTCTTTGGGCGTGCATGGCTAAATAATGTTGAAGCTCTTAAGTATCATACTTATGCTTGCTGTGATGAGCATTACGGCGAACACCAGACGCAAGGTTCGGCTTGATAGCTTTCTGCTCGTATAGGCGCCAACTTGTGCGCCGACGATCGCTCCAAGACCTAGATAGATTGCGAACTGAGGGTTTACATTTCCCTGTTGCAGCTGGCCGGCGACTCCCGATATTGAAGTGAAGATCATTATGAACATTGATGTTGGTATGGAAAAGTGGATTGGGAAATCGAGTGCGTAACACATTACCGGTACGAGAATTATGCCTCCGCCGATGCCTAAGAGGCCAGATGCTACGCCTCCAAAAAAGCTCAAAGCAAAGGCCACCAGCAGTTTTTCATGTTTTCTTAGAAGAGTTGATTCAAACACGTTGTCCTTCTGAGAGCATGCGTTCTGTGATGTTGTGGACACCGCATTGTAAATCATCTGTGCAGCAACGATTATTAGAAAAACCCCGAAGATGGGACCCAGCCACGCCTTTATCAACTGTATTCTTATTAGTTCTGAGCCGGCGTATGCTCCTGGAGCTGTGGCCAGAGCTAGGACAAGTCCAACCTTGAAGTACACGCGCTTTTGCATGACGTAGTTGACAGTGGAGGCGAGGGAGGTGAGAATGATCGTGGCTAGGCTGGTTCCTGTCGCGACTGCGACCTCTTGAGCATAGAGCAGGTTTAAGAGGGGCACTATGAATATGCCGCCTCCGACGCCCGTAAGCGCCGCCGCTATGCCTATCAGAAACCCGAAAATGGGTAGTAGCAATGCCTCCATGCACTCACTCTCAAGCTTTGGAAGCTTTTACTTAGCGAAGTAAAAAAAGTGTTCCCACTATTAAACATGCAGCCTCCGTAATAATGCGCTGCTGAACAGCAGCCCCTTCCTTGTAAGAATTGCAGAGTTTTCGAATATGCATAATTACTACTGAAGGCGTGCGGGGGAATGAAGAATTAGTGGGTATCCCTACAAAATTATTGGATAAATTTCTTTTTCTGTGTATTCGAGGTACTTGTCTTTGTTGGTCAGGTTAAAGATTGTCACCGAGGCATCTCGTGTAACGCCCACCAAGTAACCGTACTTGCTTGCACGAGCGACAATGTACCACAGATGCCCGCGTTTGGAGTATTCGTCAAAAAGCGACGTCCCAACCAAATCAGAACCATACAATGACAGCTTTTTCAAGTTAGGAATGTCTACATCATCAAAGAACGTAATCTTCGTGTCCTCAGGATTCTTCAAATGAAACTCTCGCAAAGTCTCAGGGGCAATCCTTGCCCCCACAATGCCTCCAACCTTTTCAAATACTATTTCGCTAAGCTTATTTGCGATGAAGTTTGCCAATCGTTTCTTTTCCACTACCGTTAGAAAAACCTTGTCCTTGGTTTGTGTGAAGCTGAAAACCGCCTCAACTGTGCGCGGAAGCGGCGCAACCTTGCCGCGGTGAAACACGTGCACTACATCATCATGCGAATAGACACCTCTCAACGTGTTTTCTTTGGCTAAAAGATCCGTAACCTCGGCAATGAGCTTGTAATCTCCCTCTTCAGAAGCCTCCTCGGCACGAAATCCCCTCAGCTTTTTCGCGACTTCTTCTATGGGCATCGGCTCGACGTTGAAAACTTTTCCCGCAACAACCATGCAAACACCTTCTGTAGGTTATTAGTATGAATTGCTTATAGAAATTTTCTTGATTACTTTGCAGAAACCCTTGCTTCTAATATGTTTGAACTCTACAAAATTGCTTTAATACTAGCTTTAGCCTTTATGCTATGCCTTCAGGGGAAAGCCCAGCGTGCTGATTCAAGAAATGATCCTAGAGAACTTCATGTCCTACGAGTACGCTAGGATACCCCTCAAACAAGGTGTCAACGTCATCTGCGGGCCAAACGGCGCAGGCAAATCCAGCATGCTCCTAGGGATCTCAGTTGCATTAGGTCAATCTTACACGGAACGCTCCAAAAAGTTAAGCCAACTCATAAGATGGGGAAGAGACCGAGCACGAATTACACTAGTTTTAGACAATTCTCCACAAAAGGGAAAACGTCCGGTGCAGAGAATAAAAAAAGACCAGATCTTCCTAACAAGAACTCTAAGACGAGACGGCAAATACGAGTTTGAACTGGAGAACCGTGCCGTGACCAAAGCTGATGTGCAACGCCTATTGGCAAATTTCGGCGTCGATCCTGAAAACCTACTGATCATCATGCACCAAAACATGGTAGAACAATTCACCGTGCTTTCCCTGCAAGAAAAGCTCCGCGTTGTGGAGGCAGCGGTCGGCTTAGAAAAGTACCGTAAAAACGTTCTAGAAGCACAGAAAAAACTAGGTCGTATCATAAGTCAAGAAGACTCGGTGAATAAACTGTTAGAAAACGCGGCAAACACGTTAACCTATTGGCGAGAGCAGTACGACCGTTTCCAACAGAAGAAACAGCTGCAAATGAAACGGCACCTCCTCGAAAGAGAACTCGTTTGGGCTGAAGTGGCAAGAAAAGAGAGCAACCTTAACCACTTAAAGGAGCAGATTAAGCAAGAACAAGCCGAAGTCCAAATAATCGAAAGCGACGTAGCAAAAGTGGAACAACAGATAAGCGATTCATCATCAAAGATAACACAGTTTAAGACTGAATGGAAAAAACTTCTCGACGGACGCTTGGGCCTTGAACGAGAAAAAGCCATCTACGAAGTGAACGTCTCCCTAGCCAACGAAACCCTGAAAGACGTGCACACCTGGATAGAATCCAGCAAGGAGAGAATGACGGACTGCCTCAGCAGGATTGAACAATTCGAAACCGTCTTCAGCCAAAGCCGGGTCGCTCCTAGTGTGGCAACGAGGCTCACTGATATAAAAAAGGCGTACGAAAGCCTAGAAGCCACATGGTCCGGGCAATTTACCGCAAAAAGCCAAACCCTAAAACAAACAATCGAGACCGCAACGACGCAACTGACATACCTGACCGCGCAAATCTCCGAAACGGAAAACAAAACTGACAAAGTAAACTCCGAAATAGACAACACAAACAACAAAATAATCGACTTCAAAATCAACAATGCAATCCTGCAATACCGAAAAGAAACCGCAGAAAAAAGCTTGAAAAAGCTCGACAAAGAACTCAAGGCCGCCACCATTGAACTCGACGAGTTTATAGAAAAGGCAGAGCAAACTGGTCAACGACTCGTGCCCATGAAGCCAATAAACGAAATTTTGGACGAAATCCGCCTTACCGATGGGCACTTGGCTGCGTTGACGGATGTTTCGGAAGACATCGAACGAATGTACGAAAACTACTCCAAACTCTACTTGGAACTTAAGGAAAAAGCCCGTATTGTGGCTGAAAACCACGAAAAAGCCTTGGAAGAAGTTAAAACACGAATGGGGTCTTGGCGAACCGTGATTCAAAGCCTGCTTGACCATGTGAATTTGCAGTATCAGGCTATAATGGCGCAGGCGCAGGCTACGGGCGAGGTTCATTTGATTAACACTCAGGACATCGAAGCTGCTGGGCTCGAAGTTTTGGTTGGGTTTAAAGGCTCAAAGCCTGTTCCTCTTAACGCTCACACACAAAGTGGCGGAGAAAGAAGCACAGCTACAATGAGTTTTCTACTTGCTCTGCAGCAGCATGTGCGTTCTCCATTCCGAGCTGTGGACGAGTATGACATTCACATGGACCCCAAAAACAGAGAGATGATAGCCAATCTCCTAATAGACGCGGTGAAAGGCTTAGAAGTCCAGTACATAGCCATCACACCAAGCCAAATAACATTCGCCAACCAAGACGTCAACATCATAACCGTCCAGAACGTAGAGGGCAAATCCGCAATCAAAGAGGTTATCTAGTGGCATCAAAAAGAGAAAAGAAAAAGCTCGGTAGAGAGGAGCTCCAACGCTTAATCGATATGCTCAAGTCTGTAGAAGAACGTGGACTAGATCCATTTTTGATCAATGTCGAAGACATAATCGCCGTCATCCAAGAATATTTTCCTGAATGGGAGCTTCCTGAAGACCTAGTTTTGGATGCTGAGACGATTCAACATCTGGCCTCTGTTATAAAAATGCAGAGTGAATGGGTAAAACACCGCTCCACCTCCCTTTACACCGACCCTTTTCTACTCGAAGAAAAGATTCGGCGCCTAAGCCGAGAACAAATCGCCTCCGTTTTCCTAGAATCTTGGCACCCGACAGTTGAGTTGGAACAAATTTCTCCACACAGCATAATGCAAGCCATCCAGTATTGGAATGAACTTATCCCATTGGATGAAAGATGGCAAAAAACTGCATTCACCGAAACAGAGATGGGCGTCACCTCACGCGAGGAGCTAATAGAGCAAAAAGTCTTGGCAGAAAAAATGTTTTCAGAAGAGCTAGAAACGTTTTGGCAGGAACTTATTCAGAAAGTTGGTGAAAACGAAAAAATCAAATACTGGGACTTTATCGGCTCGGACACGTTTGACAAAACTGTGCGGCGTGCATACCTAACAAGCTTCCTAGTCACTTACGGATACGCCACATTGGAAATACACAGGCTGGAAGAGGAGATTTTCATAAAACCATACAAGGAACCTATTCGCTTGGATGGCAAAAAACAGGTTATGTCAGTTCCAGTTCCTGTCAGTCCTGACGACTGGGTCAAATGGAAAGAGGGCAAGATGGATTGAAAAAGAAAGACCTATACGCAAGCAAAGTGAAACGCGCAGCACATCTCCTCTTTTTCAGAAGACACCGAAAACCCGGCGTCAAAGGATGGGAACTCCACAAAAGACTAGGCGCAGACTATCCAAAGGTGGTGGGAATTCTGGACAGTTTCTTGGAGAAACTCGACCTACAGGTGAAAACGGTCTTTGAAGCCGAAACGCCAAAGGAGAAGCCTTCTCTAGAAGAGTTGGATAAGGCACGATTTTACATCACGTTGCGTGGCAGCTTAACGCCGAAAGAGACCAAAATGATGGGCTGGCGCATCGACGACATAGCAGGGTTAGCCATAACAATTTCTTCAATAATTTCAAAGAAGGGCAAAGCACCGAGGGACGAGGTAGGGCAGCTTCTTCGCGACAAGCTCCCAGGCTGGAGAGTCGAAATCAACATAGACCGTTACATCAGATCAGGGTACCTCGCAGAAGACGAGAACAGACAACTCTACCTCGACTGGAGAACACGCGCAGAAATCGATGAAAGCGCCCTCATAAAGCTTCTTTTAGGTGCAGAAAGCTAATTGCTCATCTGATCTTTCGGTAGACAAAAATTACCAAGCCCACAATGGCCAAGACTATTAAAATAAGTATAGGACTGTCAATGAGCTTGTCCCCCCACGGGGTCTGATACGGAACATCAAAGGAAATCGTTTCACCCATCCTAAGTATGTTTGTTGCGGAACTCGGCAATTCAAAAGTGCACGCCACACCTGTAGTAGAGTTGGAAAAACTAAAACTGAAGATTCCGTTAACTGTGCTGTTCGTCCACCCGGTCAACGGCGCAGCGAGGTCCTGCGTGAAATTGAAATAAAAACTCTTTGTAATATTCAGGAAGAATTTTCTCCACTCTGTTGACATCTGGAAGTTTTCAACGCTAGCTGCTCTGTCAATCGTGGAGCTTATGATGCCTTGACCGCTGAGCTGGAACGCAGAGCGGATTGAGCGAGCTGTGTCATTGAAATAAATCGTGGCATTTGAGAATTCCAACGCGTTTAGGGTGGAATTTCCTTTACTTAAGAAGCTTTTCTGAATGGTTTCGGGCACGGTGGTTTCGTTCATCAAGTTGGTATGGGTCTTCAGATTCGTGTAGTTCCCGTTGTCTACAGTGAATTGAAAAACAACGTTGAAGTCTTGACTTATGTTCGCCTCGATTGATACTGTTGCGGCATAAGTTGAAGTGATTAACACACCAGCCATAACAGTAGCAAGGAACACACCCATAGCAAACTTTCTCACGATTTTCTCTCCATGTTAGATAGCATACTACCAAATTCAAGCCTTTAAAATTATTGTTTCTATTGTGTTTTTCCGAGTTTTAACTTGCTTTCGCTTTCGGAAATACAGCAGATCTTGATTCTGGCAGACGTATTCAAAGCCAACCTCAAGCAATTCCTGAATTTCCTTAGGCTCTTTCGCTGTTTTGACTATGAATTCACTGGATTCGTTTTGGAATAAGGCTTTTTCCAATTGAATGGAGAGCAATGTTGTGTCGAGGCTTTTGTGTCCGAGCAATTCCTTTACTTGCAATACGTCTTTTGTTTCATGGTAAAGCACCGTGGCCTTACAATGCCTGAAAGTGTGAAAGCCAATTCTTAGTAATCGTGGATTCTTAAACGCGCGCTGTGGCGCACGCGTAGAAAGGGTTATTTGTCAAATCAAGAAATAGCAAAGAACAAGTCGAGAAACTTGAAAAAGACGAGCGCTAAGTTTTACCGTCCTTAGCTTTTGCATTGCTTTCCTTTGCCTTTTTGTGTTGTCTCCTCATGTAAACTGCCCCAGCCAGCAAAGTTATGATTGCCAGAGGTGTTAGTATTATGAACAATAGAAAGGCAAGATTGAGCGCGCGCGCCAATTGTGCCAGAGTTTTCGTCCACTCTTGTAATGCTCGTCGTGGTGGCAATAACCTCCATTAGTGCTGTCCTGCTACGGCGCCGATTGAGAAAGCTGAATTGTGTGAGTTTCAGCGAGCGACCTAAGCTGCAATAGACAACTCACAATTCCCTCTTTTCTATTTCTAACGTGAACTAGCGCACGTGCTAATGTGCGGTCGGTTGTGCTCCAAGCCTTATGACTTCGCAAGAGAGAGAGTTTCTCGATCGCGCGCGCGAACACTTTGCCAAAATACTTAGTGTCCGCAAAGCGCACGCATAGTTTGGCAATTTGGCTTCTTTTCCACAGTATTCGCACCTCAATGGCTTGGTTTTCTTTTTCGTTGAGTCTTTCATCTCTTTCTCACCTTTTGTTTCTCATCCCATTTCTTCTTTTGCTTCTTCTTTTGCAGCAATTCCTCAGTCCAATTCTCATAAACCAGCTTACTCTCCGCGCGCTAAGACTATATTAACCTCTTCTTCGAAGATAATTATAGTGGTGCTGACATGGGCGCCATACGAGATTTCATAGAGTTCATCAAGGATGCCTTCGCAGTTACCGGTGCTGTTCTTACTTCAACGTGGATTTGGATAATGATTGGCTTTGCACTTTATTTTATTATTCAACCATTATTGATGCTTGCCATCAGTCCCTTAGCGATTCTCATTCTTCCGGCTGCTTTGATTATTTACTTAATTCTAAATGAGGACAAGAGAACGTCCACTCAATACGGACTTAAAAAGAAAAGCATTGATACCACGCAATGGAATGTTTCGAAATCTGTGGATGAATACATAAAAACTATAACGAAAACCGAAATTCTTAATGAGGGCCTGGAAAAAGACAGGGAATAGAGCGTTAATATTTAAATGACTGAAAGTGTATAATTCAGCGCGCGTATGTTTTTTGTTCGCGCGCGCTAGTCTCTCCAAATCCAATTTTCTCACTCTCTTTAGTGCGCGTTACAGAAGAAGACTAGGCTGACACTTGGAACGCTTAGATCATCGAGGCGCCTTTGATGTAGATTATATGCCCTCGTTAGAGGGCGATGGGGGGCATCCAAGTCCAGGTGCGGAAACGTGCAAATGGCGCGACCAAGACGGTTGGACCTGTGTAGGTGTTGTCTGAAGTGTGTGTCTCGCCCGGAACTGGCCAGGCGTAGGCGCTCAGCGTGTAAATGCCCCGGGTAAACCCCCGCCCATCGATGGTCAGCGTAGTCGTCTTTCCCGGCGCCAGAGTAACGCCCGTAAACGTGTAGATGGGCCATGAATTTCCGTACTCTGTTCCGTATAAAGTCACGTTGAAAGTTTCTGTGACGCCGCCTTCATTTTTCACTGTGATATTCACGCTGACGTCGTCGCCTTCGACGATTTGGGTTTTGGAAGACGTAACATTAGTGACGGCTACGTCATGTAGCTTCACCGTAACAGTCGCGGTGTCAGAAATGGCAATTACGCCTATGCTGTCGGTTAAGTTGAGATAAACAGTATAAGAGCCGGCGGAAGTTGGCACAAAAGCCCAAGTCGCGTTCGTAGCGCCCGAAACAACAAAACCGTCTAGGTACCACTGATAAGAGTACGGAGACGTGCCATTAGAAACAATAGAAGTGAACAACTGAGACTGACCAACATCTAAAGTGAGAGGGCTGGGCGAAATAGTAACGGAAAGCGCCGCGTTAACGACTACGCTACCAGTGTTAGACTGAGCAGTCACAGGAACAGAAGCACTATCAGTAACCTTCACATAGATAGTGTGCAAGCCAGCAGACGAAGTATAAGTCCAAGTTGCGCTGGTTGCACCCGACACCGCAACACCATCCAAGTACCACTGATAAGAGTACAGACCAGTACCACCAGAGGCGGTTGAAGCGAAAGTCTGAGACTGACCAACATCCAAAACAACAGAGGTAGGTGAGATGCTAACAGAGAGCCCGCCGTTCACCGTGACTAGAGCCGTGTTAGACGTTGCGGCGGCACTTACTGCATCGGTGACCTTAGCGTAGAAGGCGTGAGAGCCCGAAGAGGACGACGTATAGGTCCAAGTGGCACTGGTCGCACCAGACACAGGACTACCGTCCAAGTACCACTGATAAATATACGGCGAAGTACCATCAGAAACGCTTGAAGTAAACAACTGAGACTGACCAACATCCATAATACTTGAGGTAGGCGATATTTTGACTGAGAGTGCAGAGTTAACCGTGGCTGTCACGACACTAGATTGTGCTTCTGAGTTGACACTATCGGCCACGTTTAGGTAGAAGGTGTAGCGTCCACGCGACGAAGGCGTAAAAGTATAAGAGCCACCTGTTGCTCCGTCAATTGCCGAACCATTCAAACACCACTGATAAGCGTACGGTGAAGTCCCTCCCGTGATGGTGGAAGTAAGAGTCTGTGATTGACCGGCATCCAGAGTGAAGGAAGATGGAGAGATGCTGACGGAAAGTGCGGAGTTTACTACGACTGTTGCCGTATTTGACTGTGCTCGCACGTTGGCGCTGTCTGTTATGTTGCAGTAGAAGTTGTATTGCCCACGAGACGATGGCGTGAAAGTGTAAGAGCTACTCGTTGCGCCACTGATTGCGGTGCCGTTTAAGTACCATTGATAAGAGTAGGGAGACGTCCCTCCAGATGCACTCAAAGTAAGCTGTTGTGATTGACCTACATCCATGGTTTCAGAAGCGGGCGAGATGGTAACAGAAGGTGCAGAGTTGACCGTCACATTAACCGTGTTGGATGGCGCGGTCACAGGAGTTGAGGCACTGTCGGTAACCTTCACGTAAACGGTGTGCGAACCAGGCGAAGATGGAGAATAGGTCCAAGATGATGAAGTTGCACCAGAGACAGCAGAGCTGTCAAGGTACCACTGATAAGTGAATGAAGAAGTGCCACCTGACGTGCTTGACGTAAATGTTTGAGACTGCCCGACATCCATAGTAACGGAGGAAGGTGAGATTGTGACTGATGGGGCTTTGTTAACTGTGGCTGTGGCCGTGTTGGATTGCGCTTTTGCGTCGGCGCTGTCGGTTACGTTCAGATAGAAGGTGTAGCGTCCACGCGATGAAGGCGCAAAGGTGTAAGAGCTGCCTGTCGCGCCACTGACGGCACTACCGTTCAAATACCACTGATAAGAACATGGCGAAGTGCCACCACTAACGCTCGAAGTGAAAGTTTGAGACTGACCAACATCCAAAGTAACTGTGCTTGGCGAGATACTAACAGAGAGTGCTGGATTGACGGTTGCAGTTGCAGTGTTGGAAGTTGCAGTGGCGCTTGCCGCGTCGGTGACCTTCGCATAAACTGTGTAGGAACCTGCGGAAGAGGGCGTAAACGTCCACGAGGAACTGGTGGCGCCAGAGACTGCAACACCATTAAGATACCATTGATACGTGTAGGGTGAAGTGCCACCAGAAACGCTTGAAGTGAACAACTGAGACTGACCAACATCCAAAACAGCAGAAGATGGCGAAACAGTGACAGAAAGCGTAGGATTAACAGTGACCGACGCGATGTTTGACTTTGCTCTGAGACCAACGCTGTCTGTCACATTCACGTAGACACTGTATGAACCAGAAGAACTTGGCGTAAAGGTCCATGTGGAGCTAGTGGCACCTGAAACTGCAACGTTATTCAAATACCATTTATACGTGTAAGGCGACGTACCGCCCGAGACTGTAGAAGTGAACAACTGAGACTGACCAACATCCAAAGTAACAGAAGTGGGCGAAATACTGACGGAGAGTGCAGCATTAACCGTGACTGGGACGGTGTTAGACGTTGCAACAACGCTCGCTGCATCCGTGACCTTCACATAAACTGTGTGGGAACAAGCAGATGAAGGCGTGTACATCCACAAAGACCAGTTGCACCTGACACCGGACTACCATCAAGATACCACTGATAAGAGTACGGAGTCGTGCCACCTAGAACGGATGAATTGAACACTTGAGACTGACCAACATCCAAAGTAACAGCAGCAGGTGAAACAGAAACAAACAGAGCGAGTATCAGAACGGATTCATTTGTGAATCCAATTTCACCTTGCGAATCAGTGACCTGGACAGTCACGCTTCCTGTTCCAACAAAAGCCCACTTTGGTACAGTGCAATTCCATGGGTTCACAGTCCCACTGGCAACAGGCGTCAGTTCGCTATCGATGAGAGTCCAGGAATACTGATAAGGAGGAGTCCCACCAGCAACAGTTGCAGTGAATACTTTAGAGGTAGATTTTACCATAATAACTGGCTGGGACGGAGAAATTGTTACGGAAAGATACCCAGTAGCCGTTGCAGTCATTGTTAACATGCCGACTGAGACAACTATCAAAAGCATGATTGCAAAAACAGTATTCTTCAACACGTGTTCCCTTCCCTCGAGTATATGAGAATTAAAGAATATTAAAGGTTATGCAGTGAAGGTTCTAGAAGAAAGTTCTATTCACTTTCTAGCGCATCAAGATCGGCTGTCGAGCGCGCGCATGTTAAATGTCCAGCCCCTCCAGTCGATCATGATATAAACGGTCGCGCCCAAGATGAAAATGCCCCGAGCCCACAACAACGTAGCTAGGATGCTGGACCTAGGAATCTCCCTATAGTCACTCAACTCTCAACCACCACTACCACCACACCTCCACAACCACCACTCTCAGCTCTTCAACGCTTAAAACTTGACTCTCGCACCATTCACAAGCCCATCAAAGAACAGAAAAAAAGGAGATTGTGCGGGAGAAGTCTCCAATTAGTGTTGAAATTATTGTTTCTTTCTCATTAAAGCATGGTTCACGGGAAAACGAAAAAGTTCAAAGATTCAAAAACCTTGACAAATTGTGCTCCTTTCGCCGTAGTTTTTACCAGTCCATTATTGCTTTCCAATAATCCATTCTCGTTTAGCACGTATAAATAGAGTTTCAGTTGAGTGTGACTCAATTTTGCCTTGTGCATCAGATTCGTTCTCTTGATGCCACCTCTAGCAGTTTTGAGTATATCCAGAACTATGTCGTGTCGGTCTCGGCGTTTCGCGCCGTCCATATGAGGCGTTCCGTTTAGCTTGTTATTCATAAGCAAGTTTTCTTCTTCCGGAGTCTCCTTTCTGGTCATCACTTCATTAAGTATCGAAAACGTCGCGTCTATTATAAGGCTTCACGTCAAACAATTCAGGTAACCTGTCTATCAATGAATGAAACTTCTAAGTAAATGAATTAATAATTCAAAAATATGCCAAAAGAAAAAATGATTGCACTTTTGTATGAATCAATGAAGAATTCGCGAAGGAGCGAGAGCAACCTTGCCAAAGTTTTAGACGCGTCTCAACGCGCGCGTTTAAAAACTTGATATATATACTTCAAGTTTAATTGACTTGCCTCGTCTTGTCTTTCTTGTCCCAGTACGGCTTGGTTCTTAAATACTGAATCTTCGCACGCAACAAGTCCATGTAGAAATCGTCTTCGTTTGGGTGCATCTTTCCAAGAATGCGAAACGCTGTTTCAGGTCCAATCCCCTTCACCTGAAGCGCGATTAATGCCTTCTTGCCGTAGCTTAGTGTGAGGTCGGCTGTGCGGCGTGCATAAGTCAGATGCTCAAGTTCTTCGGGAGTTACTTCTCCTTTCTGCCGCCGTTTAAGAATGTCCAGCAGAGTTTTCGAGTTTTGGTCCAAACGAACTTGGGCCAGAAGTCCATTGCCGCATTTTTCGCAAACTGGTTTTTCTGGTAATTCTCTAATGCGTTTTTCAGTTGCCCAGTCGCCTGATGAGAGGCAGAGAAGCGTGACTGTTCTGGCATTCAGCTCTTTTTTCATTCTTTCAATGTTGCTGAAAAGCACTCGTTCAGGTGCCATTAGTTCTGGGGTTTGCAAAAACTTTGCCAGAATGCCATAAGCGAGAGGCGATGGTTTTTCTAAACGAAGTAACGTGTTGATTCTCACTTTGCCCTCGTTGACCTCTCTCATGATACGCTTAACCTTTGAGATGTCGACTTTTTCCATCATCGCCTCTCTCAATGTCTCTTCATAAATTGGAGTTTTTCCAAAACGTCTCGCCAACTCTTCCTGCCTTTCAGGACCCATGGTTTTTCCCCGTGGAAGTGCGCCGAATCTTTCTGCAACAAACTTCATCTTGTAACCGAATGGAAAGCGTGCCTTCAAATACTCGGCAAAAGCCTTGTCCACTTCCTCTTCTGGGAGGTGGAACAGGATTTTGGACATTTTTTCAAGGCTTTCAAGTGTCACTTTGCAAGGTGTTTCGATTAGTATTCGGTAGCCGTCGTTCCACCAGCCAACTATCAGTTCTTGATCTGAAAGAATTGTATCGAAGATGCTGCCCAAAGTGCGATTAACTATCTCTCCAAAACAAGCATGAATCACCACATACTTGTCGAAGCCTTCGATGAGAATATCATCATGAGTTGGAACGGGAACATTCTGTTTTAAATGCTCGTTAATCTCTTCAGCGGCCTTAAGAACTGCGTTTTTGTCTGTTGATAGTCTTTTCGACAAAATTTCTGCTGATTTCTCAACATCCGCCTCTTTTTGCAGGGTTTCTGCGATTTCTTTGCGAAGTTTGCCAGTTTCTTGAGCAAGGTCAAACGGGACTGGTAGCATTTCGCCATCCCAGCCTGGAATTGCGGCGAACGGGTCTTCGGATGGAACCACGTAGACTGTGCCTGTTTCGTCTTCAATTTGGACAATTCGCCAGACCTTGCCTTTGCATATGAAGTTCAGTCCTATTCGGGCTCTTAGTGCCATGAATTCGTCGCCTAAAGTCCCGATGGTACGGTCTGAAAGAACATCCACGATTGGGTAGCGTTTCTCGTCTGGGATCATTGAGAGGTTTTCATAGTAGTATGTTCGGGTTTTTCGTGTCTTTCGCAATGTGTCTCCTTCTATTACGAGTTCTCTGAGTGTATTTAGATAGTTTGCAACGTCTAACAGTTTGGCTCTGGAAAGATCCTCGTACAGGTATGCACGACGGATTATTTGAAGAATTTGACCCACTGTTGCTGTGCTTTTGTCCATCAAGATTCCCGCAATTTGATGCGCCAAAACATCAAGCGCGCTCTTGTGTGTTTGGATTGGCTCCAGCAATCCGTTACGCGCCCGTTTCACTGCCGCAAGCGATTCCAAAATGTCGTCTGGAAACGCTGTGATTATTATGCCTTTTGAGACCAGATCCAGCCTGTGTCCGCTTCTTCCCACCCGTTGAATTAAGCTGCACACCTGGCGAGGTGAGAGATATTGAATGACCAAGTCCACGCTTCCGATGTCTATGCCTAACTCTAAAGTGCTCGTGCACACGATTGCCTTTAAGCGTCCGGTCTTAAACTCGTCCTCGATAGACGCTCTCTCCTCTCGCGACAAGGAGCCATGATGAACCGCGACGTCAGAGGTCAATTGATTAAACCTACTTCCTAACATTTCTGCGTTGGTGCGGCTGTTGACGAAGATGAGTGTGGATCTATGGGCTTTCACCAAATCCAGTATGCGCCTAATTCTTGTCGTTGCTTCAGGCGTGGTTCTCAGTTTTGGCGCCAAATCATAGTCAGCATCTTCTGGAATTGGGAATTCCACATCATAGTGGTAGCCTTTTGGTAATGGAACCTCGACAACCTTTATCGAACGATTTGCACCAGCGATAAATCGCGCTATCTCACTCGGATTGCCAACAGTTGCGGACAAGCCGATTCGCTGAAATTCTTTCCCAGTAATTTCGAAAAGTCGCTCTAAAGCAACGGTTAACTGGGCTCCTCGCTTGTCTGCTGCAAGTTCATGAACTTCGTCGATAATCACGTAACGAACTTGACTTAGGTGTTGCCGCATGCGGCTGCCAATCAAAATTGCTTGCAACGTTTCAGGCGTGGTAACCAGCATGTTCGGTGGACGAAGGGCTTGTCGCCTCCGGATTTTAATTTCAGTATCACCATGCCGCACTTCAATCAAAATCCCCAGTTGTTGAGCCCAAAAAGAAAGACGTTTGACCATGTCCCTGTTGAGCGCACGAAGTGGAGTGACATAAAGAATAGTAATTCCTTTCTTATCCTCTTGTTGAAGAAAACGCGAGAAAACTGGCAAAAGCACAGCCTCAGTCTTACCACTTCCCGTAGGTGCAATTAAAAGAGCATTTTCTCCATGAAGAACAGGTGGAATTGCATTAATCTGAGGCGTAGTCGGCTTGGACAATCCAATTTCAATTAACGCTTTTTGAACAGGCTCTGCGAGTAATTTGAAAACGTTGACCTGGTCTTTGTTCATTAATTACAGTCGCCCGCCTTAGTCATTGGTAATGCTTTCTGATAATTCTTTCATTAAACGACGTTTGAGCAGCAACACCTTGCTTTCAGTTAACAATTTCGCTGAGAACATCAATCTTTCCAATGTTAGTGAAAGACTCTCCAATTAATGTCCAAGAAGGTTCCCGCACTGTGTCCTCTTACTGGATGGTTTTCGCTAGCATATTCATATGTCTCCAAAGTCGTGAGCACTTTCAAAGCGAGAGTGACTTTGTCGTTTCAACAACGCAAAACCGATTTCCCCACATCGAGATTTCCAAAATATTCTATCATCGAGCATTAAACATATAGGTAATAAAAGAAACGGGAGGAGATGTTGGATTTTTTACTTTTCTGGGCTTCCAGTGCCGCTTACGTACGCCCAAGCCATTACGAGTCCGACAGTGAGAATTGCTCCAGCGAATCCGGACAACATCCAGTCGAGACCAATTGTTGGGAAGTGTACCATAACCCATGGTATGAAGTCTGTGTATGTGGCTTTAGCAATGATACCTGCCATGAAGCCCATAATCCCGAACATGCCGAAGATTTTTAATCTGTCTTCCATTATTTTTCACCTTGGCAGTAACATTCTATTCTCAGACCATTTTAGATTAACTTACATATTTTTGTCTATAATCGCAAATCCGCCCAGTTTCTCTTTCATCAGAGAGTTTAAAGCCAAAATCATTTCTAGATGGTGTTATATTGCCACATATATCCGTATGTGTTTTAATCATATTAATAATGTAATAATACGTTTTTGACTACCCCCTTAGCCTTTGGAGGTATCAAACTTGTCAGAAAAATTTGCTAAACGTTGGGAAGCTGAGGAAAATCAGCAGCCATTTCCTTCACGGGTCAAAGAAGCAGTGCGTCCACCAGGACCATTGAAACCACGGCTAGATATAGCGATCAGGCGCATCGAACTGCAAGTTCAAAGGCTAGATCAGGCAACAGATCGTTTTTCACAGCGCGACAAATCTATCTTTCAAAGAATCGTCGAAGCGTACACGAAACACGATATGGCGCGCGCGAACGTTTTCGCCAACGAACTCGCTGAAATACGGAAAATGGAAACAATGATAATGCATGGTCGACTGGCTTTAGAGCAGATAGTGCTTAGGCTGAGGACAGTTTCAGAGCTTGGCGATGTTGTGACCACACTTGCACCCGCAGTTGGAGTGCTTCGAACCGTAAGAAGTGGGATGGCGTCTGTTTTCCCCGAGGCAGAAAGAGAATTAGGATCAATCGGAAACCTGCTAAGCGGCATTATCATAGACGCTGGCCAAAGCACCGGACTGACGTTAAACTTTGACGCTGCAAACGAAGACGCTTCAAGAATACTCACCGAAGCAGCATCTGTAGCTGAACAAAAAATCAAAGACAAATTCCCAGACCTGCCTGCTGGCATACCCAGTGTACCCGAAGGATCACCAACAACACAGGAATCTTAAGGGAGAAAAAATGTATGTCAATTCCCACATCCAATTTTTTTGAATCCCTTGGGAAACCAATTAAAGACGAATATGGACGTTCAATCGGAGCAATTGCATCGTTTGTTGTCCGCCCAAATGGGCAAGTCAACGAAATCTTCGTAGATCATGGAGACGGAGAAATAGCCCGCTACGCCATTGAACAAGTTAGAATCAACGAAAACGGAGCAACTTTGTTCTCTTCAATAAAACTAAAGGTCGAATCTTTATGCAACGAAATCCCACTGATTTGGCGAAAGGATCAGGCATTAAAAACACTTCTTGAAAAGAAAAAAGTGCCTTTGGAACTGTCTGAGGAACTTCACAACGCTTTCGAAGGTATATATAATCAATTGAAAGCAGAAGCACAGACAATGGTGGAAAGCATAGATAAGCAAATTATTGCGTGTTCACAACGAATAGGGGATCTGAACAATGCTCTCGTCAACCTTGAAATCGAACATGAGATCGGCCAAGTCAACGATAGTGCATATGAAAACGCCATGGTGTTAATACAAGAAAACATGAGATGCGTTAAAACAGAAAGAGACGACCTAGAATTAATGAAAAGCAAATTGTCCAATCTTCTTCTGGGCGAGGACGCTCATCAAATGACTGTGCCACCCGTTCCAGTAGAACAAACAGCTTCGCAGGAGGCAGAGTTAGCCTCTTCCTCTCTTCCCGAACCCCCTGTTATAGTCTATGTAAAAAACGTGAACACGAAGGACTAGAATCACAGTCACCAGGACAGGGCGGGCGGGGATAAAACATCAAAGGGCTCTTCAACCTTCACAGTTCTCCTCAACCGATTGAAGACGTTATACCAAGTTCGATTCTAAAACTAAAACTCCAACACGCAAAACTTCAACAAGTCACAGTGCGGCTGCAGGAAAGAGACCGCTATCTTTTCAGAGCATGCTCGATCGCCATAACAGATGGCGCCCGCGAAAGAGCAGCGATGTACGCCAATGAAGTTGCTGAAGTAAGAAAACTCATGAACCTGCTCTCACAAACGCAAATTGCCATAGAGCGCATCATTCTAAGACTCGAAACGGTCAAAGAATTGAACAACATAATGATCGATCTTAAACCGGCACTTAGCACTCTCAAAAACGTTACCCAAGGTATCGTTGAAACTATGCCTGATGTGGCGTCTGAGCTGAATCGCATTAACGATAGCATCAGCGAAACGCTTCTCGTAACCAGCGCGCGTTCCACTGAACCGCCTATCATATCAACTAACCTAAGAACTCCTGCTGGACAAGAGATACTTAACGAAGTCGCAACGGTCTTGGAAGAAAAACTCGCTGAAAAACTTCCTGAACCGCCCGCCACAGTTACGGTGCAAGAAAAGATGGTGGCTGAACCCGAAGGCGTCAAGGAAATGATAGCCCTCGCCGCATGCTGCTCTGAGTCAGGCGACAGCGAAGAGAATAGCTCGTCTCAAACCCTTTTTTCTTACAAAGAACTAAAAAGTGTTCAAGTTATGATTCAGAAGTCATCCTCCACTGAGGAGAGTGTTTTAGATTACTTAAAAAATAACCAAGGATACATCGACGTAGTTGAGTGTGCAAACAAATTGAAAATCTCTCCGAATGATATCGAGAGAGCCTTGGAAAAATTAGGCGCTGAAGGAAAAATAGAAATCAAAACCTCGTGATTGTTATGAGTGCGTCTCAAGAATTAGAGAAAGGCGCGACAAATTACGCTTTGGAAGCTGTTAGGCTGGACAAGCAGGGTTCTCGCGGAATGGCCATTACGATGTATCAGAGGGCCATAGAATCGCTTTTGAAGCTTGTACAACTCTATCCTGAGTACAATCTAAATAAAGTTTACATCCAACGAGCAATGGCGTACCAAGAAAGAATCAAGATCATTCAAGGCGGTTTACCGATTCAGCCAGACGAAGGTGGTGAAGGAAGACCAACCGAACCCTCCACTCCAGGCGCAGGTACGAGTGAAGAGAAGAAGGCAAGCTTCGACGAGCTAGTGACAAAAGAAAAACCCGACGTAAAGTGGACAGAAGTAGTAGGGCTGGACACAGCTAAAAAAGCGATAAAGGAAGCCATCGTCTATCCTGTCCAAAGACCAGACCTTTTTCCATTGGGTTGGCCAAGAGGAATACTGTTGTTCGGACCGCCTGGCTGCGGCAAAACCTTAATCGCCGCTGCTGTAGCTACGGAGATTGACGCTTCCTTCATGTCCGTGGACGCTGCATCAATAATGTCAAAGTGGCTTGGTGAAGGAGAAAGAAACGTAGCAAGACTGTTTGATCACGCAAGAAAGTCTGTCGACAACGGAAAACCCGCCATAATATTTGTTGACGAATTAGACTCGTTAATGGGCAGAACACGCAAGTGAGGTTGGCGGAGAGGTTCGAGTTCGCAACCAATTTCTTAAAGAAATGGATGGCGTACTTGAGAAGGGAAAGAAAATACACGCCTACGTAGTGGGCGCAACCAATCGACCGTGGGATTTGGATTGGCCTTTCATCCGAAGATTTCAAAAGCGAATTTTAGTGCCTTTGCCAGATCATCATTCACGACTGCAAATGTTCAAACTGTACACGACCAGTCTCACCCTTGGACCCGATGTTGATTTGCATGAGCTAGCGCGACTTTCTGAAGGTTTTTCCGGAAGCGATATTCGTGACACCGTGCAGTCGGCGCATCTTAAGGTGATTGGCGAATTCTTCGAGTCTGGGCAGGCGAGTAATCAGAAAGCGAAGCCTAGACCGATTACTATGAGTGATTTCCGTCAGACCTTGGAAGATAGAAAGCCAAGTGTTTCTGTGGAGATGCTTACGTCATATACGAAATGGAGTGATGCTTTCAAGGCGTTGTAGGAGGGCTTCGGAAAGGTCTGGAGTACACTATTCTTATAATAAGTGTTCGTGGACCTCCTTTCTCCCTTCAGCGAACCGCTCCAGATCCCGAAAAGCCCCTCCTATGATGCAGTGCTGAGTCTTTTGCTCTGTTTCTTTTTTGGTATGGTTTCTATCGTATTGAGGGCTGCTTGTACGAGTTTTTCAGGATTCGCCAAGACATCAACGTAAGGTGTTGACAAATTTAAACTATTAGTGGAAAATGGACCAACAAAGGCAATGAGGGGTTTGAACCTTTTTGGCGCCTCTAATG
This sequence comes from Candidatus Bathyarchaeota archaeon, assembly GCA_963842875.1. Taxonomy (GTDB): domain Archaea; phylum Thermoproteota; class Bathyarchaeia; order Bathyarchaeales; family SOJC01; genus DATHCB01. The sequence goes on from CAWJIF010000014.1 coordinate 61,611, forward strand.
CTTCTTCGGCGCTCTTCACTGCGACAATTTTGGGTATGTCTTCGTCTTGTTCGACGAGTTTTTTGAAGCCTTCAAAGATTATCATGTCAACTTCGTTTTCGAAGGTTTTGATTATATCGTTGATTTTGAAGCGAGAAGTATCTGTCTTTCGTATTATTGCTATTTCATTTGCTGCAACGCTTGCTGTTATGTTTGCTCCGGCTTTTATGTGCCGCCAAGTGTCTTTTCCTTCGGTGTCTATTGTGAAGTTTTTTTGAGAAATATGCTTGACAGTGGCGACTTTGTATCCATGTTTAACTAAGCCCTTAACTAATGCCTCGACGGCTGTTGTCTTGCCTGATTTTTTACCGCCGACCACTGCGATTACGTACAATTCTTTTCAGCCTTTTTCTTTTCCATAAATGCATGCGGAATTGAAGATAACGGTTTCTCTAGGGGCGATAGCCGCTTAAGATGTGTAAGGCTAGAGTCGCTGTGACTAAATCTGCCGTTGTTCCAGGGTTCAGCTTATTCTCCGAGTCTCGAAGATTCTTGTCAAGCTCTGCCAGAGCTTCTCTACCCTCCTGTGTGCTTAATCCGCCGAATTCTAAAACCTGCAATGCTTGATGAGAAATTTCTTCCGCCTTCACGGATCCAGCCTTCCGTGCTATGAGTGTATCTGGGATTTCAGACAATAGCTTGAGAAAAAGTGTGCACAACAGCATCGTTTATGTTGTTTCTCTTCTCCAGTTCTTTCCGCAAAAAAGGATAACCAACGTCAAAGACTATAGGATAATTATTGGTCCATTCGCTGGAAACAGAATCATAATCTGCAGAGATCTTGAACACCTCAAAAAGCGTCGTGCGGTTTCCAAGATCTTCTGTTTCGAAGATGGTTCCGTGGCGTCAAATTTTGGCGCTTTGTTTAATCCTCCGGGTTTTGCTATGTCAAGTGCTTCATAAACGGCAACTGCGTCCTCGGGCGTGGCGGAGGTTATGACTGATTTTGTGTTTGTTCTGAGTTTTCCCAAGTCAAACATTTCGTTGTTTTCTTTTAGAGTTTTTCCCACTGCCACGGCGATGGGTACGAGTAGAGGCGCCGTGCCAAGGAGTGTGTTTCCGCCGTGTTGCCAAGAATCTACCCTTTCCACAGCATCCTTAATGATTCTTCCAATACCAACATCTGCGAAACGGAGCTTTCCCTCTGCGACTAGAATCCCTTTTGCTGCGGCGGTTTTGAAACTTGGAGCTATGGCGACTGCTGATGCTAGGAAGTGTTCATAGCTGGTTTTGTGGAAGTTTGCATTTCGGTGGACGTTTCCTGGTTTCGGTGCGTTCGATCTCTAGGAGGATGGCGAACTGTAGGCAGGAGGCGTGTGCTCAGCGATTTCCATGTTCGACGTTTTTTGCATGAGTGTTCAATTAAACCTTTGGTGCAAAGTTTTATTAGCGTTGTGTCAAAAATTACACGCCGTTGAAAAAAATTACACAAGGTGTTGGTGTGCAAATTTCTGCACGTGAAGAAGCTTTCATAATTGTTTTTGCGGCGTTGTATTATGTTCTTTCAATTTTCTCGTTGTACATTCCTGCGATCGGGCTTCCCCAACTCACGATTAGTTTGACAGCGTTTATCGCGTCGGTTTTCGGGATTCTGCTAGGTGCGGAGCTAGGTGCATTTACTGCGTTTATTGGTGCTTTGGTTGCGTGGGTTTTGCCGCCTAGCAGTGGAACTGTAGCCGGGTTGCCTTTTTTGTTGTCGCCGCCTTTGAATGCACTTATGGCGGGGCTTATTTATACGAAACGCTGGAAAGAGGCAGCTGGCATCTTAGCTTTATTGATAGGTATGTTTTGGGTTTCTCCACCGTGCACACCATTTGGTCAATATTGGTACGTCGGGCTAGCCGCCTCATGGGATAAAATCATTGCTTTGGCATTAATTGCTCCAACTGTGCTACTTTTGCGAAAACCTTCGTTAAAAGCGATGTCTGCGGCGTTTTTCTTGTTGGCCTTTATTGGAAACCAAGCTGATAACACATGGGGTAATTTAGCGTTTGCGTTTCCTGTTGTTTATAACGGGATTTTTAATATTGCAAATATCGAAACTGTTCGGGATCTATTTTTGGTGAGCCCTTTCATTTATCCCGTGATCAGGATTATTCAGGGGATTCTGGCTACTGCAGTAGCTGTGCCGTTAGTGAAAGCGTTGAAAAGTGCAGGATTGATGCCGCTTGGAGGAAAGCCAGCCAAAGAAGGTCCAGTTTAATACATATTGTCTATGTTGTAGCTAGCCCCTTCTTTTAGGCGCCTATTCTCTGTGTGACTTCTCTACACGTTCTGAGGCACAGTCTTGTGATCATGATGCTATTGGGCTTTGCATATGCTGCAAATATGATCCGATAAAGCAGCATTCAACTTGAAACCTAGACGCCCACTTACTGGATTGTTAGAAAAGAAATTAAGGTCTTCAGACAGATTAGGGCATGGTGTATGTTTGTATGCCGTTTCGGGAAGGCGACCTGGTTGAAGACGTGAATGGAATAATCTTTGATGTTAAAGGGTTGGTTCACCCGCCAGATCTTGTTGTGGCATTTCCCCGTTTTATTCCGGACATTGAAGGTGATAGAAAACGAGGTACCACAAAATATCGCAAAATCTATGCTCTTTCTGCTCGTTATGAACTGTTAGAGAAAAGGTTTCCGCACTATCTTGTCCGAGACAAAGTGTTTGGCGAGCGTCTCTGCGAAGTTCCATTTAGTAATGTGCGTTGCCATTATCGCCCAAATGAAAGGCTGCAAGAACTCCGTCATAGCAAACAACTGGACTTGCTTGAACACGACGCGTTGAATTTTCTTTCTTTGCTTAAAGAGTCTGCAAATGTTCCGTGGAGTGCGCTAGGCATTTCAGGTTCGATCATGACTAGATTGCACACACCCACTTCCGACATCGACCCAGTTGTCTATGGCATGGAAAATTGCCGCAAGATTCACTCCGCATTAAGAGTGTTGCTTGAGAAAAATGGTTTCGCAAGACGCTACAGTGAGAAGGAGTTTCGTGATCTGTTCGATTTTCGCTCAAAGGATACACGAGTGAGTTTCGAAGATTTTGTTCGAACAGAGCAGAGGAAGGTTTTGCAGGGAAAGTGTCGTGAGCATGATTACTTCATTCGTTGTGTGAAAGATTGGGACGAAGTCAATGAACAGTATGGCGACCTACATTACACAAATGCTAGCTACGTGAAGATCAAGGCTGCGGTTGTCGACAGTTCTGAAGCCATTTTCACACCATGCACCTACAAAATCGAAAATATCCATGTTCTCGAAGGCAACATTGTCGAGCCAATCTCCGAGATCGTCTCTTTCCGTGGAAGATTTTGCGAACAGGCAGAAAAGGGTGAGGTTGTTGTCGCTCAGGGCAAACTGGAACGGATGCGAAGTAAGGAAGGCGAAGAGCATTTTCGGTTGCTTTTGGGAAACCTGCCTTCTGATTTTATGATTCTTGCTTAGTGACTTTCAACACTTGTTCATAATATCTTGGTGTGTAGGTAAGTATGATTTGGTGAAAACTGTCCTTTGCCGCGGTAACTTTTTCAAGGTTGCCTTCCACAGTGACCGTGTCGTCTTTCTTTGCTTGCATTCTAAACTCTTCTACATAGGAGAGTATGCGTCTGATGTCTTCTGGTTTGGTTTGACTTGTGGTTTTGAGTGGTTCGATTTGGTAGATTGATGGCATGAAAGGTGCGTCTTTGTCTTCTGTTATTCGTGCTTGAGCTTTTATCCAGCCTTGTCGGGTGATTCGCTGCTCAGGGTCATATTCATTGCTTATTTCTTTCCAGCCTCGTACGGGCTCAAACTCGGCTTTGATTATCCTTTTGCCTGGTTTGTTCTTGAACAATGCGTAGATTAGTTTTCGTCGTTGGTGCCAGACGTATTCTTTTGGAGAGTAGTTTTTGAATCGCCATTGTTTGCCTTTTATTGCCTCTTCATTTTCAAACTCGTTTTTCAAAGGAGTATTCTTTTCTGTGTATAGTTGTTGCAGCAGTTGTTGAAGAGCTTGCAGTTTCTTTTTGCCATAAACAACCAAGTCCATGTCTGAGTATTGTGGGTGATAGAAGCTCTGGAGGAGTGAGCCGAACACTCCAAAGTCTCCCGTTGACAGTGTTGCCCTTGTCCTTAGTATAGTGAAGAGGGTTTGTAGACTTTCTATCAGCGAGTCTCTTGGTTGGTTTGTTATTAATTGTTGGAATTTTTGTTGTGGAATTATGGCTTCTTTGATGTGTTCCCGCTCAACTCCAACTAGTCGTGCTTGGAGTGGCAAATAGGCTATTGTGTATTTTGGATAGTTTTTCTGCACAAAGCGTAAACCTTGGTCGAAGTAGAATTTGTAGTAAGTTCGTTCTTTGTTTGGGGATTTTCTAAAGGCACGTTTTGTGGCGGTTTTGTATATGCTTTGGGGCGCGTATTCGACGTCACATACGTATGCGTTTGGTGGGTGAGCGTAGCCGTATACGCGAAGGATGAGGTCCTCGTTTGTGATTATTGCGTCGCGGTCTCGAAGCCTTGTTGGGATAATCATTGGTTTCTTCTCTTGCTAAGTGTGTGTTTTATTGTTTCTGTTTTTCTGCAGTGTAAGCATGCATCCCATAGCATCCGCCAGAACACCTAAGCAGGCTTCTAGCAATTTTTGTAACAGCGACCAGAACTTAGTCGTCAAGAAGAGCAAAGAAATTAAGGACTGAAATACAATTCGTTTGCGTCTCTTGTAAGGTTACTAGAATGGCCAGATGTATTCGTCTTCGCTTGTTGCAGAACCGACGACCACTTGAAAACTTGTCTTTCCAGTTTTAACATGTTCCGCGCGTTCCAGCATTCCAGAAACTCGTATCCTATCACCTTTTTTTGCGGCGTTTCTGTAATACCCAATCATAGAAACTACGTTACTTGGCACTGTGTCCTCAGCCAAGATCGACTCCCTATCTATGGGAACATAATTTCTCACATCATAAACTGCTGGGCGAAACATCGCCTCTTTGTCATCTTGTACTTCGCAGTAAAACTTTACTTGCCTGACTGGAAAGTACTTGAACACGCCATACTTGGTTTTGGTTTTTTCAGGCTTCCGCACTGCGTTGTAGACAAACAGCGCATCCTTAAACTTCCCCCTGTACCGTCTCACCATGTCAAGCCGCTTGGTAAATACATAACTCAACACGTTTCTCTCCGCAAGTCGCTCCACGGTCTTCTCCACACGCCTAAAATTCTTCGCCCCATAAACCACAAAATCAACATCCGACTCAGCCGTATGCATATTTAATGCCAGAGAACCGTGCAACCCAAAATCGCTAAGCGGTACTCTGGATTTTTTTGAAAGAAGCGTCAAGAGCTTAACAGCGAGCTTTTCTAGTCTATCTTTCCTTTTCTTTTTAAGAAGCGTTTGTAAACACTCGTTTGGTGTGTAAACTTTTTTGATTTGTTTCAAAGGGACGCTTATCAGGTTTTTCTGCCGAAAAGGACAGTGATAAACGTATTCTGGAAAATTCTTCTTGAACGTTTCCAAGAACGCATTGTAATTCTCTGCCGTGTAGAGTTTCTCCGCCCTAAGTAGTTGCAGTTTACCCCTATTCCATGTTTTTTTGAGAAGTTTTATTTTGAAGAGTTCCTTATGCTCCGCCGGAATATATTTCAGAAAAGCTGTGACTCTACCCTTTGGGTGCTCATACCCAAACACATAAAAGATGAAGTTGTCTCTTGTGATGAAAGTGTCGCCATCCCTTGGAACCCATTTAGCCATCGCCTCACCACGCTTAATACGCTATAGGTGTTTGAAGGGTTAAAGCCTATGCAAAAACAAATAGACCATCGTGGCTTCAGAGACCGCGACTTCATCCGCACCCAAGAAGGCTTCTTTTTCTGCGTCGTCGGTCCTTACCACCCTCCAGATCGCGTGTTTGCCTACGTAAAATATGTGCCTGATAGGAGGGGCAAATGGAAAGACAACCACACGAGCTACAAGCGAGTAATGCGCGCCTACACCATTCCGGACTTGCTCGAAACCTTCAACCTGCTCAAATTCAAACATCCGCAGTATCTGTTCCATGCGAAAGAATACGGCATCACGATGACCGCCGTACCTCACAGCTACATTTTGGAGCATTATAAGCCGGAGGAGAAACTCGCAAAAATCTTAAAAACCACAAAGAAAGATGCACTGCAAAAGAAACTCGCTGCTTTCGTTGGCTTTATTTGTAGAAGAAGCGGTGTAACCCTGAATGATTTTGGCGTCACCGGTTCGATTCTTCTTGACATCCACAATCCAAAATTCTCAGACATTGATGTAACGATTTATGGCCTGCAGAACAGTCTGAAGGTTAAGGAAGCTTTGACCAGGACCTATGGGAAATCAGATTCAAGAATCAAGCGGTTTGAAGGCGCCGTATTAGACGATTGGTGTAAAAAGAAAGCCGCACGTTTTCCTCTAAGCTTCGACGACGCCAGACGCATTTATGAACGCAAGTGGAATCTCGGGGTTTTTGACGACGTGATGTTTTCTGTTCATCCTACTCATCTTGAAATGGAGCTGCCTGAAATGTACGGTGACGAAACCTTCCGCCCCGAAGGACAACTAACATTGCGCGCCGTCGTTTCTGATGATAGTGAGAGCTTGTTTTTGCCTTGCGTCTACAAAGTTCGTGACGTTAGGGGTATTGAAGGAAAACCAGTGAAAATTGGCATTCAGGAAGTGGCGACCTATGAGAGCCTCTATGACAGCTTAGCCAAAATAGGCGAAGAAATTGTAGTAAAGGGCAAGCTCGAACGCGTTTACAATAGCCACAACGGGATGGAACACTATCGCATACTGGTCGGTTCGCCCGAGGGAAAAGGCGAAGAATACATCAAACCTCTTGGTTAGCGCGCGTTAATTCTCTTAATCGGCATAACTAAGGTCATATCGCTTATCTTCTGCTCCTCAGCTTTGTATTTTCGATATCCTTATTTCTTCCAGTTTATTCTATGTAAAACTTCAAAAAAATAGTTTCAGTATCATGCAGGTGTAATTTGGTGGCCATAATTTCCATGAAGGGTTTGACGAAAACTTTTGGAAATACAACCGCGGTTGATCATTTAAGCCTTGATATAAATGAAGGCGAAATATTCGGACTATTAGGGCCTAACGGTGCGGGCAAGTCAACGACCATCCTCTTGCTTGCGACTGTTATACGCCCCAGCGAAGGTACGGCTACCGTCGGCGAGTACGACATAAGAAAGAACCCAGAAAAGGTACGTGGACTTTTGGGCCTAGCGTTTCAAGAGCCCAAAATGCTCTGGGTCAGCACGCCTTGGGACATCGCGAACTTTCACGCCAAAATTTGCGGACTAGCGCGCGCACACCACCATTTTCTATCAACATGATTTTCAGTGTAGTTATCTTCTCGGTAATCTTCACCCTCACTGCGGCTTTCGCCTACATAAAAATATTAGAACGTTAGGTTTGCTTATTCTTCTACTCTAATGCTTTCGAGTTTTTACGCTAACATAGTTTATTGAGGACTCAAGAAAGTGAAAAGAGGAATGTTCACGAGTTTCCTACGTAATCGAAAAGGAAAGGTCTCGGGTTGTCTTTTTCTAGTCTGCACGGTGCTTTGCTTATCGGAACGATGGTTCAGAGTCTTAAAGCTGTAGGACTTCTTTCAAGAAAGCTTGGTAAGGTCCGAGTTTGCCGCCGTAGTTTCCTGCGGAAATCATAACCACACCTGGGACTTGAATTGCAGCTTTTATTCCCATGCCCATGGCTTTTTTCACGGCTTCGAGAGTCAAGCCGTTGATGACGATTTCATAAATGCAGTGCACGCCTTCTGGAACCTTAGAGTCAGGCACAAGTTTCCGCAGTCGTGGGCAGTATTGATGAAAGGTAGAGGCAGCTAATTTGTATTTTTGTGAACCCGCTTTGGAGCCTGACCTGCAGATGCCGCCTGGAAACGGCATTATCACGCCTTCTACTTTGCCTTGAATAGCGTCTACGGCCTCTTCTGCCGCCTTAAGCCCTGATTCACGGTTTTCCGCCATGATCAGGAAATTTCCGCCCGCTATGGCTTTGGCTGCGCCGAAGGTGTCTTCGACTATGAATTCGCCTTCCATAACAGGGATGCGCCACACTTGCCTATCTACCACAATGTCTCTTCTTTGATATCCATCACCGAACAAGCGGATGCTTCTTCCAACCTTCAAGTGTCTTTTGGCGTTGGGCAAAGCATCGTAGGCGGCTGTTGTGGGGCAAGTCATTACACACTGCCCGATTCGCAGTATCATCTGCGCTTTCAAGTCAGGTCTTGTTCTATGATAAAACTGTACCAACATGCCTACGCGTTTATCAGGAGTTCTCTCAGCGGAAAATGAGCCTTCTATCCCAGCCTCCGCTGGTGACATTATGATAGAGGAAGCAAATCCCGTGGCAACCCTTGCAGCAGTAAGAGCCCACTTCTCATTTTCTGCCGTGACCAAAACACGTCCCACCCACATCGAAAACATCTCGGCGAAAGTGTTCTGTATCTCTACGGAATGTGATCTGAAACTCAGCTTCCAGCACTGGGTTTTTTCGTCGTAGCCGACGACGTGTTCGCTCAAGTCGATTGATTCTGTGTCAGTCAAGTCCTATCACCTTTTTGCGGAATAGGTCAACCCCGTCTTGGGTGTGATAATGGAACTCATAGCCTAAAGCCATAAGCTTTTCTGCCTCTTCCTAGGTTGGTTACAACTTTAACGGTGTAGCAGCGCTGGCGGGCTGTTATGTACTATAGGAAACCTTATTTGCGTTCACGGGTGTATTTCGAATACTATGCCGACAGTCAAAGAAATTATGAAGCCTGTCGTCAACATAGGTCCGACGTGGACTGTCTTGGAAGCTGCTAACCTCATGAAGGAGTCTGACCGAGGCAGTTTGCTGATTCTTGATGGCAAAATCACCGTTGGAATCATAACTGAGAGAGACTTTGTTATAAGAGTCATCGCAAAGAACCTGCCTCACACTACTCCGGTTTCGAAGGTCATGTCGTCGCCTCTCATAACAATCAATGCCAATACTACCCCGAAGGAAGCTGCTAGGATTATGTGCGAACGCAGGATAAGACGGCTTCCAGTCATCGAGGGTGGAGCAGTCGCAGGAATTGTAGTTGCATCGGACGTATTGCGCCATTTGTCCAAGAAAACCTTAACCGAAGGGAATCTGGGAAGCCCTTATTGTAGGGCACCAGTCGTAAGTTCTGTCGCTGTTTATGTATAACTCGTGAAACGCTTTTGTGGAGGCAGTTCACGAAAACCATTAGTCAATTGAAGAACTGGAGCTCTGAGAACAGAAAAAAAGTGTTTCGCTCAGAATAGATATTCAATCTCAGTGTTATGGTAGAATTGAAAGGCGTAGGAGACCTCGCAAAATTCTCGCAACTCACAATACAGCGCGTCCTTTTTATGAGCGTGCGTCTCTAGACTTGTTCAAACGGTGCAGTATCGATGGAAATAATGAAAGACGTACACCAAGTAGAGGGAGTCAACGCCAATGTTTTTCTCGTGATCGATGGAGAAGAGCTGACCGTGATTGACACAGGAATGCCCAAGAACGCGGGCAAGATCTTGGATTATGTTCACAAAGTCGGTCGGCAGCCTTCGGATGTCTCAAGGATCCTGTTGACTCATTGCCACATAGACCACGTTGGAAGTGCCCATGAACTTAAGAAGCTTACAAACGCAAAGGTTGCAGTCCACGAAGAAGATGCCCCATTCGTTGCGGGAGAAAAGACATCGCCAGTGCCCAAAGGGGCCATCTGGCATTCTATTCAAGGCCGGCTCGTTCTTCTTCAAGTTCAAGCCTGTTCAACCAGATATTGTGCTCAAAGAAAACGATGAGGTCGGGACACTCAGAGTCATCCATACACCCGGACACACGCCTGGTAGCATCTCATTATACGATCATGAAAGAAGAGTACTATTTGTCGGCGACGCAATCAGATTCATTAATGAGAGGATAAAAGGCCCGCCTGAACGCTTCACGTTGGACGTGCACCGAGCAAAACAGTCAATTGGGGAAATATCGCAGCTAGACTTCGACGTGATGCTAAGCGGTCACGGGGAACCCCTTAAACCCAATGCTTCATACAGGATTAAAGAATTCTATGCTTCTCTAAAGTAGCCAATTAAACGCTCGCGAAAAACCTAAATCCACATTAAGCAACATATCTGCTCGATGTGGGAACTCTTGACAGAGCTGAAAATTGGTGACACGGCTCCTGATTTCTCCCTATTAGATGAACATGGTCTACCGGTTAGTCTGAAAGACTTCTGTGGAAAAAAGGTCGTGGTTCTTTACTTCTATCCAAAAGATTTCACGCCGGGCTGTACTGCTGAAGCATGCAGCTTCAGGGACGATTACAAGCCCTATCAAGATAAGGATGCCGTCGTGATTGGGATCAGTCTCGACAGTGTAGAATCACATTCCAAATTCTCTGAGAAATACAATCTGCCATTCGCCATCCTTAGTGACAAGAGCAAGGAAGTTGCCAAAGCCTATGGCGTGCTTGGAATCGGAGGATTCCTTGCCAAAGAGAGTAACCTTCATTATTAACAAAGATGGAAAGATAACGCATATCTTTCCAAAGGTTGACGTGAAGCAGCATTCCGAAGAAGTTCTAAAAGCACTTGAAGAACTGCAGAAAGCATAAACGCAATATCTACCACACGACCTTACAAACAAAATGCCGTTTCCGTCGCAACAAATCATTATCGCCTGCGTTGACCTAACAAGTTAGCTTGAAATTCATAATAATCGAAGCGCGCGAGGTTTAATAGTCACTCGATCTTTGGAATTGAGGCACGTTTTTGCGGGAGTGGAGGCTGATGAGCAAGGCAGATAATCCAAAGCAAGAGAAAAGACCCCCAATAGCCTTGCATCTTTACACGCTCCCCCTCAACGTAGCGCTCGGTTCCTCGGGGCTTATCACGACATTAATCGCGCTATCGTTAGGTGCAAGTGTGCGAGATATCGGAGTGATGACTGCTGCGGGTGCCGCAGCTACCATCGTGTTCTCCACTTTGTGGGGAAGACTTTCAGACCTTGCTGGGATGAGGCGGCGCTATCTCCTTTTCTTCTTCGTAGTCTTGGGTCCAATATTTTTTGTCATGAGCATCGCGACTATTGTGCCACAACTGATTCTCCTTTACACTCTTCTTGCAGTTTTTACAAGCGGCATAACCCCTATCGCAACAATGTACTCTGTGGAGAGCTGCAGAGCCAAGAACTGGCAGGTCGAAGTTGCAAGGTATAACTCTCTGTCGAGCCTAGGTACAATACTTGGACTCGTAGTGAATACTGTCGTCGCATTGTTCATCAAGACAAGCTGGCTCTTCTATGTTTCAGCTGCTATGTGTTTTCTGGCAGCCTTGATTCTTTGGAAAACTGGGCGAGAGCCCGAAATGACCTTGGAAAGACATTTCTTTCCTGTGACTTTTCACGACGCAGAGAGATTTCTCTCTCCGAGACCGATTTTTCACTATCTGCACGTGAGAGGGTTCAGCCTTCCCAGGAATTTGAAACAGTTGAAACCACTTCAGCTGCTCTTTCTAGCGTGCCTCGTACATTGGATAGGTATATACTTCTTCACCGTGGGTCAGACCCCTCTGATGAAGGATCTTGGGCTATCCGATAGTACGCAGCTGGCAATCAACGCTGCGACAAACGCGGCAGTTGCTTTTACCTTCGTAAAGATCGCACCACGCATCAAATTAGATCAAAAGGGAGCTTTCCATATAGCACTGATTTCTCGGGGCAGCTTGATATTCTGTTGGGCAGCTCTTCCCCTATTCCTTGTTCACCCGGTTTCCTTCGTTTTTGTATTTCCTCTCATACTCTCCGTGGTTTTCAATGTCCTCTACGCTGTGGTCTGGCTTCCAATAACGACTTTTGCTGTTTCACAAGCTCTCCGCAGGCGGTGGGGGAGCCGCTCAGGGGCAGCTTTTGTCTGTTGTCGCATTGGCTAACGCAGTCGGCTCGATACTTGGAGGCATCGTGATTACAGCTTACGGCTTTACTCTAGGATTTGCTATTGCTGGAGTTTTGTCGATACTCGCGGTCCCAGTATTCTCGCGCGTCGACATCATGTAGAGCGCGCCGTTAGGTTGCCCGGCGTTAGGAATCAGAAGAGAATTATGTTTTTATATCCCGGTCTATCGGAAAAGTAAGCTTGAGACCCACGTCCTCGTGATATGCAATCGAGACTTTCTCGTCGAAGTTGCCTTTTGCAAGAATGTTGCCAAACTCTTCCTTTAAGGGTTCTTTCCTTGAACAGAAAATCACCTCTCCTTGAGCGTTTGTCCAGATTGCTAATCCTCTGGTTTTTCCCTTGTGAATAAAATGCAGGAACGTGTTTTCTTCGCTTATTTGTAGCATACTGATTGCGTTTGAACCCTGCAAAGAACAGAAAAACGAATACAACGCCTTATCGACGTCCGATTCTTCTTTCAAGATTTCTTCAAAATAATGCGGTATGACTTCCGAGTCGATAAGCTCGGATTTTTCAGAATCAAAAACATGTCCTTTACCAAATTCGGCTCTTATCTCCTTGTAGTTCTCCATTTTTCCATTATGAACTGACACGATAGTCAAACTTGGATCAAATTCCACCACGTACGGTTGAGCTGTCTCTCTGAATTCGGCTGTGTTCATAAACTCTGGACTCGGCATTCTAACATGTGCCAACAAAACTGAAGCTCTTTTGACATTTGGCTTTACAATATCAGCTAGGCTGGCGACTGGAGAATCGCTGACCTTTCCAACTTTCTCTGACCATACACTGCCATCTGGCAGCAATACTGCCAAACCAGCACCGTACCCTCCGAGTGCAGTTTGCTCTTGCGGATACCTATGAACTTCAAGCTTCTCAAGGACTCCGAAAACCTTAGTCACGGACAAAGGCTTTCTTAGTGCAAAACCGAATATTCCGCACACTTGTATCAGTCTCCTTTAATTTAGTGTTATTCTTGTTTCTTGCAGAAAAACATGGCGATTTGTCAACACATGACTCAGTCCTTGCGTTTAAAATAAAGAGTTTCCTTCTGCAGATTCAGGTTCATTCTTTCCTGCTATCATACTCGAACCTTCTACTAAAAGAATACCTGCAGAACTTCGTCAATGCTTTTCAAGACCGATATTGCTTCTTCAGCATCTTCTCTGCTGACTCTGCCTCTTTTTGCCAGAGCCACCAGTTCAGATACTATGTTGAAAATAGCGTCAAACGCTTTTTTGACGTGCAAATCGTTGTTCATGTTCTCCTCAAAATCCTTTTTCAATCTAGAAACTAGATTCTTTGTTTTCTGGCTTGATTTTATATCTGTTGTTTTGACGCTTTGGAGCTTTTTCGTCATGTCTTTAAATTCGTGCAATCGGTCACAGGCCGTTTTGAATTTTTTATACGTAAAGTTGAGTCTCTTGCGGTAGTAGCCGTTGATAAGAAAGAATCGTATATGCCGCCATTGGCAGCCTTTTTCAACAAGGTCTTTTGGATAAATTATGTTGCCTCGACTCTTAGACATTTTCTTTCCGTCAACGAACAAGTGCTCACCGTGAAGCCAGAACCTGGCAAATAACTCGTTCGTGATGCTTTCTACAATGGCGATTACGTAGTCGTGATGTCGAATCAGGTTGTCCACGCCGCCGCAGTAAATGTCCACCCTAAAATCTAATGTCTGCGTCGCCATCGCCGGGTCTTGAGCATTCCATGCTGGCCTACCTTTTCCTAGGCTTGTGTTCCAATAAACTTCTTTGTCCTCTTTCTGGTAGCCGTGCCACAAGATGAAATCGCCCAGGTTCCATCTGTTACCCGGATAAGTGTCCTTGTGAAAGCGTCTCTTCTCCTTTGGCCATCTGTTCATGTCTAAACCGTAGAGTCTGCCGAAATTCTTGAACTTTAGCGAGTCGTAGTAAACATTGCCATTGTACCAGTAAGCATATCCTTTCCTTAGCAATGCTTCAATTATACTGACGGCTTGTTCCACGCTTGAAGAAGACTTTGGAAGATAAGTCGGTGGTTTGGCTCCTAGTTTCTTTAACTCTTCAAGAAAAATCTTGGAGTTTTTTTCTGTCAACTGCTTTAGCGTCATGTCTTCTTTTTCTGCCTCGGCGATAGCTTTGTCTTCAACATCTGTGATGTTTAGAGCTCGTTCAACATCGTAGCCCAAATATTCGAGATAACGGAAGAGAACGTCTTCGTAAAGGAACGTACGGTAGTTGCCAATGTGGGGTAGCAGATAGATGGAAGGTCCACAGGTGTACATTTTCACCTTTCTATCGTTGAAAGGCTGGAATTCTTCGAATTTTCGGGTCATTGAATTGAACAGCATGAGCAAAGTCGGTTTCACCTGTTATGAATACAGATTATCGGCAAGCACGGTTATTGTCTTTTTTGGTTTTTCTCAGAAATCGTTAATTCTATAAGAGGATAGGAATAATATTGGAGTGGAAATGAACGCTATGGAACGACCTGCGGTCATAATCATTGACATGTTGAACGACTTTGTCACGGGGGAACTAAAAACAGAACGTGCTCGGAAAATAATCCAGCCCCTAAAAAAACTTGCAGAAGCAGCCCGAAAACTTGGGGTTCCAGTGGTCTATTCGAATGATGCCCACTACAAGAATGACTTTGAAGTAGTGCACAAATGGGGAGGGCACGCTATTAAAGGCACTCCAGGCGCAGAAATCATTCCAGAAACTGCAGCCTAAAGAGCAGGATTTCATAGTTGAAAAAAGAACATACAGCAGCTTCTACGAAACAGGCCTTGATTCCTTGCTAAGAAGCCTCTACAAAGGAGAAGGAACAAAAACTGTAATTCTAGGTGGGTTGCACACAAACATCTGCGTAAGGCATTCTAGCGCCGACGCTTTTTTCCGAGGCTTCAAAATCATCATAGCCAAAGACGGTGTTGAAGCTTTCACAGAAGAAGCCCAAGCGAGTGGCTTGGCGTACTTAAAGGATGTTTACAATGCGGAAATAAAAACTGTTGACGAGATAATAAAAGAGTTCGCAAAGGCGCGATAATCTATTTTGAGATTAAAGTTTGAACATAAGCTAGGTTATGATTTCTGGAATAGGTTTCTTTGCGAATTTTATCGCAGGATATAGGTTGACGGCTAATGTCACAGCCAAAATGATCAGAAGCCATCCAGCTATTTCAGCAACGGTGCCGATTGTAACGAGAGGTCCTGGAATCAGAATTAGCAGAGTGACGATTATTCCTACTGTAATTCCAACTGCGTAGCACAGGAGCAGAATTATCAAACTCTGCCCCGAAATGATCTTCACAATACCCCTGGGGTTGGCTCCGACAGCCCTTAGAACACCAAATTCCTGTCGCTGTTCATTCGTAACGAGCATGACATAGTCTGCTGAGCACAGCAACGCGGCAACTATAGAGAATAGTGGCAAAAACATTACTGTAGACCATATAGAATCAAGGAAGCCAAGACTTTTGTCCAATACTCCATTGAGTTCAAGAACATCAAGACTGGAATTGAAGTTAGAATTGAAGATCTCGACTTTTGTTCTTATTTGGTTTAGTGTCTCCTCATAATTTGCCGAAGTATCAATTTTGACTCAGGACAATGTTTGTTTGGTTCTGTTCATTTATGGCGTCTTGCAGAACGGGCAAAGGCACATATGTGACGTTTCCATTATTAAGCGGGTCTATGCAAACGCCGATTATTTGAAATCCTTTATTGAACACCGTCATACTTTGATTGAAAGGTTCAGAGAACATTTCTTGGGCCATGGAGTCGCCTATTACTGCTGTCGTTGTGTTCGCTTCTAGAAATGTGCCCTCCAAGAACCAGTTATTCAGCACTTTCCCAGGCTGTACACCAATAATTATCGATACGCCATGTCTGAGGCTGCCTACATAAGCATACTCTCCTGTGCTTTGGTCAAATGCGATACCTGGTAACACAGTAACATCTGCTTGCGTGATTAGACGTGCATCGACGCTTGTGCCAGTAATGCTTCCTAAGTAGCTCGTGCTAGTGAGGTTTCCTGGTATCAGGAATTTTTGCTGCGTGTAGTTAAAAGCCATGCTCTCGTTCTTCTCGTAAAATTTCGACAACAGCAGCTGATATTGGCTACACATTTCTTGATTGGCTATCAAGACCACTTTCCGGCCTACTGCTTCTTCAATCCAGTTTTTGGAGGTTTGGTCAGCAATTATTCCTCCGCCAACAGCAACAGTCACCAAAACAAAAACTGTAGCTAGGCACAATATTATGCGAATGGTTGCCGACCTGTGACGGAACAGGTTTCTTACGGCTATTTTCATTGAAAAGCCTGACTTTGAAATAACTCTGAATCTTGGCTCATTGATTAATCCGATGTGATATGTCGGTGAAATTGCTTTGGCTGGCTCAAGTTTGGTTGTATCCAAAATCGGCTTTATCCCAAAAGCTAACATAAGAATCAAGAAAAACACGAAAACCAGAAGAACGAGCCATAGATTAATTGACTGCTGCGCAAGTTGAAAGCCTGAACCGTTGAAGAGGCTATTTGAAGCGAAAGCTGCCGCTATTCCCAATACAACGCCTAGAACGCAACTGGAAAATGTGACAATCAGGAGTTCAGTCGTGAAATGGGCAAAAATCAAGTCGTTCGGGCATCCTATTGCCTTCATCAGTCCAATATCTCTGACTCTCTGGGACATCATCACAAACGCTATGAAAGAAACGATCACTCCTCCGATTAAGAAGGTCAGAATTCCGATGATCAGTATGAAGCTCGAGAAGACCGCAGAAAACCCTACTGTTGTTCTTCCTTCGACCACTGATGAAATTCCAAAGCCCACTCTATCAGCTAAGAGGAGAAGGAAAACCGTTGACGCCACACACAGCGTCAACGTTGTAACAATTAGAGTTGTCTGGAATTTTCTACGCATTAAGTCTTTTATTGGAAAAGAGGTTTCACTCATTAAGATTTGCCAGCTTTCCGTCCTCCAGATAAAACTTTTGATCTGCCAATGCAAGTATCTGGCTGTCGTGCGTCGCAACAATGATTGTCTTTTTATCGTCCTTCAATTCTTGCAGTATCTGAATGATTTTTCCGCCCGTTTTTGGATCTAGATTTCCAGTTGGTTCATCAGCAAGAAGCAATGGTGGATTATTCGCTAGGGCGCGAGCCAAGGCTACACGCTGTTGTTCACCGCCACTCAGTTGAAAGGGAAAGTGATCCCTCCTTTGACTTAGGTCGACAATTTCCAGCAATTCTTCAATCCGTTTCTTTATCTGATCCTCTGGGGTTTCAACCCATTCCATTGGAAAAGCAACGTTCTCTGCAACGGTCAAAGTGGAAACAAGATTGTAGGATTGGAAAACGAAGCCAATGTTATGGCATCGGAAACTTGCCAAGAAATCCTCATTCTTTGCTTTCAGGTCATTTCCAAAAACAACAATTTCTCCGCTCGTAGGCTTATCGATGCTGCCGATAATGTTTAGAAGCGTTGTCTTTCCAGAACCTGAAGGTCCACTTATGGCAGTAAATTGGCTCTCTCTCACATTAAGATTAACATCTTTTAAGGCCTCAACTTTTACATCACTAATCTGATAGGTCTTGCATAAGAGAGACCCCAAAACCACCATTCCATCAGTTTTCATATTTTAACTTCCTCTCTCAATCCGCAAACATTCGATCTTGACTAAGTTATCGGCGTCTAAAGTCAAGAAAACGCGCGCCTATATAATTATTTGGAAATGAGTGTACTACTAGACAAAGAAGCGCGCACTGGCTCTGGAATGTGACTGCCTGATTAGCTCTTTGAGAATCCTTTTTTTGCTCCCGTTAGTTTTACCCATAACTCTTTCATCTTAATTTTCTAACAAGCATACATGTAATTTGTTGGTTGATCGCTGGTTTTTATGACATACGTAATCCTTGCATAATTTTCTCCAGATTTCCTTCCTTTAAAAAATAGGCTAGACCGACAGAAAAACAAAAAAGCTTTAGTTGGACCGCTTCTATTTAGACGCTTACCTGTGTGCAGATTGGGTGGAATTGATAGCAAATGAAGCCGAGAATACTAAAAATGAATATTTACTCTGTTGGCGCTGTGGATTGGGATAGACGGCTTTTCGACGAACTCATCCCCCTTCCAGACGGGACAAGTTATAACGCCTACATTGTCAAGGGCAGCGAAAAAACGGTACTAATAGACACTGTTGACCCAACTATGGCGAACGTTTTGCTAAACAATCTAAACCAGATGGGTATCCAGAATATAGACTACGTTGTTGCGCATCATGCGGAACAAGACCATTCCGGTGCATTGCCCGAGGTATTGTCGCAGTATCCAAACGCAATAGTCGTAGCTTCGCCCAAATGCAAACCAATGCTAATGGATCTGCTTTTGATTCCAGAAAACAGAATCAAAGTCGTGGAAGATGACGAAAGTCTTTCCTTGGGAGATAAAACGTTACAGTTTATCCATGTTCCTTGGGTTCACTGGCCCGAGACTATGATCACGTATTTGAAAGAGGACAAGATACTCTTCACCTGCGATTGGTTTGGCTCCCATTTTGCGACGTCTGACCTGTACGTGACTGATGAAGCAACGGTTTACGAGGCTGCGAAGAGGTATTACGCGGAGATTATGATGCCATTCAGACCGGTCATTCAGAAGAATCTGGAAAGAATCAAAGATTTGCAGATAGATATTATTGCGACGAGTCATGGTCCAATCTATGACAAGCCCCAGTTCATAATTGATGCGTATAAAGATTGGGTCAACGCTCCGCCGAAAAACATCGTTGTCTTGCCCTACACTTCAATGCATGGCAGTACCCGAGCGATGGTGAGACACTTCGTTAGTGCCCTGGTTGAAAGGGGCATTACGGTGAAGCAGTTTGATTTGGCTAGAACAGATGTTGGAAAATTAGCGATGGCGTTGGTAGATGCAGCGACGGTAGTGGTAGGTGCACCAACGGTCTTAGCTGGACCACATCCGAACGTTGTCTACGCGGTTTTTCTCGCTAATGCTTTGAGGCCAAAATTGAAGTTTGCATCGGTAATCGGGTCCTACGGTTGGGGTGGCAGAACGGTGGAACAGATTGCTTCGATGATATCCAGTCTGAGGGTGGAATTGCTTCCACCAGTTGTCATAAAGGGTTTTCCTCGGGAAGAGGATTTCAAAGCCTTGGACAAGCTAGCAGAAACTGTCTATAACAAACACAAAGAGAACAATATCGTCTAATCAAAGATGCCTCCATTTTCTGGTCACTTTGTTACCGCGCGCTAGAAATAGCGATTTTGAAGTAGGTGATAGAGAAAGAGATGCCCACCGTGAATAATCCTTCAATCGTTCTTTTTAGGAGAAAAGGAGGAGAGGGGGCACGATGGACATCTCATACGTTTCAATTGATACTAAGAGTTTATATAGATTATGGAGGAGTAGCTCTCCAAAAAGTATTTTTTAATTCAGTCTTACGCTGAATTCCTTTGCACTTTTGCTTTTTGTGATCAAGTCTAGAATAATCCAAAACATGGCGTATTTGTATGGATTATTAGATGCCGATTGAGACGAAGATTCCTGTAAGTATGCCTGTGGCCATGGTTAGGAGTATCACAATGATCAAGTGTTTGCGCATGATGAGCGATTCAGTTTTCTTGGGCTCGTCAATCGTAACTACGGCGTTGTTGATTTTCGCTGGCGTGACCGCACTTGCTATGCCTCCCGCAACCGCGTGACTCCCATACACGGTCATAAACACGCGCGCGCTCTCGGCCTCGTTATGTGGATATATGTTTTCAATGGCGGTGTGTTGTATTTTTAAGAAAAGAACGTTTGAGGTGGTTTCTGAGCCTCCGACTATGGCGCCGAATAAGCCGAGTGAGGCTGCCACGAAAATGTACCCGGCGCCGAAAATTGTAGCTAGTGTAGTGCCCATTATGACGTTCATGTTCTGAACATTATACGTGGCTAGAGGTGCTTGTACTAAAGCGCCATTCACGATTTCCATTGCCGAGAAGGCCATAACAAAAGCTATTGAAAAGTAAACACTGTACGCCAAAAAAGGACCTAGAAACCGTTTAAGCCAAAAAGTCACGGAATTCCTGATTTGCTTTCTCGTGGGTCGAAGCGTGACCAACGACAACAAGATAGCGACAAAAATCCACGTGTAAATCTGAGAAAGAATGTCCAAGTCAATTTTCTGGTCTGCAAACACCGTAACGACTTCCAAATTCCGAAAGTTAATTCCGAAGAAAAAGGATGAGAGATTCGCGAGAGCGTTATTAAGCCAGCTGACTATCTGCGGAATGCTAATAATCGCTGCCAAAAACGTCAATATGATCCATGGGGAAAATGAACGCAGGACTTCCTTTGTTTTCGGATAATCCACGTCTTTCTCTCTTCTTATTGCTGGTGGTCTCAGTTTCTGGTATATGTGTAGGGATAGCATTGCACATAACCCTGCGATGACACCCACGATTCGTAACGGGATATATTGAACTCCAGTGAAATAATCAAGCGAAACCGTCCCTAAACACGCGAAGGCCAAAGTCAACCCGCAAACAATCGCTGGAATCGCTCCTTTCCGCATGGACTGTTTCCCTCCAGCAACCCAGAGAACTGCAAAAGCCAACCCAGCTGAGACAAGTGGAAGAAAGATGGCGATTTTGAAAGCAAATTCGATCGGATTTAACCCACCGACTTGGGCCGGAAGAGTTATGGGAATTGAGAGTAGGGAAAAGCTTGTTGTGGCGTTATAGCCGAGTACGGCGATGGCTATAGCGGATATTGGTGTAAACCCCATCGTAATTAGCAATGGCGGAAACAACGCAGGCGTAACCACCCCGAGCGAGGATAGGAAAGATCCGAAGGCTATTCCAATATACAAGGCCTGAACCTCGTTGCCAACGACTTGTTGCTTAATAACCTTCGAAACAGTTCCTAAGGCGCTTGCTTCGCGCATGAGAAAAATCATCAGCATTGTGGCGGCTACAGAGATAGAAATGCCGAAGCTTTTCACAAAGCCGTATGCCGCGGCGCCTAGAGCGACCTCCAGTGGCGTGTCGAACTGAAAAACTGCCAGTAATACCGTGAGTATTAAGCCTACAAAAGCCATGACTAGGCCGCTTTGCCCCAGAAAAGCCACACCAACAAGAATCACTAGAAGTGGGAAAAGGGCCAGCAAAAATTTCCAAGAGCCCGACTGACCATACCACGCCAAGAACAAAGCGGCAATTCCAAGTATAATAAGTGCACCTAGTGATAGTGTGGAAATGGTTCGTTCGTTCAACATTTTCACCGTGGAGCGATTGCGTAGGGATAGCATCGGTACTAGTAGATTTGTTTTTCCATCTTAGTGTACGCGATTATTCTTAACGAAGATTTTCTTTTCTGTGGCTTTTGTATGCTGCAAATATGACGCGCGCGGAGACGCCTAATCCCGCTAACAGCTTCGAATCGCAACTTTTCGCAGATATTATTCTCACCCTCATTTTCCATTTTCAAGCATAAATCTCAGTTCAATGCATCTATTATGCACCTGCGTCCAGTTGGCACTTCATCATTTATTCTAATAAGCGATAAATACGGTTTGTCACATTTGACGTGTAGTGCGTGCGAGAAAAGTGGCACCTTGCCATTCAGAAGACCCCAAAGATTTGCGGGTAAACCGTAGGAACTTGCGGATAAGATTATTAAGTCGTAAGCATAGTATTCGCAATTTCTGGACAAAGTGGTGAAAAGTAATGGTAGATTTTAGCTTCACAGAAGAGCAGGAACTATTCCGAAACGCTATACGCGAATGGTGCCAGAAGAACCTGACTCTCGAAAAAGTCAGAGAAATTGACACAAAGGCTGTTTTGCCGCGAGAAATCGTCAAAGGACTCGCAGACTTGGGCTTACTCGTGATGACTGCGCCGCAGGAGCACGGCGCCACAGGCGCTGATTGGGTCACCGCGTGCATAGCTGCAGAAGAACTAGGCTACGCGGACATCAGCATCGCTATTCCCGTCTTCTTCCTCGTCGAATCATCTTGGGGGTTCGTCGTCGACCGCTACTGTACCGAACAGGTGAGAGATCAAGTAATCCGCAAGGCGGTGAAAGGCGAAGCATTCATCGGCATAGCGACAACCGAAGCAGGCGGAGGCTCTGACGTTGCAGCGTTTAAGACGACGGCCAAGAAAGAAGGCAGTAACTGGATTCTTGACGGCGAAAAAACCTACATCAGCGGCACAGACGAGGCGCAAAAGTTGGGCGGAGGCTACTTCGTCCTCGCTAGAACATCTCCTCCACCGTCTCCAGAGGCTTCGCACAAGGGCATGACAGGCTTTTACGTACCAATCAATGCGCCAGGCGTGGAACCCATGAAACGCTTCGAAGACATGGGCAGAATGGCAATCTCCACTGGCGGCTTTCTAATGAAAAACGTTCGACTACCCGACTATCATATTATCGGCGAACCAGAGAAAGGCTTCTACCTGACCATGGAAGGCTTTGACGGCGCAAGAATCTTAATCGGCGCAGTCTGCATAGGCGCAGCGCAGCGAGCACTGGAACTAGGAATGGAGTATATCAAGGAACGAAAAGCCTTCGGGCGCCCAATCGGAAAGTTTGAGGGCATACAATTCGAACTCGCAGATCATTGGGCAGACCTCGAAGCATACAAGTCCCTGGTCTATAGGACGGCGTGGATGATGGACAAAAAATACCAGGAACGACGCTTCTCGCCGCTGGAAGTTACGCGGTATATTTCGGCGTGTAAATTGAAGATTCCAAGGTTTGCCTTGAAAGTTTACGAAGACACGATGCTCTGGTTCGGTGCTTATGGCTATACTAGAGAGTGTCCGTTAGAGATGGGACTTAGAGGAATAATGTCCTACTGCATAGGTGCCGAAGGCGCAGTGAACATTCAAAGAATCATCATCGCAAGAGAGCTGCTAGGCAAAGAATTCATACCCTACAAGTGAAGCCTTCAATTTCCTATTCTATTTTGGCCCGTTTTAAGTTGTCGCTTTAAGGCCTCTATAAGCGCAGGAATGATCTCGTACAAGTTGCCAACCACAACATAATCCGCAACTTCGCATAGCGGCGCTTCAGGGTCTTTGTTAACAGCCACGATCACCTGAGAGTCGCGAATCCCTGCTACGTGCTGAATAACGCCCGAAACGCCGCATCCAATATAAAGCGTCGGCTTAACCTTGTGCCCAGATAAGCCTACCCATTCGCTGAACCATTTGCGGTCTTCAGCCAAGGGTCTAGTGTTTCCTGTTTGTCCGCCGATCAACTGTGCGAGTTCATCAAGCATCTTAAAGTCTTCCTTCTTCTCCATTCCTCTTCCGCCGCAGATGATTATGTGTGCTTCTTCGATTTTTACTTTTGAGGCTTCTGTCTGTTTGGCTTCTGCAATTTCGGTTTTTGGCTCTTCAAACTGGACTCCGGCAGGTAGGACTTGACCTGTTCTGTCAGGAGATGGTGTTGGTTTTTCGAAGGTTCTAGGCGGAACAGTGGCGATTTTTGGTTTCGTACGGAACGTGATTTTTGCTGTTGCGCCGCCTCCGTAGACGATTCTTTCTGCGACTAGTTTTCCTTGGTCGTTTAGAGTTAGTTTGGCGCAGTCAGGTACGCATCCAGTTTCGAGTCGGGTGGCGAGTCGTGCAGCGAGTTCTTTGCCTCTTCGTGTTGAGCCGATGAGAATTACTTCTGGTGCATATTGCTTCGCCAAGATGCTTAGTGCACTGAGGTATGGTTCGACGTGAAAATCTTTCAACTTCGGACTATCGACTACGAGAACTTTGTCTGCGCCGTATTGAATGAGTTGTTGTGCCTGACCTTGAATGTTTGAGCCTAGCCATAGTGCGGTCAGTTTGGTTTGCATCTTGTCTGCAAGTTCCCTTCCCTTACTGAGCAACTCCAGTGCTAGATCGTTGCTTTCTGAGAAAACCCAAACACCGTTTGTTTCACTCATAACGATTTCACTTTCCGATTACTCCATCTTGAATCAGCGCCTTCGCCAGTTTTTCTGCAATGTCCGCTGGGTTTTCGCCCTTGATCACGATTTTTCGGCGTTCCATTTTTGGCGCCAAAACCTCCACGATTTCAAGAGTAGACCCAAGTTTTTCTTTAGATAAGTCAAGGGCTTCGGCGTTCCAGACGACTATTTCTTTCTTGGAAGCTTTCATGATCGACATCAAGGATGGGATTCGGGGCTCGTTTATGCCCTTAATAACCGCGACTAATACAGGAGTTTTTGCCTTAACCGTCTCGTTGCGATCTTCGAGAACCCTTTCAGCGGTAACCGTGCCGTTTTCAAGGTTGAGGCTTCGTGCATACATAATCAATGCGATACCCAGTCTCTCCGCAACACGTTGGCTGGTAATTCCTGAGAAGCTGTCTATGGTAGTTTCTCCACAGACGAGAAGATCGAATGTCCCGATTTTTTTGATGGCTTCGGCGAGGATTAATGATGTTACTCTTGTGTCTGTGTTCTGGAATGCTGGGTCGTTTAGGTGGTAGGCTCTGTCTGCACCTATGGCTAGGGCTTCGCGGAGTGCGGTTTTGGCGTTGTCTTCGCCCATCGTGACTACGACTACTTCGCCACCTTGTTTTTCTTTTAAGCGTACGGCTTCTTCTATGGCGTTCTTGTCTATGTCACTGATTTTGCGCGGCGCGTCTGCAGTGATCAACTGTCTAGTGGATGGGTCTGCTCTGATTTGGGTCACATCTATGGCTTGCTTGATACAAACAATCGTGCGAGGCATTTGTGCAAACCTCTCAAGTTGAAGATGAATATCGTTGCAGCAAATGAAAATAAAGTTTTAGTTTTGGCACTATGTCGTCAATACTTAGTTAAGCTGCATAACCGATAAGGGATGGAGACTCCTCTCGCACTTCCCCTTTTTTTCTATTCTTCGAGATAGTGACCTGAATTAATCGAGCCAATGTGCATCGTGCGTGCGTTAGGTTTCAGTGCAAGATGATAGTGCGCTGGCTACTAGCAAAAACCCAACCCTTAAACATCGTTTTCCTCATTCCTCAGTTTTTGAAGCTTCCTCAAAGAGCTTCAATTGACCAGGGCGAGCTAGCGCGCAAGAAAAGCTTTAGTTGTGAGTACGGCATTGTTTACTTGTGAGTAAATGAGCAGCGCAAATTCTCTCTTTGGAATCAAAGATCTGGTGCTGAAGAAAAAGATACTCTCTTTGCGTGAGCACTATGACTTGGAGGATGTAACTGGAACGAAATTGGGAGAGGCTGATGGCAATCTGTTTCAGTTCCCCGCCAAGTTTAATGTAATCGATACCAATGGTTCTGAGTTGATGCGCCTTGAAGGGAAAGTATTGTCGCTCCGAAACCAGTTCACTTTCTACGACAATGCTGGGACGGAACTGGGAACTATAAAGAAGAAGCTCGTCAAGTTGATTGGAGAAGAGTACTGGGTAGAAAAAAACGGAGTTGAGTTCATGCGCATCTACGGGAACTTCACGGAGCACGACTATCAGATGCAGGTCAACGGGGTTCAGGTTGCCTCCGTACACAAGAAGTGGGTCTCGGTGCGAGATCAGCTCGGAGTCTCGATAACCGGAGAAGCGGATCACCGAGTAGTGATCGGAGCGGTGATCGTGATCGAACATGTGGAAGTTACGGAGAGGCAGCGTCACCGCTAAACCATAACAACATTCAACCCTGATTCCGGCAGTTTGTAGGATTTCTGGACTTTCGGAAAAGGACTTGTACGATTTCCGCGCAAGTCCTTTTCTGATTTTTTCTTATCTTGACTTCTCTGGTCGTTTACGCTTCTTCCGAAGAAAGGTTGCTCGACTCAAGATGACACCGCGGATCCTAAGCGCGCGCTTCAATTACGTATGCGACGTTTAAGACGACAAGGTCTTCAGAAAACGAAAATAGGAAGTGTCGCAGGTTCGGTAAAACAATGGTGTTGGCGCCGCCGGTAGGACTTGGACACGCGCCGAGCGGCGATATCGCCACTTTTTCAGCACTTTCTCTTTTTTTCCGCTTCTGTAATGTCGTGTGTCACTTTCTAACCGATGTGTCGATTAAGGTGCTAAAAAGCTGTGCTATTTGGACTCCTACTGGAAGTCCTAGGAGCAAGCTCTTAAGGCTAACAGAGTGGTAATGCGCATTACTGCGTTCAAGATTCTTTGTTTCTTCCAGCCAGGTACGAAAGTCTGTTACTTCTCTTTCAACTTCTGTTAGAAGTTCTCTTTTAGCCTTAAGATCAGCCTCGTTGAAGTTCTCCATACGTGTTCTGATAGTGTCGGCAATGGGTCTCCGGCTGTATTCCTCGTACAGTTCAAAGCTTTTCGGACGGAGCTCTTGCATCTTGCTTGCTTCAAGTTCGGTAATGAATTGTCCGATTTTGGATTGCATGACCGAAGCTTTGTAATCTTAGAATATCGAGTTTATGAATTCTCTATTCATACTCAGCTTCCTTGGCACTGAAGACCCATTTTGAACACCGCGGCAACTGAAGTCTCCACCGTCTTAGCAAAATTCTTCTTTTCTCTTTCTCAACTTATCACGAAGTTTCCTGAGGCCGTCGCCTTATCGCATCTGTTGTTGGGAAGCGCCATGTTTGTAATGTCCGTGTGACAGGGAGTTTGCAGAGTTAAATTTTTTCCTAGGGTTGAGCTAGGAGAGGGCTGTGTTTTGCGAGAGAAGCTTGTCATTGGCTCTGCTCGGAGCCGAAACTCACGCATAACAACATCTAAAACCACGCTTAACACCATCTAAAACCACGCTTAACACCATCTGACTCACGCCTCGAATAGGTGCTTATCTGCGAAGGCGGGATTGATTCTCGTTGGGCTGGAAGGTTTTCAGTTGTGACAAATAGTAAGGGGCAGGGAACAATAAGGGATAATCCAGGCTTTATTGTTCTGGTAGGTAGGCGTATTTTCCAGCTTAGGCGAACCGTCGCGGAAGCAGGCTTCGAAAAATTCGACAACTTCAACTGCGTCCACACCTTCAGAAAACCCAAAATCTTCAAAGCATGCAGCTAAGGCCTGAAATATTTAGGTTAAGCTTCAGGATATGTAGTTTAGCTGCATAAGGCTTAATGTCCTCTTCTTGCTCCGTTTTAATTGGGGGCCGGAGTCGAGTTGAAATTCTTCAAGTCTGCGAAGCAGAAGTGCGAGAGATGTGGAGTGAGAGAATCCACCGGCGAAGACGGTTTGTGCGACAACTGCCGCTATATGGTTCTCTTAGACAATGTGATCGAATCAAGAGCCGTTGCCTAGTCTTTTCAGAAATAGAGAACACTAATGGCTGTTGAAACGGCAAGACGTCTTGTCAGTAATGGACATGTAACGTGCGGTTTTATGGTTAGAGCCTATTAGTATTGTTTATCGTCCGACAAGGAATCCTATGATGAGTCCCACCGTGAGAGGTGCGAGTACTGTTAGAGCTAGGAGGGGCAGAATTGCGCTTATTACGTTAATGAACTGTTGCGGAGTAACACCCAGCTTTTGTGTCACAGTGCTGCTTAATGTGACAAACTGGGCGTAGTTTATCATGACGCCGATGAAGCCCAAAACTATGAGGCCGAGTAGGGCTCTCACGAATTTTCCTAAGTAGTAGCCGAAGGCGAAGCCTAAAGCAAACTCTACGATTAAGGAGATTAATGACCCTGTGGCTAAGAGCGAGGCAATATCAAACATAAGTACTCCCTAGTATGCATCACCGCGTGAACACAGTTTAAGCTTTATGGTATTTACTCTTCCATACGTAAGTCACGATAGCAGGCGTCTGATAGAGTGTCTAGGCACTGCGCTGAGAACACACATTACGGGAAAAATGGCAAAAGCTACCTTACCACGAGCACTGGACAGTGCGCGTGATGCACCACACTCTCCGTCACGCTGCCGAGCAAGAACCGTTTAATCCCCGTCCTGCCCTTCGTGCCCATAACAATCAAATCAACACCCGCCTCAGACGCAAACTGAATAATCGCATCAGGAACAGAAGGATGATGCTCAACAAGCTTTGTCTCCACGCTAACCCCAGCCTCCTCCGCCATCTTCCTCACGCTATCCACCAAATCCTTCGCCACCTTCTTCTCATCATCAGACACTTCCAAAGGCAAAGGCGCAGGAATAGCCACAGGCGAAACCCCGCCCGAAGCAGAATAAGTAAACGCATACGCAGGCAAATGCAGCACATGCAAAACAACAACCTTCGCTTTCATCAATTTAGCAATCTTCACCGCGTACTCCGCGGCGTTCTGAGAATATTTGGAACCATCAACAGGCACTAATATCTTAGTAAACACTTTACTAGCCAAATCTTTCAATCCCCTATTCCCTTTGAAGGCAATGTTCCTTAAAAAGATAAACGCCCTCTCATACTGAATGAGAAAGTTTATATCTAATCTCTGTTTTTAAAGTGACCGCATTAATAGGAAGGTGTTCAAGAAATTGTCTTCTCAAATACAGGCAGGAACACCCGTGCTAATTTTACGGGAAGGCGCAAGCAGGTCTAAAGGACGCGAAGCGCAACACGGCAACATGCTAGCCGCAAGAATAGTAGCAGAAACAATCAAGAGCGCACTCGGACCAAAAGGCATGGACAAAATGCTCGTCGACAGCTTCGGAGACGTCACCATAACCAGCGATGGACACACAATACTCAACGAAATGGACGTTGAGCATCCCAGCAGCAAAAATGATGGTTGAAGTATCAAAGACCCAAGACGACGAAGTCGGCGACGGAACAACGTCAGCCGTAATCATCGCAGGCGAACTCCTAGTTAAAGCCGAAGACCTCATCGAAAAAAGCATCCACCCAACGATGATCGTCGAAGGATACAAGAAAGCCTCAGAAAAAGCCCTAGAAACCCTCGAAAAAATCGCGATCCAAGTGGAACCAGAAAAAAGAAAAGAAATGATGAAAAAAGTCGCCATGACTTCAATGGCAAGCAAACTCGTCGCAGAGAACAGAGAACACCTCGCAGAAATCGCAGCAAACGCCATATTCCAGGTTGCAGAAGAAACCAAAGACGGATACAAAGCTGACCTAGACGACATCAAAGTCGAGAAGAAACCCGGAGAATCCATAACCGACACCAAACTCATCAATGGAATAGTTCTAGACAAAGAAGTCGCCCATACAGACATGCCTAAACGCGTGGAAAAAGCAAAAATTGCTCTCCTCAACACAGCGCTTGAAATTGAAAAAACAGAATTCGACGCAAAAATAAACATCGAAAGCCCAGAACAGATGGAAGCATTTCTTGCAACAGGAAGAAAACAATGCTGAGAGACATGGTGGACAAAATTTCCGCTACGGGCGCAAACGTCATCATCTGCGAGAAAGGCATCGACGACATGGCACAGCACTTCTTAGCCAGAAGAGGAATACTAGCCGGTCAAGAAGAGCCAAAAAATCAGACATGGAAGGACTAGCCAAAGCAACAGGCGGAAAAGTCAGTCACAAACCTAGACGAGTGAACACAGCAGACCTGGGCTACGCGGAACTGGTTGAAGAAAGAAAAATCGGCGATGACAAAATGACCTTCATCGAAGGCTGCAAACATCCCAAAGGCAGTGGCCATACTCATCCGCGGCGGAACACAACGCATAGTAGACGAAGCAGAAAGATCAATACACGACGCCCTCTGCGTTGTCAGAGGATGTTGTTCAGGAACCCAAAGTCGTTGCAGGCGGAGGCGCCCCAGAACTCGAAGTCGCGCGCAGCATTGAGAGAATACGCCGAGAAATTGCCAGGCAGAGAACACTTGCGGTCAGTGCCTTCGCAGAAGCATTAGAAAGCATACCGCTCACTCTTGCAGAAAACGCTGGACTAGACCCAATCGACATAATTTCAGACCTTCGATCTAGACATGACAAAGGCGAAACTTGGGCTGGCATAGAGGTACTATCTGGCAAACCAAAGGACATGGCCAAAGCAAACGTGTTCGAGCCACTAGCTGTCAAAAAGCAAATAATCAAATCGGCAAACGAAGCAGCGTCAATGCTACTAAAGATCGACGACATAATCGCCTCCGGCAAATCCAAGATGCCGCCAGGTCCACCAGGAGGAGGAGCTCCACCAGGAATGGGCGGAATGGGTGGCATGGGCGGAATGGAAGGCGCGGGAGAGTTCTAAGATCACACCTGTTGAAAACGAAAACAAAATTGAAATTGGACCTCCAAAGCTGACTCGTTTCGAACGGGCAAGGGTAGTGGGCGCTAGAGCTTTGCAAATAAGCATGGGCGCACCAATACTAATCGACCCGAAGACGCAACTCTCAAGCCCCATCGACATCGCCTTAGAAGAACTCAACAACAATCTGCTTCCAATCACCATCCGACGAACATTGCCCGATGGAACTTACCAAGACATACCGCTAAAATGGCTAATGCCAAAGATTTCCTAACTTTTCTTTTTTTCCTTTTTTAGTGAAAATGTTTGCCAACAAACAACGCTGTTGAAAGCAAAAGTTGGCTTCTTGCAACAATAATTATGGCTTTACTCGCAATTGCGATATTCTTTGTTCAACATTTCATCATTCAAGTTTTCGATACAGCCACAGAAATCTCCATCTTCTACATACCCGCTGTAGCACTGGCTGTTCTTTATTTGAGTCGCCGTTCTCCAAAATCTTCGCGTTAATTTGCGGTGTGTATTATTTTCTTTGCTTCTGCTAAGGTCTCGGTGATTCTTTTCCAGTGTGCACCCTGCCAGTATATTTGACTGCACACGGGACATTCCCAGAACTCGTCATAGAACGTGAATGTTGCCTTCTCCACCTTCTCAGCGACTTCGGCCTTTGCGATTGGTCGGATTTTTGTGTTGCACTTTGGACAGCGAGAAACAGTGACGTCAATTTCTAAGGGAAAATCGTATTTCCTTGCCATGCACGCGAGCCTTTCCACTTCCGTTCTGCCTTCCACCAGAAAGGTATCCACTCCGTGTGCGTTGGCTTGCTGGAAAAGCTCCAGGTCTCGTGTGAGCAGGATGCGCTTTTCATTCTTCGCCATTGCCATTAATTTTTTGTCGTCAATGTCATTTGCGTATTCTACGTCGTAGCCTAACAGTCGAAGCCATCGGGTCAGTTTGCCTAACATTCCGTCCGTTATGAACTTCAACGCGTCCACCCGACTACTCGTCCCGCGCCTGGCTTTGCGACGATCTCTCCTTCTTCCATAACTAGTCGTCCGTTAACGAAGGTTTTTATCGGTTTACCTTCAACTTTCCGCCTGTCGAAAGGAGAGTATTTCGCTTTAGAAAGGAATTTTGATGCGTCAATTCTGTATTTCCGATGCATATCGACAACAGTGACGTCTGCGTTGTAGCCTTCCGCTAGACGCCCTCTCTCCTTCAGATGGAAAACTTCTGCAGGTTTCTCTGCCATCAATCTAACCAAGTCTGCGATTGAAAGGCGTCCTTCGTTGATTTGGGTAAGAATGAGCGGAACTGTGGTTTCGAGGCCAGGAAATCCAGGTTTCACGTCCCAGACAGACTCTTCTTTTTTCTCCTCGAACAAGTGAGGTGCATGATCAGAGGCGATGATGTCAATTAGTCCTCGGCTCAAGGCTTCCCAGAGTGCTTCAA
Organism: Candidatus Bathyarchaeota archaeon; assembly: GCA_963842875.1. GTDB lineage: Archaea > Thermoproteota > Bathyarchaeia > Bathyarchaeales > SOJC01 > DATHCB01. The sequence continues at coordinate 93,173 of CAWJIF010000014.1, forward strand.
CATCTTTCAAGCTTCTCAACGGAGGGTCACATAACGCAATTGTTCCATTACGCTTCAAATCAGTAGATGACATGAGAAGATGATGAGCCGTGACTTCACAACTAACCGGCAATCCAGATTTCTTCCGGTCTAAAACCGCATCTAGTCCAAGTTCCGAGCTGATGTGACAGAAATGAACATGAACCTTTGTTTTTTCCATTAATCGCAGTATATGATTGACCGCTTTCTCTTCTACTGCAGGTGAATGGGCTTTGAGGTAAGCATCAAAGTCGTCGTGTTTAGTACGTTTAAGCTCTTCTTCAGTGCTTTCCAGTGATGCTTTGTCTTCAGCATGGACGGCAATTGGAACACCGTTTTGCTTAGCTTTCTGAAATGTTTCTTCTAGAGCCTCGTCACTATCGATGTCGGTGCCGCCAATCTGTTTTGTCATGAAAAGCTTGAAGGCAACTGCACCCGCTTCTACTATATGAGGAATCTCCTCTGGGTATTCTGGAAAAGCAGAATAGAAAGCAACATTAGTCAATATTTTGTTTTCAGCCGTTCGCATGCGCTCGCGCAGGGATCTGGAATCCATGGTCACTGGCTCGTTGTTAGGCATGTCCAAGCATAGGGCTATTCCGCCTGCCGCAGCGGCAGCAGTGCCAGTGGAAAAATCTTCTTCATAAGACTGCCGTTGGTCCCGGAGATGTGTATGCGCATCTATCAAGCCTGGAAGAATAAAGCATCCTTCTAGGTCAATGTTTTCCGAAGCAGATGGTAGGTTGGTTTTCTTGGCGATTTTAATTATTCTTCCTTCGTCGATGGCTACGCCTGCGGTGATAACCGTTTCTTTGATGTTGATTTTTCCATTGTAAAGAACAAGATCTACTGGCAATTTTTTGCCTCGGCATCTTAAAGGTTATGCGATTACTTTGAAGAAGTCTCTTTCGGTGATTATGCCAGCAAGCTTCCCGTCTTCAACTACTGGCAAGGCGCCGATGTTGTTGTCTTGCATGAGTTTTGCCGCCACACCCACATCCATTCGAGGTTCAACAGTAATCACGTTTCTTGTGGCTATTTCCATAATTGGCGTCTGCAATACTTGTGTGATCGTGCCTGCGCGAAGATGTTCGAAGACTTGCTTAGAGCCAAAATACCGTAACACATCCATTACTGTGGCTATGCCTGCGAGTTCTTTGTCTAAAACTATCGGCAAACGCCTGAAGCCTTGCGCCGTCATGGTTTTCACGGCTTCAAAAATGCTGGTCGACGGCTTTGTCGTCAGCATTTTCTGCGACATCACTTCTGCAACATTGACTCCACTTATTTTGCCCATGAAAAGGTTAATCACGTCTCTTTCAGTTATGATAGCCCAAATCTTTCCCTCATCGTCAACTACAGGTAAACCGCCAATGTTGTGCTCTATCATGGACTGAATGGATTCTTTCAAATCAGCCGTGGCAAGAACCGAGATCACGTCGCGTGTCATAATGGTCTTGACTGGCTCGTTAATTGCCTTGTAAAAGTTGCCTGCGTATTTTTGTTGGATAATCTGGAATTTGTCGCCTCCGCCGAGATAGTTTACGATGTCTGTGGCGGTTACTATGCCTTGAAGTCGTTTTGTGCCAGGGTCTGAGATTGGTATGCGACGGAAGCCTTGTTTCGACATGATTTGAACCGCGTCATAAACAGGCGTAGTTGGAGCCATTGTGACGACGGAGGTTTTTGCAATGCTCATTATTTCTCCTTCATGTTTCTTCGTTGGATGCTGCTTAAGAGACAGTGGTCCTCTTTCTTTCACTGTACGGCGAAATGTTTCGCGTTTATCAGTTCTCCTGGTCAAGCTTTGATCCTCCAGATCACAATAAGGCTTTAACAACCTCTTTTCGGTCAATCACACCCAAAAGTGTGCCTTTCTCATCCACGATTGGTAATCGTCCAAACTTCTTTTCAAGCATCAGCCTTGCAGCCTCTTTCAGTGATGCGGCCTCTTTCAGTGTCACTGCGGGGGTTCGCATTATGGAAGAGATTTTCGTGGGTGATTTGAATCGTCCTTTTTTTGATTCGAAAGCAGGAAAAACAGCGCCGCTCTCGAGTAGGTCTTTTTCAGTAACGATTCCTAACAATTTATTGTTTCTCACAACCAGCAATGCATGAAGGTGCGTGTCTTGCATTGATCGCCAAACGTTGTCTATTTCATCATCAGGCGAACATGTCTTCATGCTGGTTGACATGATTTCGTAAACTGGTCTCATAAGTTTGGACGATTTCTTCTTTGTGAAAAAGTCGATGAAGTTTTCCAAGCCCAAGACACCGGCATAGGTTTTGTTTTGGGTCGAGTTTACGACGGGAGTGTACCACGAGTCGAGCCGAATCATTTCACGTCCTGCTTCAGACGCGTCCGTGTCTAGTGTTGTGATGAAATTTGGTTCGGACATTATACCTTTTACTTTTATAGCTGATACTGAAGAGGTTATTGCCAGTATGGAGCGGCGGGAGATCACGCCTAAGAGGCGTTTTTGTTTGTCGATTATTGGAAGAATTCCGAGTCCTTGTTCACGAATCAATGCTCGTGCTTTTGTTACAAGTTCATCTTCGTACAATGCGGGGTAGACTGGGCTTACGATATCTCTTACAAGCACGGGAACAACTCCGGCTATTCGCTGGTTTTTTCTGCGCGGCAGTCCTCGCAGAGAAATTCGCCTTCTGCTTCCTTCAGAGAATCAGACCATGCCCCACAACGATCACAATAGCCAGCCAGAGGAGCAGATTCGGTTGTTTCCTCTTCAGTCGCTTTTAAGTTTTCTAGGCGTGCTGTTTCGCTGATTATTTCAATGAGCTCGGGCGTGACGCTCAGAATGTCTTTGCTGGATATTATTCCAACAAGGTTTCCCTTGTACATGACGCCTAGTCTTCGAATGTTAAGGCGACTCATTGCGCGTGCCGTTTCGCTAAGGGTGGTTTCTGAGCTGATGGTCATGAGTGGTGTTGACATGACTTCTTTAGCCGTTAACTTGCATGGAATAATGTTTTTTGCCACGACTCGCGAAACTAGGTCTCTTTCGGTTATTATTCCTATAGGTTTTTCATCCTTACCCGTGACAATCACGCAGCCCAACTCATGCTGATCCATAAGATCGGCTGCTTTATTCACGGTCAATTTTTCGTCAACCGTAAAAACCGGACTCGACATTGCATCCTTAACTAGCATTCGAGGTCTTAGACCTATCTCCGACATACACACTCCTCACACGTGAATTACAATGGGTATGCTATTAAATGTTATTCAAACAACCTTTGAGTTTTGAAGAAAAGAATTAAGTTTTTTGGGATCATTTCCGCTTTCGAAGGAAGACCGCACGCGACTTGGCCATAATCGATGAAGAGTTATGGAAAGAATGCCCGTCTTACTTGTGCCGCTGCGATTCGGCTTCATACAAAAGGGTAAACAAATTCTGAAAGACCCCGAGACTTGCTCAAGAATTGTCAAAATATTCGACCTTAGCGCGCGCTTGGATACGGCTGCACGTTTCGAGACGAGTAATTATGGTAAGCGATATATCTTAGCTCGAGGTAGTCCACCTAAAAGGTTTGGTAATTATGGACGTTTTCGAAGCCATCAAGGCCAGAAAGTCTATTCGCGCATATAGTCCAAAGCCGGTTCCGAAGGAACTTCTACTTAAGATCGCAGAAGCCGCCCAGCTTGCGCCTTCAGCCGCCAACATTCAGCCTTGGCACTTCATCTTCGTAACAGACAAAGATAAGCGCAAAAAACTCTCAGAAGGCAGATTTGCAGGGTTTCTTGCTGAATCTCCAGTTGTTGTCGTCGGCTGCGGTGACCAGAAAATCTCGCCAAGATGGTACATGGTTGACGTTACGATAGCGCTGGAACACGTTGTGCTGACTGCGGCAAGCGAAGGCTTGTGTACTTGTTGGGTTGGAAGCTTCAAAGAAGACAAGGTGAAACAATTGCTAAAAATTCCCGAAAACTACAGGGTTATTGCGCTCCTGGCGATGGGATATCCACAGGAAAAACTTGATCTGGCAGGGAAGCTTGTGCATTCTCTTCACAAGAGAAAGAGACTAGACCAGATTGTAAGTTATGACGAATTCGGAAGACAGTCCGACTGAAGCTTGCCGTTACGCACGCGTCTATCGACGAGGCATACATCTTATGTTCCTTCAACCGAAAGAATTAACAGCGCCCCAAGAAAATTCGGCAATATGCTAAGGTGGTAAAATGGAAGAAAGCTCACAGTCAGTTACATGTGATCATCTGACCAAGGTTTACGGCAATAGCAAAACCAAGGCGCTTGACTCCTTGAGCTTATCTATTCCTACCCGTGGTGTTTTCGTGCTGATAGGTCGGAATGGTTCTGGAAAGACCACACTCGTACGTATCCTTGCAACCGAGCTTGAACCAACGTCCGGAAGGGCTACTATAAACGGCATAGACGTCGTAAAGGAGCCCCGTAGGCTCAGAGAAAAAATTGCCATAGTGCCACAAGAAGCGAGACCAATACCTTGGATGACACCGATGCAGACAGTACTGTCATATCTTCTTTGGCGAGGGCTTGACTACGTTGAGGCAAAACAGAGGGCCTCCGAATCGCTTGAAAGGCTCGGGCTCAGCGGATACTCCAATACTTTGAATCGCAAGCTCTCCGGAGGAATGAAGAGAAAGGTTTTGGTTGCCACG
>CAWJIF010000015.1:0-114031 GCA_963842875.1 Candidatus Bathyarchaeota archaeon
TGTTATTTGCGCAGAAAACATGGCAGGATCAACAATCAGTGGCCAGAAGCATGGCTTCGGAAGCTCTAAATGTCATTCACGAGACTTATCAAACAAATCCAGCGTTCTTCAGCGGAAAGAGCGCGAAGGGGATCGTTGGCGGGTTGTTCTATCTTCTAGGGCACTGTGATGGTAACGTCAAAACTCAGAAAGAGATCGCTCGGAGCCTCGGCACGACGGAGATGACGATAAGGGCTTCTTACCGTACGTGGATGAAGCCTTTTCAAAGCTATTCTAGACATAGAAAGAAGAATAAAGGGCGTTGCATGGCAAAAGACGCGCACCTTCAATAACTGTTGTTAAATGTCGGCGTCAAACAGCTCTTCTCTGTGGATAGACGTTTACGCATCAAAGAAGGAGGTGAGAAACAATGTGGAAAAAGGTTGCTCTTGGCGCTCTTCTCTTGGGGATTTTGTGCGTGGCGGCAGGGTTCGCCGTTGTAGTTGCTCAGACAAGCTTCGGTGCTTCTAGAGATTCAGCCAGACGCGTGGCGTTGACTGGCGACGATGGAGGCAGTGGAATGCCCTTCCGCTTCGCGTGTCTAGGCGATGAAGGCGGTTCTCCAACGCCGTTTGTTAACGGCACGGTTTCCTAGCGAAAGACTGCAGTGTAGCATTTAAGAATCCTGGAATACACTGGTATAAAACGGAGCCAAAAACGGGTTGAGCAGCAGAATCAATCAGCTCTTCAGCTACTTCAAACTGCTGGATCAGACAAACGCAAGCATACTCAAGGCAGTCGGTGAACTCGGTGCTAGAAACCTCACGTTGATAGCCAGACGAACACGCTTGCCCGTAACGACGGTGAGGTTTCGACTTGAAAAAATGAAGAGAGGTGGCCAGGTCTTTGTTTCTGCAAACCCAGACTTGCCAAAACTGGGACTCGCTAAGGCGTTCGTGGTTGCGGACGCCCATTTGGGGCGTCAGAATCAGCTGCTTGAGACCATAAGAAACACGGCTTACTGGACGTACGTAATAAGATGCTACGGAAGGCATGACGGCTTTTGCTCCTACTTCGCATTCCCCGCTGCACAAATGAAGGAACTCGAGAGGTACATGCGAGAAGCCAAACGCCTTCAGGCTTTCTCAAGCTCCCAATTTTTTTGGTGCACGAACTCGCGAGTGGTGCCTCGCGACTTCTCCTGGTACGACTTCAAAGAGAAAGCATGGAAATTTGACTGGGAGCAATGGACTCACAACGTTCTAGAAGCACCCGATAAATTGCCAGAACAAATAAGCGAACCCAAAGATTACACCATAATGGCTGATAAGAAGGACCTGCTTATCATAAAAGAGTTGCAGAAAGACGAAACCATCGGATTCAACAAACTCGCGGAAATAGTGGAAATCTCGCCGCAGAGCGTCGGAGCACGCTACCAAGACCACATCCTGAAGCGCAAGCTGATCGTCGACTACGCCGTGGACGTTTATCCCTACCCTCTCGAAATCTCTGATCTTTACCTTTTCAAGATTGGCTTTGCAGATCAACGCTGCCTGGGCAAGTTCGCCAACGCCTGCGAAGGCAAACCATTCGTCTTAAGCTATTCCAAGATGATCGGAAAGAACGCGATTCTGGTGAACGTGTACCTTATTAAAACGGAATTCCCGAATTTCGTTGAGGCTTTGAATCGTCTGTTTGTGGAAGGATTAATTGCAGACTTCTTCTACGTGACCCTGAATCTGTCTGCTTACAGGCGTCAGACAATTTCTTACGAATATTTTGAGAACGGCAGATGGCTGTACAATCACTCAGAAAGAGTTGAAAGGCTGAAAAAGATATTAGAGACACGCTAGAGAAAGTTTTGATGTGCTAGCGAAAGCTTTATCTTCAAAAATGCAAGAAAATAAATAGTTCTTGCAGAAAAGAAGTCTGGAAGAATAAGACGGTTGTGAGACATGGAAGAATTTGATGAGATACTCCTGAAAATCATCGATAAGACAATCAGACAGATTCTGGAGACTATAATACTCTCATAATCTACAACTACTTAGAAAAGAATTCCTGTCCAGTACAGGAGATCCTTACAAACTTGGATTTATTCTCCGCGCAGCTAAGGGATTTGCTGGGAGTCGGCAGGGGACAGATTCTTGGTGCACCAGCAGTCTTGGAAGACGCCATCGTAAAGGCGTTATCCTCAGAGTTAGGACTGAAATCTAAGAAGGAATCAACAATCTTTGAAGACAGAGTAAGAAGGCTGAAAGATAGTTATAACAGTGAGCGAAGTAAACTGTTCCAAAATCTTCGATCGAGATGATGCATTACTTTTTGCAAGGAGCCTGTTGTAGATGAGCAACTCAGAAATTTTGGCTGGGCAGGATGCTGAACTTACAATCGTAACTCGAGTAGTAGAAAAAACGCTTTCAGTCCAACCTATTTATTCCCCTGAAACTGTAGGCCATGATAATATTAAAGAATCCTCGAGGCGCTTCTTCGCGCCTGCGGGAAGAATAGGGACATTTTTCGGAGCAGTAAACCCAAAGGACATCGAAACATCGGACTCGCGACTCATATTCAGGCCTTACTGGTGCGTCACAGGCGGCTACGCGTGCCGGTATCTGAGAAGGCATAGTCACAAGCTGTCGCTTGAGAATGATGTGGAGTCAGTGACGATTTATGGCAGGGCTCAGTCTGTTACCGCTGAAAGTACTCGGCTTAGTGATCTGCTGGCCAAGGTAGGGGCTGATGCTGGTGTTGGCTACGGTCCAGTACGGATATCCTTGGATCCGTTGGAGGGTGCTTTGAAGGGTGGTATATCGTCTATTCTCGGAGCTAAAGATCTCGAACTTGGGAAGAGAGTTGAACTAGACATAAAAGACATAATTGAGACAGCCGCGTTCGCTTACACCGGAGCATTCCTTTTCGACGCCATTTCCAGCGCTGAAAGTAAAGAGTTGTTTGACTCATTGAAAGGAAAAGATCTGCAACCAGCTCATGAACCTCAGCTCAAGATACAGGGACAGATTCTTGAACCCGCGTTTTCCAAAGAACAGGCTATCGAAGAAGTCAAGCGTATGCTGCATAAGGAACCTGAAGAAACTCCTCGCAAGATTATCGAGCACGAATTCAGAATCAACGACTTGAGCCTAATCTACATACCATTCTACGAACTCTGCCTAAAATGCAAAGGCAAAACGAAACAAGTAAGACTAAACGGAGTAACTGGCAAAATAACGGAAGTCTGAAATAAAGCGCGCATCAGTAGGAGAATTTAGTATGAAAAATGACCTTCGAAAGGCGATGTCCTCTGGAGGAGATAGAAGGAGAGTGATTTCAATTCTCGATGGTTTATCAACCACGCTCAATGACGTAGAGGATTTGATGAGTCAGTATTTTGACCGTCCGGATAAGAACAGTCCAGATTTTGTCAAAAGAACTTGGGAATATTGCAAAAACCCCGGCGCAATCCTAGAGATGTTTTGTTATGCCAACTAAAGTTGAAATAGGTCAAGCTGGAGAAAAGGTTGTCGTAGAATGGTTGAAAGGAAAAAGCTACATTATTGATAGATGGGATACGCAGACACCGGGATCGACAGATATTGAAGCACACCATGCTAGTGCGCATCTGCTTGTTCAGGTAAAATCCTCTGTTCATCCCAACGAACCAGTGAGCTTGTCGACCGAGGAAGAGAGAAACATCAAATCCCGAGCTACACGCATAGGAGCTGTGGCATGGGAAGCGAGAGTTAAACTGGATTCAAGTTTGAACCTTATGGGAAATGTCATGTGGAGAGAACTAAGCTGATCATGGTTAATTATGAATGTTGCTGGGTAGAATTGGATGAAAGAAGTAACAGTTCTCTAGGATTCCTGCTTGGTGTCGTTTTCCTTATTGCTGGTACTATCGTGGCCTTCATTGCGGTAATAGGATTCCTAAACGCACGCGAAAACGAAAGAATGATATTTTAGTATGAAGTTTGTAAAATGGAATTGGACAGCCCAGCTGCATATGATATGAAAAGCTCTATTTCTTATAAAGAAATGCATTCGCGGATGCTCGATCCTGTAGTAGATGAAATCTTCAGAGTTTTCAAAATTCTACAAAATGAGGATGGATCTTGGGGAAGAGAAGATAATAAATATGCCAGAGCCTTCACGACCTCGTGGGTGCTTAGAGCTCTCGAAAATCAGAACGAAGAGTACGTTTTCAATAAAGGTATGGAATATTTCAAAGTCGCTTTAGAATCGATCCAGTATGACCCGACTAAACACCTGAGCGAAGTTGGTGAAGCTTTCTTAAAAGGACTATTCAATGCCTCGAGTATCCTGCTAAGTTCATCGATAATGGATGTGCGTCGGCTAAAACAAACTTACCAAAACCTTCTGAAAAAACTCAAAGAAACAAACTGGCTTTCGTCAACTTCGTTGGCCGCTTATGTCATTTTTGGGTTAAAAGACGTCAAAATTGAAATGGATTGCAGAGAAGAAGCAAAGAGATTCATTACGAGGGAACTGGCTCATAACCACATAAGCCTAGCGACTGTGTCTCCAGATCTCTGTCTGGCTGTTCCAGATATCTTGAAAGAATTTCTTGCGAATCCTGAGGATTTTCTCGAGCAGATAGGAAATATGCCTGATCTTAAAGTGGTCCACGTAATGCTCGCTCTAGCAGAGCTGGGTCGAAACACGGATTCGTCTATAATCCAGAGCATAAGAACCCGAATTCTCGAAAGCTTTAGGAGACGCCAAATAACTGAAATCGACAGAAAGATTACGAAGGCTCTTCTTGATCTAACTCTTCTGCTTAAATCGGGTCAACGCGGTACTTCCCTTGCAAAGAAAGTCAAAGACAATCTACCTCTGATCGAGATTCAGTCAGAGTCAGCCGAACAGATTTCGTTCAAGATGAATCTCAATAAGTTCGCTGAGGACCTTGGCCAACTTGACTTACATACTCTCGCGTCTTATGCTTTCGCAGTTTCTTTTCTGAGGCAAGAACACGTTTACTTGTTAGACGAAAATGAATACAGCGATGTGAAGGAGTTTTTCACTAGCAAAACTATTGCTGTTTCAAAAAAGAGAGAAACAATTAATGAGTGTATTGGAGTTCTGATTCTCGTATCGAGTTATGTGCTATTCTTGTATGGGTTTATGGTTTTTTTGTCAAGCATAGCTCAAAACTTCAGTATCATCAGAGGAAATGAGTTTGCCATAGCTTTACCGGTTGCGTCGTTTATTTTTGGGACACCATTATACAGCCTGAAATTGCTTCAAAAACTCTTTCCATTACTTTCTCAAATCATAAAAGCAAGAATTAGCCGGGAATAGGCAGATGCCAAAGCAATTAGCGTTAAACGTTGTACGTTCAAGAGCTATCAAGTACTTTAAATGCAGAAAGATAGCAGTCAAGACAAGTGCTCTTTCAAAAGAGCAAAACAGAAATTTTATGAAAGATTTATATGCCAATTTACGTGGGCCAGTCAAAGGACATTTTTCCTCAGGCTACGTATACTTTGTGGGTGACGACAATTCTCTTATCAAATCTTTACAGACTATAGCGAAGACCTATGAAATAGAATATGAACAGGAAATCTTTGATATTCAGCTTAACCCCAAGACAGAATTCGAAAGAAGAATAATCAGCGATATCTTGAAATTATCTTTCGAAGATATGCTTTCACAAAAGAATCTCTGTTTACTTAGCAAGATGAAAATCGCGATCCCCACGCTAGTCCTTCAATCACAAGAGGACTATGCTTTGATTCACGATAATCAATACTTCGAGGGCTTCTATTATAACCTAGAAGTCTCCATGAATGGCCATGTGCTTCTGCGAATCGACCCTAAGGTGGTAGCACTTGTTCCTTACGCCGAAAACAAAGGTGGTGATTACGTTATACCTCAATGCCTTGATGGCGAGTGCAAGAACTTTGAGAATTGCGAGATATTACCTCGTAACTCGGTAATGTTTGAAAGATCAGTCTCGTCCGAGCTGCCTGACTGCAGAGGCAGCCCTAGGCACAATGCTCTCATATTAGATCCAAAAACCAGACAAGAGTTCGTAGTGCCTAAGGGCGTGCTGTTCGCAGAGGCTAGACTTGGAACCTTACCGTACGAAGAAACACGCTCTTATTCTTTGAAAGAGCCTGAAGGTAGAAAACTCTACACTCGTAGATTCCTAGATCTAATGAAGACTAACGGCGAACTGATTCTGAAAGCAGGAGAAAACCGAATAATTTTTGATTCACATTTCGTCGAGTCAATCTACAAGGTAACGGTTTCAGAAGAGTTGACTGAATATTCCGTTGTGCCTGATATTGAGGTATTTTTTGGAGAAGGACTTTCGAACATTGACCCATATGCAGGACTCAAGAATTATGGCGTGTATTCCTTCAACAAAGCTAGTGACAGGAGGTACTATCATCCTCAACCTAGGATTTTTGCATTGTTTCCCAAGACACAGGATATAGAGATGCGCACTTTTCTGGAAAGACTGAAAAGCGGTTATCTCAACTATCCTGGTTTCAAGCAGGATATGAATCCTTACAACACAGGTATGGATTACGAGACTTTTGCTCTACTGGATACAGACGAAGAAACTTACTTGGAAAAGACCAAAGCAAAAATTGAAAACATACGTCAAGATCACCCGTGGCAACGAGACTATCTCTGCCTGTTTTCAATACCCAATGGGATGCCTAGGTTTTATGATGAGATTAAGGATTTCTGCTTTGCAAGAGGTGTAAAGAGTCAGATGATAAGAAGCGACAACGTGCCTAAGCTGACAAGACAATGGTATCCTTTGTACAACTTCTCACTTTCAGTCTATACGAAAGCAGGAGGGACTCCTTGGATAATTGATTCTTCATATTTTGACGTCGCTGATTGCTATATCGGTCTTGCATTAGCGATAAGAAAGCAAGAACGAATAACTTCGGGCAGATTTTTTGCTGGTGCGGCCGATGTTTTTAATGCCTACGGCGAGCACATCAGCTTCGCTATACACCAATCGATGGTCGATAGAAATCTTAGAGGGCTTCACGTTGACACAGAATTCATGGAAGAGTTAGTGCACAAGGCAATCGCTAGATATGAAGACAAAACAGGCAATCCTCCCTCATCGATTCTGATTCATAAGCCAGGGCACTTCATAAAGCAAGAGATTGACGGTGTCAGAAACGCTATGAGTGAGAATGGCGTAGGAGAATGCTTTCTGACGCACGTAGAACACAACAGTCATTACAGGGGTTATGATTCTGAGATCGAAAATCAGGTTAGGCGGGGCACTTATTTCAAGGCAAGAGTTGGGGGCTGTGTGCTTTTCCCGACAGGTTACTTAGAAGCTCGAGGAAAACTGCATAAAATGGGCACTCCAAAGCCGGTCTTTCTAGATATAACCAAAATAGACAAAACTGGCAGCGTCTCGAGAAAAATAAATGATTCTGAAGCCTTCGGAACATGCAGAAACTATTTGGCTTTTACGAGAATTAGATGGAACATGCTAGGAACAAATCTGCGAGAGCCCTTGACCATCTACGCTGCGAGAAGAGTTGCAGACTGCTTAAGTCGTGGGTATAAGTCTCTCGAAGGAATAGATGTTAGAGATATCCTTTAAGGCGCGCGCTATACGAACGTCGATTCTTAACACTTTAGCCATCAGCGCGCGCCAATTTCTTGGGTCACCAAAATCCTGCCAATTAGTAAATTTGGCGATTTTTTGCAATGGGATCCAGGAATAGGAATCCCTATCAAAATCTTCTGCGCGCACTCTGCAAACGCGTCTATGTAGCAGTTTCATACAACCTCCGCCTTTCCTCCGAGCTCGGTTCTCTGATGGTCGGTCCCACTCTAATAAAGCATACGTTGCCATCCTTTGATTTAACATAATGTGGGTTCGCTTTGCTCATTGCTGGTATTTCAATCACACAGACCTCTCCATAATTCTGAGACCTAGTGTAAACACGGGGTAAGATCGGAGGGTCTACTTTGTCCCTGGAAATATTGATGATCGTCTCTGTATCTTTCTTTTCGACTCGTGCCTTCTGAACCTGACCATCATCACCCACGCCTATCAGCAATAATCCGCCACCACTATTCGCAATTGCAACCATCGATTTCGCCAAGCTATAGGAGTTCGAGAGAATCTCAACCCTCTTGAACTCAACTTTTTCATTTTCTCCTTTCGCAATAATTTCGCGCAGCTGTACTTCAGAAATAGCACCTTCAGGTCTTTTTTCAATTTGGGGTAGGTTGCGAATATCTTCCGTTGATTCAACCAGTCTAACTTCGTTTCCTGACTTGACGAATTGGTCTAACATGAATTGAAGTAGCTCGCTACTGTGTGAAGTATGCGTGACCACATCTCCATTGATGAAGCAGAAAGAAATGTTAGGCGCTTGTCCCAGTAATGTCCCCAGCGCCGACAATTCCTGATCTTTAGTGAATACTGCGACTGCGCTGCTTTGTGCCAGATCTTTGATGAATTGCACATCCAAGGGCTTGACCCAAGGCATTACAACGCAGTGCAAAGAAGACTTTAACCCCTCTATCTTCCAAACTCTAGGAAGATCACGGATCAATCTGACGTTAAACGAGAGCTTATCTTCAGATTCGAGAACATCTAAAACCTCGCCAATTCTCTCCAATATCGAGGCCATCCTTTGTCTTTTTACGTGATCTAACGCCTTCGCAATCTTGTCTATAGCCAGTGGAGAAAGCATTATACGCCCATCGATTCTCTCGCAAATCCCTGACCTCGAAGGAAGACTGTCAGACAAGTCGGGCGCAAGAAGTTTCATCTGTCTCCTGATGTCTGTCTCATTCTTAAAGAAAGACGTTCTGCCATATGCGTTTTTTTCCAACATCAAGTCATAAAAGATAAGCTGCGGAACTAGGTCTCTCTGATTCAATAGCAGAATGTAGTCTTCTACTCTGTCGACTTCTTTCGGAGCAGAAATCTTGACATAATTATCAATTTGGGCCAGGAAATCCGTTGCCCATTCTGGAACAACAAGTTCTTTGCTGCTTTCGTCATACTTTGAACGAACCCAATCGACTTCCAACACTAGTCCAAGCCTTCGCAGGCAGGTTTCAGGATGTTCCAGGCTGAGATCGTCAACAAAAATCCCGCCATATACAGCTTTTAGGTTTTTCACGAGCATTTCCAAATCTGATGGCAAAATTCCGTAGGCAGGGTTCCAAATGGCGTCATAAAACTTTGCAAAAATGAATACTATTCTTTCTTCGTCTTCGGAAAATAATCCTTCCAAGGTTCTTTTCGTCATCGCATTGACAACTTGAGCTATGATGTCCCGCTTTATGGCGTATAGACCGCCGTAAAGAAGATCCACGCCAGTTGTCCTTAGGTCATTTTCGAAGTTGCTTATTGCTTCCTGTATTTTCTCAGGCGGATAGTTAAACTTCAGGTTTCTGGAGAAATCTTGCATAATGCCATTCAGAACCGTCTTTGGGAATTTGATCCGCGCGGTTGCTCCTGAGCTATTGTGAAGCCAAATAATGAGACAATCGAGCAGCATCCAGTTTCTTTCTTCGACATACTTTTTCGCGAGCGCTTTTATTCCTTCGGCGGTCAATGATTCTCCTCCGAAAATGTGTTTTTGCCAGCCAAATTCTGATCCTCTCTCTTACGTGTCTCGATCTGAATAAAAGATTTGATGCTATGGTTTTACTCAAATAGGACAATGATAGATCCGGCATAGCACACGCTTCAGTTTTTAGCGCGCGCTTTTGCTTCATGGAACGCCTCTCTAGCGTCTTTCACTTCCCTTTACTTAGTGAAGCTTTTGTAAGCAACATTATCATTTCTATCGCGCGCGGTAAAGTTTACCCTTTCTCTCTCTGACGAACTCACGCACGGACGCGTACGCATACAATGTCTCACTCTCTCACACTCACTCTCACTCACTCTCTCACACTCACACGCGGTCGCAAGACAAAAACACACACAGCGTGCGCCAAAGGAGGTAGCTGATTAGACCACACGAAGCTCTCGCGCGCGTTCTAACTAACAAGTTGAACGAAACCAAGGATACTCGAACATTCTCTGGGATACGCCAGCAAGGGCGTGGAAGCAAGGGCAGTCAAGTTCCTTGTAGTCGACGAAATATCTGAAGTAAAGCGCCATAGCAGTATGATTCCCCTCCAATATCGTAAAGGGCTTCGTTATGGAAGATGTAATTATGATTAGAGTCAGATTATGGTTGGGATCACCAGCATTTTGCCTGAATTCAAGTATTTCACGCAAGAGTGTGTCAAAACCCTCCTGTCGTGTTCTACCATCTGGCAATCGCATAGAAGGCAATTTCAGGGGGACTTTGGAGAATATCTGAAGGTTATTTGCAGCAATCTCTATGTCTCCAGTGAAAGCAGAAAGATCGTTCCACGATATGTCTCGAAACAATCTTAATAGAGGCAGATCTTGTTTTGCAAGCTCAACCTTGAACCATCGCGTATCCAAGGGAAGTGACCATATCAGAATTCCTCTACGAGCCATATAGGCTTCTTTTCCTTCTCTATTCTCCCATTCAGCCAATACATCCTCAAATTTCACAGAATGGAGATACTTCACAATCTTACCTACTTCTCATTCGCGCGCGATAATTTCTTCTACTTCTTCGCTTTGCTTGTAGGGATCGAACATCCATGCTAATTTGAGAGCTAGAAAACCGAAGACTCCGAATGAGACAGCCAGAGCCACACTTAGGTAGAGTGGAAGATTTAAAAACGCATATGTGCTGAAAACCATCCCGCAACCCAAATACAAGCCAAGCGCAAATAGATTGTAAAATCGCCTCCTACTTGCTCGTTCTTTCTCTTTATCTGTAACCTTGCCTTTGTAATAAGTCTCCCAGGATAACCATTGAACTTTGGAATCCGGGAATATAACCTTCATTTTCTGATTCTCGATCTGATCCCTTACATATGTTGTAAGCAAACGGTGTATGTAGTAGGTGGCTTTGACATGGTATAGGCAATACTCTGCTGCAAATGGAATAATACCTAATATGTAGAAATTATGAGACACGATTGCTGCAGTCAATAAGGCTGAAACTAGTGTAATCATGAACTCCGTGATCACTGTTCTTTGATCGATTCGTCTCTTGATCTCATCTCTCAAATCCTTCCATTCTTCGATGACTGCACTCAGTTGAAGCTGCCTGTCATTGTTGTCCATTTCTCGTTCACAAATGTAATAGAGCGTATTATCGACTAATATCTGTTCAGTTCTCCTATTTCTAGAAAGAAAGAGTTCTTTTTTGGGTTTGGGGTTGGGGGATTTAACTTTACCCTTCTCTCGATACTGTTAAGTTATTTGTGGTGATCTCGAACTTCATAAGGTGATTCTTGTTTAGGCAAAAGGAAAAATCTTTTGTGCAGGTTAAGCGCGCGCTCACTAGGAGAACTTTTATCGAACTCGGGCTAACTACTTCTGAGGGTTCAGGTTGGTTTCACTTACATTGACAGACGAACAGAAAACTAAGATCAGTTCATACGTTCCTTCATACAAGGACTGGTTGAAGACTCCGGATGGTTTAGAAAGTGTAACAGAGCACCGTAATCATGAAAAGTTCTTCAAGGAGAAACTTCGTTCGGACAAAATTACCCCACTCACAGAAAACGAATTTAGGGAAATATGGAAGACTTTGTGGGCCAGCGGCTTCTTTGGAAACAAAGATTGGTACATTGATAATAAGCTAATCCGACCCAATGGACTTGAGAAAATAAAGCAAGAACTCAAAAACCTCCTTTATGGCGAGGGAGAAATTGATGCAAGATATGATCGATTTCGTGAAAACATAATGGGATTTGGCCCATCTTCAACCAGTGAAATCTTGCATTTCATGTTCCCGGACAAATGCTGCCTGTGGAACGAAAAGCCAAAAACTGTCTTGCCATTCTTAAAACTGACTCTTCTACCAGAAAAATTCTTCAAATACCAGATTACAAATGGTGCTGACTATTTGCAGTGTATTCGTGCCATTGAGGTCATAAAGAACTACCTTACGCCTCAAGGAATCAGAGATTTTATCGACGTAGATATCTTCTTTTGGTATATCTATAACAACCTGATCCCGAAAGAAAGTGAAAAAAGAGAAGAAAAACCGCCAAAATTAGTTCCTAAGTCAAAGATAGTAATCGACTCTCATGAAGCTGCGGAATACTATCTCCTTGAATTGGGAAAGATGTTGGGGTTTCTTCCTTATACTGTAGACCAATCTAAGACTTTCGGAAGCAAAACACTCGGCGAGGTTGCTGTGATGCTAAACATTCCTTCATTTGCAGGAGAAGGAATCATGAAAACCGTTAAGGAAATTGACGTGATTTGGTTTGACGAAGACGAGAATCCACGAATGTGTTTTGAAGTTGAGCATACAACCGACATTGTTCACGGGTTAGACAGATTGATACAGCTTCAGCACGTCTATGCCAAATTCTTCATTGTTGCTCCGGAAGAGAAAAGGCCGAAGTTCGAGGAACTGACGACGCATAGGTATCCATATCGAAGATTGCGTGATCGATTCAAGTTCATTTCTTATGATGAGCTTGCTCAATTTTACGACGCTACTGTCCCCTTCTACGAGTCGAAAACAAGGTTATTTGGAGAATGAAGATGTCTTGCATCGATGAGAGTATGCGCACGCGAGCAAAAAGCAACTATGACCTTAGCAACCCTGCGCAGATATTCCTGCCGTCTCGTACCAACGTGCCAAATGGGCTGAGCTGATAAACCACCGTATCTGTTGATATACAATTGTACTGATAATGGCAGCTAGAGCTGTTTGTACTCGATGAAAATGCAGTCTTGCAAGAAGTACATGACACAATGCTTGTGCGAACCAAGAGATTCCGCACAGCACTCGAGGGAAGATTGTACTGGGGAAGCGGAAATAGTAACGAAAAGCGCGGGTTCAAAAATGTGTATAAGTGATTGCCACTAATTTCCACATCTTGACTGCCATGGTGAGGAATCTTAAGGACATCTGTGTCAATATACCTGAAATATTTTGAGTAGAGATAATTCCAGTCTTCTAAATCCCCTGGAAATAGCATCACGAATGAACCGGAAACATTACCAAGTAGGCAAGGCGGTGAAAGACAAGACATTCGCACGACCAAACTTACATTATTCAATAATCCTCTGCTGGCAAGATTCAAGTTTTTTAGAAAATTCTCGTCAGGATAGTTCCTTAGATCTCTAGTGTATTCAGAAACCCAGCCTAGTCGTTCTAAATCAATTTCCTCTGGTTCAGTAACTTCTGTTTCTACATTGTCAACCTTTCCTTGGGCACGTCTTTTCTCTAGGAATTTCTTGTATGTCCTTCCTTTGTCTGTTCTCAAAATGTCTTCTATGTTAGCAGGATTTCGAAGAAAGTCTTCAAATAGGTATGAAGGCCATAGAACTTCGAGGAAGAATGGGCCCACCTTGGTTTTATATCCTTCGTAAACAGAAATGCATCTTACTCTTTTCCCTTTGGCTGTCTGAATGGACTCATGAGCAGTGACGAAGCAACGGAGAAAATGTGCTTTTTCCTGTTCAAAACCAATGGTTTTCTCAATGAATTCTTTGAATGGATTTATATTCATAATCCAGAGCTCTTTTACAACTAGATCGTTTAAGACCTTATTCAGTCCATTTATGTGATCCTTGTCAATATGCGATGCAATAACCAAGTCCAGTTCTTTGATTCCAATGCTTTTCAAATATCCAGTTACTACTTCTTTTCTGAATCCACAATCGATGAGGATGTTGCTCTTTCTAAAATGATCTACATACCTAATTAGGGTAGAATCGCCATTTGGGTTAGCGTTCCTTTCTGAGATTTGATGAATCTCGATCAATGGAAACATGTTATATGGTTTGTCCCATTTGCTTTTAAATGTATATTCGAAAGGCAAATAGTTAGCGCGCGCACGTTTCCAAGCGCGCGGCATTAAACCTTATAAATAGTAGAGCCACAGAGATAGAATCGCGCTATTGTTCTAAACTCAATACGAAGGCTTTTGTTTGAGCGAGGCCAAGTCAATACTCGAAGCACATGCGCATGAACGAAGATTTAGTGGGAGGAAGACTTTTGATACATTGCACCCAATATTGGAACGGGATTTTCCAGTTCTTGCCTCGATCAGAGGTAGATTGGGAGTGTCTACGTACAGGTATGTGCTTACAGGGTTGCTCAGGAATGTTTTCTTCATAGAGCTAGTTAACGATGAAATCTCTTCGACGAAGATGGAAACCAGATGGACTGTGAAGGAAGCGGCAGGAAAAAAGCAAGAAAGATTTGATGAATCAGACCCTCGTTTTTGTTCATTTGATGAATGCCGCGCGATTCTGTCAAAATTGCTGGATGAATTGAATGAAGATATTTCGGAAGACGCAAACCCTAACCTGCTGACACTTTATGAGAATTACTCACTGCTTTCTTACGAATTGCCTCTGGACTATTCTAGAACGATAGATGCTTCACTCGATCACATCCACCGTTCAGACAATGTTGAGTGGATATGGGACGAACAATATCAACGTACAATCAAGCTGCGTGAATTTCTGCTCGATCCTCATAGAGACCCAACATATTATGAATCGTTTTCTTCACTCTTGGGAGACAAAATACAAGTAAAGGCTTACTTGACAGACAGGGTTCAGACTGGAGTTCACAAGACGAACAGGGAGAAAAGATGGGAAGTGCATCCAGAGTCCGTTCATTTTGCTCTCAGAAGAACTTGCATGGCAATAGAATTGGAATTGGTCAATCAGATTTGCCACTTTCAGAATTTCCCGGAAGAGTTTTTCAGGACTCTCAGAAACAATGGCTTCGTCGTTGATGGAACTGTATTCAGATGTCCAGTCACGCTGGATCCTCTTTCCTTTGCAGAACTTGACCAAGAAGTCAGACACCCATTGCACGGAAAATCGAGTTTCCACGTTGGGCACTTGACGCCGTTAAAAACAAGAGGTCAACATATTCCGGGAAATGTCAGTTGGTTTTCGGTAAATGGAAATCGAATCCAGGGCAATCTTTCAATAGAAGAAACAAGAAGGCTATTGGGCAGGATGTTCAGGAACTATAGAGTCCTAGGAATAGACCTTGAAACCTGATAACTAACTAGCCTTGTCGGCATCTTCCTCTCCTATGACCTCGGCAGAAATCAGCTCGGCCTTATGACGAAGCTCGGCTCTTTTCTCAACGATTGTTCTTGTTTCTTGGATTATCTTATCCTTTAGTTTTTCGTCCTTTGGAATTGGAAGCAGTATTTCTCTAATCCGATTCCCAATCGTATCAATGATATTTTGCGTAAACTTTCTAGAGTTGATTTGCTCCCTTACGATTGATGAATTCAAGATGGCAAACAGCAAAAACGGCGACAAGGCATCCGGCTTCAATATGCGCAGCCGATTGATGTGGCTTTGGAACAGTATTTTCGTATCGTATTTTGTTATTATGCACGAGGTTCCAACCAGATATGTTCCATCTCTTACCATAAGAATGTCTGACTCTTTGACTCCTGCTCTATCTCGGTTTTTGAGGTAGGTATCTTCGTCAACGCATTGTTTTGGGTCAATCTTGAGTTCCCAATTACTTATGTCTGAGGTTCTTACAAAGGGGATGTCACCAGTTCCATAAGATAGCCTGCCTATCTCCACGCCGGACGAGATATTCAATATTTTGTCCTGAACTAGCTGCTCAATGGATATGAGTTCGTGAGTGCGTTTCAGTTGTTCTATTTTCTCATAAATCCGGGGGTCATAATACTTCGGAATGAGGATTTCAGTATCAATCTCAGACAGTCTCCTAGCGAAACTTAGCGAGTTGCGGTGAAATTGATCAGGTGACTTTTGAAATCTGCTGAATTCAATAGCTATCCTAGGTACATCGTCATACGGGATCCAGCCACCTCTCGAATTATGACCGCACCACCTAGCGACTCCCATAAAAACTGGATCGTCGTTGGGAAGTGTTTTTTCGAGCAAAAGCACGCATGTCTTGTTGTGAGTGTATGGTTGGAATAGTTCCTCAGGCATTGAAACTACACTTACTATCCTAACTTCCTTCCTTAGATATGCTGGAATGAAGCCATACGTTGGGTTTCCCAATAGACTTTCAGGAAGGATTATGCCCATTCTTCCACCTTGCTTGAGAAACTGAAGGCATCTTTCGATGAACAGGATTTGAGGGGCAACGCTTCTCCTTATGGTATGAAGGCTTCTCCACTCTTTTACCAGTTTGTCCTTCTTCCAAACTTTTGCCAAATCGTATTGGCTGAGAGTTTTCTCTCCTTTCATTTGTATTCTTGAGCCGTGAGGCGGATTTGTCAAAAGAACATCAAAGGAGTTTAGTTCAACTTTTTCGCGCGATTCCTTGCTCCAGTTCAGCAGCGGTTCCAAACTGTTTTCACATAGAACGTCCATTTCTCCTCCAAGTATCGCGGTGTATGCTCTTGCCACTTTCGCAAGAAAAGTGTCTTTTTCTATTCCTCGAAAACATCTTTTGGCTTCCTCCATCTTTCTTGCGGTGAGTGCTTGTTTTGACCATTTCTCTTGTTCAGCTTGTGACTCCAACTTCCTCCAAATATGCTCTAGGGTCGCAATCAAGAAGCCGCCAGTTCCACACGCGGGGTCGATAACGTATTCGCCTGGAGATGGGTTAATCATTTCTACCATCATCTTGACTACGTTTCTAGGTGTGAAGAATTGACCCTCGCCTCCCCTCAACGCGGGACCGATAAAAACTTCGAAGGCTTCTGTGATGACATCTCTTTCTGCATTCGTAATGCAGTATCCTTGAAGCCTTGTAACGACGTAGTTAACTGATTCCGGATCTAGATGAATGTCATCATTATTATCAAAAACTTTCTGGTATCTCTTCTTGACTTTTTCATCGAACAAGGCTCGGATTCTTGCCTTTAGCTCTGTTGGTGTCTCACTTGACCTGACTTGAAATAGAACCTCTTCGTTCTGGGCACTGTTGATTTCATCATATACCTTACAGAAGAGAACATTGATGACTTCCTGGGCTAGTGCCTCATCTCGAGTTATTCCCCGCAACATACCCGCAAGATAGTTTCTTATGTCGCTGAACACCCATTTTAGCGTCGCTGGTCTCTTCAAGTCCTTCCGTTTCAAACTGTTGAAGACGAGTTTGCTTGTTTCAGTCATTCTTTCCACTTCCTCGCGTGAAAATTCTGCAGCATTCTGCTCAGACATCCACGTTTTTTCTCCGCAGTATCTAAGTGGGGTTTTCCCTCACTTTTAAGTATTGGTCACGTAGTTAACTTATATGCTTATATGTGAATATGACTATATGCCCAAAAACCTATAAATGTTGTGCCTCTAATCATGCTTGGTTGTGTGCCATGCCAACACGCAGAACTACTATAGTTGTTGATGACGATTTGTGGAAGCGTTTCCTTTCATACGTTGTTAGAAAACACGGAACGGCAAAAAAAGCTAGCGTAGAGGTTGAAAATGCTGTCAAGGAATACTTGAATCGCTACGAAAGAAAATCCTAGAGTCGCATTTACCTGAAAAAGAGGTGCATTGGCGATAGCGCGTGCTACACATTTGAACCTTCCACCTCTGAAGGCTTGGCTTCTACTTTGGCTTTTTTAGCGCGCACTGTGTTTTATGAATGCATTTCTTATTTCTGCTGGTGCTCAGGTACCCAGTTTTTGTTGGCTTCGTTGACTATTATGGGTCCCACTACCGGCGCTAGACAGATACCTGTACCAAGCATTATGTGTACCTCTGGCCAGTACTCGTCGTACCACTTTCCTAGAAGCTCCAGTTTTTCCTCCAAAGACAGTTCTGTGGATAGGAGTATTTGCCAGGGCCTGAAGAAGCCTGCAAACCTTTTGCTTAGGTTAACCGTGCTGACGGCGAAGTCGCTCTCACCAGATTTTATTTCGGCGAGTAAAACTTCGGTTGGCGGCGGATCCTTAATCTCGGTTACGGTGACTACGTTTTTCTCTTCTGCGATGATTCGCAGGTTTCTCCCCGTGTTTACGGCGTCCAGTCCAAAGCGATGGATACACTCCTCTTTGGGGATGCCACTCTGTTCCGTTGCTTCAATAAGCCTGGATAAACGCAGACCAAGATTGGTCAGTTCGTTGTTTTCAGTTACCACACCAGCTTCCTTAAGCCTCTTGAGTGCATACCAAATACTTGAATCGCTAGTTTTTACTTTGTGTCGTGCAGTATCGTAGATGCTCCTCCATCCTTCTGTTGCTAGTAACTTGATGAGATGCTTTATGTACACTTCAATTCACCTTTCCACCTTTCAAATTTGAAAGAAGCCCTATAAGACTTGCGATAAGATGCGAAATAAGAGGGATTGATGTTATGCCTGCAAAAGCAACTCGAAAAATCATGAAGCATGGAACCAGTGGAGTTGTCGCTATCCCGCCAGATTATCGGCGGTTCCACAACCTCAACCACGGAGACGAGGTATTGGTCTACTATGACAACTGGATTTTGATCATACCGAAAAGCGAGGCCGAGGCGATAAAGAAGGACCCCGAAAAGCAGGAGATCATCAACAGGATTCTGAGGTGAATGCTGTGGCTGAGATCAAGTTAGAGGCGCGCGCGGTCAGAAAGCGAGGCGTTAGAAAAGATGTGGGAGGTCCATAAAAGATTGGAACCCCGTCGGGATCATAAGCCCAAGCTCGCCTCTAAGCGAGCCAAGAACTCGGTCACACTTACGAGACCCAATTTTTTAAATGGAGGTGATAGGTAATATGGTGAAAATTTCCGATCTTGACGAGTACTTGCACGCCGATGCTGTCGAAAATGGCGACGTTATTGAGATAACAGGCAAAGCTAGGCAGATAAGTCAAGAAGAATCTGCCTTCGAGCGGACATATTTAGAGATACCTGTGAAACTGTCAAATGGTAGAAACAAAGTCTGGACGCCAAACAAAACATCGTTGAAAGCGTTAGCTAAAACTCTCGGCGACGACGCCGACTTTTGGGTTGGCAAAAAAGTGAAGTTAACCGTTGCTAGGCAGAACGTACGTGGCAAAATGATGAATGTGCTCTATGGCGAGCCATTCGCAGAAACGATCCCAAAACAAGCCCCGGAGACGATACAGTGATGCGGTGCGAAAAATGTGGAAGCCAACGTACACACGTCTTTTTCCCTACACAAAACCCCGTTAGACAAATGTTGAATAGCTTGACGCAAAATTTGAGAGAAGGAAAATGGATTTGCAAAAAATGTTCAGACCAACTAAAACTGCTACTGCGCACGCGCTGTAGGCGGTGCGGTCGCCATGCGACTCTCAAGGAGCTGCTAAAGGGATGACTGAAAACGCCATGTCGACCAGTCGGAGTAATTCGAGAACTTTCTTCGTCTTCAAAACGTCGTAGGGACTACGAACAGTGATGGGAGATTCAACCTTGCATGAATGTGTAACTTTCACGAAAACCCTGCTGTGCGAATCGTGGTAAAGACTGCGAGGTGAAAAATCTATGTCGGAGATAACGACTGAAACTAAGTTGACGCTTTGTAAGGCATGCGGTGCCACAGCAATCAAAGACGAAATATGCCAAAAATGCGGCCATACTGCCAATCTCAGCGACTTCGGCTTCACCATACAGAAGATCAGTAAAAAGAGTTTTATCTTGCTGAAAGAAGGTTCTGCAGAGCCCATACTTACCTTTTCAAGCCTGACCAGCGAGCGCCAGAAAAAGAACATAGCCAAGACCACTAATGCGTCACTGTCAGCAGTCGAGAAATCTCTGGCCATGCTTGCCTTGACGGGAGCCGAGGAACCAAAGACCCCAAAACCTACCCCAACGGAAGAACAGCAGTCTCCCTTCAATGAAGAAACCCAACAGAAGGCATGGGAGCTCTTGAGAG
Source organism: Candidatus Bathyarchaeota archaeon (assembly GCA_963842875.1). GTDB lineage: Archaea > Thermoproteota > Bathyarchaeia > Bathyarchaeales > SOJC01 > DATHCB01. The sequence goes on from CAWJIF010000015.1 coordinate 19,856, forward strand.
ATCCTGCTTTCTTTTACAAACTCGGCAGAGTCTTTGAACGTGGATTCATTATTCCAAAAGTGAACAAGCCGAGGTTCATTCTGGGAGAAGAAAGGAACAAACGACTGTTGGGGCCATTAATGATTGGCGCTGCTAACCTTGGCATGACAAGTCTCATCAGAGTCATAGGCGACCCAGGAACAGCAAAAGATACATTGGTTCGAATGTGGCTGAAAATCCTACCTATCAAATACTTAGAGCGCAGCTACCTGACAGCAGCAGCCGTGCGCTACAGCTCAAACGTCAAAGACTCTGATTTACTCTACATTCCTGACACACCGGAAATGCACGGAGAATCGGCGAGACAACTTCTTTTCATGCGAGCTGACGACGGAGGACTAATCAGCGAGTACGCAACTCGCGACGCTGAAACGGGAGACATGACAACCAAGGTTGTTACGGTCCCAGTAAAAGGCGTCGTCACGACCTCAAACGCCATTGTTGCGGGGGCCGCGTTACTTAGCGGTATGTGGACCCTCAACACAAATGCAGACTTAGAGCTCACAAAACAAGTGAAGGAACAAAAACTGAGACTCCGTGCGGGACGCAGACCCCTACTCCCGGAAGAGACGCTGAAGGTGTGGCAGTGTGCTTTTCAAATTCTACTGCGGGAGGAGGCTCCTGCGACAGTCAAAGTGCCATACGCTGACAGACTTCTCTCAATCTTGGAAAGCGAGCGGAGTGAAAGCCGGAGAGATCCTGACCGACTGTGCGATCTAGTGACACTTATCGCGTGGATGCGACGGTTCCAGAAGAATGAGGAACTTTGGGCAGAAGCTGATGTGTGCGACCTCTTTATCGCCTTACAGATAGGTTTAGACGCAATCTCTCAGACAATTACGGAGCTGAATGAGAAAGAGGAGAAAGTCTACCAGGCAATTCCAGTGGATAGGGAAGCGACGTGCAGGCAAGTAGCTGACTCTACAAAGATTCCGTATAAAACAGCATACCGCATACTTGAGGCTCTTATTGACAAAGGCTATCTCAACATAGAACAAGAGAAAGGACGCAACTACTACAGCATTTTAAGGAAAAAACAGCCAGCAGCAGTTCTATTTTCTGAAGGGAGAAACGCCAAAGACCCCAACACACTATTAGAACTCATTTCGCAGTCGCTTGGCACCTTCTCACCTTCTCACGGAGTAGAGGGTAGTGAATTATTTCTAGTCGATCCCCTGACAGCGAAACGGGTGACTATAAGATTAGACCTAACCTACAGAGTAGAGAACGCGCTCCCAGAAGACCTAGAGTACGCTTCTGAAAAAAACACTACTGCCTCACCTGGTGAGAAGGTGAGAAGTGTCGAAACAAGCCAGAATCAAGCTTCAAACAGTGAACAGACACCTAAATCACTTCTCCCTCCCGAAAATAGAGATGGAAAACCCGACTTTTCATTCAAACAGGTGAAACCCGCAGAGCCGTGCGAGCTATGTGGAGAGTTGGCAGTGGAATATGAAATCGTTAATGAGAATGATGGGACTTTACTGAGAAGGTGTTCCAGTTGTTTCAGTAAGATGCGTTCCATGTTTGTTAAGGCAGAATGGAGGGCACTAGAACGGACAGCATGAACATTCTGGAATACAGGCCTATCATAGAGGATTTCTATAAAGAATGGTTCCGCTGTGCTGTCGGACGTGAGGCTTCAAAAAGTCGCCAGTTCGTGTCAAACACTGAAGATTTTCTAGGCTACGTCGAATCATGCAAACGGAACCGCTCTGCCTGCTACCTGAGCGTTCAACCATACAAAGAAAGAAACACAGTGCAAGAGATTGAGAAACTATTCTTCGATTTCGACTCTCCCGGCAACTTGGAACAAGCATGGCAGGACGCTAAGAAACTGGCTGACTGTCTAGAGCAATACTATGGTGCGGAATCCCTCATAGTTTTCAGCGGTTGTAAAGGTTATCACCTGTATACTTGGCTAGTCAATGTGGTAGAGGTCGAAAGTCCTCTTGCTGGAAAGACGTTCTGCAGAATACTTCAGCGTAAGATCACGGCAGGATTAAAGCTTTCAACACTGGACCCCGCTGTTATCGGTGACATCAAACGTCTCAGCCGTGTACCCTACACGATACATGAAAAGAGTGGTAGACTCTGCGTTCCTGTTGCTGTGAATCGGGAGCCGGTGCTGGTTCCGAAACTCGACGGCTACCGTCAACATGGGTTGAGTCAGAAGTTTATAGAGCTCTGCAAGGACGAAGCAAACAGCCAATCGGAGAAACCGAGCCATACTTTCAGTGGACCATACCCCAACAAAGATGTTAGACCCTGCATACCCGAGGCGTTGAATCAGTCGCTACAGAAGAAAGAAGGACACTTGATGCGGATAGCCATAGGTAGGGAATATTTGAACGCTGGCTTTCAAGTCAACGAGATCGTGCAGTTCTTCCACGTTCAAAACGATTTTGACGCTGGCAGAACCCGTTACTATTTGGAGTATTTGCAGAGCAACAAGTACCGACCTTTCAAATGCAGGACCATAAAGGATACTTGGCTTCTGCTTAGGGTCGAAATGTCCGTTTTACAGAAAAAAGATTGAGCAGGGTTAGACATGGTTGAGGAAAGCCTCTCTTACAAATCCTCAAGATTTCGCTCGGCAACAAAGCGGCAAAACAAACGGAGAGTTCGCCAGTTCCAGCGCAGGTGAGACATAGCCATGACTTCAATTGGTGCTGGGCGCGTGCATGCAGACTGCAACCAAGAATTGGAGACAAAATGTGAGGCGACATCATGAGCATAAAAAGCAGCGATAAAACATCTACACTAAAGAACATCGAATACCACAATCATGAGGATCGTCGGCGCCGTACAAAAGAACGTCTTTTGAATGCGCCCTTCATAGAGTCCAATAATTTCAGCCCCTTCGAGAAGCATGGAAAAGACCATCACGTCCAGTTCCGTATCAGCCCGTTCGCTGAGAAAGTGGGCTCAGAAGTGGCCGCTCTATTCCACATGTCATTGAGTCAGTACTGCAAGGCGATTTTGTACCTGAATTTGGGCTTAACCGGCGAGTCTGTGGACAGAAGACGCAGACCTGTGGATAAACGGAGACGGAGAAAATGAAGGAAAAGGTCCTGAGTTATCGACCTTACATTAAGAAGCACGGCCATCCCGAGGTCAGCTGCGGCTTCTGGCTCCTCGCTTGGGCGAATGGCTTCCAAGGAGGATACAGCGATGGCTAAAGAAAGAGCTCTTACTTACGTGCGCTACAGGGACCACGTTCTTTACCATAGAAGTAACCCACAAAACTTCAGTCCACAGACGCGGGAAACAGTTGGCTGGCTTGTCCTAGAATGTGCCGACTACATCGTATTGTGTTGGGACAGAGACGCTGAACCGCCAACACTGAAGGGAGGAGATCCGAAAGCATCCGGGCTGGTCTTATTGCGCTCAGACATCTTGGAGCTGAAGAACCTTGGTTAGTCTTTCTCCTTTTCAAGCCACAGTTCAACAGCTTCCTGAACGGCCTTTCCCAGACCACCCTTCAAACCGCCATACTTTTCCGCAACTTTCACGCGTAGCCTCTTGTCTAGATCGTCTGGAATTATTATGGTTAGTTTGGTCATGGGTACTTACCTACGCCTGTAGGTTGTTACGCCTAAACGTTTATAAAACTGTTTCTACTTATATACGCTTGAACGTACAAACGTAAAGGAGTGTAAAAGGAAGATGTTCGGAAAAATCGCTGTCAACACTACTGGAACCATCGCCTACAGTCTCATCGTCGCTTCAGTGTGCTCAGCAACCGCCGGCTGGCTCCCATGCAGGAGGAAATAAACCATGAAAACATTGAACATATTCAAAGCCATTCGAAACTGCGTTCAGAAACGACTACTTCTGAGACAGCTACGCAGGCTAGACTACAGTAACGAAGCCACCGAGCAAATCCTTCGCTGGTACGAGGATGATTAACCATGAGGCAACCAACTGACTCTGGCAGTGGTGTAAAACCAGCTGCAAGAACCATGCTAAATGAACAATCTCAACGAACAGCTGAAGCCTCTTTGACTTGCCCGTCTGATGTTGAAAGGTTCATCCGTGAAGCTCTAACGAAGCGTAAGCCGAGCCTCATACCGTTTGCCACCATAAGCCGGTCCGTGACTGAGATGGCTAAATACTTGAAGAGACACTGCAGTCAATCACATTCCACAGCCTACCTCTACATCTGGTCGGTTCATCAATACTGCAAATGGTGCGGGGTAGACCCAGACCAGTTAATTTGCGAGTGCTTTTCAGAAGACGATCTGCCGAACCAGAAAGCCTTGTTGCTCGAAGCCAGAAGGTTAGATGACTATGTTGGGGCTCTGCAAAGCGAGAGATACAGCCCAGGCCACATCGCAAACTGCGTCAAGGCCGTTAAAACCTTCTTTCGAGTGAACGGCCTAAGGTTGGAACTGCCTTACAGGCTTAAAAGATACGTGGTAAGCAGAGATCGAGCGCCAACACCTGAGGACCTGGCCGGGCTCCTGGACTTGGCTGATTTGAGAGCAAAGGTCATCGTCTCGATGCTTGCACTAGGAGCCTTCAGAATCGGAACCCTATGCAAACTCTGCTATAGGCACGTACAACACGACCTTGAAAGAGGAGAAGTGCCAGTTCACGTTCACGTGGACGCAGCCATAACCAAGGGAAAATACCACGATTACGACACCTTCATAGGCAGAGAAGCAGTCGAATACCTAAAAGCATACCTGGAAGCACGAAAACACGGCGGCTTACCAAACAAAATCCCACCAGAAAACCTTAACGACGAATCCCCACTGATACGAGACGAACACTCCAAGGTAGTGAAGCCACTAACGCCCTCACAAATCTACAACATACTGCACAGGCTCATGGCTCAGGCAGGATTACTCGGAAGCAAGGTTGGCAGACGCTATACAATGAGGCCGCATAGCATTAGGAAATTCTTCAGGACGCAGATGGCAGCTTTAGGCGTCCAGACGGACTACATCGAGTACATGATGGGCCACACCATAAGCACGTACCATGACATAGAGATGAAGGGCATAGAGTTCCTGCGAGGAGTATATGCCGCTTCAGGACTGTGCATAAAGCCAAAGACGAAGCCCAGCAGGATAGAGATGTTGAAAGAGATGGTCAGGGCCGTTGGCTTGAACCCTGAAGAAATCTTGACAAAAGAAGCGCTAGCAATGCCGCACAGAACAGTAGTAACAGCGGGCAGGGACGAAAGTCAAATAGAAACGCTACTGAGAGAATTGAAGCAAGAGCTTAAGCAAGAACTGACAAAAACACCCATGCCAGCACCTAACACGGTATAAATTACAATACGGGAATGGTAGCCCGGGAGAGATTCGAACTCTCGTCAGAGGCTCCAGAGGCCTCCATGCTTGACCGCTACACCACCGGGCTCCAAGGATGCTGGCTTTCTATTTTGTTGCTATTCTTTTGTCTTTAATAGGTTTCTTTCCGTATTTGATTAAAGAACATTTTCCTTTGTTGTCGTACTTCAAGAATTATGTGCTTTGCCGCGGTTATGGTTTTTTCCGCTTGGTTTTCGTCCACATCTTCGAGATTAAGAGCTTTTGTGGCGTTTCTGTGGATTGACGTGGGCTTTTGTTTCAAGCCTTTAAGCGACCTGAGCAGGGTTGTGCAGTCTAGTCTGGCGTTTTGTTCGGCGGCTTTTAGCCAAGCATAGTTTTCCAGCATGTCCACGAGAATGGTGAATAAATAATTAGCAGCTTCTTGGTGCGCGTCTTCGTCTAGTAATGCTTGGGACCGTAGAATCACGCCCTGTAAAAACGGTAGAGTTGTGTAGTAATTGAGTCTTGTTCTGATTTTGAAATGCATGGAATTCAGTAGGTGCGCGTTTGTCTTTGTAAAAGAGGAAACCTCTTCCCAAACCGCCTTGAAGCTGCCCAGATTTTCTTCAACTTGATTTGAGGGGAGGTTGTCTAGCTTGGCAACCTGAAGATAATTTGTAAACAGTGCTGTTTCGTTGAGTTGCTCTGTTGCTTTCTTTAATGCTTTAAGGTAGCGACTGTTTGTCACTGGTTGCTTTGATGCTTCGATTATTGTTTTCAGTATTGCGTGCGTGCTTAGGGTGGCGAATGTTTGTGCGCTTTCATAGTCGCTTCTAGCCTGTGCCGATGTTGCCCTGCTTATGTATATGTCTGCGTCTACAAGATAGTTTTCAGCGCGGATTTTGAGTCTCTCTGGAGAGTAGAAAGAGTTCATTATTTGTTCTTTTGTATTTGTTAGGGTCCATTCTCGGTCGTAGAGGAGGTAGGCTTCGTAGATCTTTTGGTCGATCTCCGGCGGTACTGGACCTGTTATCCATTTCTGCGGGATGTAGTTTAGGTCGATCAGCGTACCATTTAGCTCGAGGCGTTCCACGTATTCGATATCAAAGGGTTGGTTGTCGACTATCAATAGGTCAACATCGCTCGAAGGTTCAGCGTCGCCTCTGCTCCAACTTCCGAAAAGGCTTATACTGTAGATTGTTTCCCGTGCTTTCAGATTTTTGACGAGTTTGTCCAAGGGATTTCTAATTTTCTCTGGCAAGCGAATCATCGTGTTTCCTTCTTGAGGGTTAGTTTGAGTCTTGTTTGTGGCTCTTCTGGTGTTATCAATATGTTGAAGTTCTATTCAAAATCTTTCGTTGTGATTTTTATGTCGGAATCGATAAATTTATATATCAAGCCTTGTCAATAGGAGGGTTACAACGGGCCAGATGAGCGGTTTCTGATTTCGGATGCTGATGAAGAACCATTAGTTGTGAGTGTTCAGGCTCTGTGGGGTAGCTGTGTATGAGCAAGAGAAGGATTGTTCCTCAGCGTTTCGCTGATAAATGTCCTGAGTGTGGTAGCGCTAATCTAGTGCATGATTATGACACGGGTGAGACGGTTTGCGGGGATTGTGGTCTTGTTTTGCATGATCAAATGATGGATAAAGGTCCCGAATGGCGTGCTTTTACGCAGGAAGAGAAAGAATCGCGTAGTCGTGTGGGAATCCCAACGTCTTATTCTGTGCATGATAAAGGTTTGTCGACGGCTATCGGTCGTGTAGACAGGGATGCTTTTGGTCGTAAGCTTCCGCTTCAAACTCGCTTGCAAATGTGGCGGTTGAGGAAGTGGCAGATCAGGTCCCGCGTGCATTCTTCGGTTGACCGGAATTTGGCTCAGGCGATGGCTGAGCTGGATAGGCTTTCTGACAAGTCGTATATTCCGCCATCCGTAAAGGAGAAGGCCGCGGTGATTTATCGCAAGGCTTTGGATAAGGGTTTGGTGCGTGGTAGGTCTATTGCTGCGATTGCTGCGGCTTCGCTCTATGCTGCTTGCAGGGATACTAGTACGCCGCGGACTTTGCGGGAGATTGCTGAGGCGAGTTTGGTGGACAAGAAGGATGTTGCGCGGTGCTATAGGCTATTGCTGCGTGAGTTGGGTGTGCAGATGCCGATTGCTGACCCATTGACATATATTTCTAAGATTGCTGAACGTACTGGAATTTCTGGCAGGACTCAGGGTGTGGCTATTCAGATTCTAAGTGACGCGAAGCGACGTCGCGCTGCGGCTGGGAAAGATCCGATGGGTTTGGCTGCAGCCGCATTGTATCTTGCTTGTTTGCAGAATAATGAGAAGAAGACGCAGAAGGACATTGCTGAGGCGGCAGGTGTTACTGAGGTTACGGTTAGGAATCGTTACAAGAGCTTGAAACGCCAACTTGGATTGGCTTTGCCAGATTAGGCGGCTTTGCTTTTCTCTTGCTCGCCGTAGTTTTTGTGCGACTATCTGTTGTGCGTCTTCTCGGCACTGCTACTGGACCTTTCTAGAGGGCTTCTTCGAGTGGCTGCTCAGCACCTGCCTAGCCCTAGTCCAAGCAATTATCGATTATTCCTATACTCTTCATGCAGCTTATCCAATATCCTTTTGTTAATAAACCCCCTATGGGGCCTAAAGCCGCCAGAAAATCCCGCAGGTATGTGTAGAAGTTCATGAATTAAAACACGTTCCTTCTCGAACTGACTAAGCCTATCAAAACGTTCAGAGATCACCTCAATCAAATAACCCGCCCGAGTGTTCAAGGCTTTTTGCCAAACCTTGCCCAAGCTATGAATCCGCGCCACAACACGCCTACTCTGAGAACCCTTACTTCTAAAACAAAAAACCCTATCAACTTCAACATTTGTGAAGCGAAGTTTCACTGCAATCTCGTCGACCAAAGCCTTCACGTCAGGCGCATCATAATATTCAATCGGCATCGCCAAACCTCCACGCTGAAGTCAACATTTATCTCTCTGCTCAGTATTTCTATTTTATTGCCGGATGAAGAGAAGGTATTTGATTGATAAAGAGATGAAATCTCAGAGTTACTCGGACGGCATAAATTAGCGCGCGCGCCAGTTTTTGGCACGAATAGTTTCATTTGAAATGTAATTGTTAGTTTTCCATGATTAAACATAGGTTTTTAAGGTTTTCGCTAGAAACGTTTAAATAAACCGAAACCCTCTGAAAGCACCTTAGTATTTTGTTGAGGGGAGATAAAAAAAGATTTGCAGAGACTAGGCCGTGTCCTTCACGTGACCCCGAGCCGGAACATCGTTGTCAAGGTGGAAACGCCTCCGAAAATCGGTGAAAAAGTTGTTGACGAAAAACTCAAACAAGTCGGAACAGTTTTCGATGTGTTCGGTCCAGTTTCTTCACCCTACATCGCGGTGAAAACCACTGTGGAAAACCCAAAATCATTGGTGAACCAAATCCTGTACGCGACCCCCTCCTCAAGACACATGGATAGGAGAAAGGAGAACAGAAAATAATGGAGGAAGGGGAAGAGGATTCCGCAACTCTGCCGACCAAATCAATGAAAATCAACACTTGCCCAGAATGCGGTAGCGAAAAAGTGATACGCGATTATGAGGCGGGCGAAATTGTTTGCATGGACTGCGGCTACGTTGTAGCCACAAAACTCACTGACAGAGGCCCAGAATGGCGCGCGTTTGATGACGAACAACGGGCTAAAAGAACTCGTGTGGGCGCGCCGATGACGTACACTATACACGACAAAGGCTTATCCACAATGATCGACTGGCACGATCGTGACATTTACGGCAAACGCCTCAGCCCGGGACAAAAAGCACAGGTTTATCGACTTCGCAAGTGGCAAAGACGCATTCGAGTCTCAGATGCCACGGAACGAAACATCGCCTTCGCGCTGTCAGAGATTTCCAAAATCTCAAACGGTTTGAGTCTGCCCAAAAACATCGTAGAAACAGCGTCGGTTATCTACAGGAAGGCTGTCAAGGAACGTTTAATTCGCGGAAGGTCAATTCAGGGTGTGACAGCTGCTTCAATTTATGTAGCCTGTAGGAAGTGTGGGCTTCCACGCACTTTGGAAGAAATAGCGCAGGCATCGAATCTCAACAAGAAGGAAGTTGGGCGCAGTTATCGCTTCCTCGTAAAAGAGCTAAACTACTTCATCCCGCCGTTAAAACCGAGTCAGTGCATTACGAAGTTTTCCAACCAGCTAACAATGCCAGGTATAGTGGAAGAGATTGCGCACAAGATTCTTAGCACCGCGAAAGACTTGAAACTCACGTCTGGTCGTGGTCCAACAGGAATCGCCGCAGCTGCGAGCTATATAGCCTCGGTGTTGACTGGCGAGAGGAAAACACAGAGAGAGATCGCTGAGATTGCGCAGGTTACTGAGGTCACCATTCGGAACCGCTACAAAGAACTCGTCGAACGACTTGCTTTCGAGATAAAGCTTTAACCCTTCTTTTTCTTTTTTAGTATTCTACCACATTTAGAATAATTTATGTGCTTCTTCAGTTTCCTATTCTTCAGTGGTTGTTTTGAAGAACCTCAGAGAGTTCGTGCTAAGCCTGCAAGACCAAAAGGGAGGGATTGCAACCTCGGTCGGCGAAGAAGCTGACCCTAATAATGGTTTTCTTATTAAGCATCTTCTTGGACTTGGCATGAAGGAAGTTGCCTTCAGGTTCAGAGATTATCTTTTGGGCTGTCAAAATGCAGACGGCGGCTGGGGGAGTAATGGAAAAGATCCGAGCATGATTTCCTTGACTGCGAACGCACTGAGCGGATTGTGTGACGCTGGCGTCTCCACCAAAGATACCGCTATGACAAGGGCCGTTCAGTTTCTGTTTGCACATCAGCAAAAGGAGAGCGGCTTCTCTGAAACAGTCGATACGGGTGTGCCGTGGATGAAGTCTAGAATACTTTGGGGCTGGATAACAGCGACAGTTGTGGAAGCGTTATATGATGCAGGAATTCGTATAACAACGCCTGCTTTTGACGACGCGGCGCTTTTTGTTCGTAAATGCTTCTGGGAAAACCGTGAAGGCATTGAAGGGCAATCAGTTATGGTTAGGGCTTTGAGAAATACGGGTTTTGTTGTCAAGATTGAGACTAAAGAGATTAGGAGAAGAATTGGCTGTGAGCTGCAGGCGGAAAATGGGGGGTTTCCGAAAGAGAATCCTAATCTTGACACGACTTTGAACATTCTTGCTTTCCTTTATGACATTGGTGTAAGAGAGGATGACGTGAGATTTAGTAGGGCGGTTGATTTTGTGGTTTCTTGTAGGAATGGGGATGGTGGCTGGCCCGCGGTGCGTGGGGAGAAGAGTATGTTGTGGGCTAGTTTGGAATCGGCGCTTTTGTTGAGGAATCTTGAGAGGCTCTAATTGAGAGCTTTTCTGCGGCGCGCGTGTGCACCTCAGGCTTAATCCAAGCCTACTACATGATGCAAATATACTGCATATATAACGAGAGAATCGTGAGTTCTATTGGTTTGAAAGATGAAAACACATTTAGGATTGGAATGGTAGATACGTGTGTAAAACGGGGCTGTCCAAGTTGGTTACGTGTCCAAAATGCGGAACAACTGTCGAAACACCAACAAAAACATGGTCGCTGCCTAGAAAAGCAACGAAATCAGGCGAAGAGTCAAAAGTTAGTGTGGGGATGTTTGAATGCTCCAACTGCAAGGCAAGATTTAGAGCATCGTTCGAAAAGCCGACGGAAAGGGCAAGCATTAAAAGTATGGTGGAAAAAATTAAAGACATCGAGGGAGAATTCGTGAATACTCTGAAGAACCTGCGAGAAAAACTCCAAAAACTCGAGAGCGAACGTTCTGGTCTTCTGTTAGAGATTGATGAGTTAAAGAAGGCGGCTGAATCCAAGGCAAACGCATTAGAAAATGAGATAACAATGCTTAGGGATGAGGTGAAATCGCTGAAAGAGTTGCTTGGCTATTCGGAAAGTGAGGGCGACTAAACGCGAAAAGTAAACAAACGAAAGACATGCTCCCTGTAAAGAGTATGGAAGTTTCTTCTAGAAAAAACCTCTACCTAGCCCTTTCTTGAAAAACCTGATTCAGAATTGACTTTAACCCTTAAATAAAAGAAGTTTGTAGTCTTCCTGTTCTAAACAGTCGGCGGTGGCAGCCGTGACACCTATTGTTGAAGTAAAAGATGTAAAGAAAGCCCACCGACATGAATAACAAACCTTATATTCCCGCTTAGTCAATCTTTCCTCTCGCTGGCTTAACCGAACGAAGAAACCGTGCAGGTCGTTTTAACCCGACAAAGCTACTTCGTTCTGGTGGCTGGTTCCGCGTAAAGGACGAACGAATAGACGATGAGACGGTTGACAGAAAAACCTGATTTCAGCCAAATATTTATTCTTAATAACAGCATTAATGGAAAAGTGTTCCTTTCTGCGGAGAAAAATGTCTAGAACGGGAGGAGAAACTTGCAAATAAAGGACTTAAAAAACGGCATGAAAAGCATCAGTGTAGAGGCAAAGGTGGTTGAGAAAACTGCACCACGCCAAGTGTTATCACGATATAAAGATGAAATGTACAACGTCGCAACAGCCATATTAAGTGACGGGACAGGGTCAATCAAACTGACACTTTGGAACGACCAAATCAACCAAGTCGAAGTAAACGACACAGTCAAAATCGACAAAGGCTACGTAACAAGCTTCAAAGGAGAAATCCAACTGAACGTAGGAAAATATGGAACACTAAATGTTGAAAAAGCCAAATAAACGATTTGTGAGGTGAAAAAAGAATGAGCAGCGAAAGAAGAGGAGAACGCGACTACGGACAAAGACGAGGAGGCTACGGACAAAGACGAGGAGGCTACGGCGAAAGACGCGGATACGGTGGACCAGGACGAGGAGGAGACTTCCCCCCAAAACCAGTCGAAGTGGGCAAAGAATATGACGTGGAAATTCTAGAAAGCAGCCGCCGCGGCGAAGGAATAGCACGAATTAAAGGCCTAGTGTGCTTTGTTCCAAATAGCAAGCCTGGCGATAAGGTAAAGATACGCATAACACGCATAAGCCGCCGTTTCGCAGAAGCAGAAATCGTTGGCAAAGGAACAGAAGGCGCGAAACCAGTCGAGGAAGAAACCGAAGAGGAAGAAGAAACTGAAACCGCTGAAACCGAAGAAACAGAAACAGATACCGCAGAAACTGAAGAAACAGATACCGCAGAGGAAGAAGAATAAGCCAAACAACCAGCCAACTAAGCAAGCTTCCTTTTTCATAATTTTATCCTTTTTTCTTATTTATGATATCAGAAAAATGGGCAAGAAATAACATTTTTCTCCAAAAATAGGCAGAATTTAGCCGTTAAATTTCGGCAAATTCAAACGTAGAAAACTTTTTCTTTAATGACAATAAATATGAGAACCACTGGCGAATCAAAAATGAAGCGAGAAGACTTTCTCAGAGAATACGTTTCTCACATGAAAATTGAGTCTACAATGACGGTAAATCAGCTTATCAAAAAATTCGATGACTCCGGGTGTTTTGGCGCGGGAAGAGTGGCAACTGCTTGCGACATTTTTGAAAGGATGGTTCGCGACAGAGATTGCACGGTTTTCTTAACAGTCGCTGGCGCTATTGTTCCTGCAGGATTGCGCACGGTCATCGCTGACTTAATCCGTAAAAAAAGAGTCGACGTTGTCGTAAGCACAGCAGCTAACATGGTTCACGATTTAATCGAAGCGTTCGGTGGGCACCATTACAAGGGACATTGGCTGGTAGACGATTACACACTTTACAAGTATCACATCTACCGCATCTACGACATTTTCGTAACTGAGGAAGACTACCTCAAACTCGACGCTGGACTGTCGGACATGTTCGAAGAAATTGCCGCTGAAAACAAAAATCAGCCCTTGGCGTCACATGAACTTGTGTGGGAAATCGGAAAACGACTAAAAGACCCAAACTCAATAGTGAGAGCAGCCTACGAAACCAAAACCCCACTATTCCTCCCCGCAATCAGAGACTCGGAATTCGGCTTCATATACTGGCTCTACCAACAACGCACAAAATCCAAGGAATTATTGCTGGTTGACGCTTTCAAAGAAGTCTCAGAAATAATGAACATTGCATCAAACTCGCAGCGCTTGGGCATGGTGGTGTTAGGCGGCGGAGTGCCACGCAATACAGTTCAGCATGCAGCCGTCACCGCAAAAAGAGGATTAGACTATGCAGTGATAATCACCATGGACAGACCAGAAACCGGAGGACTCTCAGGCTCCACACTCGAAGAGACTATAAGTTGGGGAAAAGTGAAACGCACAGCAGAGAAAGTCATGGTAATCGGCGACGTCCTAATCGTGTTTCCCCTGATGGTAGCGGCGCTAGAGGAACGACTTAATAAATCACCATAGCGCATGGGCATTATGGAGGAAAACGAATGAAAAAACAAGCAAAAGAAAAACGATACTGCGGCAACTGCAGTTCGCATAACACTTACGAATACCCAGATATCGTGTTCTGCATGAGGCGATATTTGAGAGGGAAAAAAGCCACAACACCTACCTTAAGTGTCTGCGAAGAATGGAGAACGCACGTTCAAAAATGCTTTTGCGTTGACGATGCCTTTAAACAACAGACAGAGAAAAAGTAAAATCATCCATTTTTACAGGTAAGATACGCTACTGTAACAGAAAACGTGATGAGGAAGAGAAATTACTCGGTCTTTTTCCTTTCTCTTCGCTTTCTCGCAGGTTTTTTCGTTTCTGCTGGAGTCTCTGATTCGGTTTCTGGCAGAGTCTCGGGTGGAGCTTCCGGCGGGGGTAGCTCTTCTGTCTTTGTTTCTTCGGTTATTTCGGAAGAAGGCAAAGTTTCAGGTGCAGGCGTAGGTTCGGGCTCAGGCGCTGGCTTCATTGGTTGTTCTTCCATTGCAGCCTTTGTTGGCGGCATAGAAGGCTCTGTTCGCGTTACAACTCGTGTCTGTGGTCTCAAAGAGTAACCGCCCCAGATGAATATAACTCCTATAATCGCGAGAACTATCACAATTAATGTTATTGTCATGGTATCTGTATACCGAGCGGCGCCGCTGTAACCCGCGATAATGAAGCAGATCACCGCAATTACATACAATATGTAATCTGTTCGCATTTTTCAACCTCTCTATGATTCACCGTTACCCTTTTTCTTATGAGATAGTTTAAATAGCTTTCTAACATTTTGCTCCCAATTTATGTCATGAACCATTCGAGAACCACTTTTCCAGCTGCACTTGCTTCTTGCAAGTGTAGAATTTTTTCATTCTCTCAATAACTATTTTAACACGTTCAAAGGCAAAGTCTCGTTCTTGGCGCAGGAAATGGATTAAGGCTTCTTCTTGCATCTCCTTGTAGTCTAAGGAATAATTGTTTGCGATTGGTGGGCTGACGAAAATTTTTCGAGTCTCTCCAAAATCCTCAGACAAACACGATTTTATCTCTACGGGTAGATTTTCTATGCTCTCGTATTCTCTCACAAGTTTCAGTGCAGTTTTTAGCCCTATTCCTTTTACGCCTTTGTTGAAGTCTGTGCCGATGAGTATGGCGATGTCGATTAATTGTTGATGTGTTATGTCGTGGTGGGCGAGTATTTTTTCTGGTTCCATGAGTTCCGGTTTCAATGGCTTTGACATGCCTTTGCTCGGGTAGAACTCGCATCCGTAAATGGTTAAGTATCGTAGCAGGCGTGGCGCCCCGAATAGGAGGCTGTCGTAGTCTTTGCTGCTTGCTGCCCATACGTCACCTCTTTTAGCCATGAACGCAGTTTGAGCTTCTGCCTCGCTGAGTGTTTGCATAAATGGAATTCCGAGCAGCGAGAGTAAGCGCTTTGCATCTTCTAAGAGTGGCTTGGTTAGGCGGCTTGTCATCACCGCCTTAGACCACGCCGTGGTGAAATCGCCTTTTTCCAAGGCTTGTTTATATTCAGTCAGTGCTTTTTCTCTATGTTCACGTCTTTTGATTATTTCCTGTTCCTTTTGTTTTGGTGGTTTGCCGTCAAAGACAAAGACAAGTTTTATTTCGTAGTCTTGGATGAGGCGTGTGGAGCGGAATAATAGTCCTGCCAGGTGCGAGGTTATGTTGCCGTTTTTGTCTTTTAGGGGTGTTCCGTCTCGTGTTCTGATGAGTACGAGGAACTGGTAGAGATAGTTGTTTGCGTCTACGGCTAGGCTTTTGCCTCTTAAATCGTCTAAGCTAAGCGTTTCTTTGAGGATGATTGGCGTGAGGTTGACGCCCAACTGGAGGGCTCCTGCGTGTTTAACGTTAAGGTTATTATTCAGAACTATCGTAGAAGATTTGCCTAAAGAAGCCCGGTGGTGTAGTGGACAAGCATAGTGGCCTTTGGAGCCATTGACGAGAGTTCGAATCTCTCCCGGGCTACCAACGGAACCTCTGCAGTCTAGTTGCATCGTGTAAGTTCAGCGAAAAGCTAAAAGTTCACGGCATCACATCATAAAACATACCAAGGTATTCGATATGGTTTCGATAATCGATTTGTCGGCTATTGTTTCGGCGGCTGCGGGTCTTCTCCTGGCCATCTTCGCTGTAATCCAACTTCTGCACATGGAGAAGCACAGAAATGTGGATGTTTCTATGAGACTTTTCGAATGGGCGGAGAACGAGAGACTTCGCAAGGCATTCAGATGGATCGAGGAGGAATTTCAATTTGAAGACTATGCGAAGTATAAAGCAAACGAGGAAACAGGTTTCGAAGTGAGCGATTATCCTTACGAGGTAACGAATTTCTTTGAAGAAGTTGGGTTCTTGGTGGGGAAAAGGTTTGTAGATCTCGACGTTATAGACGACCGTCTTGGCTCGTATATAGTCTCAAATTGGAAGAAACTAGCGCCATGGATAATGGCTCTAAGAAAGGAAAAGGGCGACAAAACATTCGGGGAGCATTTTCAAAGACTCTATGAACGAACCATCAAGTACCTGCAAGAGCAATGAAAACGCAGTCTTTGAACTGTTTCTACAAAATCTTTATAGTTCCTCGTTACTCCTAGTTTGTGATGAGCCCATGTTTGACAGCGAAAAATTCATAGAAGAAAAAGTCCGAGAATTAAAGAACAAGATAGCGGGTAACGCTGTTATTGGAATTTCTGGCGGCGTCGATTCCACTACGACGGCGGTTTTGGTGAATAAGGCTATTAAAAAGAATCTGAAATGCGTTCTGGTTGATACTGGTTACATGAGAAAAGGTGAGATTGAAAGTAATGAAGAACTACTAAAAAAAATGGGTTTGAATGTGATTGTTGTCGATGCCAGCGAAAGATTCTATGCAAAGCTTAAAGGGGTGATAGATCCAGAGGAGAAAAGGAAGATTATTGGGGAATTGTTTATCAGAATTTTTGAGGAAATCGCCAAGAAAGAGAACGCGAAGTATTTTGTTCAAGGAACAATTGCTCCTGATTGGATAGAAAGCGGCGGAGGACTCAGAGATAGAATCAAGTCTCACCACAATGTTGGAGGCTTGCCTGAAAAAATAGAGTTCGAGATTATTGAGCCTTTAAGAGATTTGTACAAGGACGAAGTAAGGGTCGTGGGGCAGAAATTAGGGTTGCCTCCAGAGATATACGAACGGCAGCCGTTTCCAGGACCAGGTTTAGCTGTGAGGATTATTGGTGAGGCAACAACTGAAAATGCCAGAATTGTTAGAGAAGCTTGTGCCATTGTGGAGGAAGAGATCGAAAAAGCAGTCAAAAATAAAGAGATCAGTAACCCTTGGCAGTATTTTGCTGTCTTGTTACCCTGCAAGACGGTCGGTGTTCAGGGCGACGTAAGGGCTTACAAGAGCATCGTTTCTGTTCGTGCCGTAGAAAGCATAGATGGGATGAGCGCCGCATACTCCAAAATTCCACACGACATTTTAGAAAAAATATCAGTGAGAATTACGAACACTTTGAAGGATGACGTGGGCAGAGTTGTGTTTGACATAACGAACAAACCACCAGGAACGATTGAATATGAATAGCGCAAAAGTCTACGTTGTCGACAACGGTGGCCAGTGGACGCATAGAGAGTGGAGAGTCTTAAGAGAGATCGGCTGCGACACCAAAATAATCCCAAACACCACCCTCGTCAGCGAGATAGATGCTGACGCGTTGGTATTAAGTGGAGGAGCACTTAGGATATCATTGGAATCTCCTAAATTAGGCTACTGCACCGATTACTTGAAGGAGTTCCCTGGTCCCATACTGGGCATCTGTGTGGGTCATCAGATAATGGCAATTTATTACGGAGGAAAAGCTGGGCCTTCTGAAATTCCAGAGTATGGATTGTCCAAAGTGAGAGTTATCGAGGAGGACGACTTGTTTAAGGGA
This sequence comes from Candidatus Bathyarchaeota archaeon, assembly GCA_963842875.1. Classification (GTDB taxonomy): domain Archaea; phylum Thermoproteota; class Bathyarchaeia; order Bathyarchaeales; family SOJC01; genus DATHCB01. Next base: position 37,502 of record CAWJIF010000015.1, read on the forward strand.
ATTCCAAAGGAGTTTCTTGCTTGGGAATCACACAATGATGAGGTAAAAATCGCCAGTAATTTCACTTTACTCGCTGTATCAGAAAACTGCAAAATTCAAGCGATAAAACATAATGAAAAGCCACACTATGGTGTTCAATTTCACCCAGAAGTGAACAATACAGAACATGGAGAAGAGATTCTCAGAAACTTTGTCAAGATAATAACAAACCCAAAGGATGCTTAACCATTGAAGGTGTCTGTGCGTTTCTTTGCGGCATTGCGGGAAATAGTTGGCAAAAAAGAACAAATGCTCGAATTCCAAAAAGACAAAGATATCACCATTGAAAAAGTGTTGAAACGGTTAACTGAACTGCATGGAAAAGATTTTGCCGAGTATGTTTATGATATGCAAACTGGTGAAGTTCGAAGCTACTTGCAGCTACTCGTGAACGAAAAAAGTATAATGACGTTAAAAACAAAGCTGAAGGATGGCGATGTCTTGGCAATAATACCACCAGTCGGAGGCGGCTAAACACAATCCGCCGGGGTTAAACTTTTATTGGCAGTATCTTATAAAAGTGAATTTGATGACCGATGAAGTTTTTCATTCTCCAAAAAATTAGGCAGATTCCAGTTGACATGTGGGCAAAGCTGCTCCCTGCGCATTTCAAATACTTAGACAGTCTGGAAAAAGAAGGAAAGGTTGAGATATCCTATCACCTAATAGGCCATCAAAGCGATCTGCTAATAGTGAATGTGAAATCAGACGAAGAGCTGACAAGAATAATAGGCGAAGACCCATTATTCTTCCACAGCGAAAGAGAAATCTATCCTCTAACCACTCGTGAGGTTCACAAAAAACACTTACGACAGCTTCTCAAGCCCTAAGGGGCGCACTGAAGGAATAAGATCACACGCGCAAAGCAAACCTGAAATTATGGTGCGAGGGTGGGACCAGCCCCCTCAACCTTATCGGTGAAAATATGTGCATAATATTCGGGCGCTGAGACTTGTCGAAAAAGTCTGGTCAAGACCTGCGCTATTTGGTTGGCATGGTGAGGAAAACTATGCCTCCGAATTGGCTGATTCGTTTGCCCGCTGGCGTTTCCGCATTTACTATTCTTGTCTTCACTTTTCTATTCTGTGAAATCTGCAATAACCTATGAATCCTGTTCTTGTCCTCACTGTCAGCAAGATACTTGTCTGTGAGCATTAGATATTCCGTTCTGGAGTGATTGTGCCTCTGTCGATCATAGACCATGTCTTCGATTTCTTTGAGCGAAAACAGGACAACCGAGTTGCTGCTGTAAAGATGCTTCTCCAATGCATTGACGATGTGATCAGCTTCTTGAGATGTCGTCTCTGTGATTAGCATGCGGAATTCTTTGGTTTTCACCAGCTCGGCCACCCTGTGGGGCTGATCTGCGGAGCCGACTAGCTCGGCGAAAGTTGCTCCATCTGGTCTCTTCGATTGAATTAGATACGTGTGATGTTTTCGCATGTGATCCAGAAAGTCTGCGGCATAAGTGGTTTTCATCGGGGCTGTGACCACGATGCTTCTTATCCCTTCTTTGAGCACGGGTCTCAGGGCATCAACCACGGATTCGTGAAAATTATATAGAACCTTCTTATCCGCCCTCTTTCCGCCAAGCTCCAACGTTCTGTGCAGTTTTACGACATGGCTGAATACTTGCCATAGAACTGCATGGTCATCCTCAAAACCTACAAGAAGTGCTACTGGATACCCGCGTTTATAGCTTTGTTTCCGCTTCACCGTTGTCACCTAATCTCTTGCCCTTCATAATTCCCATTTCAGGAGGGTCTTCTATGAAGATAGTGCCCCGACATATTTGTGGTTAGTGCGCACTGGGCTTGTGAGATTGATAATGCTTAATACTGTGCGATTATTTTGAAACAAACGGAAAGATCGCTTTCATGTTGAAGACCGAAGCTAGTAGGAAAACTATTCTACTCTTAATTGTGATAGTTTCGATTCTTCTCAATTTGTACACCTTCGTTCAGGCGTATCCCGAGACGTTCGCCGTTGATTCCGGCTGCTGTAGTAGTCAAATTCTCGCGAAGGACTTTTCTGCATATTATACCAGTGCATGGAGGCTCTTCCATGACCCGGCAAACGTTTACACCCAGGGATACGTGAATGATGGAGAGTACTCTATTCGTCCGCAGCCAGAGCCGTTCAAGTATTTACCCTCGTTCCTGATTTTTGTCTCTCCTCTGCTCGTCCTGAATTATCAGGAAGCCCTTATCGCATTTGACATCATACAATTTCTTCTCTTACCCGTCATGGCGTTTCTAGTCTACAGGTTGCTCAAAGGGAGAAGCATCCTTACGATAGCAGCTGTGATCATCATAGCGATACTTCAACCATCGCCTATACCGCACTGGGGGTTGTCAGTGAGCTACTTCTGGCAATGGGGTGAAGGTCAGGACAAAGTGCTTAACACAGCTCTTTTGTTGCTCTCATTCTATTTGGGTCAGACCCGCAAACCAGTCTTGTCAGGAGTCGTGTTTGCTTTGGGAGCTTTCGACCCAAGGTTTTTCTTGCTCTCCCTTCCCCTGTTCGCTGTTTACAACAAGCTAGACTTGAAGAAATCAGGGTTGTCATTGATAGCAAGCCTCGCCGCGTTTAATTCTCCATTGCTAATCGACGGAATCGGTGCTGGTTTTTTGCAGATGGTCGTCCAGCGCGGGGCTGGGACACCGCTTTACTATTATGCATTGATTCCATTCCTGACATTAGGGTCACTGATAGTTCTAAACGCGAAGGAGATCTATCTTCTCCTCAGAGCGCTTCTTTCCAGAGTTGTCGCGTATTCCAGAACGATAGGTCTAAGAGTCTGAAACTCATTACTCTGCAGGCGAACACGGTTTGGCTATTGATGTAGGTTTAGATTTAAACTCCCTTTTCGTACTGTTCCAAGCATTGACGTCGTCCGACAAACCCTCCGGTTTTCCCATGGATGGTGCGGGAGGTGGGATTTGAACCCACGAACCCCTACGGGATAGCCGCCTCAGGGCTACGCCTTTAGCCATGCTTGGCAACCCCCGCAAGCACTAGGTCTGTCCTATTCATAGTTTGGACCAACAAATTAAATCTTGCCAAACTTAAATGTGTTGGGTAAGCGCGCGCAGCCCCTAATTCTTTCCAACCCTTATTCACATGGGAACCTTCTCTTTTCGCCCAAGTTGCGTAAACTATTATTAGGAAGCATTACGAATTACCTTCAACATAATCCAATCCAATTAAATACAAAAGGAGTATAGACGATTGTTCCTCTACGACATTGTGAAAGTCATTTACTCCCCGGTTAAGGCGTTTCGCGAGATCTTGGCAAACCCAAAGTACCTTGGGCCCATCATAATCATTATAATTAGTTTGTTTTTGACGGTGGGAACACAGTATGTGGGTAGCTCGAAACATTACATCGAAACTATTGCCCCGTCCAACCGTATTGCGTGGACGAACATGACGGAGCCTTCCCTCAATTGGACTTCAAACGGAGGAGTCAATAAAACGCTGGTTAACTCTGACATTCTTGTAGGCAACTACAGCGTGGTCGCTTCTATTCATAATAGTAGTGTTTGGCTAAAAATCGCCAACATAGGAACAATAAACTGCTACGGAGATTCTGGATTCAAAACATTTTACTACAAACTCTTGTACAACCGTACCTTGCCTAAGAACGTTGCAAACGCAACTCTACGGTTGTATTCCTTCAAGAATGACAGTGATTATTTCCAATTTGATTTGCTTAGCAACGCGCGGTATCTGAATAATAGTGGAACTTGGATAGATGCAAACGTCACCTTAGTGTCTGGTTGGACCGTGGGGGGCGGCTCGCCGGACTGGTCAAATATAACTGGAATAGAATTTAGACTCGGATTTCCCCAAAATGACACATTATCTATTCAACTAAACGACCTGAATTTTGGCGGAAAATATGAAACTCTTATTAACGTTGAAGGATTTGCAAATTGGCTGTCTTCAACTCTGGTAGGTTCGGTTCTCGATATTCTCGTGCGGTGGTTGATTTTTGCAGTGCTTCTGTGGCTGACAATTAAGGTTTTTCATGCGGAAGGAAGTCCGTTTAGAACACTTATGATAGTAGTCGGGTACACGTTTGCCATAATGTTCGTTTACCTTCCAGCAGAAATGCTTAGTGTTTCTCAACTTCCAGTCTTGTACTTCCCATACCGCGTCGTGTTTCCCGCGTCGGCTAGGGAAATTGAAGTTGCAAACACAGCGATAAGCAACATATTCGCCGCAAATTGGACTTCTACAGCGCCCTACATCGCGTTTATCGTAATAGGATACGTCTCCCACGCGTGGACGATTGGTCTGTTTACGATTGCCTTGAGAACCTTGCAGAGTTCTTCATGGAAAAGAGCGTTCATGATCAGTCTGGTTGCTTATGTTATGGCGCTGTTCTTAAGCGCTATCGTTTTGAACGCATTGCAACTGTAAGAGCGCAAAAACGCGTAAGGATGTGCTTCGCTATACTGTATGTCCGACATCTTTGTGGCAACGAGGTGCAACAAACAAATTTAACAAGCACGCGCTGTATGAGTTGACATGCTTTGATCTCGTTCGATGAGCTCTGCCCTAATTATCATAACGTCTTGCAAAGGTTTGTCGTTGGTGTCGGTCGACTTATTGCCAATCGCATCAACGACATCCATCCCCGCAATCACTTTTCCAAAAACAGAATAATTACTGTCCAAACGCAAATTATCCTTTAGGTTTATATAAAACTGGCTAGTGGCAGAATTCGGCGCATTCGTCTTCGCCATCGCCACCGATCCTCTGACATTACTGTGCTTGTTCGGAAGCTCATCTGGATTTCTGCAGTGTGCGTACTCGGCGAAGCCTAGACCTTTCTATTAGACCCACATAGGCAGGTGCACAGTTTCGATTAGACGTGTTTAAACAAACCATACAGAATTTTTATTTAAAGCCTTTTCATTAAACTCGTCTTTAGGCGTCGACAATGAAAGAAGCTGCGGCGTTCGCTCCATGCCACATCACGGGGGTCTTCCAAATATTTGATCAAGCAGCAGACGCCTTGTGCATAGGTTCCAAAGGTGCGGGCATTTCACTCAATTTAGGAGCTAAAACCACTGTCAAAATCAATGGAGGCACAGGTTACCGCTTGAAAGTTAACATCAACAATCACGCTGCAAACTCTGCACAAGTCTCAAAACACGTCGTCAACACTTTTCTTTCTCGCTTCAGCGAAATAACCAAATTTGAAATAACAGTTGAACATCACATCGATGCTCCAATAGGCGCAGGATTCGGCACGAGCGGGGCTGCAGCGTTGAGTCTGGCTCTCGCCTTGAACGAGGCTCTGGGTTTGGGCATGTCAAGAATAGAAGCTGCCCAGCTCGCGCACATCGCTGAGGTCGAATGCAAGACAGGGCTTGGAACAGTGATCGCCGAAACCTACGGCGGGCTTGAAATCAGAGTGAAGCCTGGAGCCCCTGGAATAGGAGAAATAAAATGCCTGCCAGTCCCAGAAAACGCAGTGGTTGCATGCCACGTTTTCGGGCCTCTGTCCACAAAGAAGTTCTTAACGAATCCAGCAACTCGCAGTCGCATAAACAGGCTTGGCGGCGAGTTGGTCAACGAACTGCTCGAAGCGCCGACTATCATCAATTTCATGAAGCTCTCTCGCCAGTTCGCAGAGCACGTTGGATTAATAACTCAAAAAGTGAGAGACGTCTTAAACGCGGCAGACAAAGCTGGCGTCGTTTGCAGCATGCCCATGTTCGGAGAATCCGCGTTCACCATAACCAACGAAGAAAACGTGGAGGGGATTTTAGGGGTCTTTCATGAACACGGCTCAAGCGGCCAAACGCTTGTGAGCAGTGTAGATCACGAAGGAGCGCGACTTCTTCGATGACAAACATCAAGATCCCTCCTGATCACCCCAGAGCAAAATCCCTGACCATAAGAGAGAAGCTGATCGAACATTATCTTGCAGGAATTGTCGCTGCTTCGGGCCTTATTGCACACGGTCGTGGAGAAGCTTTCGACTATCTACTGAACGAAAAAACGAGCAAACCAGCATTGGAAGGCATACAGGCAGCCGCAGCCATGCTTCTGACAGCAGAGAATCCAGTCATCTCTGTGAACGGAAACACCGCAGCTCTAGTAGCTGAAGAAATCGTAAAGCTCGCCAATGTCACAGAAGCAAAGATTGAAGTCAACCTTTTCTACAGATCCCTTGAAAGGGAACTTGCAATCAAGAAGTTACTTGAAAAGGCAGGTGCACGTGAGGTTTTAGGGGTAGGCAAAAAAGCATCTGCAAGAATTCAAGAGTTAAGTAGCGAAAGGCGACGCGTTGATCCGAAAGGGATAATGGCGGCCGACGTAGTCCTAGTGCCGCTAGAAGACGGCGATAGAACGGAAGCTCTCGTCAGAATGGGCAAAAAGGTAATAGCGATAGACCTCAACCCTCTGTCGCGGACGGCGCAGAAAGCAACAATCACAATTGTCGACAACATTGTAAGAGCAGCGCCCAGCCTCGTGCGGGCGGCCGAAAGGCTGAAAAGGCGGGGCGTTGGAAAATGCGCAGAAATCCTGCTAAATTTTGACAACAAGAAGAACCTCGCCAGATCCATTATCCTGATGAATGAGAATCTTACGAAGTTCGCAGAAAAAACCATACGCATAACGAGCGAGGGCGAATAATTTGACGTTCAAGAAGGTTTTCATTCTAGGTGCCGGCGCTATGGGAAGTGTTATTGGCGGTCTCCTATCCAAGAAGAATGATGTGACACTTGTTGGAAACAAGGCGCATGTAGAGGCTGTGAATTCAAGAGGTTTGTCAATCTCTGGCGATGTGAATGAAACTTTTCGTATAAAAGCCGACACTCAAATCCAAGAAATACCTCGGGGAACGCTGATTTTCTTAACCACAAAAGCGTACGACTCGGAAAGAGCAATAATAAGAATAAACAAACTTCTCAGGAAAGACACGGTTGTTCTGGTTTTGCAGAATGGCCTTGGAAATGAAGAGTTTGTCAAACGCGCTGTCAGCCGCAAAGTCAAGGTTCTAAGAGGAATAACAACGATGGCCGCTGAGTTCTTCGAAGCGGGAAAGGTGAGGTATTGGAAAGGGGAAACAATAATCGAACGCGACGTTGCAGCAGAGAAGGTTGCAGATATCCTTAGTGCGTCCGCCTTGAAGGCAAGCCTTTCCGAGAACATCAGAGACAAAATATGGGGCAAGGTTGTCGTTAACAGCGTAGTAAACCCGCTGACGGCAATTTTCCGCGTCAGAAATCGTGAAATCGGCGCGCAACCGTTGGCAAGTGTTAGGCATCAGATTGTCCGAGAATGCGTTCAAGTTGGAAAGGCTGAAGGAATAGCCTTTCCGAGGGATTTAGAAAAAGTGATCGATAGAGAGATTCTCAGTTACACGAATTTCTCTTCCATGTGCCAAGACATAATGAAAAGGAAGAGAACTGAAATTGACTTCCTCAACGGAAAGATAGTTGAGCTAGGTGGAAAACACCGTATTCCCACGCCATTGAACGAAACCATGGTCCATTTCATAAAATTTCTGGAGGAAAAAAATGAACTTCCAAGAAAGAATTAGACAGAAAAAGGGTAAAGAAAAAATCATAATGTTAACGGCCTACGACTTTCAAGTGGCAAGAATACTGGATGGGACTGGTATTGACTTGATTCTCGTCGGGGACAGTTCAGGCATGGTTGTGCAAGGCTACGCCGACACCAGAAGCGTGACGATGGCAGACATGATTTACCATGTTAAGGCAGTGGCGAGGGGAGCCAAAACCACGCCGATCATTGGAGACATGCCGATTGACAGTTGCAACACGGTGGAAGACTGTTTAAAAAACGCCAAACAATTTCTCGAAGCGGGAGCACACGGAGTCAAAATCGAAGGAAAGAAAATACGTGCCGTAGAAGCCTTGATCAGCAGGGGAATCCCCGTGATGGGTCACGTGGGAATGCTCCCTCAAATGGCAGAACCTTATCACGTAAAGGGGAAAAAGCATGATGAAGCCGAGCAGATTCTGCAAGACGCTCAGGAACTGGATGAGTTCGGAGTTTTTTCCATAGTGTTAGAATGTATTCCTGAAAGTCTAGCAAGAACAATAACTGAATCCGTAAGCGTGCCAACGATAGGCATCGGAGCCGGCAAACACTGCGACGGACAGGTTCTGGTCATAAATGACATGCTTGGTCTTGACGAGAATTTCAAACCAAAATTTGTGAAGACGTACGCAAACTTGAACAAGGCAATAAAGGACGCCGTGGCCAGGTTCATCGAAGAAGTTTCTACGGGTGAATATCCGGATAAGGAGCACACCTACCATTAGATAGGATGGGAGCCCTGAAAAAATGCAGGTTAAAGGCTTGCCTGAAAAAACGATCCTCAGACAGCTTGAGTCAAGGCTTCAAGGGGACTTCACGTACGATTCTGGAAGAATAGTTGGATCCATGTGTACCAGTCCCCATCCACTAGCCAGAAGAGTGTACACCCGTTTTCTCGACAAGAATCTGGGCGACTCGCGACTCTTCCCTGCTGTGGCTGAAATAGAAAAAGAAACAATAAAGATGCTCGGCACCCTTCTCTCGAATCCAGAAGCCTCAGGGCAGATAGTCACAGGTGGAACAGAAGCAAACGTTCTCGCACTATGGACAGCCAGGAGGCTCGCCAAGAAAACCAGCTGCGAAGTGATAGTGCCCGCTTCTGCTCACTGTTCCTTCGACAAGGCTGCAGACCTGCTAGGCCTGAAAATCGTAAAGGCAAGGTTGAATGACAGATTCCAAGTCGACGTAAGAGCGGTTAAAAAAGCAGTAAATCCAAAAACCATAGCAATCGTGGGTATAGCTGGAACAACAGCGCTCGGCGCGGTTGATCCAATACCCGAGCTATCCGAACTCGCTCTAGAAGAAAGACCTCTACTTCCACGTCGATGCGGCTTTCGGAGGGTTCGTACTCCCATTCCTAAAAGACTTGGGATACAAAGTGCCGGATTTTGACTTTGCAATTTCTGGAGTCTCTTCCATCACAGTTGACCCGCACAAGATGGGTTTAGCTCCCATCCCGGCCGGCGGAATACTGTTCCGAAACGAAAACCTTGGAAAGACCGTGTCCTGGGGAATCCCGTATTTGTCGGGCGGAGAAACCGAACAAGCCACGCTTGTTGGAACACGTTCTGGTGCCTCGGCCATTGCCGTTTGGACCGTGATGAAGCATCTGGGACAGGAGGGCTACAGAAAAATCGTTAGAAACTGCATGCGCCTAACGCTGAAGCTGGAAGAAGAAATCCCGAAAATTAAGGGTTTGAGCACGGCGACCGAACCGACGATGAACATCGTTGGATTAGAATCTGCCGTGTTTGACATTCGCCGAATAGCCGAAGAACTGAGACTTAGGAAGATGGGCAGTCTCCCTCTTTCCAAATCACATTCGAATAGTGATCATGCCTCACGTTCAAGAACAGCACGTCGAACAATTACTGCAAGATTTAAGCAAGATAGTTAATGAATTAAGAGGTTAGATGGGAGGATTAGATTTGTCAACGCATCCGTCGAAGCACATTATAGGAACCAAGGGCAAAGAGCTGAAAGGCAAACGTATAGCTCTGTGCGTGACCGGCAGCGTCGCGGCCGTCCAAAGCCCAGAAATTGCCCGAACTCTGATGCGACACGGCGCCGATGTGTTCGCTGTTATTTCACCGATGGCCCAGAAAATCGTCCATCCATATCTGATGGAATGGGCGACCGGAAACGAAGTCATAACGGAGCTAACTGGAAAGATTGAACACGTGGCCCTTGTTGGCGAGCACTCTCTAAGGGTCGACCTTGTTCTGGTAGCGCCTGCGACAGCAAACACAATAAGCAAAATTGCGTGTGGAATTGACGACACCACGGTGACGTCTGTGGCATCAACGGCTTTCGGTTCGAACTGTCCGATAATAATTGTCCCAGCGATGCATGAATCCATGTTCAACCACTCCATATTGACCAATAACATCAAGGAACTCAAAGCTCTTGGAGTCGAGTTCGTAGGCCCAAGAATCGAAGATGGAAAGGCGAAAATCGCCGTGACCAAAGAAATCGTTGATGCGGTAATTCGTAAACTCACCGTCAGACAGGATTTTTCGGGATTGAAAGTGTTGATTACCGCGGGAGCAACCGTGGAGCACATAGACCCAGTTCGTGTTGTCACAAACAGAAGCTCTGGAAAAATGGGTATGGCAATGGCAGAAGAAGCCTTGAGCCGCGGGGCAGAAGTAACACTCGTGTACGGCTCAGGAACGGAAGCTCCTCCCTCAAGAGCCCACCTACTCACCGTTGAGACGACAGAGCAAATGCTTGAGGCAGTCGTTTCTGAACTGAAATCGAGAAACTACAGCGTCGTCATAGCTGTTGCTGCGGCCGCAGATTGGACGCCTGAAAAACCGTATTCGTACAAGGTTTCGTCACACGAGTTGCATTCGCTTGACTTGAAGCTGAAGCCTTCCGTGAAAATCATCGACAGCGTGAAAAAAGTTAGTCCCAGAACTTTTCTCGTAGCTTTTCGTGCCGAATATAAGCTGCCGAAGAGGGAGTTGATTGAAAGCGCATACAAGAGGCTACTGGAGGCCAAGGCTGATCTCATCGTCGTCAATGACTTGGGCAAGAGAGGAGTCGGTTTTGGAACCGACACGAACGAGGTCTTCATAATAGACAAGAAGAAGAGCATAGTGCACGTGCAACTGGCCAAGAAGCGAGAAGTTGCAAGGAAGATACTGGATGTCCTAAATGACAAAATCAAACCAAAATAGTCTTATAGACAGTTCAGACACGCTAAACGTGAAATCCAATGCAGAAAAAGTTCAGAACTGTGGGTGTTGGCGGTACCTTCGACGAGCTTCATAAGGGACACAGAGCATTGCTTATCAAAGCCTTTGATATAGGCGAACACGTAATGATCGGCATCTCTTCAGACGAATTTGTTAAGAAAATGAGCAAGCCTCACAAAACGGCACCTTACGAGGAGCGCGCGAGAGAGCTGAGAGATTTTCTAAAAGATCACGGAATGCTGCAGAGGGCTAAAATAATTCCGATAAGTGATGCCTACGACGGGGTGTTACTGTCTAAGGAACCTATCGAAGCATTAGTAGTCAGCAAAGAGACGGAGTCCGTCGCCCTTAAGATCAACGAAAAGAGAAGAGAAATCGGAATAAACCCGCTTGAAATAGTTGTCATCGGGATGGTTCCTTCCGAGAATCATAAGGCGATCTCGACAACCCGGATCCGCATTGGGGAAATTGACCGCGAAGGACATATGCTGGAGCCTCACGGTTCTTAAAGACCCTGACCGTGTTTGATTTTTGAAGGAATGAAGCGATGAAGCTCAGTGATGCCCAAAAAGGAACAGCAGTTCTACCACTTCATTATGGAAAAGCGCCTCCGTGGCTCGTTGAGAGAATGATTAAGCTCGCGAAAGAAATCGTCACCATCTTAATAGACGAGTATGGGCGAGACGTTTTTCTACAAAGAATCTCAGACCCATACTGGTTTCAAGCTTTAGGCTGTGTATTGGGTTATGACTGGCATTCCTCAGGAGTCACGACTGTATTAACAGGAGTCTTGAAAAACGCCGTCAACCCAGAAGAACACGGCATAACAATTTGCGGCGGGAAAGGCAAAGCTTCTACCAAAGGACCAACAGAAATCGCCCAAGCAGGCGAAAGATTCAATCTTTCCACAGACACCATTAGCAAGCTTCAGTACGCAAGCCGAATGAGCGCAAAAGTAGACAACACAGCAATTCAAGCCGGCTACCCGCTTTATCATCACGCCTTCTTTCTCACCGAAGACGGCAAGTGGGCTGTGGTTCAACAGGGGATGAACACGAAAGACAGAACGGCGCGAAGGTACCACTGGCTTTCAGACCATGTTAAGGAATTCGTCGCCGAGCCACACGACGCGATTGTCGGTAACGTAAGAAGAAACGTCGCCCTCGACATGACGGCCAAAGAGAGTGAAGCCTGCAGAAAAACATCAGTCGATATAGCACAAGAACCCCCTAAGAAAGTCACAAAAATGTTACAATCCCTCAGACCCACTTATCAAAAATCTCTGCAAGAATGGATGCCAGATGTAAGAGCTCAAGAATATGTCAGGAGCGTACTTGTCATGCCTAGGAACATCAACTGGGAAACACTGACTAAAATGTACGAGTTCAAACCCAAAAACTACGAAGAACTATTAGGAATCAAAGGCGTCGGACCATCAACGGTACGCGGAATCGCCTTAATCTCAGAACTAATCTATGGACAGCCGCCAAGCTGGAAAGACCCAGTGCGATACTCTTTTGCATACGGAGGAAAAGACGGAGTCCCCTATCCGGTTAACAGGAAAGCAATGGATGAAAGCATCCAAATTCTGAAAAACGCAGTAGAAAACGCGGAAATAGGCGACAGAGAAAGGCTCAAGTCTATCCAAAGACTGCGAGAATATACTCTATCTTAGCGATTAGAAAATAAAAATGGAAGGTGAGCGCTTACCCGCCTATAACCTTTCTTATATCTCTTGCAGCTTCTTCGATGTCTTCCGTTTTGATTGTTTTTCTCCCCGCATGCATCGCGTATCTCAGGGAATCTTTAGCAATTTTTATTCCAATTTCTTGCAAAACTTTGGCGAGTTCTTTTGCAGCCGTTTCGCTGACGCGTTCTGCTCCTGCTTTCTTGCACAGACGGTGCATAGGCGCGACGGACAGTTCCAATTTAGCCATAATAAACCCTTCTATTAGCCTCTTTTTCTGTTTAAGACACTATTTAACCTTATCGAAACATTTTCCAACAAATACACGTTTTTTTCGTTGATAAAAAACTTTCTGCGAGCAAAACCTCTCTAGGCTTTTAGCAGAGAAATGCGTCTTAATAGAACCTGTTATTCGCTTTTCATATTTGCAGCATGTCCCAAACCCAGAATTGTTATGTTAACTCGTTTGAGATTTATTTACGTCAAACGCGACCATTTTCCAGTCTTTCACGTCGAAACCTACTTTCAGAGCGAGTTGTATTGAGGCTGGGTTGTCCGGGTTTATGGTGGCGCATATTCTGTCTATGTCGGCTTGTCTTGCATAGCTTGATAGTTTGGCTAGTAATGCAAGTCCTATCTTTGTCTCCGAAAATTCTGCTGAACGACTATGTACTCAATCCACAGCTCTTTGTTAGTGTCGTGTAGCGAGGGCATGATTTGACTTGCGACGTAACCTATCACTTTGCCTCCCTCTTCGGCAACGAAACATGATCTCCCTTGAAGATAGAAATCAAAACCTTCCCGAGTGACTTCTTCTCTTTCCTCCGCTGCCTTCACAAACTCTTCATGACTTTCATGCTTCAGAAACTCCAAATATTCAGAATACGAGTCATTGAACAGCGCTTTGACATCCTCAAAATCTTCTTTTTCCAACAGCCTCACTCTCATTTTCCTATCCGCGCCTATGTTACACACAGTTCGGAAACTATTTACCATTTAGATTTTGCAATCGTGCTTCGGGATTTCCAGCATATTTGGATCATGTAGTGGACCAGTAGGAGCGGGGCTACATGCGCGCAGCCTATAAATCCTTAGCCTTTTTCTTCTTTCACCCTGAACATTTCACTGAGAAGCTTATACAATTCCTCGCCGCCCTCAACCTTACTAAACATGTCCCTCTCAACCCTCAACACGTCACGCATAGTCTCATAATTCTTGCGCCACTCCATATCCTGCCAAATCAATTTATAATTCTTCAACTCGATCCAAGCACGAAACATAATAACCGCAAACATGCCCCCAGTAACTGCCAAATTCAACACGTAAATATCAAATAAGTCGACCAACGCAACCACCTTTGTACAAAACAGATACAACAAACCCATTTAAACAATTTTCTCTACCGAAACTGATCCATTCTAAACCAACCCCAAAATCTAAGAACAAAACGGGCATTAAGGAGACTAGATGACCCAGCAATGAGCGAAGTCGCAGTTCCCATAGCTTACGAACTCGCCGTAGGCGGATTCGGCGGCTACCTCATCGGCTACGCACTGAAAAAAGTGACGAAATTTCTAGCCTTCCTAATCGCCATGATAATCCTCGCAGTAATCTACCTCGCCTACAGTGGACTCCTCAACATAAACTACATTGGATTCGCAACAGATACAAAAAACGCATTGACATACGTTGGCCAAGCCTTCGTAGGCGTAGCACCATTACTATCAAACCTTCCCCTATTCGGCAGCTTCTTCCTGGGCTTACTCATGGCATACAAACTAGCCTAAAACATGCACCATCGCGCGCGACACGCGGTTATTTGCAAGCAAACGCGACTTATGTTTCCGTCGATTATCGCCGCGGTCTTGTTCCTTGCTTTGTTTGTTATGGATTTTACTTGGCGTTAACCCTTCGTGATAAGTGCCGGATGAAATGAGTATTACATCTCCGAGAGTGGCACGCGTTAGCTGATCCCAGAATTGACACTAGTACGGCGATAAGAGGTTTTCAATATGCTTCTAGCGGGTTCAAAATAGCTTGTTTACGAAATCTTATCAATCAAATCAGAGTAAGAAACATTTTAAGAAACCTTAGCCAGACTTGCCTAAACAGGGCTGGTAGATCAGTCTGGTATGATCGCCGCCTTCGCAAGGCGGAAGCCGCGGGTTCAAATCCCGCCCAGTCCACTCTCACCGAACCTATTTTTGCGAGCTGTCAGTTTCAATTCTGGAAAAACTAGAGAGAAAAAGAGAATAGCCCGTTAACTGCGGACTATCGCTTTGGAAAACAATGTGCATTAGGTTTCTGAAGCAGCGGAGGGTTCTTTGGTTTCAGAAGATAGTGGCACTTAAAGTTCCTTTCTCATCATACAGCATTACGGAAGCGTGCGAGGCTAAGGGTTCCTTTCTAGACCGGTGCGCCACAGCTTCCGCAGAACCTTTGTCCTGCTGAAATTGTGGCTCCACATTTCGGGCAAACCCCAGCTGAAGGGACTCCGGCCGACGTGCCCCGCTGCTGAAATGGAGGAGCGTCAGCATATCCAGTTGAAAAAGGCGCTTGGAATCTGCCTAGGTTCTCTCTGATGACTCCGTACGCCTTTTCTGCGTCGGAGTTGGGTAGGTCGTCCAGAGATAGGGGTTCTCCTCCGAGTCTGAGTGTAAACTTGATGGTTGAGCGCATTATTCCTTTGTCCAAAATCACATTTGAGATGTCCTGGTAATTGTAATCGGTGTAATCCTTCTTTAATCCAAGCGCGTGCGGATGCCGCAGTATTATCCGTTCGTTCGTAATGACCACGGAGTCGATATTGATCTGAGGATGGTAGATTTTCTGCTTAATGTACAGCTCAATCTTTTCGTTCGGACCAAGTACGTTCTTTAGATCATCAGGAGAAGCCATTATTATCAACCAACTATAGAAGGTTCGATCGATATTTACGTTTTGGGCCTGTCCTTAGAGTCTCTGCGAGTGGCTTGTGCTGATAATCGCGCGCCTGCAACTACTATTACCCTGACACACCCAACTCTTTTCTTTAGGCAAATTCTTATTTGGCAGACCGCATTGAAGGCTTAACGTTTGATGCGTGAAAGAATTTGAGCCGGCCAGAAAGAACATCATTGGAACTATTCCGTCTAAGAAAATCACTGGACACGCTGGCTCGAAAAGAGGGAAGAGGCACAGAACTCGTCTCGCTCTATGTTCCGCCTGGAAAACAAATCAGCGAAGTGCAAGCCATGCTCAGAGACGAAAATGGAACAGCGTCAAACATAAAATCCGACACAACAAGAAAGAACGTCCAAGACGCAATAACAAAAGTTCAACAACGCCTCAAACTCTTCAAGCAAGCTCCAAAAAACGGCTTAGTAATCTTCAGTGGCGCAATTCCGCAAAATGGACCTGGCAGCGAAAGAATGGAAACATACGTTATTGAGCCACTCGAGCCCATTAAAGTCTACCTTTACCGTTGTGACGCCAAATTCCATTTGGAATATCTGCAGGAACAACTTAGAGAAAAAGAAGTCTATGGAATAGTTCTCATGGACGCGAATAGCGCTTCGTTCGCCATCCTGAAAAGTAAAAATCTCGAGGTAGTTCAAGAAATCACTTCAGGCGTGCCAGGCAAACACAGGGCAGGTGGACAATCGGCGCAAAGGTTTGAGAGACAGAGAGAGGCGAAACTTTTAGAGTATTTCAATCGTGTGGGTAAACATGTAAATGAGATTTTTCTAGAAGTCCCTAATCTCAAAGGCATAATTCTAGGAGGACCCGGACCCACAAAGTACGATTTTCAGAAAGGCGACTACATGCAGTACCGTTTGAAGGACAAGATCATCGCAGTGCTCGACACGGCTTACGTTGATGAGCAAGGCGTGGACGAGATTATGGAACGCGCTCCGGAGATTCTTCGCAAGGTGCGGTACGTTGAGGAGAAGAACTTGGTGCAAGACTTTCTCTATCAGGTTGGGCATGATACTGGCTTGGCAACATACGGAGAAGAAGAGGTTCGACGTGCGCTGCAAATTGGAGTGGTCAAGACCCTTTTACTTTCTGAAGGAATCGACATAGTGAGGGTAACCGTGAAATGCACTGCGTGCGGCTATGCGACGCAAGAGACCATGAAAGAACGAGCACTCTCCGGTTTCCAGCAGAACCTGGCAAAACAGTGCCCCAAATGCAACACGCAATCTCTCACGGTTGCGGAAGCGAAAGACATCGTCGAAGAACTCGCTGAAATCGCCGAACAAGCGAACACAGAAGTGGAAATGATATCCACAGAAACGGAAGAGGGACAAATGCTTAAGAACTCCTTCGGCGGAATCGCGGCAACTCTTCGCTTCAAACCTTCGCATTAGCAAGTCTATAGTCGATCACCCTTTGATTTTATGTAAAACGGTATTAAGAGCAGTGACGTTAGTCCAAGGAGCGTAAAGTAGCTCGCATAATCATTTTTGGATATTAAAGTGTATCGCGCGCGTAAAGAAGAAAATACTTACTACTAAAGCCAAAATCTTGATTGAATTCTCCAATGTTTTCACTTAGGATTAGTATTCTGCCGTGTAGTGTATGTTTGTGTAACCTTCGAGTTCTTTTCCTTCGCCCTTCTGGGGGATGACTTCAATATTCTCTGTTTTGCAGGTTCCAGCGATGTCTTTTGTAGCCTGGTCGAGTATAAGCGCATCTTTTTGGTTTTCAGCGTAGATTTTTAGCAGTTTGATTGGCGCATTCAGTGGCATTTTGTTTTCTGACTTTTCTCGTCTGATTTGGCTGATTATCGTGGTAATTAGGTCCCCGTATTTTTCCGCTTCTTCGTCGATTTGCTCTTCATCGAAGACTGGCCAGGGCGTAGTGTGAATACTTCTGTGTTTTGTTGCATCCGCGTACATGGTCTGGTAGATTTCCTCAGAGGTATGCGGCATGACTGGGGCTAGAAGCTGCAATATTTTGCACAGCGCGGTGTAGAGTGTGAATTGGGCAGCTTCTCTGCTTTCCTTGCCATAATAGTCCGGCTTGTAAAGGCGGTCTTTCGCCGCTTCGATATATTGGTCGCAGAATTCATGCCATGTGAAGTTTCTGATTTCCTCAATAGCTATGTTGAATTGGCAGTTTTCGAAGGCTTCTGTTGCTTTTTTCACTGTTTTCTCTAGTTTGCTGAGCAGCCATCTGTCAAAGAGTTCTAGCTTGGGCTTTGCTGCGGGTTCGTAGTCTCCTAGGAGAAGACTAGTGAATCGCGCTGCGTTCCACAGTTTTCTGATGAAGCGCCATCCGTATTCTACATCTGGTTGGCGGAAGGGTATGTCTGAACCTGTTGCGCCTCCGCCTGCTGCCCACTGTCTGGCAGAGTCTGCGCCAAACTTGTCCAAGATTCCAGGCGCGGCTGTGTAATTTCCCTTTGACTTGCTCATTTTCCTGCCATCATTACCGAGTACCATCCCGTTTATGAGACAACTTCTGTAGGGCTCTTCGTTGAATAGAGCTAGGTTGCGAACCATTAGATAATACGCCCACGTGCGAATAATGTCGGTACCTGAAGGATGCATGCTGGCCGGAAAGAGCCTTTTCCAGTCTTTGTTGTCTGGCCACCCAGCGTGCACGGCGCTGGAGATTGAGGAGTCCATCCATGTGTCGAGCACGTCTTTTTCTGGAATGAACTCCGTGTGTCCGCATTTTGGACATTCGCCAATTTTTGGCTTTTCCAGTTTCGGGTCGATGGGAACCCAGTCTGGTTCTGCAAGAATGATTTCGCTGCACTTGGCACAGTACCAGATTGGGATAGGCGTAGCGAATACTCTTTGCCTAGAGATGACCCAGTCCCAGTCTAGGGATTTTGCCCAGTCAATCAAGCGGGCTTTCATGTAGTCTGGGTACCACTTGATCTCAAGCGCCGTCTTTTCAACTTCATCTGTTAAGCTGCGGTTTTTCATGAACCACTGCTTTCGCTCCAAAATTTCGATTGGTGTGTCGCAGCGCCAGCATACCCCGACTTCTTGTTGCAGTTTTTCAGTTTTTTCTAGCAAGCCTTGTTTTTCTAGGTCTTTTACGACGGCTTTCTTGGCTTCTGCTATCGTGAGCCCTGCGTATTTGCCTGTGTTTTCGTTCATTTTTCCAGTATCGGTAATACTCATTATTACGGGTAGGTGGTGTTTTGTTACGCTTTGTACGCTCTGCTTTGTCGCCGTAGGTGCATACCATTACGACGCCCGTGCCGAATTTGGGGTCGACCATGTCTTCGGCTATTATTTTGACTTTTCTTTTGGTGATTGGAACGGGGATCGTTTTCCCTATGTGTTTTTTGTATCGTTCATCTTCGGGGTTTACAGCGACGGTGACGCAGGCGGGCAGGAGTTCTGGGCGTGTTGTGGCGATTGTCAAGTACTGCTTATTGTCTAGAGGGAATTTGATGTAGTGTAGCGTGCCTTCTCGAGTTTCATGCTCCACCTCAGCGTCGGCAATGGCGGTTTCACATCTGGGGCACCAGTTGATCGGGTGCGTGCCTTGATAGATGAAATCTTTTTTGTAGAGCAGAATGAAACTTAGCTGAGTGCGTCTCCAGTAGTCAGGGTTCATTGTTCGGTATTCTGTGGTCCAATCTGGGGAGCAACCCATGCGAATTATGGCCTTTTTCATTATCGCTATGTACTTGTTGACGAAACCTTCACAGAGTTTGCGGAACTTGTCTGGAGGCACATCTGTTTTCCTGATTTTATAGAATTCTTCAGTTTCCACTTCAGTAGGCAAACCGTGACAGTCCCAGCCCTGTGGAAAATGAACATTATAGCCCCTCATGCGTTTGTAGCGGGCAACCATGTCGAAATAGGTCCAGTTAAGGACGTTGCCCATGTGAAACTCGCCCGAAGGATAAGGCGGAGGAGTGTCTATGCTGAAAATGGGGCGTTTCTTGTCCTGCCAGTCGAATCTATAAATGCCCATCTCTTCCCATTTCTTCTGCCACTTCTCCTCAATCGCGAGAATATCAAATTCCTTCGGTAATTGTTTCATACACGTCTGCATCCTCTCGTGAAAGTTTGACTTAGGAATAGTAACATTGGAAGATAATTAGTTTTATGGAGAATGTCTTAAGGTGATGAAAAGTTTTATATGGATGGATTATCCAACCAACCGATTAGAGCGGGAATGCAAACCCTAAAGATAGCTATAATAGCATGTCTTGTTGCGCTGTCGATTGGCACAAACTATGCTCTGGCGGGCGTGTGGAACGTGAAGCTCATGGACTTTATCGTCTTCATCGGCGGCTTCTGTTTTGGACCGCTGGTAGGCGCTCTGGTTGGAGTGATTTCTTGGGCGGTTTATGGGACAATAAATCCACTGGGCTTTATGCTTCCGATATGGCTTGCAACCATGTTTACAGAAGCAATTTACGGCATTGCCGGTGGGTTCTTAGGAAAGGGGATCGGAAATAATCTTAAAAGCGAATGGTGGCAGGCGAGTGTCTTTTTTGCCTCAATGGGCGTTTTGCTCACACTAGTTTATGATGTTGCCACTAACGCTGTCTTTGGCTTGACCGTTGGCTGGAATGTCATTTTTGCGGTCATTGTCGGCTTTATCCCGTTCGGGCTCTTACATGAAGTTAGCAACTTGGTGTTCTTCGGTTTCGGCTCGGTTCCAGTCATCTCTGCAATAAACAAGGTTACTGGGGGTGAAAAAAGCGTCAATCTTAAAGAATAAGTGGCTAATAATCGCCGTGGCTTGTTTATGTGGGGCTTTGCTAGGAGCTTTCGCTGCAGGGTTCTATTATTATCAGTATGAAGATTTACGAAGCAGAATTTCAGGCGTATTAATATACGTGAACATTGGAATCGATTATGGAAACCTCACACGCGTCTGGCATAACAACACGGAAACCCTGAGTGGAGCAACAATCTTCGATGTCACAAAACACGTCGCTAACGTAAATTACACAGTAGATATATCGGGCACGTATATTACAGCGATTAACGGATTTGGGGAACAGGGCAGTTACGGATGGACTTTTTGGATGTGGAACAGCACTAGCAAAACTTGGTTCTATCCTGGTGGCGTAGATAAATATGTCCTTGTGGGCAATGAAGTTATCATGTGGTACTATCAAAACAGTTTTAGTGTACCACCATAAAGATCAAAAAACCTCCTTTCTTACTATTTTAAGTCTAAGATTAAAATATGTGGACATCTCTTACATCAAGACATTATCGAAGGACGAATTTGCAATGAGCAAAATATCGGCAATTTTCACGCAGGCAAATAAAGAAGGAAGAAAGTTTTTACTTGAAACCGAAGCTAAGAATGTTTGCACTGAGTATGGTATTCCTGTTACGAAATTTTCGGTAGCCAAAAACGCCGAAGAAGCAGTTAAGTTTGCTGAGAAAATTGGCTATCCAGTAGTGATGAAGATAGTTTCGCCTGATGTCATTCACAAGTTTGATGTGGGCGGCGTTGTGATAAACCTGAAAACGGCTAAAGAGGTTGAAAGTGCGTTTAAGAAGATTTTAGAAAACGTTAAGAAACACAATCCAAACGCCAAAATCATTGGCATAACAGTGCAGGAAATGGCACCCGCTTCGACTGAGGTTATAGTCGGCGCAATCAAAGACCCGCAGTTCGGTCAAACGCTCATGTTCGGACTGGGTGGAATCTTCGTAGAAATACTAAAAGACGTCACCTTCAGAATCGCGCCCATAACTGAGCAGGAGGCTAAGGAAATGATTATCGAAGTGAAAGCTTACCCACTCCTTCAAGGATACAGAGGTCAACCGCCAGCGGATGTCGACGCCATAGTGAAAATACTTCTAGCCACGTCAAAACTCATAATGGACTATCCGCAAATCAAAGAATTAGACCTTAATCCAGTGATAGTTTATGAAAAAGGCGCAAAAACCGTGGACGCAAGAATAATCCTCGAATAAGCTATGCCTCAGAAAAGTAAAAGGAAGATAATGGTGTGAAACACGAAAACGAAGAATCTGCAAAAGATATACTTGTAGCCAAAGCGACGAAAATGGCCGATTTGGTAAAGTATCAGAAAAAGGCTATTGTAAGCCGAACGTTAATCGACACGAAAGCAGGAACTGTAACTCTGTTCGCTTTCGATGAAACGCAGGGACTGAGCGAGCATACGGCGCCTTTTGACGCTTTGGTTTACATTCTCTGCGGCGAAGTAGAAGTTCTAATAGAGGGTAGCCGGTTCTGTTGAAGGAAGGCGAGATGACAATAATGCCAGCCAACAAACCGCACGCCGTCAAAGCTGTAAGCAGATTCAAAATGCTGCTGATCATGATAAGAGAATAGACGAATATGCATCGAGCGTGCTAAACCTTTTTATAGGCGTTTGCTGTTCAGTGCAGTTGTCACATTAACTCATGACTGTATTAAAGTAGCTTTTGAAAGGCTCTTGAAAAACAGATGCGAATTTTGTGACAGGAGAAAATGAAACATATGCAAATAGAGTACTTTAAAGATCTGCCACTGAGCAGAGAAGTTATGAAAGCTATTGAAGAGCTTGGGTTCAATAGTCTTTTTCCGATTCAGTCTCAAGCAATAATGCCCTTACTCGAAGGCAAAGATGTTATTGGACAGGCAAAGACAGGAACGGGCAAGACCGCGGCTTTCGGAATTCCGATGATTGAACGCTCGAACCCGAAAATCAACTGTGTTCAAGGCTTGGTTTTAGAGCCGACACGTGAACTGGCTATACAGGTTGCAGAGCACATAAGCAAACTCGGCAAATACGCAGGATTCAAAGTCTTACCAGTTTATGGCGGGGCCTCTATTCAAGAACAGATATACGCTTTGAGAAGTGGCGTCCACATTGTCGTGGGCACGCCAGGACGAGTTATTGATCACCTGAAGCGAGGGACACTGAATCTGGCGTCGGTGAAGATTGTCACTCTCGATGAGGCCGATAGAATGCTGGACATGGGATTCATAGACGACATACGATACATACTCTCAAAAGTGCCAGCGAATAGACAGACAAGCCTTTTCTCGGCGACAATAGACCAGACGGTGATGAACGTATGCAACAGGTACATGAAAAACCCCGAAGAAATCCTCGTAAGCAAAAGACGAAATAGCCCTCACACAGATGAAACAATACTACATGCTGGTAAACCATTACGATAAGTTTGAGGCCTTATGCAACATACTAGACCAAAATCACATAGGCCGAGCGATAATATTCTGCAAAATGCGCACGGAAGCAAGCATACTCGCAGATAAGTTAAGAACTCAAGGATACGACGCGAAACCATTACATGCAGGCTTCACCCAACCACAAAGGGACCATGTCATCAACAGTTTCAGAAATGGAAAACTGAAGCTGCTCATTGCAACCGACGTTGCCGCAAGAGGATTGGACATTGAAGGAATAACCCACATAATAAACTACGACATCCCAATGGAAGCACTAGTCTATTTCCACAGAATTGGACGAACCGCCAGAAAAGGACTAGAGGGAACAGCAATATCACTCGTAGGCTACGGAGAAGTAACTGAATTCAACAACATAAAAGCCTTGACCAAGACCTCAATAGAAGAACTAGAGTAAGAAGTTCTCTTGGATTGCTGTTGCTTAATCGTGTTTATAAGGAAGACTGAACACTATGATGCAGTGGCGTTTTGTTGTTGAAAGGCGAGGGAACACAGCAACATTACATGCCACGAGCAATCGCGCTTTGAAAAGAGTAGGAATGCCTTGAGAAATAAAGTGTCAATCGGCGAGTATCTTGCTTGTCTTTCGGTAAAATATGAGGTTGACCCGGGCAAACTTTTTGGTGCGCTGGTTTCGGCGGGGGAAAATCACGAGTCCTCGTGCGGAAATCTTTCAATCGTATGCCGCAGTAAACTGCAAGACAAGACTGTTCTTCTAATAACAAACGGCCCAAAGGTTGTTGCGCAGTTTCCAGTGCCTAAGGCATTTCTTTTGGAACGTAGCAATCCGACTGAGCTTCTCAGAAGAACCGACATGCTCCGTGCGCACCTGCTTAGGAAGAATAGGGAGCCGCGTTCCTTTCATGTAGGTGACTTAAGGCCTGGAATGAAACAAGTTGGTCTTAGGGCTAAGGTGTTGGAAATTGCTAAACCGACGCTTGTGTTTACAAGGTTTGGAAACTATGCCAGAGTAGCAAACGCTTTGATATCTGATGAGACTGGAGCAATCAAACTTTGCTTGTGGAATGAGCAGATAACATCTATCTCCGTGGGGAACACAGTTCAGATTGAAAATGCAAACATCTCCATGTTCAGGGGTGAACGACAGTTGAGAATTGGAAAACATGGAATACTGAGCATTGTAGAAGACATGAATTCTGTGGAAAAAGTGCATAGCTTACCAAGTCTTCGATAGAGTTTTTCTGCAACCTGTTTCTAAAGTAAGCGTAAATGAAACGAAATCATAATCAACTGAGCCCACCGCAAAGATATTACACAGCTGCAAGATTCACGAAGGACCGATGATGAATGCCCTACTATGTTTACATTATTCTTTGTAAAGGCGGTAGTTTCTACACAGGATGCACTAGAGATTTAGACATACGAATGAAACTGCACATGAATGGAAAAGGTGCAAGATACACGAAGACGCATAGGCCAAAGAAGATTGTTTACGCTGAAGAGTTTGGCACCAGAGCAGAGGCTATGAGAAGAGAAAAAACTATCAAAAGACTCAAACATCGCCAGAAGCTCGAACTGATAAATATCCAGACAAAACAAAAATAGCACGAAAACTCGTTCTTGGACTTTCCAAAGAATTTTCATGTTCACCATATGCTTGAATAACATAGTTGACCCCTAGAAGAAGTAGATGCACAATCACACAGAGACCAGAAGCCTAGCCTGACCTAGGGGAGCCTAATAGAACGCCCTAATCACTGCGCCAAGAAACATGATACAGAAAGACCAATCATAATAATTGCCTCTGCCCTTAGCCGAATGGGAAGAGGACTAGCCCCCTCTCTACTTTTCCTCTATATGTTTTTCTTTCTCAAGCTCTTGAATGAGCTTTCTTATTCTCCTTTCATCTACCACAAGCCATGCCAGAGCAGCGAACGAGCAAACGCCTAACAAAGACGCGTAGGTATAGAAAAGTTTCATAGTGTCCGCCAAAGTCTCGTCCATGCTGCTCCAAGGGGAATTTGCTATGATGCAGTAAGACGAGGCAATGCCGATGAATAGAATTAAGGTGAAAAGAAGCAACACGAAAAGCCTCAAAGTAAATCCATTTTCAGTATTGGGGGTGTCCACAGATTTTCGCCGACAGTATTTCATTTTAATCAGATTTAAACATTCACTGCCACGGCGCTCCGAAAACTTAAAAACAAACTTGAACTTCATGAGTGGTACGTGCCGAGGTAGCTCAGCCTGGGAGAGCACCCGGCTGAAGACCGGGTTGTCGCCGGTTCAAACCCTGCCCTCGGCACCAACTAACTTCATTCTAAGCTTTTTTTAGCTAATCTGGCACAAAAATGAGGTCTATTCGGGAAATCTTCTAGGCAAGAATAAGAAAGCCTTTGCCGCTCAAATCTGAAAAGATATATCGCTACTGACTGTTCTTCAGAAACTGAAACAAATGGAAGCGCATTTCGCCAGTCCCAGAGGCATTGGGTATAATTTTAAATATTTTCAAAAAACCATTCCTATTCATGATATTGGCCTTAGGAACTGTTACAGTGCATGTTGCAAATGTGGAAGAAGCAGTTGAATTCTACACTAAGAAACTGGGTCTTGTAAAAAAGACTGATGTGACTATTGGGCCTGAATTGAGATGGGTTACAGTTGGGCCAGAAAGGCAAGACTCACCCGAGATATTTCTCAAAAACCCACAAGACTGGTACGACAAAGAGACAGCAAAGAAATTCACTGACATAATGGGCTGGGTTCCAACGATGGTCTTCAGAACTGACGACTGCAAAAAGGATTATAAACTCTTTAAATCGCTCGGAGTCAAATTCACCCAACCGCCGAAGAGAGAACCTTACGGAATTGAAGCAGTGTTCGTCGACCCATGGGGCAATCCCTACAGCTTATTGCAACGGCAATAGTCAGATCTAGCTCCACATTAAAAGGGAATTATTATGGTTTAAACGACCCCTGTGAAGCTAGCCCTCGGCCACAATAATGGACTTTTTCATAAGCCAGCGACACTATTTCCGCTTTCTAAAGAATTTGAGTTCAGGCATTTCTCTGACGGCGCTGCTGGGTGCCAACGGATCAGGCAAATTCTCATTTCTGCGGACTCTTGAAATGTTCTATGAGCCGCACGCGCAAAGTTGAGATGAAAGACAGAGCGCTATTTCTGCTTGGCTAATTTTTTGTTTGTCGTTTGGAGCTCTTCCTGCAACATCTTGATATGGGCTTTAAGATGGGAGCGCTTTCGTTCCAAGGTTTCTTTGCTATTTTCAGATTCTTGGTCTTTCTCTTCGAGGAAGGGTGAGAAAGGGGTGGGTAAAACTGGCATTGGCAACGTTTTTGGTTCAATGTTCAAAACGTCTTTGGCAAATTCTTGAAACATGGTGTTTATGCATTCTGCAAGTTCGCTTTGTTTAGTAATTGCACGTTTGAGAATTGCTTTGCCTGTTTCTGTGATTTTATAGACCTTTATTTTTCTGTTTTTTTGGGTGGACCATTCTCCTTTGATGTATTCTGCTTTTTCAAGGTCTCGAAGGATGGGGTACACTCCGCCGGCGGTCGGTTTCCAAAAACCTTTGGTCTTGTCTTTGATTTCCTTCATGATTTCGTAGCCGTGCGCCGGCTGTTTGTTCAGAATAGTAAGCGCTGCGACTCGTATGTAGCCTTTTTGGACCTCTTTCACCCAATTTGTTGTTGTTTTCTCATCGTCGTTAATGTTCATTTGTCTCTCGAGGTTAACACTATCGACAGGAATATTTATATATTTTGTTCAGATGTATTGCGATGAATAATACTTGACGGAGGGTGGTTCCATCTTGGAAAATGAACCAATAATAGATGGCAACAACGTGTTGGTCAGAGTTTGAGGTCTAAATGATAACATGAAAATCGTTATTTTCGGAGCGACTGGTGGTACGGGAAGACAACTTGTCGAGCAAGCGATTGCAGCAGGACACTATGTTGTAGCTTACGCTCGTAATCCATCCAAGCTCAACATTAATCATGAGCAATTGAAGGTTGTTCAGGGCGAATTAGCTGATGAGACGTTGATTGAAAGTGCGGTGACAGGGGCAGACGCAGTAATTAGCGTTCTGGGTCCGCGTGGTGGTTCAAAGAATAAACCAATTACTCAAGGCATGCAAAACATCATCACGGCAATGAAGAAACAAAACGTACGCAGATTAATAATCACCTCAACCTTAAGCGCCAAGGATCCAAACGACCTGCCTAATTTCAAGACCAAGACTCTGGTTAACCTCGTAAAGCTCACGATGCACAACGCATACAAAGACATAGTTAGCGCTGCAGAAACAGTACGCAACTCGGAACTTGATTGGACAATCGTTCGTTTGACAATGCTTAACAATAATCCCAAATCTGGAAAAGTCAAGGCTGGCTATGTAGGCAAGGGCGAAGTAGGCACGTGGATTTCCCGGGCAGACGTCGCTGACTTCATGCTCAAGCAATTAGAGGGCACGAAATACTTGCGACAAGCCCCCGCAATAAGCAATTAGCATTTGATTTAAGAGTAATGAGGGAGAGAAAAAGAATGAAGAACGGAGGTGAAGAGATTGACTTTTGTCAAAGTTGCTGAAACATCAGATATACCTCTGGGACAAATGAAGACCGTAAAGCTTGCGGAATTGGATGTTTTGATAGCCAACGTAAACGGCATCTATTATGCCATTGACAACATTTGCACGCACAAGGGCGGCGATCTGTCAAAAGGAACGTTAGAGGGAAGCACGGTAAGCTGTCCCAAGCACAAGGCAAAATTTGACGTCACAACCGGAAAAGTCACTTCAGGTCCGAAAGTTCCCCTCATGCACCCAAAAATCAAAGACGAGCCCACTCACACGGTGAAAATCGAAGGAAAAGACATCCTGCTAGAACAGCGCACGCACTAAATACGATACGCCGCAAGCTAATTTAGGAACAAGCATACGCGCTGAGTTTTGTGGTCTTATTTAAGCCTGGTCGTCGACAATAAGGTTGATTCCAGACCGGCTAGCTTGGAATTTCACTATGTACGCGAAGAGTTTGAAGAAAGGCTCTAGCACTTTCCCTTGCCATCTTCCAGCGAATGCCATATCCATCACGTTATAGAGCCAGTAATAATCATGCTGAAAACACTTTATCAGCAGTTCTCGATGCAGGTCTGTCATTTGCGTTCCTTTGAACCAGTCTTCATGTTGCAGTCTTCCCATGGGAACGAAGAATAGCGGCACGATGAGGCTTCTCATCCCCTTCAGATCGTCCAATAGTTCCATGGTTTTTATCACGTCCTCTTCTTTTTCCTCAGGAGTTCCCACGATCAACGTGCCAGCAGGGACCATTCCATTGTCGTGCATTAGCCCCATTCCTGTTCGGACAACCTCGGGCCATTCTTCGGGCTTGAACGGGTGAGCCTTCACGTGCATAATTTTCCCTATCAGCCTCGGAGAGCCCGTTTCAATGCCTATTTCAACTCCCCACCATTGTTGTTTCTGTTTTATGATTTCGGCCGTCTTCGAGAAGAGCCTCGGTTCCGCTGCAACAGCCGCCAGCGAACAGTGGCTCCACGTCATTCCGTTGCATTTTTTGACGACCGTTTCATGCAGTTTGATGAGTTTCTCACCGTTTGGCGAAGTATTCCTGGAGCCGTAGAGCATGACATCCTCTGCATGGAGGATTGTTCCTTGTATGCCACCGATCTTCATGTTCACGTCGATTTCACGAAGGATCTTTTCCATTGGGTACCAACGCAAAGGCCTCAGCGTTACACTGCAGAAATTGCAGCCTCTGCAGCATCCTCGACCAATTTCCACTAGACCGTTTACTGAGGGATTGACAATTTCAGGAATCTCTTCCAGTTTTGGGCTCTCTTCGATGCTAGACTCGCAATATTTCGGTAACGGCTGGCCTTCGATGGCCGCTTTAAAGATTTTTCCAACAAACTTCTCGGCTTCCCCTGCGATTATACAGTCGATCCCGTATTTGTCTACAAACTTTGGCCTGTATTGGAACTGCCAGGTTCCAGGTCCTCCTACGATGATTTTCAAGCCGTTCTTTTTTGCCCTTCTAACCGATGGCTGACTGAGCAATACCCGAAAGTACTTGGCAAGAAATGGCTCTTTGTTAAGAATGAATGCCAGGGTGCTTGAGGCGGGTCCTAAGCCAAACGGGTCCATGACGTGTATGCCTAGCACCTTCGCTCTGGTCACATGATTCTTAAGATGATTAGGCGAAACGGTTCGAACGTTGAATCCTTCGCTCAATAGTTGAGCTTCGATCTTTCTCAAACCGTACGGGGCAACTGCGGGACCGTCATCTACCTGCTGGATGGGAGGGAAGAAAAGCCACTTGAATACCTCGTCCGGAATGAAGTTCGGAGGCGCACACGTGCCGAAGCCCAAGAATTCGTTACCATGATAATTACTCATCAACGTGCTATCAGCCGTGAGTATTACATCATCTCGCAAGTTGAAAGATTCCCCAAGAACAAGCGAGTCAGGTTTTTATTAAAAGATTTTCCTCTGACCGATATTAGCCCACGGGTTAGACCATCTCCCTTGGTTAACTCCCATATACGCAAATGCTGGTTTCTTAATTGAAGCACACGCGTACGGCTTCTTTCCGAGAAGAATCAGCACAGCAATGCGTATATAGCCCTTTTGCGTGCCCTTAAGCCAGTGTGCAACAGTCATTTCCTCCCGTGATTGCACGTAAATTCGCCTCTTCTATTCGAGTATTATCGGAACATTTATATTTTACTGTGATGTATTGCACTGAACAATATATTACGCGGTGATGTCCTCTTGGAAAATGAGGCTATAATCGACGTTATGCACGGTGATGCTCTCTTGGAAAATGACGCGATAATCGATGTAAAAAACCTGACCAAGGCCTTCGGCAATTTCGTGGCAGTTGACAGCATCTCGTTTAACGTGAAAAAAGGCGAGATTTTCGGTCTGCTTGGTCCCAACGGCGCGGGTAAGAGCACAACGTTGCGAGTGCTCTCCACGTTAACGCGACCAACGAAGGGAACTGCCACGATTGGCGGGTACGACATAGTGAAGAATGACACTGAGGTGCGGAAACTGATTGGCATCGTTTCCGAAAAGATGATAATGTACAACCGGTTGACGGCCAGAGAGAACTTAATTTTCTTCGGAAGTCTTTTCGACATGCCTAAAGATGTCTTAAACAAGAGAATCGACGAGCTGCTAGAGCTGGTTCAACTTACCAAATGGAAGAACGCTCAAGTGGGTACATTTTCCACTGGTATGCGACAGAGGATGAACGTTATACGGGCGCTGCTTAACATGCCCCAAGTGCTCTTCTTGGATGAGCCAACTCTAGGCTTGGATCCTCAGTCGTCCGTAGAAATTAGAGAGTTCATAAAGAAACTCAATAGAGAAAATCACACCACAATTATCATAACGACGCACACGATGGTAGATGCTGATTTGTTATGCGACCGCATCGGCATTATGGATCATGCTAAAATTGTTGCGCTTGATACATCAACAAATTTGAAAAAACTGATTTCTGGAGCGGACACAACAATATTGAACCTGGAAATCGGAAATTTGTCATCAGGTATAATTGAGGCAATCCGGGCGTGCAAGTGCACGGACGCTGTTTCTCAAGAAAACTCTACCCATTTGAGAATCATCGTCCACGGCGATGAAGCGTTCGACTCAGTAATTGACGCTGTGAGGGCGAAAGACGGAAAGATAAACTCTATGGAAAATCCCCAGCCTACGCTAGAGGACGTGTTCTTGCACATAACTGGTCACGAGGTGAGAGATAGCGCAGACCAGAAGATACCGATGGCGATGGGTCATCGACACGGGGCACCCCCGCAAGGGAGAATAAGGTGAGGCAGCATGGGCGCAAAGACTCTGCTTTCACACAGCATAAGGATTGCCTGGAAAGATTTGACGGAGCTGTTCCGGAACCGACTAGGGTTAGTCCTGCTTATCCTGATGCCGTTGTTCATGATGGCTATGATTGGCTTTATCTATCCATCCAGCAATATCACAATAAGCAACATGCCTGTCGGCTTGGTCAATGAAGATTCAGGCTTTAAAAATATCATTTTAAGCCAAAACTTCACCATGGGCTTACAGCAGATCAACACTCAGACACATATGCTGAAGCTTTCAAACGCTTCAAGCGTAGCTGAAATCAAGGACAAGATTCAAAAGGGCGACATAGACGGCGGCATAGTCATACCTAGCAATTTCTCAGCTAGCATCATGAGCGGGGAACAAGGAACGTTGATTATCATAACTGACCAGTCTAACCCGACAATATCCGCAGAATTGCAGGCAGCTTTGTCCGCGACGTTTGACCAGATGGGCACGATGATTGCAGAGGAGAGAGTTCAAAAACTGAACTCTACTACTGTGAATGCGAATAACTCTCTTGCCATCGTTAAACCTTACATTGTTCAGACAGAGGGCGTTGTCCCTGGAAACCCAAGTTACTTCAACTTCATTGCCCCCGGAATAATGATGATGACGGTTATGATGAGCGTCATGACTGGGTTGCCTGTGGCGATATCTCAGGAGAAGGAAGTTGGCACTATGGACGGCATGATGGTTGCGCCAATCAATAGGCTATCAATCATCCTGGGAAAAGCTTTGGGTCAGACCGCTCGTGGCTTACTCCAAGGCTTCATAATAATGGCATTGGCTATAGGGCTATTCAGCGTCGCAATCCACGGAAGCATTCTGCTAGTGGTCGGTTTGCTCTTGCTAGGTGTATTCTCATTCGTCGGCTTAGGCATCGTTTTGACGTCTGTCGCTAAGGATCAGGAGACGGCGCAGATGATGATGATGACGTTGATGTTTCCAATGATGTTCCTCAGCGGTGTGATGTTCCCGATACAGTCGATGCCCTGGTACATGCAAGACATAAGCAAATTCCTTCCGTTGACGTATGCTTCGGATGCGATGCGAAAAGTCATGGTGCTAGGTGCAGGAGGATTCGACATCTCTACGGACCTGATAATCATGATAGCGTTCGGTGTAGTCATGATTGCAATTGCGGTTCCGTTATTTAGAAGAATGATGACAAGGTAAGAAAGAGAGGAGTTGATTACTCTGACAAATCTGTCCATCGAAAGTGTAAAACTTTCTAAAAAGTACGGCTCTTTTGTAGCAGTGTCGGATCTGAATTTGAGAATTGAAGGGTCGAAGTGTGTTGGATTCTTGGGCCCAAATGGCGCAGGGAAGACAACTACTCTCAAAATGTTTACTGATCTAATCAGACCGTCCTCTGGGGAGGCTCTGATAAACGGTGTAAACGTGCACACTCACAAGAAAGAAGCACTGGCTTCCGTGGGTACTTTGATTGAAACCCCCGAAATTTATCCTTCACTGACACCTAAAGAAGCACTCATGATGATAGCTGAGATTAGGGGAGTGCCCAGTGCGGAGCGAAGCAAAAGAATAGAGGAAGCCGTCTCAGAAGCCCGAATGGAAGAATGGATGGATAAAAGAGTTGGCAAATTCTCCAAAGGAATGAAACAGAGAATCTGCATCGCCTCGGCACTCCTGAGCGATCCAACCATACTTTTGCTGGACGAGCCTACCAACGGGCTTGACCCTAGAGGAATGAGCGAAGTCAGAGCGATCGTGAAATCTCTTAAGAGCAAAGAGAGATTGATTTTCATGAGCTCCCATATTCTCAGCGAGGTTTCTGAAGTCTGCGATGAAGTCGCGATGATCGACCACGGCAAACTAATCGTTTACGATACAATTTCCAACGTAACGGCCAAGTTTTCAGGAGGAGAAAACATTGTGGAAGTCGGGCTGCAACATCCTATCAAAGCAGGGCCAATAATCAAAAAAATCGCTACAATCCCCAACGTAGTCACAGCAGAGACAAAGGACGACAAGAATCTCAAGATTAAGTTCAGCGGAGGCTTGGACGCCCAAGAGCAGATTCTTTCTGACTTGGTGAAAATGAATATTGGAGTAATCAGTTATAGACCAGCCTCATCGGAACTCGAAGACGCTTATCTCAAACTCATCACGAGTACGTTGTGATCAAACATGAGCGAGATGGAAATCGATTCCAAAAATAAAGTGCCGAGTAGCATGGCTCAAGTCCGCATCACGATGAAGTACACGTTTCTGGACTACTTCAGATCACGCAGGTTCTTTATACTGCTGATTATTACCCTCCTGATAGCAGCGCTTCTCACCATCATAGTGGCGTGGCGACGACCCGCCAGTTTTCTAGCTTCGAACCTGGGGTTCTATTCCAGTTGGTGGGGTGGCGCAATAACCTTTGTAATTATACTTTCTGGAATTTTCTTCGGGGGAGACGCTATTTCAGGGGAGTTTCAGAATAAGACAGGTTACTTCGGAATCCCCAATCCTATTAGACGGTCGTCCATATATGTTGGAAAGTGGTTGTCGGCTTTCTTAGCTGCCACTGCAATACTGGTCGTGTTCACGGTGATTACGATCGTCAATGGAGTTTACTATTTTGGCTCATCGGGCGTGCCATACCAATTCGTTTGGTCTTTGCTTTTCGCATGGTTTTATCTCGCGGCGGTCATGGGATTGACGTTCTTTTTCAGTTCGCTGTTCAAGAGCAGTTCCATATCCATTCTTGTAACGGTTATCCTCTTACTGTTCGGATTCACACTAATTCAGACGCTGGTTTCAGACCTTGTCGGGATTGAACCATGGTTTGTTCTGACTTACGGGGCAGGGATAATAGGCAACATATTGAATGCGACTTATCCCCCTAGCAGCGTCGTGACAACTTCAATCTTCGGCCACCGTACGATTACTACTACTACTTTCTACGCATCGGTTCCTCAAGGACTCGTCATCATAGGACTGTACTTCATCATCACAGCAATCTTGGGACTGATACTCTTCGAAAGAAAGGAATTCACTTAGGCATACCAAAAACGGGCAAAAGCGGGGTTTATCCATAACTTTTTCTTTTTTTTCTCGAATTATTCTTTTAAGGTTTCATTGAATCTTTTGATTTCTTCGGATGCGTTGGGTTTGAGGATTTCACCATGCCCAGGTAACATGATGTCGAAGTTTAGCGCAGATGCTTTGGCGATGGATTCTCTTACTTGATTCGAGTCTACGCTGAACTGCTCGGGTGCGCCGCTGACTTTTTTGCCGTCATATCGAAGGGTGTCGCCAGCGAACAGAACTTTTCTTTCTTCATCTAATAGCATGATGCTTCCTGGCGTGTGCCCAGGCGTGTGGAAGACGGCTAGGTTAGCGATTTTGTCGCCTTCTTTGAGGATTACGTCAACTTGGACAGGTACAGGTTTGACGAAGGATGAAACGGCTCTGAAGAGATGTTTTTGGGTTTTGCAGGGGTTTTTTTCCTGAGACGTAGTCGGCGTCTTCCGTGTGCACAGCGACTTTTGCGTTTGTAAGGTCTTTAAGTTCTTTGGCGCTTCCCATGTGGTCCATGTGGAAGTGGGTTAGAATTATGGTTTTGACGTCGGTGGGTTGGTGGCCTAGTTTTTGGATGTACTCGACGGTTTTCTGGGCGTTCCTTGGCGTTCCCGTGTCGATGACTGGGAGTTCTTCGCCGTTGATTACTAGGTACACGTTGGCATGGGCCATGTTGGCGCTTGCTTCATCTACTCGATGGATGCCTTCAATTATCTCCATAAAACACACTTACAATTTTCCTTAAAAAGTAAGAAGACTCACAGATATATAAACGGCGCTTGCACGCAGGAGTTGTCGGTTAATTCCAATTATGTAATGCCTGAACCCTCCCCCTCCGTCTCTCTGTCTCTTCTTGTTGGTGCCTGTTAGGAATTTTTCTGTTCTGATTCATTTCCTCTGTTGGTATTTGACACTCTATCGCTCGTTTTCAGCCCGAGAGTTCAGCGCGCGCTGGCTAGTAAAACCGGACCGAATCCGAACACCGAGCGCGCGTCTTCGCCTTTATTGAATCTTCTCAATTGTAGCAGACATTGTTGGATCTGCTTCGAGGTTCTGCGTGAAAGCAGGGTAAACGATTGCCATTTGGAATGTGGTTGTCGAAAGCTTGGACATACCGTTAACACTTGCAGTCAAAAGCGGAATCATTCCGTTATCTCGTGATGTCGTCAATCCAATGGGCATCTCTTCGCTCTTTACTGCTGATTTTCACTCTTTTTTCCTTTCTCAACGAAGGATTGAGGAAATTCCCGGAGGTTTTCAGCCATTTGTCTGAGGCGTTTATCTACTTTGTAGTTCACGGTTCCATCCTCGAGAGTTCCATCTTTTTGCCTATTACCGGCTTTGACCCCTGTTAGAATTTCCATTCCTTCGTCAATGGTCTTGATTGGGTAGATGTGGAATTTTCCTTCTTTTGCGGCCTCAACTATTTCCTCTTTCAGCATCAGGTTTTGCACGTTGCTTTCTGGTATCATCACTCCTTGTTTGCCTGTGAAGCCTTTCGCTTTGCACACTTCAAAGAAGCCTTCAATCTTTTCGTTCACTCCACCGATGGCTTGCACTTCGCCTTTTTGGTTTACGGAGCCGGTGACGGCGAGGTTTTGCTTTACCGGTAATTGAGAGAGGGCGAACAGGATAGCATAGAGTTCAGTGCTTGAAGCACTGTCACCTTCCACTCCCTCATAGTTCTGTTCAAAAACAAGACGGGCCGAGATAGACTAAGAGGCTTATCTTGCGCATACTTCTCGTTCAAGGTACCCGCTTAAAATCAGAACACCCTTAGTATGGATTGGATCTCTCATTTTAGCTTCACGTTGATGTCGATAACGCCCTCTCGACCGAGACCCACGCTGGCCGTTACGCGCGAAGGACTGCCAAACTCAGATATACTGAAGTCTATAACACGGAAAGTCCGTTCACTTGTCCGACGTTTGCTGCCTCTGTAACGATGAGTAGGATGCCCCTTTTTATCATTTCTTGAATTCTCTCTTGGATGAGGTTTTGAACGGTAAACCTTCTCTTCGATAGCTTTTTTTACATGAACTCCTGGTGACAATCGCTTATCTCCTCCACAGCGTAGAAGTTGGCCTCCCGAATGGTGTCAGCAACCTCTGCAAACCTTAGTTGAAAGCTTCTGCTGGTCCTCAGTGAGTCTTGAACTGTGTTCGATCAATTTGGCCAAGCCTGAGCCGTCGAGGTGTTTTAGGCTTTCTTTCTGACACAGCGTGCAGACGAAAGCAGCGTATTGTTGTATGCTTTCTTCTGTCCGATCGATAATTGTTTTAAAGTCAGCCTTGACCTTGAAGAGCCGATTGATCCTTATCTAGGCTGTACAATTGCTCATAGAGGTAAGGGTCTCCGATGAGGATCACCTTAACGGTTAATGGAATTGGTTCAGGTTTCAAACTCTTTGTCGCAATAAAGCCCGAGCGTTCTTCTGCTTCTTCTATAACGACACGCTCGTTCTCGAGGGCTCTTTTCAAACCTTCATAGGAGAATGGGTTGCGAAGCAGCTTTTCAACTGGAAGAATCAGATACCCGCGTTGGCCTTGTGCAATGATCTGCCGCGGATCATAGTATAGTCGGTAAATAGAGTACGTAACTGAGCTTCCTTCTCCACTCTACCGAAGATATTTTGGTAAGTAGGGTTGACTCCGTTATCACTGGGGCTCCGCTGACGTTTGAGTTATCAACGATAACGTTTACTTCGTACTTTTTGAAGGGTGTTTCCCTCATCCAACGAGCTGGAAAGGGAACTTGTGGTGGCTTTTCGGACTCCTTTACGAAGTGGGACAGGTTATTCAAAATGTCACTCTGGGTGTTGTCTACGTAGCAATCACATCTGGGAAGTCTTTGTATTCCTCTTTAAGGTCAGCTACGATGTCTCCGATGGCGAAAAGGGCAACTTCACGGTTCAGTTTCTTAAGTGCCTCATCAGCTTTTCCTTCCAATTCTCTGAGATGTTCATAGCACTTGTAAATTTATCAGTTAGTTGCTTTCTTTTCTCCTCTATTGCATCGCGTATTTTCGGTTCTAATGCAATGAATTCTTGATTGCTGATCGCTTTTCCTTTGATTACGGGAATCATAAGCCAACCGACAGATGAAGCCTGCAAATGAAACCTTGTTCTTGGGCCTCTTTCGTCAATTGACCGATGAGTTTCAGTCTTTCCTCTTCAACATCTCTGATTGTGGACGCTCTTCGTGTGCCGTATCCTCGCTTTCAAATGCTTTTTGCAGATCCTCTGTGCTTCACTGACGAAGTTGCCATGTCGTCTCGAAGGTGCTTTCCTTTGCCAGCGGGCAGCTTCATGACTTTCCCAAGACAGTGTCATTTTCTCTTCTGAAGAATTTGAGACCACCAAAGTCGTAGATGTGTTGAATCCATTTCATAGCCCATGTCGTACAGTTCACTCTGGAAAAGTGATGAGCAAACAAAAGCAGTAAAAATGTGACTACCTATTCAAAGCTAAAGGTTAAAATCGGGCTGAACGCCCAACTGGCGTAATATGTCACGTACTGAAGGAGTGGTAAGATACAGGCAACCTATATGAGAGATGGCAAAGTCCTCAAGCAGATGCACGACGGGAGATCTGAAAACAGACACCTAAAGCGTTAACGCGAGGCGGTCGACAAGGTCATCACAAAGGTGACCAAGTTGCTCAAGCAAACTATAACAGCGCGACCCCACCAGCCAAGCGACCTGAATCAAATCGATCGTTGAGTGTTGTGAACATGGCGCGGGAAAGTCACCTCGGAGAATCTCTGGCAAGGGCGCCACTCGGAAGGCACTGGAACAGACGGAACACTGCCACGCTGAAAGATACGGGCGCAGAGATCGCTGGATGAAGAGAAATCGGTAAAAGTTAACGTAGACGGGAAATACCTCAAACACGTCAGTCTGGCAGAAAGGCATACAGGCTGACAAGATAGTCTATCCTGCTGCATGAAGACCCATTCCGCGCTGACTCTCTCTCAGCTAAAACTGGCCTTTGGGTTCACGAAGAGCGAAAGAATGGGATTCACATCAGGCATTGAAAGAGAAACTAATCAATCTGAACCTAGTCGTGCATCCAAACCTGATAATCATGGACGGAAGAAAATGCTTCATAACAGGAGGACCATTCAATGGCGAGGTGCGGAACGCAAACGTCATTCTTGCTTCTGGAGACCGTGTAGCTATGGATGTTGAATCCATCAAGGTATCGGAAGTTTGAAGGTTCTAAACTAAAGGAAAGTGGAGATGGCGCCCGCGCTCGGGCTTGGAGTAAAAAGCGAGGACGAGTATGTAGTCGTCACCGAATAAGAAACAAAACCATTTCTGCAATTCTGGCGCAATCTAGCCTCGACAGTTAAGGGCAGGTTTTGCCGGGACTCACTGAGGATGGAGTTCAAACTCAACTTTGCATCGCAGAAGGCGCGAACTCTCGAAAAAGATATCAGAGCGCAAAAAGGATTTTATGCAGTTTCATAGTTAAGGGAAGTTAGGGAATCATATTGAGTGACCTTGAAGAGTTTAGGCGTTACCGCGAACGTATGAACGCCCGCATTCTTTCCGCAAACAATCTTGGGGTTAAACGATTTTTCGCGTTGGACAGTCGAGCATACGAGAAGGATGCTTTGGATGTCAAAACAAAGGAATTGCTAGGTCTAGTCGCTTCTACTGTATTGCGCTGTAATGATTGTGTAACTTATCACGTTATTCGTTGTGCTCAAGAGGGTGTTTCTGATAAGGAGTTTTTCGAGGCTTTAAACGTGGCATTGATAGTGGGAGGTTCGATTACTATTCCGCACATACGTCGCGCTGTGGAGATTCTTGACCAATGCAGAATAAAACAGCAAAAGGGAAAATCTTTAAGAGTTTAACACAAGTTCGTTTCTTTCTTTGCCACTAACTCAGAGTTCAAGCGTCATGCGGATTAAATCGACGTAGTTACCATTCTTGTAGACTCCCTTTGGAATTCTGCCAGCTTCTTTGAAACCCATTTTTTGGTAAAGGTGTTTGGCTATCTCGTTGGTACCGAAGACCTCCAGGACCAACATTCTTAGTCCTGCCTTCTTTGATTCTTCGATGAGCGTTTGCATAATTCTCGTGCCTATATTGATCCCTCTGTATCCATGTTTTATAGCTATTCCAAAACCTCCCACATGACTCATCGGACCTGCTCTCTTTCCTATTTCAGAATTCGCTATCACTTTGCCCTCAACTTCAGCCGCGCAATTTATTATTTCTCTCTTCTCTATGCGAGCGAGAAGTCCGCCGAGCCATTCGGCTTCCTCGTTCCTTGTCACCTTTTCTGTGCGAACGATATCTGCGCCTTCTTCAACCAAAGAATTAATCAATTCAAGTAAATCGCCAAGGTCTTCCCATCTTACAGAGCGTAGAACGACTTTTCGTCCATCCCTCGCCGTGAAAACTTTTGTTTCAATAGCCATTTTACATTGCTCCCTTGCACAAGCACCGCAAAATGATTTTCCAATCAAGCCTATTAAACTAGTCGCCAGACCATAACTGCTAAATGCTACGTCTCCAAAAAATATCGAGAACACAAGTGCGGTCGTAGTCTAGCCTGGTTTAGGACGTCAGCCTGACATTTATCATTAGTAATTTTTGTTGTTTCTTGTTCGGTTTCTTTTTGTTCTGTATTCTTATCCATATTTCCTGATATTTCTTATTCCCTCTTTGTGGTTTATCTATGTATTCTCTGAAGTTGAAAGTATTTCGCTTACTGCCTGTTCTATTTCCATTGGTCATTTCACTCCATTCAAGGCATTTCCTGATTTTTGTCGTTGTCGTGAAAAATTGCCGCCCTTTTCCTTTTACGCTGTGGATTGGAAGAGAGATGGAAAAGGGCAAAAACTTATGTTCCTTATGTCTTGACTTCTGGTGACGGAACAATATGTTTTTGAGGTAATTTTTCTTTGCGTTTTGAGATTTTTCAAGAGGGGCGGTTAACCCCATGGTATTTACAACTGCGCTTCTGATGTTCGGGGTGAATTGAAAAATCGCTTCTCAGAGAGTATCAGAGAGAATCTCTCATGTTTTGATGCTTTTTTTCATATATTGTTTTTACACATGCATGTATAAAATGTTTAAGTTATGGGCGGTAGTAATGGGTTTTTTAGGTGCTTCTAATGCACGCTCTATTGTCGCTTTTTGTAGCGACGTGCAAGGGAGTTGTCGGGGTTGGACTCTACCGTTAAGGCTTGGTGGGAGTCTTACCTTCATGACTTCTTTGGTTCTTCCGACTTGTGGTTCAGACGCTACCTTAGGGATTTTTCTGTCGATGCATGGTATGGGGCTTACCTTAAGGATTTTTTTTCTCCGTGCCGAGAAATTGATGATTGGTACTCTCAGTTCAGACGCGACTTTTTGCCTTCGCGTTTTGGGCGGTCTTCTGTTGGGCGTGTTGAGGTCATCGGGGAAAGGCATGGTGAAGTTCTTTTCAGAGAATTGGTTTTAGTCGGGCGCGGGCGAGTCACGAATGATAAGTGCGCGAAATTTCGGGGTCATTTTGGGTGTATTCAACATCAAAAACATGTGGGTGGCGTTGTTCATGCTCGTAAATATTTCAACTACTGCGATAGACCGAGTTGCCCAAAATGCTATCGTTACGGGTGGGCTTCAAAAGAGGGTAATGCGGTCGCGCTTAGGCTGGCTGAGGCTTCTAAAAAATTTGGTTTGCCTGTTGAACACATCATGCTCAGTTTACCGAGAAGTGACTATGATTTGACGCTTAAAGAAGCAAAACGAAAGGCAATAGAGATTTTGTATGACCGTGGCGTTGTCGGGGGAGTTATGATTCCACATAGTCAAAAAATTGATAGGGAGACGCAGGTAGAAATCTTTACAGTCCGCACATGCACATTCTTGGCTTTGTTAAGGGAGATTATGGTCGCTGTCGAAAATGTGAGCATTTCGGCGGTGAATGCGAAAGGCTGTAACGGCTTAGACGAAAGGGAATATCAAGGGCGTGTTAGTGACGGTTACGTCACCAAGGTGATGGGCGAAAGGGAAACTGTTGGGGGTACGGCTTGGTATCAATTAAACCATAGTTCCATGAATCCTTTTAAGAGGCGTTCCCGCGTTGCCACTTACTTCGGTTCTTGCGGATACAACAATTTGGGGGCTAAGGTCGAAAAGCCTAAAATGCTTTGTCCATTGTGCGGTTCTCCAATGGGGCTTATAAAGTACGTTGGCTCTAGGCGCATTGTTACGGATAGGAACAGTCCTGATTTTGTGAAGGCGAGTGAAGAGCCTTACTTTGAGGATGGTCAACCTGCTTGGGTCGTTGAAGAATTTGTCGAGAGGATGTGATTAATACGGCTACTACATGGAAAAGGTTTCAGTTGGGTGAAGATACTTTTTCTACGGGTCTTCACGTCTGGCTGTGGCGGTGGCGTGCATTGCCATTTTGAGGTTCGGTTGTTTGTTCCAGAGGCGGAGGGGTCTTTTATCTTGTTTGAATCCGCGTACGCTGACTCTTGGAAGGTTAGAAACTGGAAGTGGGAGTTGGAAGGTCAGAGACTTGACGCGGAGGAAGAGGCTTTCTTCGAGTACGTTGATAGGTTGCGGGGAGGTGAGAGTCTTTGAAGATTTGTCCTTTTACTGGCAATGAAGTTGTTTCATCCTAGCTGGGCTTCTGGCAGTATGAGTATGCAGGGGATGAGCCCGAATACGTTGAGCTTTGGAAGCGTATGGAGGAGAGTAAGATGGGAAGTAATTGCTGTTTTCTCCCAGAGGGAATTAGTAGAACGGATATGATGACTGCATTTGGGGCTTTTGGAGAAGAGGCTAAAAAAAGGGTCTTAGAGAAGTTTCGAGGGAAGTAGCTTGTCTGTTGGATTGGGTGAGGAAGAGGCGGAGCGCGAGCGACGCTAAACGGTGATAGTTAGGGTGGCTGCTTTGTTAATATGGCATTACTAGAGAATCCGATAACACCTTTTCCTCTCTCATCTCCTATCAAATCAGGTCGTTTAGCTTCTTTCAGAAGATAGTCCCTTGCATTATCGAGCTCCCTTTTAACGCCGTTTTCGTCATTCTCGAAGTAATTGGTGAATTCCTTGTAATGCAACTCTTCGAAAAGTTTCTTCCAGTTCTGTTTTATTAAATCTATTACTTCAACAATTGCACTAACAGAGTCTTTGCTTACAAGAGGTCTTCTACTTCTCTTTCTGTCCTTGTCATAAAGGTCAACGTGTAATTTTCCATGGGCTCTATCACATCTGATAGCCTCTAACCATTTTCCGTCTATCTTGACTTCAATTTGTATCATGGGTTCGAGCTCTTCGCCCTTCTTTCTTAAGACATTCCTAAACCTTAACTTGTCACCTGCAAGCTTTATGAAATAGAATCTCTCCTTCTTTGGCGCTTTCATTTTACGCAAGTCTATACGGACTTCCTTTTGTTATTAGAGATATTGACCGAATCGTTTAACCTTAATCTTGAAGGGTGGAAAACTTTGTGGTGCGGTTGGGTGGTGTCGGCTTTTTGCGGAACGTGGGCAATTGGAGTGAGGCGAAAGCCTCACGACGGATTACTCGTGTTTAGCGTGCGCGCTTCGAAAGAAATATCTTTTTGTAACAGCACAAGACAGCTCAAGTGGTGGAAATTTGGAAAATCCGTTATTGCAACTTAACTGGACTTGCAAGAGAGAACCATTAATACGCAAGCGAAATGAAGAAATGGATTGGGCTTTTTGTATCATGAAAGATGATGATGGTTATTATTACATTTACTATGTGAAGCCATATGGGGAAGACAGAAGAATTTACAGGATGCGTTCAAGTGACCCAAAGACAGACCAATGGGAAGAAAATCCAGATAGCCCAGTTTTAAGTGGAAAGAAGGAACAGAATACAACGGAGGCGTCACTTGTCCGATAGTTTGGAAAAAAAATGGCGATTATCACATGATATTTTCGGGTTTGTCAAAACCTGAGCAATATCGCTTTTGGGAGCGTGCCGTCTGGAGAGCGTCTACGTAAAAGCAGAGACGGAATATCTTTGACTGTACAAAATGACGACAAACCGATTATCGATATAGGAGGAGTTGGTAAATGGGATGTCGAAAATGCAGAGCCGATGGTGTTATTAAAGTTGAAGATAAATACGATTGCTGGTACAACGGCATCGATTGTACTCCGCCAACGCGTAGCAGATGGGTCTGGCTACTTCACGAGATTTGTTGCATTGGACGAAGGATTCTAAAATACTATTTTCGACGGTGGAAGGTTCTGTCCATCTCCTATTAAACATGGTAACAAATACTACCTTTTCGTATGCCACTTCGTAGGAAGCAATCGCAAATCTGAAATTGACTGATACTTTTTGCGACATTCCAATGTTCTATCCCGATGACCCAACGCTAACGCCTCCTAAAGTTATAAAAAGACGGGATGAAAAGAGTTCATGGGAAGCAAATGTTCTTGACCCTGTATACGTTTTGACATAGCATCAATCGTGACACGTTCTTGGCATGGGCGGTCAATTGTGGATGTATTACGGGGCAAATACAGACATTCCTAATTCTAGTGTAAGCAGGAAAGGGGCATCGGACTTTGCATAGCGCAGATGTGAGAGCGTGCGCTCTTTTGAAGTAAAGAAGTAGTTCCGTGGGTGGTTAACACTTACGTTTTCGGTAGATTGCTGTTGTTGGGTCTATTGCTCTGACTAATGTGTAGCCTTTTTCGATTGCTTTGCGTACTTCTTCGGTTGAACGGGTGATTAGGCTTATCCATTCTTCATCTTCTTCATAGTTGAGGACGATTGCTCTTATGTAGTGCATTGTGTTTTCAGTTTTTTGTGTTGATGTCTCGATTGAGGATTGGGTCTCGGATTTATTGGCTTTTGTAGTATCTTTGCCGTGAGTAGTTTCTGAGGTTTCGTAGGTCTATTTTGAAGTAGGTCTGTGTTGTACAATTTCTTAGATGCTCTTTTCTGGAATTTAGTCCACATTTGGCTTTGCGTGTGCGCTTTTGGAGTCTTCTTCGTAGTCTAGGACGATTGCTCTTATGTAGTGCATTGTGGTTTCGAGTTTCTTGTGGCGTAGGTGTTGCATGACGGCTATTGGGTCACGGATTGGGAGGCTTTTATAGAATCTTTCTCCTGAGTAGTTTCTTAGGTTGCGGAGGTCTATTTTGAGGAGTTCGGGGTCGTTAAGTTTTCGTGAGGCTCGTTCTCGGAATTTGCTGAACATTACGGTCTGTGAGTGTGGTTTTGGGAATGGGTGTTCTTCGGGGTGGGTTGCGAGGTATCTGAGGAGAAGGTCTTTGGTTGGTTGTTTTAGTTTGTAGTTTTTGGAACCATGTCCTTTCACGCCTGTGATGCTGATTTCGCCTTTTTCTTTGTTTATCTTGTCTTGTGTGACTTGGTGTAGTTCTTTTGGGCTGCATCCTATTTCGCTTTCTATTGTGAGTACGGTGACGTAGTTTTCTGAGGCGTTGTCTATGATTGCTTGGATTTGTTTTGGTGTTGGGATTAGGGGCGTGTTTTCT
Organism: Candidatus Bathyarchaeota archaeon; assembly: GCA_963842875.1. Taxonomy (GTDB): domain Archaea; phylum Thermoproteota; class Bathyarchaeia; order Bathyarchaeales; family SOJC01; genus DATHCB01. The sequence continues at coordinate 81,557 of CAWJIF010000015.1, forward strand.
GGTACTTTGTAATATGGTTTGTTCCATTGGATTCCGTTTTCTATGCAGTATTTTTTGTATGCGTTAGCGTACTTGTTTTTTGTTGCATTGTTCATTGGTTGTTGGGTTTTTGGGTGTTTTATGTCTCGGATGAATATGCCTGTTGTGATTGGGTCGTTAAGGTTGGTTTTTTGTGCTAATTGGGTTAGGGTATTTCCTATATGTCGGATTGTTTCGTCTGTCATTCCGCTACTGCTTTTGAGTTTAATTAGCGTGTAGGCTATTTTCTGTTCGATTTCTGCTGCGATAGGTTTTAATTGCTCAAATGCTGTTTTTGTCTCTGTTTGCGGTCGTAGTCTAGCCATCATTTTCCATTGGGAGGTTGACATCCCAGTCGGGAAATGACTAGAGTGGTTTAGGACGTCAGCCTGCCACGTTGAGAACCCGGGTTCAAATCCCGGCGACCGCACCAAGACTTCTTTTGCGAAAGGTACGAAGCAAAGACCAGTGGAAAGAGAAACTGCTCTTTTCGAAACGAAGCCTATTTAAAATGGAAGAGGGCGCAACCGTAAAGATTATTTGGTTGCTAATCGCTCGGCAGGAAGGCCTATTAATTTTTCATACTCATAGATAACTCTCGCAGTAACAGTCCATGTTTCTAACATTTCACGGTCTACAGAGACAACTTGATCGGCTAGTTTCATAGTAGTTTCTGGAAATGTGCCGTGAGGAAATCCGCCGACGATTGCGAGAGGGTTTTTCTTTTCTGAAAATTCAGAGATTGATTCTTCTAAGGTTCTAGGGGTACCTTTTCTGCTGAAAGCCATAATCAAATCAGGTTTTATTTGTTCTGTCAACTGAGCCAGACTCGTGCCCTCTGTTAGAGTGAGCAACGGAGAGCCTTTTGGAGGAATTTGTCTTAACTCGAAGAGTTGTTCCATCAATCCAAGAAATCTATTGTAATTTCTCGGTAGCCTAGTCTCTTGGCTTGCCAAAATAACGCAATCCGATCTCGTGTGAACATAAACCTGCAACAATCCTTCCTTACTCAGTGGCGAACCTAATGCCTCCAGCAGCGAGAAGTGAACGATGTCAGGACGCCCTCTCCTTTCACTATCTGTAAGATTTTTCATGGCACCATGATGATAGGAGCGATCCAAAAGAAGAAATTGTGCCTTCTTTCTTCTTTTCTCTGCGTACTTTCTGATCAGCGGATGTCGCCATAATTGTCTAGGTATCGTTTCCAAGGCAGATTCGGCGAGAACCAAATTAAGCACTGCTTTGACCTCACAGATGAAAAAGGAAAAAACTGTCTGAATAAAAGCATTTGCTTGAGGTCAAATATTGATAAAAAACGTTTTAGATTCAGAAAATCAGTCATGCCCACACAGCAGAACCATAGTCATAATATTGATTTAGTATTCTCAACATTTTTTTGCCTAAACAGGTCAACAGTCAATTGAGGATCAGATTGGAAACCAGAGTCGTAATAGTTGGAATCATTTTGTGCCTTCTAGGTTTAATTCTCTTTGTTTATGGAGTTAACAATATGAGCCAGATAAGTGCAGTTTCCAGCTTGTCTCTTGTCGTAATAGGCGTTCTCTTAGGAATTGCTGGCATGCTCATGCTGACGAACTTGTTTCCCAGTTTCTCCGCCGTTGCCTAACAACGCGCTATTTGAAGCTACTGCTATTCTCGTTCGTAAAAGTCTTCAGCCCGCGGCGGATTCTTGTCTAATCCTCTGCGTTCACGAATCTTTGCTATGATGTCCATTTGCATGTTCTCAGGCACTGGCGTCCAACGGCTGAACTGAGTAGCCCAGAAAGCTCTGCCCTGAGTGGATGATCGCAACTCATCGGATATTCCGAAGGATTCAGAGACAGGCATCTCTGCTTTAACTATCATCAGGTCTTCCTCAGTAGTCATGTCAAGCACTTTACCGCGCCGTTTCTGCACCGATGCAAGGACTGCGCTTACGAAGTCGTTGGGAACCTTGCACTCGAAACTCAAAAGCGGCTCCAACAGTTTCGGGTTGCTAAGAAGGAAACAGCACCAGATGGGACGCCAAGTCATAGGAAGAATCTGCGCTGGCCCCCTGTGAACAGGGTCTTCATGAACCGTAATGTCTTCCAAGTTGACTTTTAACCCATACGCAGGCTCCTTGGCCAAGACACACGTATGAACCGCTTCCGCGAAGCCTGATTTAATATGGTCGATGACTTCTTCAACATACTGTCTCCCCTTTATTCGATTAACCAACAGGTTTGTGTCTTCAATGGCGATTACGTTCCGCGCGTCATCCGTGTCCCACCCAAACTGGGTCCTGAGAAGCTTCTGCCTGTCCTCACGGGTCTGCATTTCACTAATCTTGCCCTGTCTAATTGCTTCAATAACTTCTTCAGGCAGTTTTTCCATGGTTACCCAAAGTTTGCTGTGCTTGTTCGGACTTTTGCCCATTATGGCTGGTCCTTTGTAATTATGACTGATGGTTTCGCGGTAGATAACGATCGGTTCGCTGGTCTTCACCTTTAACCCTGCCTCCTGCATGCGGTAGGCAGTGATTTCCAAGTGAAGCTCACCCATTCCGCTCAGAAGATACTCTCCGCTCTCTCTGTTCATCGTGAAGCGAAGATTCGGATCTTCAAGAGTTAGCTTGTGGATTACCTTGTCAAAAAGCGGCAAATCCTGCACGTCCGCAGGCTCGACAGCCACTGTCACAACAGGGTCTGACACATATTGGAGCCCCTCAAAAGGCGGAACCTCGATTCCCTCTTGAGTAACAGTTTCGCCCACACGCATTCCCGACATTCCCGCTATTGCCGCAATGTTACCCGCAGGAACCTTGTCAACTATTACACGGTCAGCAGCCATACTCATGTACACTTGCTGAATTACACCGCTTTGACGACTGGTGATTAACTTTACTTGCTTGCCTTTTTCGACAGTTCCGCTGAACACTCTGCCTATGGCCACGACTCCGCTATGCGGGTCAACCTCGATTGTGCTGATGCACATCAGAAGAGGACCATTCGGGTCGACTTTTGCCATGGCTTTACCCATGTCACTGTCGGGGTCGCCTGGCCAGATCTGACTTTGTCTATATGGTTGTGCCTCAAATGGGTTGGGTAAGTGCTGACAGAACATGTCAAGGATGGGTTCATTGGGCGAAGCTCTTTTACTGAGTTCGTCTACCTTTCGGGCTACTTCGTCGGGTTCTCCTGCGTAAGCATCGATGATGTCTGCGAAGGATATGCCTTTAGCTTTCATATGCGTGAGGTTTAGTCCCCACTTGTGGAGCGCTGAGCCGAAGGCAACACGGTCGTCTTCAACCTTAACTTGCCAATCTTTCTTGTGTTCGGGTGGGGCATATTTTTCTATGAGATTGTTAACTCTAGCGATTATTCTTGCAAACCTAGTTTGTATAGCTTGAGGAGTTAGACGGATTTCCTTTATGAGGCGGTCAACCTTGTTGATGTACAAGAGGGGTTTTACTCTTTCACGGAGCGCCTGCATCAGAACGGTTTCAGTCTGAGTCATGGGACCTTCTACGGCGTCAACAACCACGAGTGCGCCATCTACAGCCCGCAGGCTCCTAGTGACAGCACCGCTGAAGTCTATGTGACCCGGTGTATCTATGAGATTGATAAGATAATCTTCCCCTTTGTAGTAGTGAGCGAGGCTTATGTTAGATGCGAACACAGTCATCTGTCTCTTCTGTTCCAGTTCCCATGAGTCAAGGAAAAGTTTCTGCCCAGCCGTTTGTTCGCTGATTATGCCTGCGGCTGCGAGCAGGCTGTCTGAGAGTGTTGTTTTTCCGTGGTCGACGTGAGCGATTATGCTTGTGTTTCGTATGTGCTGGGGATCATTCATGAGTTTGACAATTTCGTCGACTTGCTTATACCGTCCCATGGTTACCTAACATCCTCTAACGTTGCTATAAATTGAGTTCCGAATTGAGTCTAAAGGTCGGCTTTCAGACATTTTAGTGATTTCGCCTTTGTGAATGAACTTACATGGTGATGCCAAGCGCTACGTAAATAGTTTTTGTTGAAAGCGAAGAATCAGTTTGTGTTCTCAGCGCAGGGGCTAGACCTTTCCATTAGGTTCCAAATAAGCTGAGTTTATGCTTTGAGTGCGTGCCCTTCCCCTAGGAGGGTTCTGCTACATGCCGCATAATGGAATTTGAAATGGATATGCCATAAGTGTGTTTATATTCGGCAACGTGGTATCTGGCAAAGCATGACAGAGACTGAAATGTTGTCCGTCGATCTTCATGTGCACACTCTCTACTCGGGCGACTCTTCAATTACTCCGAAGCGTTTAGTTGATGCATTGCACTCGCATCCTTTCCTCAAAACGGTCGCAGTGACAGACCACAACACTTTGGAAGGTTACTACTTTGTAAGTAAGCTCGCAACAGCCTACCAAGACATCCTCATAGTTCCTGGAGTCGAGGCTTCAACACCCTATGGAGACTTGATCATTGTGGGCACAGAAGAGCGCCCGCCGCAACCAGCATTGCCCGAGAAACTCGTAGAATTTGCAGAAGAAAGAAACGCGATCACCATAATCCCGCATCCATATCGCGCTCCTTCAGGCTTGGGCGACTATGCTAGGCGTCTCAAGCCTACTGCGGTCGAAGTTTACAATCCAACCGCAATGCCAGTACAGAATAGAATGGCACAACAACTGGCGAAAGAAATGAAACTTCCTCAAGTCGCAGCCAGTGACGCCCACAACATAGAAGATTTAGGTGCTGCTTACACCAAAATCAACGCAACACAGAACATTGATGAAATATTAAAAGCCATAAAAAACGGTCAAACACAGCCCATCCAAAACCCAAAAACGTAACCTTCTCTCAGAAACAGTTATTTTGCAAAAATCCAACTTCAACATTAGTGAATGGCAACAATGAGTTTCTACTATCTCCTTGACGCAAGAACTGAAGGCAGAGCAGTCATACTTAGACTCTACGATGCCGAAATAGGCGAAATACAAGAGTCCAAAGACACCTGTTATAAGCCATACTTCTACCTCCCAAATCCCGTATCCAAAGTGGATGAAGAAGGAATCCGAAGCCTCTTCGGAGAAGCAGAAACCGTAAAGAAACGAGACATATTCACTGATGAGTGGAAGGAATTAACCAAAGTCACGGTCTACACATTAGAGGCTCTCCGAAAAGCCAGCAAGACTTTCAATACTGTCTGGGAAAGCGAAGTAGAATACACCCAAAGCTACGTCTACGATCACAATCTAATCTTCGGCGCACCCTACGCAAAGAAAGAAAACCAGTTCATGTTGGCTACAGGCATATCCAAAGAGCTGAAAAACAAGTTTGAAAACACATTCAGAGACACGAAAACCGCGGATCCAAAAAAATACGCCCAGGTTAAACATTGGTTTAACCTTCTCCAGCAGCCCATACCTCAAGTTAAGCCAGAACAGGTAGGCATGAAAGAAATCGACCGTGAAAGCCTGTATCACGCGTTCACCTTAGCGAGAATAGCGAACATACCAGTCACAGAAGCGTATCGAAGCCACAAAGTGAGCGACTGGCTAAAATCCATGATATACGCCTACCTGAGAAAAAGCAACACCTTAATCCCTGCATCAACAGAACTGCGCAGAGGCTTAGAAACACACCGAGTCACTGGCGCCTTAACAGTCCAGCCCAAAGCAGGCGCGTACTTCAACACGGTTGTCTGCGACTTTGAAAGCCTGTACCCAAGCTGCATCGACAGCTACAACCTCTCCTACGAAACCGTAAACTGTCCCCACACAGAATGCAGAACGAATAGGACCAAAGAATGCGAGGAACACTGGGTTTGCACAAGACGAAGAGGCTTCTATTCAATCCTCGTCGGCGCAATCAAAGACCTTCGCATACACTGGTTCAAACCACTCTCCAAAAACACCGCAGCTTCAGAACAAGAAAGAAAAACCGCCCAAGTTTTAGCCAGACTCCTAAAGCTAATCAGCGTCTCCAGCTACGGCGTGACCGTAAGGATTCATGGACTGGCCTGTCCGCCGCTAGCAGAATGCATCACGGGCTATGGCCGCATGGCGCTACAAACCACTTGGGACATGGCAGAAGCAAACGGAATGCACCCAACTTACGGCGACACGGACTCCATCTTCCTCGACGATCCACAACCGGCCCAGGTGGAATGGCTTATAGGGACGGTGAAGGAAAAACTCAAACTCGACCTAGCCATAGAAAAACAATATTCCCTTTGCGTTCTTCCAGCAGCCAAAAAAGCCTATTACGGCATACTGCCCAACGGAACCCCAGACCTGAAAGGATTAACAGCCATAAAATCCAACTCGCCAAAATTCATCCAAAAAGTGTTCCAAGACTGCGTCAGAGAATTGAGCAATGTTAAGAATCTCGGAGAATACGAAGAGGCAAAGAAAAGAATAATGGCGGTGGTTCGTCAAGCTGTAGAAGACTTGAAAGCGGGCAAATTGCAGCTTGAAGATTTGGTCTATTCTGTGCAACTCTATTTTGATCCAAACGAGCGGTTAGCAACAAATATCAAATTGATGCCCCAGCCATACCAATGTGCCGTGCAGTTGTTAGATAAAGGTGAAAAAGTCAAGAGAGGCGAGGTTGTGGATTTCATAAAAGTCAAGCCCTTCGACTACAAAGGCAAAACGTTCACTGTCAAACCAGCAAAGCATGTTGAAAGCGTGAAAGAAATCAACATGGACGACTACATCAGGAACATGACAACAGCCCTAACCCAAACATTCGCCCCAATGGGCATAGAACTGGGAAAGCCTGAAAAAAGAATCTCCGACTGGCTATAAAACAGGAAGCTCTCCTTCTAAAATAAAACATTTATACAGATACGTGAACATCAGAAGCACAAGGCTGCACGCCATGAGCAGAAAAACCATTTATCATCCTCACAATTTCTCGTTATTTGCCGTTCTAGCCTTGATTCTATTCTTAGTGATAATCTTGCTCCTAATAGGAGTAATCGGCATAGCCTTCGCAAAAGTCGGCTTTAGCCCAACCACGGTCGCCGTGATTCTAATCGCCACCTTCCTAGGAAGCAATGTGAACATTCCAATTTTCAAACTCAAAACAGTTGTACCCATCGTAAAGGAGGACTTTGTAAGCTTCTTCGGAATGGTTTACCGAGTTCCCCAAATGGAGTATGGCGAAAGAACGACATTGGTAGCGGTGAACCTAGGAGGCGCTTTGATACCCGCAACAATATCGTTCTATTTGCTGTGGAAGATGCCAGCAGCCATAACCTATGCCGTAATCGCTGTCGCCATTGTTGCCCTGGTTAATCACGCCGTTGCAAGACCAGTGAAGGGAGTAGGAATAACCACACCAGCCTTCGTTTCGCCCATAGTTGCCGCACTCGCAGCTTATCTTCTTCCCTTTAACACACCGCAAATAGTCGCCTACGTAGCCGGAGTATTAGGGACACTCATAGGCGCAGACCTCTCAAACCTCCATGTAATTCCAAAACTTGGCGCACCAGTTGCAAGCATAGGCGGAGCAGGCACGTTCGATGGCGTATTTCTAAGCGGCATAATAGCAGCCCTTCTTGCTTAAGCACAATCTCAGCGAAAGTAATGCGAAAAAACTGAAAAAAGAGCCTCAGGTTGATCAAAAGCTAACACGTCTTAATCATTGTGCCAAGCAAAGTCCAGTCATCGTTTGCAAATTTTTCCCGACGCAACATCTCTGCGGTTTCCAGTTCTTCTCCAGTTAAGGTATCCTTTGAAAGCTCAATATCCAGAGCATGCTGAAAGCCTTTAACCAGCGCCGCGTATGCTTCTTCAACCGTGGTTTCTGAGCATGTTTCATTTTTTACCGAAGTTATCTTTTTTTTGGCGATGTTGGCTATTTCCATGTGGGTTTTTGCCCATGGCACCCGCAAAAAAGTGAACATTCTTTCCAAATCCACGCTCATCAATAGTGTGCCGTGTTGTAGAACTGTTCCGCCTTTATAGGACTGAGCGCTTCCTGAGATTTTTCTTCCACTTATGGTTATGTTTGGGCAATTTTTCGGGTCGCCAGGATTAAAGTCGGCTTTCGCTCCTAGCAGTTCAAGCGTATTCGTAAGCCCGTTGCATATTTTATCGTATGCCTCCGTAACGTCTGCTACGCCCAGGTCTTCTTTTTTAGCCACTACACTGTACGTGATTTCGCCTTCGCTGTCATGATAAACTGCGCCGCCGCCAGTGATCCTGCGAACAACATCCACGCCATTTTTTTTGCAGTTTTTCAAGTTGACCTCGTCATACACGTTTTGAAATCGTCCAATAGAGACAGCCGAGGGTTTCCAGCGGTAAAATCGGATGGTATTGGGCGTTTTGTTGGCCATTCTTAAGCGGAGGATTGCCTCATCAATCGCCATATTCGTTGCGGCGTCATATGTTTCCAACTTCATTAGTCGCCATGTGGTCAATTTTGCATCGAAACCTTCTAATGAAAAGAGGCTATTTTGTTTTTCTAGCCATACGCGCGCAATGGCTGGATTGGAACATCATGAGCGCAGTGTTCATCAAGAGAGAAATGTTAAATCATATATTCCAAAATGCTACAGCGGTGCATCCGCGAGAGATGATACTTCTTTTACGGGGAAAGATAAACAAGGATCAGGTCACGATAACCGACCTTCTAGTGCCGCCTTTGGCAACGCATGGAAAGAGCTTTTCAGGCTTTCGCTCTCACATGCTTCCCATGGACTTTTCCTTGATAGGCACTGTCCACTCGCATCCGTCTGGAGTTGCGAAACCCTCACTGCCGGATTTACATTATGCTTTTGGCAGAATAATTATGATAGTCGCATTTCCATACGCCAACGAAGAGAACGTGGCAGTGTACAATCATTCTGGCGAAAAACTCACATTGAAAATAACCTGACTGGTGAAAAAGAGATGACCTCTATAGAGATCAGAAAGTTGACGATTAAAGATTACGATGCTATGGTAAAGCTTTGGGAGCGCGCAGGCTTACCATACAAACCAAAAGGCAGAGACAGCGAGGAAATGATGGAAAAGCAGATGCGAGAGTTTTCAGACTTTTTCCTCGGTGCGTTCGATAAGGAAAGGCTGATGGGCGTCGTGATTGGCAGTTATGATAGCAGAATGAAGGGCTGGATAAACCGTTTGGCAGTGGACCCGGAATTACAGAGACAAGGAATCGCCCAGTGGTTAATAGAAAAGGCAGAAGAGGCTTTGAAAAGGCATGGTGCCCTAGTCTTTTGCGCGTTAATTGAAACGCCGAATGATGAGTCTGTGAGTCTATTTCAGAAAATGGGATACACGCTACACGGAGAGATTTTGTATGCTACTAAACGGGAAAGCCAAGACGTTTAATTGAGCTGCTAGTTCAGAAAAAAAGGGTTGGAATTAGTAGTTTTCGCTCCAGAGTTCGAAGTAGCTTTGTGGATGTTCGCAGACGGGGCATTTCTCAGGTGCTTTGCTGCCCTCAAACACGTAACCGCAGTTTCTGCATTTCCACTTGGTAGGCGATTCTCTGTCAAACACATGTCCCTGCTCCACGTTTGCTAACAGTTTCCGATATCGTCGCTCGTGGTAACTCTCTACTTTGGCAACCATGCGGAAAGTCTTAGCTGCGTCTCTGAAACCCTCTTCCTCCGCTATCTCTCCAAAGCCGGGATACAGGGTACCCCATTCGAATTTCTCTCCTTCTGCAGCCGCCTTTAGGTTCTCAGCCGTTGAGCCTATGATGCCTGCTGGATAGGCAGCTGTGATCTCTGCCATGCCGCCTTTGAGATGCTTAAAGAACAGTTGAGCGTGTTCTTTTTCGTTGTCGGCTGTCTCTTGGAAAATGGCGGATATTTGCTCATAGCCTTCCTTCTTGGCTACACTAGAAAAGAAAGTGTACCTTGTTCTCGCTTGGGATTCACCTGCAAATGCCGCTAACAAGTTTTTCTCAGTTTTGCTTCCCTTAAATTCCATAATATTCAACTTCCTTTCAAGTATTAGCACCAGAAGAGACATAAAAACTATTTTGAAAACAACACCAAAATCAATACAATTACAACAAGATGATAAAAATGGCGCCTTGGCCGGGATTTGGACCCGGGTCCAGCGGGCGACAGCCGCTAATACTAGACCGGACTATACTACCAAGGCAAATATGCAAACTTGTAATGAAAACAAGGCACTACTTAAATTTTTCAGCAAAAACAAAACAATAACCCTTAAAGCAACGTTGAATTAGGGCGTTAAGAGTTGATCTGGAAACGCCTACACGAAATATCTATTTTGAATTTTTTGTGGTGCGAAGCCACCATGCGCCCCAAACAAGCATAGAAATAATGATGACCCAGAATATTATCAAAACCAAATTCGCAGCGCTTGTCGAAAGGTCTTCATACATTTTTATCAACACTGACTTGAGTAGAAGTGGGCTTAAAAGGAAAGTTTCAACAGGCATAATAGGAAAAACAGGCTAATATTACAGATTTCAAACTATGCCCAGCCTCGTAAGAATCCATATATTAGCTGCTAGCGATAGCTTATTTTTGAGCGCCACTCTCGCCAAGTGACAAACGAAACCCGCCTCTAAAGGGAGAAGAGAAGGCCCCTTACTCCGCGCTGGGAAGAGAGAGTTCTCCCCTCCTCTTCTCCCTTCCCAGCAAAGAAAAATTGTTTTGAACAAATCCTCTTCCCAAACAACGCTAAGAAGACAAAAACAACTAAAAACTATTTACTTATCCGATCCCAAACGATGCAAAAAGCGATTCCATCTGGATTTCTTCTGTTTCTTCTCGTTCATAGCCTCAAGAAGAGCATTGAAGATCGTGTATCGTTCATAATTCGGGGTTTTCTTCTTCTTCTCATAACTCATTCGTTTCACTAAACCTTCCGTCTCCAAGAGACTATTTCAAAGATATTCTCCTGGCGGAATATGTTGACACATAAAATATCGGAAGGTTGATGGCGGGCCCGCCGGGAATTGAACCCGGGACCCCCGGATTAAAAGTCCGGTGCTGTAGACGCTGTTTTCAAGCTCTGTCCTTGCTGAGCTACGGGCCCTTCTAGCGAATTCCGTGAGTATCTGAATTAGCTAATTATATATATCTTCTGAAACCTTATGCGGAGAGGCTTTTATAGAAAACATGCAAATAAAATACTAACGTGAAAGTAATGAACATTAAGAAAGCCTGCGAAACTTTAGTGAAAGAAAAGGCGCCAGGACCTTCACCATCATTTCAAGTTTTCCATATAATAAAAACCCTAGAGTTAATCTCTCATGCGCTAGTTGGTCGTGGCACGCTCGCGAAAGAGTTGGGAATTGGCGAAGGAGCAACACGAACGTTAATTGACAGGTTAAAAGATGAAGGAATAATCGCCACATCCAAATCAGGATGCTTCTTAACTAAGAGAGGAGAAGAACTTTGGAAGGAAGCAAGAAAGGTTCTCCCCTCAAAGGTTGAACTAGAAAAAAGCAAGCTAACATTGTCCACTTACAACGTTGCAATTTTGGTCAAAGGAAAAATGGCCATGATTAAGCTGGGCATGGAACAACGGGATGCTGCTTTTCTTGCGGGTGCAAAGGGAGCGACCACACTGATCACGAAAAGAGGGAAACTGATGATGCCTAGTGCCGACGTGAACATATCGGAAGAGCATCCCGACGCGTATGAGAAGATCATGAGCGTATTGAGACCAAAAGAAGGCGACGCGGTTATAATTGGAAGCGCAGACACACGCGAAAAAGCAGAATACGGCGCCATCGCGGCAGCATGGACTCTGCTCAATAACTGCGACTAGTAGGTGTACTGGTCGCCTCCCGTGAAAATTCTTTCAAGCGCCGTATTGAGAGTCAACATGCCATCGTTGGTTTTTGCCGAGATTGGAGTTAAGAGGAATCGAAGACCGAGTTGGTATATCGCATGCATCATGTTGCGACTTAATAGACGTCTTGTCCCGCTGAGCTTTTCTTCTATGGCAGTCTCCAGCACTTGCGGTTTCGCTGACCAGTCAACCATAGTGTCTATATCAGTTGGCGTAAGCAAGTCAGTTTTAGAAAGCACATAAACTTGTGGAATCAGAAAGCGGTTGTAAACGGCGGCAGAAAGAAACAAGTTGGAGACATAATTTAATGGATTGAGCGAGAACACGGAGTCAAATAGGTAAAGAATGGCTTTTGGCTGTTTTGTTAATTCCGCGGCGATGAATGGACCGCTTGCCCTGAACGCGAATAACTCCATCTGTCCTGGCGTGTCAACGAGAAGCATGTCTGGATTTAGTTCGTCAGCGTCTTTAGCGATTACTTCTATTTGATCAGCGACTAAATCGGCAGCCATAATTAACGCTCCATTTGGACCCAGCTCGTATTTGTTCATTAACTCTTCAATTCTGACATAGTCGCGAATGTCAATGTCTGGAGTGTAAGGTAACTTTAACACGCCTGGGTCCAAGTTGACGATGGCCACGTCTTGTTTTGCGATTCTTAACCAATCGGCAAACGCGGCGGAGAGAAGTGATTTTCCTGAGCCTGCGGTTCCTATTATGAAGACCACGTTCATGAATAATTCCCCGAGATAAAGGCTCGTTTCATGTTTATTTGACTTCTCTTGCGGATATTTCGGTTTTCGATATATGCCAAGTTTTGTAAGAAAGGCTATATTAAGACATGCGATACACTTTTCTTAAAGCAAGTGTGAAAGCATGAACAAGAAACAAGAAAAAAAGATGGATTTATTGGATCTTCCTGACGCAGAGCGTAAGCGTTTTTGCTTAGAGATTCGTGCTGCACTAAAAGAAAGAGTTTCTATAGGAAAAATACCTGTTGCTGATGATGTTATAGTTGCTGATAAGGCCATGTGGGATTCTCCTGATACGAAACTTCCAAATGAGAATCAAAAAAGTTCCGACCTGCCCCAGAAGAGTTCGCTATTGAATTCGTTGACGAAACGATGTTGGTAGTAAAGACCAGCCTACAAAACTTTTAGGAACCGCGTTCTAAGTCATGATTAATTGCGTTTGAGCGGGATGAGCCTAGGCTAACTGCGCGAACCCGCCTGACATTTATGGAACGCCAAAAAAGCCCGTCGTTGTAGCCCGAGAAAATTATAACTGTTATATCATGTTATGGAAACGTTCTGAATCTGAAAGTATCTCTTCGCTAAGAAACGTATTCTTTCAGCGTTCTTTCCATTCTTCCCAATCGCCACGCCTTTATCTTTTGGATTCACAGCGACAACAGCGATTGTCTTTCCGTCAGGCCGCTCGCTTATTCGTATCTCCTTTATTCGTGCTGGTTTGAGGGCGTTCTTGATAAACTGCTGAGGATTTTCCGAATACTCGATGATTTCATGTTTTTTGTTGGTCATTTTTTCGAGAAGGCGAATGTTATTTCCTTGTCTGCCAACCGCCATGCCGATGTCGCCTTCCTTCACAATCACGATGACACGGTTTTGAGGCTCGTCAACAATACAGTCTTTCACCGTGGCGCCGGTTACGCTTTCAAAAAGGGCGATGTAGCGCATCTCGTCGCTAGTGAATTTGATGCCGCTAGTCATTCATTTCTTCACCCAAATCTTCGTCTTCTGCAGCAGACTCCCTGTCACCCTCTTCCTCTTCGCCTGCTTCTTCAAATTGCTCTTCCGCTTCTTCCTCTTCTTCTACGCCTTCAGCTTCCTCATTGAATCTTTCCGCAGGTTCAAATGGCGCTTCCTCCGCTTCTTCTTCAAGGGATGGTTGTTCGACAAGTCTTAGAATATCAGAGTCTCCAGGCTCCTTAACCGTAAGCGCAGAGACCATGAAAGGTTTCTTGCACGCCATGCCTAAATCGATGCTCGTCCCCTTGTAAACCACGACATTCACACTAGAAAGCCTACCATAATACTCAATGTCACCACGAATTTCCGCTGGACAATTTGCAGCGATTACTATAAGTTTGGCTTTACCATTCTGCGCATTTTTGACAGCCTCATTCGCGCCTAACACTACTTTACCAGTCTTCACTGCAGTGCCAATCGCTTTTTCAACATCAATCATTCTTTCGCTGCCTCTTCATCAGCTTTTGCTTTTGCGCTTGTTTGTGGTAAGGTAGACATGTAAAGGTCGACTAAACCAGTGCCAATGGGTATGGCTTGCCCAACTATAACATTTTCGGTCACGCCCTTCAACGGGTCAGCTTCACCTTTAATAGCCGCGTCAACAATGTTAGGAATCGTAATCTCAAACGCCGCACGTGCTAAGACACTGGATTTTTCGCCGCTGATTCCATGTCTGCCAATCTGTCGGACATCGCCTGTCGCAACCATCATGTCCGCAACAAGCATCACATGACGAACATCAACGTCTAGTCCTTGCTCTTCCAAAACGCCCATTGCCTCTTTGATAAGGGCGTTTCTAGCTGCTTCGATTCCAAGCGTCTTCGCGATTTCGTGAACGTGGTTGGTGGTTGTTCTCGTTGGGTCTATGCCTGGGATTTCCAAGACTCTGGAGAGATTTGAACCATCAGTACGGATAACCCACTCGCCTTTTTCCTCGCTCACAAGAACACGGCGAATATTTGGCACGCCTTTTACCATGTGATTAGTAATCTTGTTCAGAAGCTTCTTGAGATCACCAGACTTTTTGGGCTTAATTCTCGCCGTTTTCTCCTTCACCTTAACCTCAGTGTTCGGAAAACTGAGGGCAGTCTCTAATTCTTCTTGGGAAACCCCACGTTCCTTCATTAACTCGGGACTCAGTTCAATGACAACTTCTTCCTTCATAGGGTCGTCAAAGATGGTTTGGGCAATGTCTTCGACTGTAGTTGCGATTATTTCGCGGGCGACTTCTGTGGCTTTTTCTTTGCTTTTGCCATGATCTTTGTCAAGGTAAGTCGTCATGATGGGTGTTGAGGGTATGCGCCTCGCATCTACGATTTCGATTAGACGAGGCAATCCCAACGTAACGTTTTGCTCTCTTACACCTGCATAGTGGAAAGTTCTGAGTGTCATCTGCGTGCCTGGCTCGCCAATAGACTGTGCGGCGACTATACCAACTGCTTCGCCAGGTTCCACCAATGCGCGCTTATAATTCTCCACTGTTAAGCGGATAGCTTGGTCAACACCTTCTTTACTGAAGTTAACTTTAGCCAGTTGTTTCCTCAGCTGCTCGACAAGTATCGGCGTGAGTTGAGATTCTACCTCCTTGAGTCTTTTCTCGATGTAATCTGGTTCAGCAGGTTTTCGTGTTTGGATGCCTATTTTCAACTGGTCTATCAAGCGACCCACGTTTACGGCTTTGCCGTGGTCGCTTTTGGCGGGGTCAACGCCGTCTTCTCCATAAACGAATTGTATGATGTCACCAGTGGAGTTTCGCACTGTTTCATCATATTCAACTCGTAAGTGTTCGAGAGCGTTGATTAAACGCCTCTGCATGTAACCGCTTTGTTGCGTCCGCACAGCGGTATCCACAAGTCCTTCTCGCCCACCCGTAGCGTGAAAGAAATACTCCATAGAATCTAATCCTGACTGATAGGAGGAGTAAACAAAGCCTCTCGCCTTAGGAGAAGGATCACCAGGTTTAAAGTGAGGCAAGGCCCTACCAACATAGCCTCTGGTAATACGTTTTCCACGGACGGACTGCTGCCCAACACAAGCCGCCATTTGTCCAATATTTAAGCTGGAGCCTCGAGCGCCAGTACGGGTCATTATGATGCCTGAGTTTTCTAGGCTGAAGTCTTCATCGGCGATCTTTCCTGCATCGTCTCTAGAATGCGCCAACTCATTCATAACATAAATCTCAAACGATTCTTCCAACGTTTGACCAGGCAGCCGTTCCAAGGTTTCTTTTCTGTATTTTTCGATGAGTTTTGTAACATTATCTTCGAATTTCTGTATTGATTTTTGGATTCTTTGTTTTGCGGCTGGAGATAGTTCCAGTTCGTCGTATGAGTAAGTAAAACCACGCATGGTTAAGAAGCGCTTGAGGAGTTGGCAAATCCTGTTTAGGAATTCTCTTCCTGTCTCGGTTCCGTAGTCTTTTATGATTCTATGTAGAATGCTTTCTGACTGTTCGGCGCCGATGGAGCGTCTGTCGATGACCCCGCTCTTTAAGACGCCATCTTTTATGACCACGTAGGCATCGTATTGGCATTCTTCTTCAAGACACTTCGTACAGCTTTGGCAGATCGTTGCCTTCAGGCCATAATTGAAGTCTTTCGGTAAGAAGAGGCTAAAGATTTGCTTGCCCGTCCACAAAGGTTGTGGTTTTTTAATCTCTGGCTCTGGCAGTGGTCCTTCGTAGCTTGCGGAAGAGAGTAGACGGAAAACCTCCTCCCTCGTAAGACGATTTGATTTTCTCGTGAAGATGTAGGCGGCTGTTATGAAGTCTCGGATGGCGCCAATTATTGGTCCTCCGAATCTGGGCGAAAGAATTTGGTCTTGAACCTGCATCAGCAAACGTGCTTCTGTTTGAGCTTCTTCGCTTTGGGGAATGTGAAGGTTCATCTCGTCCCCGTCAAAGTCTGCGTTGTAGGGTGGACAAACGCAAAGGTGCAAACGGAAAGTCTTGTATGGCAAAACTCGGACGTAGTGAGCCATTATTGACATTCGGTGAAGCGAGGGCTGCCGATTGAAGATGGCAACGTCGCCAGCTCTGAGGTGACGCTCCACGAGGAACCCAGGTTCTAGGGCTTGCGCCACTTTAGCGCGGTCAACCACAAACTCCAATCGAATTCTTTTGCCATCAGGCAAAACAATATACAACGCGCCAGGATACGTTTCCGGACCGTTGAGGACGAGTTTCCGCATCTCTTCAATGTTCCATTCTGTCACTTTATCGGGCATCGACAGACGAGTTGCAACCTCTAAAGGAACCCCAACTTCGTTTATGTCCAGATTTGGATCTGGAGAAACCACTGTCCGTGCGGAAAAGTCCACACGCTTACCTGAAAGGTTGCTTCTGAAGCGTCCTTCTTTGCCCTTTAACCTTTGTGAGAGCGTTTTAAGTGCCCTTCCTGAACGATGTCTAGCAGGTGGAATGCCAGAGGCTTCATTGTTAAAGTACGTGGTGACGTGGTATTGCAGCAGTTCGGAAAGGTCTTGAATAATGAGTGTGGGCGCTCCTGCTTCCATGTTCTCTTTCAAACGCTGATTAATACGAATAATATCCACAAGTTTGTGTGTTAAATCGTCTTCTGACCGAATACCCGACTCAAGAGTAATCGATGGACGAACATAAACAGGCGGAACAGGCAAAACTTGAAGAATCATCCACTCAGGACGCGCAGTCAAGGGATTAAAGCCGAACAGTTCAAGGTCGTCGTTAGGTATGCGTTCAAGTCGCTCGCGAATCATGCTCGGAGTAAGGCGTTGAGCACCCTCTTCTGAGATTTCGTGGAAAGACGTAGGTTTCGTAAATTCAAGTTTGTACTGCACAGTGGCGCAATGTGGACATTCATTACCCTTTGCTTCGTCCAAAATCTTCTTATAAAACTCGTCAGGCACTGTCCCAAGCATCTTCTTAACACGAACAAGTCTCGCTCTTAATCGGGCAACACGCTCTGGTGGCAGTAATATTCGTCCACAGTTTCGACACGTTGAATTCAGAAGGTTATGAATTATTTTTGTGAATTCAATGTGGATTACCGGGACTGCAAGTTCGATGTGGCCAAAGTGACCGGGACAGCGGATTGCTGTGTTGCCGCATGTTTTGCATCTCTGCCTCGGCTCTAGCGTGCCGAGTCGCCCGTCCATTAAGCCCGAAGTAATTGGGGCGCCATCTTCATCATAGGTGTCTGCGGTTTGTATCTCAGCCACTGAAAGTTTGCGTATTTCTTGGGGTGACAAAAGTCCAAAGCGGAGTTCTTCGATGACTTTATGCACTGCCTCTTCGGCTGTTGCTGCCATTTTACGCTTTCTCCTCCAATTTAAGCCGTGGGGCTATACAAAGGCTCATCAACTCTTGCAGAAGAAGCTTGAACGCGTAAGAGATGATTATTGGAGAAATCTGTGCCTTATCCTCACACTCGCGGCAGACGTATCTGCGTTGTTTGATATCATAGTAGGCTATGTAACCACAGTGTTCACACACATACAAAAGATACTTGTCAGACTCTTCCAACAAACGGTCGCGTAGCAGTAGCGCCGCACCATGCCCAATTAGGCAATCACGTTCCATCTCGCCGAATCGCAGACCCCCTCCTCTTGCTCTGCCTTCTGTGGGTTGCCGAGTCAACATTTGCACCTGCCCACGAGCTCTTGCGTGAATCTTGTCAGCAACCATGTGGTGCAGTTTCTGATAATACACAACTCCAATGAAAACGTCAGCCACAAATTTTTCGCCAGTAGTACCACTGTAGAAGACTTCGCGACCAGTATGGCTGAACCCGAGTTTGATCAGCTCCTGCTTTAACTCCTCTGGCCTTTCGTTAGAGAACGGTGTTCCGTCTACAGGCTTTCCTCTCGCCGCTGCGACTTTTCCAGCCATAGATTCTAGGAACTGCCCAATGGTCATTCTTGAAGGTATTGCGTGAGGGTTGATTATTATGTCTGGAACTATGCCGTTTTCTGTAAACGGCATGTCTTCCTGCGGCACAAGCATGCCGACAACACCTTTTTGACCATGCCGTGACGCGAATTTGTCGCCCAGTTCAGGGATGCGTTGGTCACGGACTCGTACTTTGACAAGCTTACTTCCTTCATGAGTTTCAGTCAAAAAGACACCGTCAACCGTGCCGACTTCGGAAGAACGCATATCCACAGACGTATCCCGCATAGAAGGTCCTTTAACTTCAAATTCTTTGTATTCTTCAAGAAATCGTGGCGGGCTCGTTCTCCCAATTAGAACGTCTCCACCCACAACGTCAACTTCTGGACTTACGATTCCATCAGGTTCAATAAGCCTATAATATTGTTCGCCGCGGTAGCCTCTGATACCTGGTTCTGGAGCAATGAATTTGTCCTTAAGCCCGCCTAAGTATTGGCGACATTCTGCTTCGTAGATGCGGTAAAAAGTGGAACGGCACATGCCCCTCTCAACGGAGGCCTTGTTGAATATAAGGGCGTCTTCCATGTTGTAGCCTTCAAAAGAGAGCACAGCGACTAGGCAATTTTGTCCAGACGGACGATGTTTGTAGCCAATAATGTCCATAGGCTTTGTTTGAACCAAAGGCATCTGCGGATAATGCAGCACATGCGAACGAGAATCTACGCGATTATGGAAATTCGTTGCGAAAATACCTAGCGCCTGTTTGGCCATCGCCGCTTCGTAAGAGTTGCGTGGTGATTGATTGTGTTCTGGATACGGAATTATAGAAGCACATATTCCGAGTATCGTGTACGTCGCAATCTCCACATGCGTGTGTTCCCGTGTTACGTTTTCGAAACTTAGGGCGATATAGGTGTTCTCTTCTTCCTCAGCGTCAAGATACTCAACCACACCGTATTTGACAAGGTCTTCCCAAGCCCATTCTCCTGAACGAATCTTTTCTACGTGCTCCTGCTGAAGTTTTGGCACGCCATTTTCAACGATTACAAGTGGGCGACGCACACGTCCTTCATCACAGTTTATGTATATTTCGTCTTTTTCTCCGAGGTTCTTGGAGAAGTAGGCTATGTTTATTTCAGTTGAGATTTCGCCCTTTCTGCGTTTGTCTCTAAGTTCGTCAACGAGTTCCTTTGGCTCTGCTGAATATCCGAGTAAGGTGCCGTCAACGAACGCTTTGGCGCCAGAAAGCCGCAAAGTTTCATTCGATTCACTAGCAGGCACGACGCCCATCCTAAAGAGAACATTCTTCATCTTTTCTGCGTTGGCAGAAACAGACATACAGGCTGATAAAGCAAGGTTTTTCACCAAGCCACAGTTCGAACCTTCAGGTGTTTCATTTGGGCACAAGCGCCCCCAGTGTGTTGGGTGCAGGTCTCGGGCCTCAAAGTTGGGCTGACTTCGGCTCAGTGGTGATTGCATTCTGCGCAGATGGCTTAATGATGAAACATGATTTGTCCGATCCAAGAGTTGTGTAACACCGACTCGTCCGCGTCCCCAGTTACCTGTTGCCAATGCATGTTGGAGTCGTTCGGTTATTACGCCTGGGCGCACGGCTGCGGAGATTGCGATCATTTGTCGCTTCATGCCCATTCTCTCAAGCTGGTATTTGATGTCGCGACAGAGGTTTCTGAAGGCAATTCGGAAGAGGTCTGCAAGCAGCGGTCCCGCGAGTTTTAGGCGTTTGTTTTTGAAATGGTCTTTGTCGTCTGGTTTGCGCTTGCCGAGTTTGAGTTCTATGCTGCGGCATGCCATCTCGGCCATGAACAAGGCTTTTTCGTGCCTTTGTTCTTTGGTTCTACCTATGTGGGGTAGGAAGTTACGGTCTAGGATGCTCTCGGCCTTTTGCATGCGGTATTCTTCGACTTGCCCGTGAGCGACTCTGTTGCCTATGTACAATAGTGCATCTTTTACAGTGTCTACGCCTACGGCTTTTTCGAATGAGGAGTCGAGGAGATTTTGTATTGTTTTATCTGGGGAGACGGCTTCGGCGATTTCTTTATCTGACTTAAGTCCTAGGGCGCGCATTAGAGCGATAAATGGGATTTCTGTTGGGACGCCTGGCATTGAGACGTATATGGCGCTGTCCGACTTTAGTCTTAGTTCTATTCTTGCTCTAAAGCCCACGGTTGTTGAGAATATCTTTGCTTGGTAGACCGGCTGGGAGCCGCGATCGTCGATGTCGACGAGTATTCTGTTTGGTGCGAGGTCTTCTAATGCGACGATTACGCGTTCTGAGCCGTTTATGATGAAGTATCCGCCTGTGTCGTTTGGGTCTTCTCCGTAGGCGATTAGTTCTTCTGGTGAGAGTGTGGCAAGGAGGCAAAGTTTTGATTTGAGCATGACGGGAAGATTGCCTATTAAAACGAGTTCTGTGTCCTGTTCTCTTCCGTCGATGATCGGGGTCATTTCTAATGCTACTGGTGCAGCGTAACTTAGGTTTCGAAATCTCGCTTCTAGTGGGTAGATTTCATGTTTTGTGCCGT
Organism: Candidatus Bathyarchaeota archaeon; assembly: GCA_963842875.1. GTDB lineage: Archaea > Thermoproteota > Bathyarchaeia > Bathyarchaeales > SOJC01 > DATHCB01. The sequence goes on from CAWJIF010000015.1 coordinate 102,514, forward strand.
CGACTTCGGTGACGTATGGTCCGCTTATTCTTGATTGTGGGTCGATTACCCATACTTGACCGAGTTTTATTTGGTAGGGGCTTTCGGGGATTTCTATGTCGATTGCGCCTACTTCGTTGATGACTTCCTGTAGACCGTGGTCGATGAAATCGTTGTAGCTGTCCAAATGTTGGCGTACTAAGCCTTTTTCTTTGAAGAAGGATTTTTCGAGTAGGAGCAAATCTTCTAGTGGGATTTCTGCCATTTTTTAATCAGTCTCCTTAGATTTATAATTAAACATGAACTTGAGAACGGATGGGTGAGGGTAGGGTCTTGCAAACTGAGGGATTTCCTCCCATGGGCCGGCGATTGCTTATCCGACCCGAAAAATGGGCCTTTCTCATTCTGCCATCTTTTTTGTGGGGCTAAACACATGGAACCATCTGTCTTTCATATAAACTTTACTTTGCAGATTCGCTGTTTTGCTGGTTTCGTGTGTGCTCTCGGCGCTCGCCTAGACACGGTCTACTACATGATCCAAATATATCTAGTGAATGAGTGATTTTCTGGTTTGTCATGTTTAGCCTGTTATGCGCTTTCTAGTGTACGGTTGGTTGGTCATTTTTTCCAGTATGCTCCACCTGAGTGTCCAATAGTTTATTGTGTTGAGCGCGCGCAGGTGTCTGTACCAGCATTAAATGGTTCTAGATGGGGAAGCTTTTTTTGAAGTATCAGTATCTCTTTCATTGTTTTTGCGAGTGCGTCTGTTTTTATTCCTCTTCTATGAAAGTGCGTAAGTGACGCGGTACAGTTTACTTTCTCCAGTCGTTTAATGACGCTTTCTGATGATGGTGCGGGTAGTCCGTATTTGTCGCAAATCTTGTCAATCACGTAATAAGTCGACGGAGCGTCTGCCTCATTTTCAGCCAAAAACAACAGCTTGCTCATTCTTTTTTCTTGTCTTAACTTTTTCTTTGGGAGCTCTTTTTGCATTTTTGCAATAAAGTTCTTGTCGAAAGTCTTTCCCAGCCATAGTGGTCCTGCCGTGTTTAATTTGTTGTGACATTCTGGACACTCCTGTTCAAACGTTGTTTTTGTGGTTTCTCTGTGGAAACAGTTGAAGCAGTGCTGCACGTAACCTATTTCTTTAATGCTGTTGTCTGCTTTTTGGGCGCCATAGTTTACTATTGCGTATAGGCGGATGTAGTGGTCTGTGCTGTGGCAGAAAATCACATTAACGCCTATATCGTGCCTAGCTGCAGTAGTCACAAGACTTCCTGCCAAAAGCCTCACCGCCAACTCATGACAATACTCCGTCCTAAGCGGCCTGCCACCATACTTCCGCACACAAGCCCTAGGATGCACACCACACAAAGGCGCCATATCCGTCGCCGTCAAAGCAATCAAGCCACCATCCCGCACCGCCCTAATCGCACTATCCAAGTAAGGCGCAGGAGAACCAAACGGATCAACATCGACGTAATCAAAACGCCTACGCGGCGCCGCATGCTGGCTTAGGAAAAGATTCGCATCCACATTATCTATGCTAACCAGCACCTCTACACCATTCTCCTTGATATTAAGCCTCGTAAGCTCAACCGACTTCTCATTAATATCATTCAGCCAAACGTGTCTAATACCTTCCACCTCAACGGCAAATCGGACGCCCCGAACACCACACCCCGCCAAAGGCTCAGAAATATCCACCTCACGCCCAACAAGACTCTGAAACGCCTGCAAAGCTAAAACAGCCACATCACGGTTCAACTCCATAACGGGGTTAAAGAAAACAGGCAACTTGGAGGGCAGAACGTCTCCGCGTTTAGGTGTCCAAACCTTAACCTTGCCTTCCTTCACCAATTCTGTTGGAAATCCTATTCCAGGCATATCTGTCGACCACAAAACTCGTTAACACGCCAAATCATATAATCATTTATGCAAAACCACGCAGCCCTCATCACAGGCACACCAGGTGTTGGCAAAACAACGGTAATAATGAAAGTTGCAGAAGCGCTGAAAAGCCTAGGCTATCAAGTTGGCGGCATGACAACCGAAGAAAAACGGGAAGGCGGGACGCGTATAGGCTTTCAAATCCTGAACCTCAGAACACAGAAACGAGGCTGGCTAGCGCATGTAAACCAGCCAAACGGACCGAGAATAGGCAAGTACAGAGTTAACCTGAACGACCTAGAAAACATAGGCACCGATGCAATCCAAAACGCCATTCAAACCGCAGACGTAATAGTAATTGATGAAATCGGGTTAATGGAGCTGTCCTCACAAGCCTTTAAGCAAGCAGTCCTCGTAGCATTGGGCTCTGGTAAGCCTGTGATAGCCACAATTCACTACAAAGCCACCAACGCCCTGATAAGAAACATCAAGACACGCCCAGACGCAGAAGTCTTCGAGGTCACCATGGAAAACAGAAACACCGTGCACAACCTTATTATCGAGAAAATCACCAAAATCCTCTCAAGGCAACCAAAATGTTGATCGCAGGGGTAGACGACGCAGGCAGAGGCGCAATCATCGGACCACTCGTTATTGCAGGCGTTTTACTAGAAGAAAAAGACCTACCCAAACTGGTTATGCTAAGAGTAAAGGACTCCAAACTCCTCTCGCCAAAAAGACGCGAAGAACTCTCAGGAGCCATACGGACGCTCGTCCTAAAATATCACGTTGAAAGACTATGGCCAGCAGAAATCGACAAAGTCGTAAACAGCCACATAAAACTCCAAAAACTGAACCGCCTCGAAGCCCAAACGATGGCCAAAGTTATCGACGTCCTTAAACCAGACATGGCTTACGTAGACGCCTCGGACGTCAATGAAGAACGATACAAAGAACACATACAAGAACGCCTCCCCTTCAAACCGGAAATCATCTCAGAACACAAAGCAGACAGAAACTACCCCATAGTCTCAGCGGCTTCAATCATCGCCAAAGTAGAACGCGACAAAGCAATAGCAGAGCTGAAACAAAAATATGGCGAACTAGGTTGCGGCTATCCAGCCGATCCTGTAACCATCCGATTCCTCGAAAAATGGCTAGAACAACACGAAGAATACCCAGACTTCGTAAGAAAATCGTGGAAACCCGCAAAAGAACTAAAAAGCAACGCAACAGCGAAGCAGACAAAACTCTAAGGACAATAACAAAAGAGGACGAAGGAGGGCTACAGTAGATCGAACAACTCATTTGCATCATTAATTCTTTCTAACTCATCGCGCTCAATGAATGTAATGTTGTCGTTTTTGGCATGCCCTTTCTCTGAAATCAGAACTGGTTGCGCATTGACAACTTTGCCCACACTGACGATTTCCTCTAGTCTCTGCTCAAGATTACGTTCCTTACCGTCAGAGACACCACCAATGATGCTAACCTGTTCATTTGGGGATTTCGCGATAAAATCAAACGGTGCCCTCTTAACGTGAGCGACGAATATGTTGAATTTGGAAAGCTTTCTCTCCACAGACCGCAAGCAGTGATGTATGTTCATAAAGCGTTTAGCTGTAGCAAGAAGACTTCTGCCTTGGTCAGGCGGCCGCTGGAACACATCAATTCCCTGCGCCAGTGGTACGCCAAGAACAAATTCTAAATTGTAAGCCGCACCAACCGAAGCCCTGGCCATACCCTTTTCATAACCATAAATAGTTCTTCTCGAAATCCCTGTCATTTCAGCCAACTTACCAGCAGACAACCCTCGACTTTGTCTTTCTTTCTTAATTTCCTCGCTGTCGAGACGAACATAATATCCGCCTGGAGTTGCGTCCACAAGAGGATTATCGCCACGAACAGTTATGTCCGCAAGCGTTAGCGGAGTTATCGCATAAACGCCGTAACGAGAATAAATGGTGTCGTCTTCCATGGGTTTGTGCCGTGTTTTCGCGCAAATAAGAATTGAAGCTGCTGAGAGGTGTTTTGAGAGTGTTTGCAGGTCCAGCGCATCCCGCATGGAGATGTTTCCTATGTTTTCGTGTGCTTTGATAAAAGCGAGTTGTGTTTTTCTTCGGGCAACAACGTCAAAGCAACTAGGCCTTGATTGGCATCTTTGAGAAACGTCGAAACCCGCACTTTTCAGAACAGATTCCGCGGCGTCAACTATTTCTGCCCGATTCACTTTTTCCCTCCCTCATCCAAAAAAGAATCGTGGTAGCGTTGGATATAAACCTACTTACTCTCAAAAGAGTTCTAAGTTTTTCTTTTACTGTTATATGGACCAAAAGAACACTGAAGAAAACAAAAGATTGTTCTATGGGCTTTCGAGCTTGCCTACTACCATGACGTGTGCTTTTTCGTAGGGTTCAAGGTTAACAACATCACTTATCGCAAAACCGCGTGATTTCAATGCTTTGATTTCCTTCTTATAAACGTCTGAGGGTTCCATTGTCACGTCGATACTTTGTGACTTTACAGCCAGGATTACCCAGCCATCTTTTTCTAGAAACAGATCGGCGTTTTCTGCGAGTATTTTGGCTTGCTCGGGCTGGGCGATATCGCAGTAAATATCGTCCACGGTTCCCACAAACATCGAGTAACGCCGAGGCATCCGTGCGTCTTCAAGTATGGGCGTCATGTTAGGCCGAAATGCACAAACATTGTTCACTAACTCTCGGATTGAGCGTGCAGAAAACTCAACGCAATAAACCTGTCCATTCGCGCCCACAATGTCGGAAATGTGGCTTGCGGTCGTGCCTGAAGCAGCACCGAGGTATAATACTTTGTGATTAGGCTGTATTGGCAGCGTTTTCAGTCCTTTCAGAATCCCTGCGGCAAGTTTGCTTCGAAAAGGATCCCAAATTCGGTACTCAACGTCTTCCCAATGGACTAGACGCTCGCCGTAAACATTTCTCCCCGGAGTAAGGTTTATTGTGGCGAGTCTTTCTGTTCCATCTTCGAAAGTAGCGACATGAATTCCGACGAGACAGGGATGCGGTTTAACGTCTACGACCACGCTTGAATCTCCCTTTAGGCCTTTTCTGTGGTCTTTGCCACTGTGGTGCAGGTGCGGCAGGAGGTTCTGCGTATTTCTCTTGAATCTCTTTAACTCTTCTTTCAAAGTCCGCCTTCAGTTCATTACCCCCAAATTTGCCACCGTAAGCGTCAATTCTCGCAGCGATAGCGACCTTTCCAGCCAAAGCGCGGGAAACCTTTCCTCTTTGCCACCGCGGTGCCTCGTGAATTGATGCATGCTGGAAAAGTAAGCCATGTTTGGGGGGTCTGGAGCCGGTCTTTAACGCTCGGAACAAGGCTTTTTCGGCGCCCAAAACTTGGATGGTGCTTGCGGGCATTTTTGCCAGATTGTCTAATCCTCCTGCTATGGCGATTAGTCTAGCGCCCAGAAGGGAACCGGCTAATGCATGGATGTTAGGCGCAACTTCGGTCATGGTGTTGTCGATGTAGTTTTCTAGTTTTTGTCTCAAGTTAGAAAGCGCTAATGTTGCTCTGCATAGCTCTTGTATTTGGTGTATGTCCCCTTCTCTTAATGTGGCACCCATGGATGTTGCGGCAGCGTTTGCTATCTGCTCTGCTTTATCTTTTTGCAACCCCTCTTTTTCCAAAGATTCCACGATAAGGTTTTCTCGGTCTCCTAAGCTCGAAACCAACCGTGCATAAGTTTCCTGATTTTCCAGCAAGCGAGTTAACTCTGGGAAATGTAAGCCATACCATTCTTGTATTCGACCCATGAAGAGATTGATTGTTTTGTCCAAATCGTCTATGGATAAGATGGCTTGGGCAATCATTAAATCCCGCTTTTCTACGGTCTTTCGCACACGTTTCTTAGTCAACGCGACAGAGACATCGTGAATCCATTCTCTAAATTCTTGTTCAGTTTTCACGAATCCACTGTCGATTGCGAATTGAAACGTGTTCTTACGGAGCAATTCGCCAGCGCTTGAGGGCGCGGTTATTTCCGTTTCTGTATTGAAGGTTTCACGAATGTTTTTCGCAATCTCTGGACTTTCGAAAACAAACCTATCATAACCACTGTCCATAAGTTTCTTTAGGAGCACATTTAGCTCCTCTACCGCTTCTCCACTTTCAACCTTGAGAATTTTGTCCGCAACGACCTCGCGGTCTTTTTCGAATAAGACTTTGCCAATCAGGCGGCTGTTTTCGTCAAACGCGAAAACACCTATTACGGAGTCTATGATTGTTGCCTTCACTGTGGTGCCTCCATCATCGAATTTCTCAGCAACTCACTAAATCTCTTCACTCAGAGATAAAAACAGTTCTTCTTTTCCATGGAGGCTTATTGCAAAAGAAGCGATCGAAAAAATGTAAAGGTTTAATAAGAAGATTCGGAAAAATGAAGCATATTACCTTTTTTTATCGAATAATTTTCCATAAGTTTTATATAAACATGCTAGGTCAATTGTAGTATAGGAAGGGGTTTGAGTATGTTAAGGTACAGGTACTCCTTAACAGAGGAAGGCAAGAGACGTTGTACGAAGAACGAGTTCTACCTCCAAGATACGGCTAACTATAGAGGTTACACTGAAAAAATATTCGGCCTCTTGTACGAGTCAGGAGCACCAATGACTGCTCGTGAAATAAGCGAACTCACGGGCATCAGAATACGCTCTGTAAACGGCGTGATCACCTTCAACATCGGTGCAGGCTACGTCATGCGCTTACAACTAAAATAAGCGCATGGTATCCGCAGGCTTTTTTCCATCTCACAATCAGTGAATAATATAAATTCTAGGCGAGAATAACCTAGCAGATAGCGAGTTTTGTCTCTCGCTGGAGAAGGTGAAACTTGGGAAGTAAGTTAAGTATAGAATTGGCTGGACTGCGACTGGCTAATCCCACTATGCTTGCGGCTGGAATTCTGGGGCTTTCAAGCCTTTCACTGAAGAGGATAGCAGAAGCAGGCGCAGGTGCGGTGGTGACAAAGTCTGTGGGCTTGAAGCCTCGAACGGGCTACGCTAATCCCACAGTGGTTCAAACTGACTGCGGAACACTAAACGCTATGGGACTCCCAAATCCTGGGATATATTATTTTGCGAAGGAAATCCGCGAAGCGAAGGTCACAGGTTGCCCAATCATTGTGAGCGTGTACGGTTTTTCTGTTGAAGAGTTTGTCGAGGTTGCAAAGAAAGCCGGAGAAGCAGGCGCTGCTGCTTTAGAGTTGAATGTTTCTTGCCCTCATGTTGAAAAGACCGGATCTGAGATTGGGCAAGACACGGAATTGTTGAAGACGGTTGTTAAAGCCGTAAAAGCAGAGACCAGCAAGCCAGTTTTTGTAAAATTAACTCCTAACGTCACAAACATTGTTGAATGTGCTAGGGCAGCAGAAGACGGCGGTGCGGACGCAATAACGGCTATTAACACTGTTCGAGCCTTGGCGATAAACGCTGAAACTGCAAAGCCCGTTCTTGGGAACAAGATTGGCGGGCTTTCTGGACCAGCGATCAAGTCAATAGCGTTGAGGTGTGTTTACGAGATTTATCGTGAAGTGAAGGTGCCAGTGATAGGCTGTGGAGGCGTAAGCGACTGGCGAGACGCTGTGGAGTTTATGCTTGCAGGTGCAACCGCCGTGCAAGTTGGCACAGCAATAGCGTTTAAAGGGCTAGAAGTTTTCCAATCCATCAACAAAGGTATAGAGGCATACTTAGAAACAAAAGGATACCAAAGCGTGAGGAATATTGTTGGCTTATCACACAGATGCTAGTCACCAAAGAATGGTGCAAATAACGGAAATTAAGCAGGAAAATTCAACGGTAAAAACTCTGGGTTTTGACGATGAAAACTGCCAGAAAGCCAATCCTGGGCAGTTTGTTATGGTCTGGATTCCTGGCTTAGATGAAATCCCTATGAGCATTTCATGTACATCTCCCAACAGCGTATCCATCAGTATAGAAAAAGTAGGGCAAGCCACTGAAGCGTTGCACCAAATGAGAGTTGGCGACTTAATCGGGATTCGAGGACCATTCGGCAACGGATTCACACTAACAAAAAAAGGCAACGTGCTCATTGTTGGCGGGGGCACAGGACTCATACCTCTCAAGTTTTTAGGAGAAAAACTCGCAAAATCTCCAGCAAAAATGACTTTTCTGGCAGGCGCCAAAACGAAAGATGAAATGTTGTTTCAGAATAGAATTGAACCGCTTATTCGGAAAACTCTGGGAAAATTGGTGGTAACTACTGATGATGGGAGTTGCGGCTTAAAATGCATGATAACCGAACCCGTTGAAGATTTGTTGGCAAAGGAAAGATTTGACATGATTTACACCTGCGGTCCGGAACCTATGATGGTTAAGATGTTTTTGCTCGCGGAGAAGCATAACGTGCCGCTTCAAGCAAGCCTAGAAAGACTCATGCGATGCGCCATAGGGATTTGCGGAAGCTGCGTTATAGGCGGTTTCCGAGTTTGCGTGGATGGCCCAGTTTTCACGAAAGAACAGTTGCAAACGGTTAGAGACGAGTTTGGGCGTTTTAGGCTGGATTTTTCTGGTAGAAGAAGGAGAATTTAGCTAATTGATAATGAAGGGTTTTTGTTCTGACATGTATCTGAAGTTGGAATATTTCGCATTTCGATGAAAAGATTAAAAGTTTTGCCGTCCAAGTTATAAAATAGGAGCCACGAGTCTTGAAATCGACAAAAGCAGACAAAATTGAAGCAAAACTGAAGGAAAATGGCTACTCAGAGAAGATCATTAAAGAAATAATGAAATGGTATGTCGATTAACTGGCTCCCATAGTGTTTTGAATTTAGGCTTCAAAAAAGTTATATTCCACTATTGGCATTTTTAGGGGTGGCGGGTGCAAAATGACCGGTGAATACGAAATTCGAAACTGATTCTCGCCAATGCCTTACGCAAGACTATTGCCCGCTCGAACTGGAAAAAAAGATCCGCGAATTTTGGGAGAAAAACAAGGTTTCAGAGAAGCTAAGGCAACAGCGGGAGCAGTCGAACAAGGGCGTTTTGGGTTATGTAGAAGGACCACCCACACTGAACGGTCTTCCCCATGTCGGACATGCACGCGGCAGAGTGATGAAGGACCTTCGTTATCGTTGGAAGTCCATGCAAGGCTTTTACATGAACCTTTGGGCAGGCTGGGACACGCAGGGCTTACCAGTGGAGTTAGAGGTCGAGCGAGCATTAGGTGTAAAGAACAAGCGAGAGCTTCTTGAAAAGGTTGATTTGGAAAAGTTTGTCGAAGAATGCAAGAAGACAGTTATGAAATACTACAAAGAATGGCTAAGCGCAGACGCCAAACTCGGTATGTTTATGGATTATGATAAGGCTTACTGGACGTATCTTGACAAGTACATAGAACGAGAGTGGCAATACCTCAAACATGCTTGGGAACAGAGCTTGCTGGGTGAGGGGTATTATGTTGTGGCTTATTGTCCACACTGCCAAACTTCACTAAGCAATGCGGAAGTCGGACTGGGCTATGAAGAAGTCGAAGACCCGTCGACTTATTTCAAGTTCAAGGTAAGCAAAACTGAAAACGAGTACTTCCTCGTCTGGACAACCATGCCCTTCACAGTAGTCACAGATATGATGCTCGCAGTGCATCCAGAGGCGAAATATGCTAAGGTTAGAGTTGGCCAAGAAGTGTGGATAATGGTCCGCAATCGTGTGGAGCCTTTGATGCAAGAGTTGAAAATGGAAAAATACGAGGTTATGGAAACGCTTTCGGGTAAGGAGTTGGAGGGCATCAAGTACGAGTATCCATTCTTGGGTATGGTGTCGAAGCAGAAAGAACTCGACAAGCTTCCCAAAGTGCACACGGTTGTGTGTGAAGACTTTGTCGACGTCACCACGGCCACAGGCGTCGTGCATTTGTCGCCTGGAAACGGCGAAGACGACTTTGCAGCGGCACAGAAGCATGGCATGAAGGTTTATGTACCATTCGATGAAGAATGCAACTTCACGAAGGATGCCGGAGAGTTTGCTGGTTTATTCGCGCGTGATGCAGATGCTACGGTTGTTGAAGAACTTCGCCAGCGTGGGTTGCTTGTTTCTGTAAAGTCGGTGCGGCATGAGTATCCGACGTGTTGGCGTTCGCACGACAAACTGGTCTGGCTTGCAAGAAGAGAGTACTATCTATGGACGAACAAGATAAACGAACGAGTAGTTGCCGCTGCAGAAAAAGTGGAGTATTTTTATGAAAGCCCAAAGAACCGTTTTCTTGCGTGGCTAAAAGAAGGCAAACCATGGTGCATAAGCCGCGAAAGAGTCTGGGGCACGCCGTTGCCTGTTTGGGTTTGCGAGAAATGCGGCACCAAAGTCCTAGTGTCCAGCAAGAAGGAGCTGGCGGAGAAATCTGTGAGACCGCTCGAAAAAAATTTCGAGTTGCACAGACCTTGGATAGACAGAGTCGTACTCAAGTGCGAGAAATGCGGTGGCTCGATGAAGCGTGAGCCTTTTGTGCTGGATTGCTGGTTTGACAGTGGTTCTTCGCCTTATGCGAGGTTTACTGATGAAGACTTCAAGAAGTACGTGCCAGTGGATTTCTTGACCGAGGCAATAGACCAGACGCGGGGATGGGCAAACACGCTTTTGCTGTTGCACGTGGTGATGACTGAGAAGCCTGAGCCACCTTACAAGGCGTTTCTGTTTCAAGGTCACGTTTTGGACGCCAGGGGACGAAAGATGAGCAAGAGTCTGAGGAACATGCTGGAGGCGAACCCGCTGTTGGATAAGACTTCTGCTGACGTTTTCCGTTTCTATGTACTCTGGAAATGCCCTCCCACGGATTCTATGAATTTCGACTTGCAGGAACTCAGCAAACGTCCGTATCAAGTGTTGGGCACGCTGTATCATCTGCACAAGTTTTTCATGCAGAACGCCGAATACGACAACTTCGACTCAAAAACCCACACGTTAGAATGGGCAAAGAAGAATAAGGCGCTACGACCTGTCGACCGTTGGCTGCTCTCAAAACTGCAGGGGACTGTTAGAAGGGTTACTGAGAAGCTGGAGAGCTGCGAGTTTCAGTTCGCATTATCGGAGCTTGAGGAGTTTGTCGTGGATGCTGTGAGTTGTAATTATGTGCCGATGGTAAGAAAGGACTTATGGACCGACGACCCAGAGACTTTGAATCGGCGATTAGCCGTGTATTCAACTCTCCAACACGCTCTAAAAGCCTTAGTTCTACTATTCAACCCCGTAACACCGTTTCTCTGCGAGGCACTATACCAAAACGTCTACCGCGCACTTGATGACAAACTGCCAGAATCGGTGAACTTCGAAACTTGGCCTACACCTGACGAAGCATTCGAGGACAAAGCCTTGGAACAGCAATTCGAGACACTGCAGAAAGTCGTGTCCTTAACGTATTCGGCTAGGCAAGCAGCAAAGCTGAAACGTCGATGGCCACTGGGCAAGGTTCAAGTTGCAGCTCCGAAGGACGTGCTGAAGGGCTTGAAAGACTTGGAAGACTTATTCCTTGAACTTGCAAACGTGAAAAACGTCGAGCACATCGACAAGCTTCCAACTAAGAACACAAACGGCTGGCAGGTGGCTTCTGAAGGCGATGTGCATGTTAGGCTGTCTACCCAGCGCGACGAGTCTTTGAC
>CAWJIF010000016.1:0-58039 GCA_963842875.1 Candidatus Bathyarchaeota archaeon
ATTTACTAACCACGTGGTTAGCTTTTATATACAGGGACATCCCTCTATAGAGGTAGCCTAAGAGGGCGAAAAGATGAAAAAGAAATTCAAAACCAAAATTCTGTACCCACGCGCTCGCTTGAGTCGAATAACAAAAAGAGACTTTGAGGCTTACGAAAAAGTCAGAAGGTCAGGTGTAACCAATATGTTCGATGCAAGAACCGTCAGCGAATTAAGCGGGCTCACGCGGGAACAAATCATAGCAATCATGGAACACTATGGCGCGCTTTTCAAACAGTACCCCGATGTCCGTGAACTGAAAGGTGAGTAAATTGGCAAAGAAACTAACCAAAGAAGAAAGCGAAAAGCTCCTGAAAACTAATGTTGCGTTTGACCCGCGCACAGGCGCAAAAATGAAGAATACAGTCCTTGTGAAAGCACGTGACGAAAAATGAGTGAAAGCAAAACATGCCCTAAATGCGGGAACAAGATGACACGTGAAAAAATATACGGTGGTCAACCTATAAGACTTCTCGAAATTGACAAGGTTAGATGGATAGGCAACGCGGGTGGCAAAGTTGTTCCTTTCTGCTGTTCAAATTGTGGTTACATTGAACTTTACAGTGAAAAAATATAGGGAAAGAAAAATGAGTGAAATACAAGACACACCCTCTGTTTCATTCTGGCTTAAAAAAGCAGCACAGTCCCCAAGAACAGCGTATTGGTATCGAAACACCTTTGCCCTTTATGTAAACAGCGCGGGCCTAAACCCTGAAACCATAGTTTCAGAGTGGCAAACTGCAAGATATGATTATTCACAGCGCGAAAGGTTCTTGGACAGACACGCTGAAATCATCGAGCGCTATGCTGTAGGTGAACTTTCAAGGCTAACTCCAAATGCTAGAAAGGCGAAACTCAGTGCCGTCAAAAGTTTCTATCACCATAATAAAATCCCTGTTGAAGCGGACATTAAGGAAAGAACATACGTTGTAAATCACAACCGCGCAATCACCAAACAAGAAATAGTACGCATCCTTGAACACGCAAGTTTAAGGGATAAATGCTTCTTTCTCACGATGTTGGAAAGCGGACAGAGACCGCAAACCCTGTGCCTTTTGCGCTATCGCAACATTAAAACCGACTTCGAAGCGAACCGTGTTCCGATGAAGATTGACTTGGAATCCGAGATTTTGAAAGACAATGTATCTAAGCGTTTCACCTTCATCGGTGAAGATGGCTTCAGAGTTTTGAAAGAGTATCTAGCGCCGAGGATGCCTTTGAAAAATGATGATGTCCTATTCATAGCGGTTCACTCTTCACTTCAGAAAGGTGAAACTCTGTTTCCAAGCCTTTTCAGCACGACGTTTGGAGACATCGTGAAGAAACTAGATTGGGCGAACAAAAAAGACTTGAAAAGATTTCAAAACGAGCTTAAGCTGTACACGCTGCGCAAATATTTCAGAAACAATATGAAGGTTTCAGAACCAGCCTTCCGAGATTTTTGGATGGGACACTCGTTAGGCGTGGACGCTCATTATTTTGAAACAAACATTACAGATCCATCGACAGTTGAAAAGCACAGAGCTGAATATTTGAATGGCTATCCATCTCTTAGAGTGTTCGAGGAGAGCGTGGGTGAAGGAACGAAAGCGCAAATAGAGGATCTTCAAGCTAAGAACAAGGATTTGAATGAACGAATCAATAAGATGCTGAAAGATTGGGAACTGATAAAGCCGCTGGTGGAAGACATCCTAGATCCAGACGTGGAGAGAGCCGTTATAGAAGCGAGACAAAAAAGGTTGGAGAGAGAAGTCACGAAAGGCCGAGCTGATGAAGAAGAAGAAAAGTCCGAGGTTATCGCGAAGCTAAGAACAGACAAGGCTTTCAGAGAACAGACCGAGAGACAAGCTAAACAACACGTTGAAGAGGCTAGACGCAAAAAGCCCGCATGAAGAGACTAGAAAAACCCGCAAGAGAGTGCTCTGAGCTTGACAAAACAACATCGGAATTATTCAACACAGTGGGCAGGACAATTTTATGTTGCAGCGGAACTCTGCAAAAAAGAATTTCTAGTGTCATTTCCTCTTGGAAATGCTAAAGAAACTGATTTGATGGTTAAAAGTCCAAATGGCACAGCATTTCGGGTCGAAGTGAAAACCCAAAGAACAGTGAATTTTTGGAGATATAAGCAGAGGGATATCAGTGAAGATTTGTTTTACATTTTTGTTTATCTGAACAAAATCGAACAAAACCCCAAGTTCTACATTCTAACAAGCAAAGAAGCAAAGTCAGAATGGGATGAATATTATGACAAACACAAGAAACCAAGTAGCAAACGTACTGATTATGGTTGGCGTGCATCGTATCCTTCAATACGTGAGTATGAAGCTAATTGGAGAAAATTGCCCACGTAGGCTTAAGCCTTCTAAATACTCCTTTTTCCGCCATAGCTGAATTTTTCGAAGAGCGTAATGTTAAATACGTCTTCTATATTTCTTACCCATGATAGGTAGGACTTAAAAATGCCATGGAAAAACAGCAAATATATGGAACTCTTTGGCTACATTGACCAAATGCCTTCGGACACTGTGTTTTCGTACCGTGACTTGGAGAAAGGTATTAATAGAAAAAATGTTGAGCCAAGACAGATCACCCCACTGGTAAGGCTCGGGCTTTTGGCTAGGGTTGAGAAAGAGAGTCGAGAAAAGTTCTTCAAAAAAACAGAGCTTTGGGACTTGAAAAAGGCAATCGAATGTCAATATTTAAGGCTAGTCGCAAAGGACAAAAGGTATCCGAAGAAAAAGCGAGGTGTGGGTCGTGACTGAAGGAGAAAAGGGAAAATTTGGCGTGAATTATTTTTATGAAACTATGCTTTTATGAATTTGGAATCAATTTATTTTTTTACCCACCCTTAGATATACGATACTTTATAAAATAGCCAAGGAAACTTCATTCGGAGCTAGAAAAGATGGAACGTTTTAGAAAAGCATACTTTTCTAAAACTCTATGGGATTAATACAGCCTGAGCCAGAGACTTTAGCGAAAAAAGGCTAGCTAGAAGGCCTCGAAACGATTCAGTGAAAGCCCACGACAAAAGTCAATAATCGACGTGATAAGGGTCGAAGGGTGTTACTGGTCTATATTTCTTGATTGTACGGTAAATTGCATATGCTAAAAGATACGAGCCTTCGACCGCGCCGAGAATCAACAGGAAGGTTTGCCCAATCAAGCTTCCGCCTGAACTGAAGATTCCTGTCATATTTTCGGCTCCAGTATTGGCTATGAGTTGAGGATTAGATAGCAAAGTGAGAATTAAGACTGAAAATGCTGCCCAGATTGTTATGAAACCCATCAGGAATTTGTCCAAGTTTTCACTTCAATTACTACAGAGAGAGATAAGCGAGGGATTTTAGCATTGCTAACACAAAAGTGTGAAATGACTAAGCAGTTCTCCAAAAGGTAATTTAAAGGTATGAGTATAAATCTCTTATAATCTAAAATTATATAAGAAAAAACTAAAAGATGATTGAATGCTTGTTGGCGGTTATTTTGGCAGATAGTAAATGGTTTGTTGCGGTCGCGAGATGTAAGCCAAAGAATGTTGCGACCTTTCTTGTTGATTTTTACAGGTTTGTTGAAGGCATGGATGGCGTCAAGAGTCTTCATTTCATAATTAGAGACCGAATTGGCGGTGATGTTGTCTTAAGTTTTCGTATATTAGCTGGGGTTGAGACGAAAAAGGAAGTGAAGAGCAAGATTGCTTACAAACTGAGGACCTTGTTGCCCAAGGAAAGATTCGCCATTGACCCAGGCAATGAAAATTCGCTCTTCAGATATGCGGCTTGGCCGACTCAAAGAACTGCTGAGATTGGAGAAGAAAGATTCTCCGTGTTCTGCGATTTCCTCAGCAAACTAAGCAAAATAGTCGTGGAAATGGCTGAGCGGAAACATTTTGACTCAAGTGAAAGAATCGAACTAGCACATGTTGTGGCATCGATGCTTGGTTGCACTGAGTATGGCCTGCTGACCAAAAATCTCATGGAGGTAGGGTATTACGACCGCATCGTTGACAAATACTGCACATATCTGAAAGAGGAATTTCCTAAGTCCTGATAGAACTAATGTTCACGCTATTAGTGTATGCATGTTTTATAACTTGATATTTTACGATAGGACAAGAAAAATATGATTTTGCAAGGAATCAGTCCAATATAAATATGAAATTGCAAAGCTCTAGTCTTTTGGCATTTAAGCTTTTAGTAATGAGTCCGTTGTGTCATTTTTTGAAGTATTCTTTCAACGGCTGCCAGTAGAAGTCAATCCATCCTTGTTTTATATCAGCAGCTTGATCGGCAGGAACACCTGAATGGACCATCACTATTTCGGTGCCACCTTTTGTTTTCTTGAAAGTCAGTTCCAACCTTGAAGGGGGATAATCCTTGGACCATTCGGTCGTTATCCACTCTTGAACTATTCTCTTTCCTTCGTCTAGCTCCAAATTCTTTCCTGAAATGTACCCGTTCCACGCAGTAAACTCTCCCCCAACCTTGGGATCAGACGTTGCCTTGCTACGGGTAAAATCCGTATGTTTTTTAGAGTCAATGAAAGCTTTGTAAACTTCAATAGGCTCAGCAGGAATTAGAATCTTCTGGCGTATTGTTGTGACCTTCATTCTTAAACACACCTCATCGAATCGCAAAGAGTTTCCGGTCAAGAGACAGGCGTCATTACTGATAAATCTTATCGTGCATATTCTTTTGCGGCATTTTGCATTTGCACGCGCGCGAGCTTCAGATAAGCAGACTGGCAAAAAGTATTAGCATGTGAAATAGTAAGTTTTGCTTGGCAGATGAGAATGACTGAAGAATTGTATTTGACCAGCAGGGCAGATTGGCGTGAGTGGCTTGAAAAGAATCATGCCAACAAGAATGAGGTGTGGTTAATCTATTACAAAACGCATACTGGTAAGCCTAGCATCTCTTACGATGATGCGGTTGAAGAAGCATTATGTTTTGGTTGGGTGGATAGCATAATAAAGAAACTGATGACGAGAAGTTTGCTAGAAAATTCACTCCTAGACAGGACAAAAGCAAATGGTCTGAAGTTAACAAGAAGAGAGCCGTGAGGATGATGAACGAAGGAAAAATGACAGAATTAGGTTTGGCAAAAGTCAGGGAAGCAGACAAAAGTGGAGCATGGTATGCGATTGCTTCGCATCCAAAAGAGCTCGAAATGCCACAATTTATGAAAGAAGCGTTTGCAACAAACGAGAAAGCTCTAGACAAATTCAATAACCTAGCCAAATCCTATAAACGGCAATATGTCGGATGGATTATGAGTGCAAAAAGAGAAGAGACCCGCAAGAAACGCCTCGCTGAAGCTATTGAAAAATTAAAGAAAAACGAAAAATTGGGCATGAAATAAAGTAATGCGTACTCCGTGCGCACTCCGAGTCTACGTCTTTCCGAACTCTCAATTCTATCTAGCCTCTCTGTTCAAGGTCGATAGTAGTCGCAAAGATTATTAGCTGTGATAACACATTGATACCGCGGTGCCTCAAATGGGTGGAACTTCTGAACGTGAACATATGGAGAAGATGGGCAAGATAAGAGAGAAAATGATCAGGACTGAAAGAGAGATCAGTGACAGTTTCACAAAAATCGAGAAAGTAAAGCTGGAAGCATTGAAGAAAACTGAGGAGATGAAAGAGTCTGTGAACAAAGACTTGGAGAAAATAGAAAAAGACCTTATCAAGTCTGGAGATCTGGCCTCAGAATCTAAACAGCGACTTTATTCAGAAATTGCAACACTGAAAAACGAAGCCTTACAAAAATACTCTTCGTTGAAAAGCAGAATCTCAGAGGCAATTGCTCCGAAATAGATATACACCCTTTTCGCAAATCTACCTCTCTTGAGCCTGTCAGTTCTATGCAACTCTTCCTAAAGAATGATTTGTCAGCCACTATTTTTGGGCGCAAAAAGAAAACTCTCAGGTTCGAGAGGCAAATTAGACTAGTTTGTAAGGTTTGTGATGATTGATGCTTACGTACTTTTCAAGGTCATATCTGGGGCTGAAAGAGAAGTTTGTCAGAAAGGCGCTGACTTCAGAGAGGTCTTAGTATCAGGTCGCGCGTGGGCGGGTAGCGAAGGTGCCTCTTTCGTTCTATTTCTTATGAGCGGCTTTGAAGTAGCCCTCTTCTATCGCCATGGCTCTTAAATGGCTCTCTTCTATCCAAGTGCTCGCGAGTCTTGATGGTGATTTTATACCTTTCTCTGCGAGTTCATCTTGATGCTCGTCAAAATACCTTGCCAATTTTTCCCAAACAGGATAGGGAATGGAGACGCTTGTTCGCTTTTTTTCTGCCAAATCATTCCACTTCGTTGGTATCAAACTTGCTTCTATTCTCTCAACAGGGGCTTTAAGTTTATGGGAATAGAAAGGGATAAGATTGATGGCAATTAGGGTTTGCGCGATTCAAAAAATAGTATTTTCTAATATTTTTCCTTGTTGAGAAGAATAGAATCTCTCTAGTCGAAAGCAAGTTATAAAGGAACTTCTCAGAGTTAATACTCACTGCGGTGTCATTAATGGGTAATGTGAAATTCGGCGTTCAAGCTCTGCAGGGGATGCCTGATTATTCCACCCTGAAGAAGGTTGTATTGGAATGTGATCGTCTAGGTTTTGACTCTGTCTGGGTGTACGATCATCTTCACTTCACGTACGGTCCTACTTTGGAATGTTGGACAGTACTTTCAGCTTTAGCTGAAGCGACGAAAAACGTGCGCATTGGTCCACTGGTCACCTGTAACGCCTTCCGCTACCCGTCAATCTTGGCAAAAATGGCGGCGACAGTCGACATGATTTCTAATGGAAGGCTCAATTTTGGAATAGGGGCTGGATGGCATGAAGCTGAGGCGAAGGCTTATGGAATACCTTTTCCAAGAGGAAGCATCCGCGTTGAAATGTTGGATGAGGCGCTGTCAATTATAAAAGGGCTATGGACGGAAGATAAAGTCACTTTTAAAGGAAAGTATTATTCTGTTGACGACGCTGTTTGTCTTCCAAAACCAGTTCAAAAGCCCCATCCAACAATACTTGTGGGAGGCGGTGGGGACAAGATGCTCAGAGTAATTGCAAAGTATGCGAATGCTTGGAACAGTGGGTTCACGGATCCTGAAGGCTTCAAAGGAGAGCTCGCCCGTTTAGAGGCGGCCTGCAAAGAGATTGGACGGAACCGTACCGAGATAGAGAATACCTTCCAGAGTCGCGTAATAATAGTGGAAAATGATGAAGCTGCATTGAAGAGAGCAGAGCAGTGGCGCGAGGAACGCAAAGGAAAATTAGATGATCCTGATTGGAAGTTCGCTATCAAAGGATCACCCAAAACCTGCATAAAAGTCTTGAAAAGCTATGTTGACGTTGGCGTGACGCATTTTACACTTCTGTTCACAGATGTTGCTAGCCTAAAGCCTCTCCAACTGTTTGCAAAAGAAGTGATCCCCGAGTTCCGTCTGAAATAGAGAAAACATAACTAAATCCTAGGAAGTAGTTGAAGCAATTCGCAAAATCACGCTGCAACGCGTGCTCTTTCAAGGTTTAGCCATAGTTCGAATGAGTCTTAGTCCTATGTTGTCTTTCTTTTTCTTGTTATGCGGAAACCTCGGCTCTCCAATTGTTCGAGCAGTTCCTTTGGCTCTGGATACCACTGTCCCCATTTTCTGCAGATGTGTTCTGTCCAACTGTAGTTATCATATGTAAAAGTTTCTTTGCGGTCCCCTTCCAAGGGTATCTTACATCTTGCCTTGCGGTAGTAATCCTGAGCAAGGTATCCCTCATCCATTTGCTTCATGGCTTTTGAAATCATATTTTGGCTTAGCCTGGGATATTTGTCCTCAAAGAGGGTGAATTCAATTGGATATCGTGGTCGTGTTGGTGGGTCTTCCGCAGGGTATCCCATTGCCAATTGCACGAGAGGGAAGACCCTTTCTGGTAGGTTATACTCTTTAGCAATCTTGTCGGCTCTATACGAAGCACTTCCTAGAAAGCAACTTCCAAGCCCTAAGCTTCTTCCAGCAACCACCATGTTCTCCGCCATCAGAGCTGCATCTTGAATTCCAAAAACCAGAAGTGTGAGGTCATTCGTAGTCAACTTCCAATTCCTTCTAGCCATTATGAGCTCGAATTTGTGAGAATCGATACAGAGCGTGAACAAAAGTGGTGCCTTCCAAGGATTACGCTTCTCTTTTCGAGACAACAAAACGCTGTAGTACTGTGAAGCGAATGGCGCCTGCTGACCTGCTCTCACAATAGTCTCTATTACTTCATCAGAAGGTGATTCATCCGTAAATTTTCGAATTGACTTATGATTGAACATTGTTTGAATAACAGGGTTAATCTTCAAGAGACTCCCCACTAGTTTTATGATAATTTGAAGACCGGCAATTTAACACTTTAGCAAGCAGGACTGTTTTGTAAATATGCGCGCGTCAGATGTTTTAGCGCAAGTTGGACTTCCTTTGCTTCTTCAAGTTTGCCAGAAT
The DNA here is from genome assembly GCA_963842875.1 of Candidatus Bathyarchaeota archaeon. Taxonomy (GTDB): domain Archaea; phylum Thermoproteota; class Bathyarchaeia; order Bathyarchaeales; family SOJC01; genus DATHCB01. The sequence continues at coordinate 8,521 of CAWJIF010000016.1, forward strand.
ACGCATTTCCAGCGCGCGCTGTGCGTTCAAGACAGATTTTATATATTATAAATGTTTTCTTCTGCATTCGTCATTAATTGATTCCGATCCTTAATCCGAAGTCATCTGATTTTTGAATTCACCTGTATCATTCGATACGAATAGGCAGTTTTCACATTTTAATACGCGAAGGAAACACTGTTAGAAGATTGTTTCACAAGATTTATAGGGAGCTAGCTGTATGATACCATATAGTTTATCTAGGTTCGTGTTGAGGAGAAGGACAATGAAGCGAAAAGTATCTTTAGTAATGATAAGTATATTGCTAATAAGCATGATTTCTTTCTTGGGCAATATTTCTGGTGTGCGGGCAAGCGGAAGCACAATTCGTGTTGGCCCGACACAAACTTATACCACGATACAAGCAGCTATAAATGCTGCAAGCCCTGGAGATACGATACTTGTGGACCCTGGGACGTACTATGAACAGGTGACCATTAACAAATCGCTGAGCGTCACGAGCACGGGTGGAGCTGGTCAGACCTTCATCAACGCATCTGGTTTGAGTGCTGAAGCTGGTAGTGATTTCTATTTGGTGCTGATCAATGCACCTGGCAACGTATCGTTTGAGGGCTTTACAGTAAAGATGGTTTCGAACGATGCATACGACAGGTTTGGAATCTTCACTCAGTGCACGACCGCATCGCCAACTTACATAATTAAGAATAACGTGATCATCGGAACAGGCAACGTCAGTGATGATGAGGATTATGGCTTCTATGCCCAATCTGGCATGGAAAATGACGTGTTCACCTACAACACAGTTACCCAAACAGGATGTGACAACATAATGCTTGAACAGCACAATGGCACGACCGAGATCAGTCACAACAACCTTGACGCTGGGATATACGGCATCGACGCAATATTCGCCATGGCATACAACGGAAGAGACGTGACCGCCCTGCAAAACGTAAGCTACAACACGTTTACGATGAACACTGGCGAAGCTTTTGACTATGATCACAGGGCGACTGCGATCAGCTTTTGCACGCCTGGCGCCGCGTGGGGCTTGAGCGATGCTCACTTCACAAATGTCGTCATTCAAGGAAACGTTATAACCGGTCTGAATAGCAACGGAAGGGGCATAGGCTTCTGGAACGGCGGGGGAAGCGGTGGTGGTACATTAGAGCCGCTAATTATCGGCAATACCATAACGGGTCTCAGCACGTCTTACACTAATAGCTCTGGAGTAGACTTCATAGGTGCTGGCGCTTCAGTTGATGCCAACGTGACACTCAACACGATCACAAACGTCAACCAAGGAGTGCTTCTGAGGACTGATAGCTGCGCCCCAGACCTAATTATTCACTACAACAACATCCTATCTAACGCGGTTGGAGTTAACAGCACCGTCCAGCCAGAGTCGGCAGTCGACGCACGGTTCAACTGGTGGGGTGATAATAGCGGTCCAGGAGGCATTGGTCCTGGGTCAGGTCAACCAATCTATGGCAACATCACCTACAGTCCTTGGTTGACTGCGCATACTTCTTCAATAGTTCAGTTGACAGTTACTTCCGCTCATGACTCGTCTAATCCGAGCGGGACAACATCGTACTTGTTTGGAACGAGCGTCACTGCAAGCGTTGCTTCTCTTGTTTTTGGTTCTACTGGAACGCAGTACGTTTGCACTGGCTGGACTGGGACTGGAGACGTGCCCTCTTCTGGAACGGGAACGATAGTAACCTTCACCATAACCCAAGACTCAACCATTACCTGGAACTGGAAGACTCAGTACAGCGTTACGTTCAATCAAGCTGGTGTTGGTTCCGATTTCATCGGAACAGTTATGACAATAGGTGGCAATAATTACGACAGAAATGGTGTTACCTTCTGGTGGGACTCAAACTCAATACACAGCTTCTCTTTCGCACCGTTGCTTCCTGCCGGTGGCGAGAAACAGTACGTTTGGAACTCTACCGCAGGTCTTTCAACCGCTCAGAGCGGTACGCTGACGGTTACAGGCTCAGGCAACGTAACTGGTGAATACAAGACGCAGTATCAAATCACATTTGATCAGTCGGGTGTCGGAAACGGCTTCAATGGCACCATAGTTTCCATAGATGGAACAAGCTACAATCGAACACAGCTTCCAACGGTGTTCATGTGGGATAATAATTCAGTTCACAGTTTCTCATATGCCTCGCCTTTGACGATAGACACCCACACAGTGTATACATGGTCCTCCACGACAGGATTGTCGACTCTTCAGAGCGGTTCATTAACAGTAACTGCTCCCGGAAGCGTGGTTGCAAGCTATGTGATAGCAAATGAAATTACGTTCGACCAAGTTGGAATCAATTCGTCGAAATTCGCTGGGCCTGTGCTTGTTATCGACGGCACTAATTATACAGCTGCTCAGCTGCCTATGTCGTTCTCTTGGAAGGTGGGTGATACACACACTTTTGCCTACTACTCGCCTTTGACTAACAACGCGAATACTAAACGGTACGTCTGGGTGAGCACGAGTGGATTATCATTGCTGCAAAGCAGCTCCCTAACCGTGACTACCTACGGCAGCATAGTAGCATCGTACAATATTCAGTACTACCTAACGTTGACCACGAGTCCCAATGGCGTTAACTCTCCATCCGGACAGGGCTGGCATGCCGCTGGAGCCGAAGTCCCAATATCGACCTCTCAATACGTTGACATAATCACTGGCTCTTCAAGATACAGCTTCAGCACGTGGAACACTACTCGAATGCTTGAAATAAGCAATCCAGGCAGCATTTCAACAACCGTCTATTTGGATGCGCCCAAGACTGTGACCGCAGAATACGTAACTCAGTACTATTTGGCTGTTGCATCCTCGTATGATTCGCCCACTCCATTGAGCGGTTGGTTCAATTCTGGAACAAGCGTAACAGAGTCTATTGCCTCTCCAGTGCCTGGCTCCTCTGGCACTCAGTACCGTTGCACGGGCTGGACTGGCACCGGAAGCGTTCCACCCTCTGGAAGCGATCTGTCACTGACTTTCACGATTAACTCACCCTCAACCATTACTTGGAACTGGAAGACTCAATACTTCCTGAATGTTCAGACGAGTCCTGCAAACAAAGATTCTCCATCCGGACAGGGTTGGTATGACGCTGGAGCCCATGCTGGAATTTCCACGACGCCGGACGTTACCATAATCTCGGGTGACTCCCGTTACGACTTTCGCGGCTGGACGACGAACGACATGACCGAGATAGCCAACCCAATGTCACCATCAACAACTGTTCTTATGGACCAAGCCAAGACCGTAACCGCAAACTACGTGACTCAACACAACGTTACGTTTGATCAGTCGGGTGTCGGAAACGGCTTCAATGGCACCATAGTTTCCATAGACGGAACAAGCTACAATCGAACACAGCTTCCAACGACGTTCTGGTGGGATTATGGTTCAGTTCACGGCTTCTCTTATGCTTCTCCGCTTGCAGTCGGTAATGGGAAACAGTACGTTTGGAACTCTACCACTATTCAAAACATCGTCTTTTCAAACCTTCAAAGCGGTACGTTGACGGTTAAAGGCTCAGGCACTGTGATCGGAAACTACAAGACCCAGTATCGGATCATGTTTAGTGAAACAGGAGTTGGAACAGACTTCAGCGGAACGGTAGTTTCCATAGATGGAACGAACTATGACAGAAATGGCGTAACGTTCTGGTGGGATGCAGGTTCTGTGTACAGCTATTCGTTTGCATCGCCCTTGATAGCGGTCTCGACCCAATACCTTTGGGGTTCCACTTCTGGGTTGTCGACTCTTCAGAGCGGTTCGTTGACTGTTACATCTTCTGGAGGTGTTTTCGGGAACTACGTTGTGCAAAACGCTATTACATTCGACAAACTCGGTGTCGGCTCTGACTTTACAGGCACGGTGGTAGTCATCGACGGCACTTCCTACACCGCTGCTCAGTTGCCTGTGCATTTCTATTGGACAGTAGGGACAACGCATACCTTCGCCTACCAATCACCCTTAACCGTTGGGGCGAGTACTGAACAGTATGTCTGGACGAGCACAACTGGTTTATCATCGGTACGAAGCGGCTCCATAACCGTGACGACTTACGGCAGCATCGTGGGAAACTACAAGACCCAGTATTTTCTCACAGTTGCTGCAGATCCTGCTGGGCTAGGTAACGAGTTGACAAGAAACCCAGCGGGCCAAAGCAGCGGGGCAGGATGGTGGTACGACGCCTCGACATCGGTGACTCTGACGGCTACTTCAGCTGCTCACTACTCGTTTGATCATTGGACTGTTGATGGCAATTCCCAAGGTAACGGAGTCAACCCGATAGGCATAGTTATGGACGCGCCTCATAATGCAGTTGGTCACTACGTGCTAAACGTTGAAGTGCTTAACATCTCCGCAAAAACCGTCGTGGGATGCGGACTCTGTATGCCCATCACAATCACAGTCAAGAACCGAGGAAGCACAGCTGAAACCTTCAACGTCACAATCTACCTGAACACAACTCCTTACAATGTGCAGCAATTCGTAATGTTAGGAGCTGGCGCCTCTAGGACACTCACCTACTCCTTGAACACCACCGGGTGCGCCTACGGCAACTATACGCTCTCTGCATCTGCATGGATCCGGCCAGGTGAAACAGGTAATTACACGTACGGCACAGTTAAAGTGACGATTCCGGGCGACATCAACGGGGACGGCGTAGTGGGCACTAAGGACCTACACATACTAGGCGTCAACTGGGGGTTGAACGTTCCACCAGCAGATCCGAATGCAGACATTAACGGAGACGGCACCGTTGGCACTAAGGACCTACACATACTAGGCGTCAATTGGGGCCTGCACCTCTAAAGCTCAATCGTCGCACCGTATCCAACTCCTTTTTTTGGTGTGTATGTGGGCATAGGGCAATAAAGGTCAACACTCCTCGTTGGTTGCGGCTCTCGGCTCATAATTTGTCTTTCAAGTTTCAATTTTTTTTAGCAAGGCTTGGTACAGGATAATCTCTCCTGCAAGATCTTTCGAGGTGCTGAAGATTTGGAATTCGTGAAAGCAGTGAAGGTTTGCCTGTAAGGTGAGCCTAGATTGGATACAGGTAAGGTGAAGGAAGAATCAAGGCCATTTTACTCCAGCCCGCGCATCCCACGTTTGTCTAGAATAGGCACCTTTGCCATAATATTTTTCGTGGCGAGTGCCGCCGGATTCTTTGTAGGGAGGCCAAATGAAGAATTGAACAAAACAAGCCAAGATTAACTCGCAAAATTAGAAGGTGAGCAGAGAAACCATTCGATAGATGGGCACTTCATATTTCGCGACTATTTCAAGAAATGTCCGTCAGCGAGTTCTGTTTACAAGATAAATCTTTATCCTTCTCGCCCATAGCGAATAGAACAATTGAAGGCTTTAGACGATGGCTCTTAAGGAAGTTCCAAAATCGAAAGCGTGCCCATTTTTATATTCGCTATATTTTACCTGCTTGCAGCAATTTGAGCTTTATCGAAACTTCTCGACACCGGAGTCCCCATGGCGCATACGGCACTCATAGCCCTTTTGAGCTTTATCATGGCTCATGGCGCGGGCCAAGTTAAGCATCTCTGTGGCGCAGCAAAAAAGCGAATCAATCGGATGAAGAAGACTTTGCAGGCTTGAAACGAGCCGGAAGACCGGAAAGGGGAGCATGGGTCTTATAATGGCAGTGGCGCCGTTGATGTTGTACCCAGCGCCCTGCAAGGCTGCTCTTGCGTTACAGAACAAAGTTCTAGAAGAAAACATAGGAAATAGTTAACTATAATAATTCATTCTACTGTATAAGTATAGAACGAAACACAGTATAAGTATAGGACAGAGAGCATTTCCAGGGGAGAAGGCGAAGTGAGAGCTGTACACAAGGCTCTATTGCTGGCGTTATTATTTTCAGTTCTAGGAGTTTGCATTATCTCATCTCTGTCCCCATCCGTAGAAGGCAATTCTGGATGGCAAATCGATCTCTTGTGCGAATATGGCGGGGGTGGGAAAAATGTTGCATGCCCTGTTCCTTTCGTTGCTGGGGCGAACATAACGTTGTGGGCCTACGTCACTTATAACCAAGCGCCAGTGCTGTCCGTTTTGGTAGCTTTCCAAGTGGACAAACCAAACGGTTCTCAATTGCTCGTCTCGGTTCGGCAAACCAATGCTTCTGGGTATGCGGCAACGAATTTCAAGATTACTGAAAACCTTTATCCGATTTTCCCTTCCAACTGGAACTGCACAGCAACGACGTCTCCTGCGCAGGACTCAATTAGCGACAGTATGCCATTTCGAGTTCTTCCTAGACTTGTTGGCGGAATCTCCATGTCTATTCCACCTTTAGCAGCCCACACACAAACAAGGACTTTGTTTGTTGAAATACTAATTGCTCCAGCGCTGCTTATATTTGCGAAATTCCGCAAAAGGGCAAAATAGGCACATGCATGTTGTTTGACACAATATTTCTGCAGGAGCGCCTAAACACGCCTAATGGGAAATAAGACCTCATGGACAGGTTACACAAGAATAATCTGGATGAATTTCGCATAGAAGTTACTTCCACAAACGTTATCTTATGGTGTGGCGATAGATTATTCAGAGGGAAGGAATATTGAATAGAACTGTTATCGGATTATTCTTCTTAGGTATATTCCTAATTAATGGATTTCTCGTATCCATGGTACACGCGTCTACCGTCACGCTCACCTATTACGATGGACGCGCAATGCAGGGATTCTTCTACCCTTTAAATGAAATAGTGACCTTTGACGTACCAACAAAAAATCTGACATCCCCAGGTCCCTATCCTTACGTGTTTACGCTGAATACATCCTTGCACGTATATTTACAAATTCGACATTTTCTTTGGACCTATGATGAAAACTATACAAACCATCTAACAATACGGATTGACAACAGATCCGTTTTAGAGGCGTATTCCCCTAGGGCGACGTATCCGAATGATTGGTATCCAGGAGGTGATGGAGTGCAGCTGATTGATCTTGGAACGAGATCAGCCGGCACTCATTTCATGACGATGACTTGCAACATTTCTGATTGCTATGCGGTGGATTGGTGGCAAATCCTTTACATAACTTCAACCGCCGCTTCGCACGCGAAACCGGTTTGACCCGAATGCTTACGCGTGTGCTCATGTCAGCTTCAAGATCCACCTTTAGCGCGCTCTTAAAGGGACAGCCTATCAAAATTGACGCTCTATTTAATAACGTTCAACTCTGAGAATATTCAACTCTCGCCTTTATTTAATTCTCTTTATTAGTCCGTTGCAGAATCCAATTTCGTGTATTTTATAGAAAAGCAGATTTCCTCCAAAACGATTTCTAAGCAAAATCGATTGAAATTATGAGCTAGACACGCAAAATTATTATAACTTAAATCATTAAACTGTAACAACGGGTTTAAAGTTGGATAGCAAAGAAAAAGAAAAGTTGAAACTCTTGCTAGAATTGATAAAAGGAGCGAGAAGAAGCGACAGAGAGCTCGCCAAGGTTCTGAAAACTTCTCAGCCAACGATAACTCGAAAAAGAGCAATGCTAGAGCGGGAAGGTTACATCAAGGAGTACACAGTTATACCTGAGCTCGGAAAGATGGGCTACGAGATTATTGCGGTTTCTTTCCTCGCGTTCTCCGAAACGACGCCAGACCTTGCGGAGAAAGCACGACAATGGTGCAAGAAAGAATCATGCGTAATCTATGCAGCAGGCGGCGAGGGTTTAGGCATGCATAGCATCATGATATCAGCGCACAGAAACTACTCTAGCTTCTCAAGACTAATCACTCAGCTTAGAGAAGATTGGCAGCCTAACCTGAAAGAAGTGCAAAGCTTCTTGATCGGCGTGGACAGACCAGAACTCATCTATAAACCCTTTTCATTCAGAAACTGCGAACCAACCGAAGAATAGGACGGGAACGAACGAAAAAAGCGCAAAAGTGACTATCCCTTCATTTTTCACGCATTATTTGAGTGTCCGCTGGAATTCGTGAAGTCTATCAGTCCTCAACGCGCAAGATAGGGATAACGTTGCCATTGTCTGTGCGACTATTTTCTTCTGCTAAATGCCCAAGTTCCGATCGCCATCATGGCAAGATCGAAGCAGGTCACCAAGAAGAGTTCGACGTAGAGGGGAAACAGGGGCTGCCACGACCCGCCGAGGATGACTGTTCTCAAAGCGTCAACAGCGTAAGTGAACGGGTTGCAACTTGCGGCTATCTGCAACCAGCTTGGAACACCCGCGCCCCGAACAGGGAATAGTGCCCCACTTAGAAAGAACATTGGCATATTAATGAAGTTCACGATCAACCCGAAGCTTTCAAGGCTTTCTATGAAACTGGCTACCGTAAGCCCGATGCTTACCAGTCCAAACGTTATTAGAACCATGACTGGCAACGCCTCCAAAAAAATCAAAGGATTGAAAGTTATCCCTAAAAGTGCGCCCAGCACGAAAACCAGTATTCCCTGAATCATGGCATCCGTACTAGCACCCAATATCTTACCTGCAAAAACGGAAAAACGCGAAATCGGTGCCACCATTATTTCTTTTAGAAAACCGAATTCTCTGTCCCATATCACGGAGATGCCTATAAATATCGATGTAAAAAGAAGTGTTTGTCCAACGATTCCAGGAAAGATGTACTGCTGATAGGTTAGCTTGCCTATCGAAACCAAAACACGGAGGGCGCTCCCAAATATTACAAGCCACAGTAGCGGCTGAACAAAGCTACTCACGATTCTTGCCTTGTCCCTGACGTAGCGCTTGACCTCGCGTAGCCAAAGGGTATAAATCCCCCTAATCTCGGTCATTTGATACGCCTCCTTCGAATAGCCGCTATACCGTGCAGCTCATCACTACCTTCAACACGAATCGCTCGACCAGTATAGTGCAAGAAAACATCCCCAAGGTTCGGCTCTCGCAACGAGACCGACTCGATGAAAATGCTGCTTTTCGCCGCTACTTCCACGATCCTGGGCAACAGAGCCTTTCCACCGTGAACTGTGAGTTCAAGTCCGCTGCCTACTACGTTGGTCCTCAGAATGCCTTCAGTCCCAGCAACAACAGAAGAGAGCTTCGACGCCTCCTTGGTGTTCACTGTTATAACGTCACCCTCAAGCGTTTCCTTTAACGCAGCAGGAGTATCTGAGGCCACAATCTTACCGTAATCCATAATCGCTATGCGGTCAGACAGCCTGTCAGCTTCATCCATGTAATGCGTCGTTAAAACTATAGTAACGTCATGAGTCTTTCTCAAACCCTCAATATGCGACCAAATGTGCTCCCGAGTCTGAGGATCAAGTCCAATCGTAGGCTCGTCCAGAAACAAAACCTTTGGAGAATGAATCAGCCCCCTCGCAATCTCTAACCGCCGCCGCATCCCGCCCGAATAAGTGCGCATCAAATCGTCAGCTCTGTCCTCAAGCTCAACAAGCTTCAAAACGCCGTCAATACGCGACTTCTGCTCGCCCGGCGGCACACCATACAGATTGGCATGCATGTAAAGGTTCTCACGTCCCGTCAGTCGGTCATCAATACTTGGATCCTGGAAAACAATTCCAATCGACTTCCGCACCTGCATATCCTGCTTAACAACATCAAAACCATTTACCCTCGCGGTTCCGGAAGTAGGTTTCAAAATGGCACAAAGCATCGAAATCGTCGTCGTCTTCCCCGCACCGTTGGGTCCCAGCAACCCAAAGACTTCCCCACGCTCAACCGAAATATTCAGCTTGTCAACTGCCACAAGTCCGTTAAAGCGTCTTGTAAGCTCGATCGTCTCTATAGCATTGTCCAACTGCTTCGCCTTCGATTCTTACAACAATCTTAGCCAAGGAAAAAATTAGGGTCACATTAAAAGTTTATGCTAAGGCATTCTCCATTGACACCTCTCGCTGGAAGAGGAGGAAAGAGTCGCTGCTTGATTCTTGCGTTTGAGGCGACCAAAAATAGTTCGAGCAAAAAAACAAATCTAAACTGTCTGATCAATACCCTGTAATGAAACAGGTAACCATTTCGGGTGCTAGTCTTTAGCGCGCGTCGGTTTTCCGGCCGACATTGTAGTCCATACGTCAGGAAAAACGTCTGAAGTAACTTGTATCCGGTTAATCTTGTTTGGTAACGCGCCCACCTGCTGAACAAATGGTAAGATTGCGAGTAATCTAATCAATAAATCGCGCGCGAGTTGACAAGGTCTAAACAACAAATAATAATGCAAGGATCATCTAGAGGCCTTAGGCTGCAGAGTTATTTTTCTGGTGTTTTGAAGCTTATGAGGGAGAAAACGTCGTACTTGTCTTCCAAAAGCTCTCTGCCTCTAAGATAGTCCAGCTCTATCATGACACAAATGCCGGAAACTGTTCCACCGAGTTTCTCCACAAGTTCGGCATTAGCCTTTATAGTGCCGCCAGTCGCCAAAAGGTCATCAATCAGCAAAACCCTTTGGCCGGGTTCGATAGCGTCTTTGTGAATCTCAATCGTATCGGCTTCGTACTCCTTCTGATAAGTGAGACTAACGACTTCTGATGGCAATTTGCCCTTCTTTCTTATGGGGACAAAGCCAACTCCAAGCTCGTAGGCTAAGGCTGCGCCGAATATGAAACCTCGGGCTTCGCTGGAGACTATGACGTCAATCTCCTTATTCCTGTAATGTTTAGCCATTCGTTTGATGCACTCTCGGAAAGCATGTTTGTCCTTCAGAAGAGGGGTTATGTCCCAGAAAACAACACCCTTAAACTGGGGTATTCTCCTTATTTTTGATTTGAGATCCATGCGAGGAACCACATTTCATAGATAAATGATTACTTTAGATCAATGCGTTTTTCAGCGCCGTAGCACATTCGCACTTTCTTTCTTTAGGTATTTTTGGTATTGTTTCTGTGATTAGTTCTTTGACTTTTTCGATGTTTTCTTTCATGGTCTTCATGATCTGTCTGGTGCTGACTGGATGTTCCTTCCAAACGTCGTAGTCGGTGACGGTTGCTATTGAAGCGTAGCAGATTTCAGCTTCTCTTGCGAGAACGCATTCTGGGACAAGCGTCATCCCTATTACATCGGCGCCCCAGTTTCTGAAGAGTTTGGATTCTGCTTTGGTTGAGAATCTTGGTCCTTCTATACAAACGTAGGTTCCCGTTTTGTGGTGGCGAATATTCAAGTCTTCAGCTATTTTTATCAGGATTTTTCTTAAATCGGGGCACATCGGTTCGGCTACTGTTATGTGGCATACTTGTGGTCCCGTGTAGAAGGATTGTTCGCGTCTTGTTGTTCTGTCTATGAATTGATCGATTAACACTACATCGCCAGGCTTGAACTCTTCTTTCAGTGAACCTACAGCAGATGGCGCCAGTACACACTGCACGCCTAATTGTTTTAGAGCACATATATTTGCTCTCGAATTGATATCGGTCGGTCTTATTGTGTGTTTCTTTCCATGGCGAGGGACGAACGCTATCTTTCTTCCCTTCAACTCTCCAACAGTGATCAAATCAGACGGTGAACCATAAGGTGTGTGTACTTTGATCTCTTCGGCGTTTTTGAGAAGTTGCGGGTCGTAGACGCCCGTTCCTCCGATGATGCCTATCTCTACATGCATAGGCATTTAGTGAAATTTCTGAATTTATAAGAATAACGGAGTTCAAATGGAGAGCATTTTGACGATAAGTTCGCCTGTCCGTGTTTTTTTGCGCCTTTTTTCCTCAATTATCCATTAAGATTTATTTCTTAAGAGCGCGCTGTTCAAGGAAACGATGAACAACTCGCTTAGTTCATCCGGACTCATCGACTGCTACTGGAGCTTCAACATGGACAAGTGGAACGGAACGCAGTGGGTTGCTGCCAGCATCAGTGGCTCGACCGCTCTTGTAGTGGACTACGTCATACTCGGCCTCACAACACTGGACTTGCCATATACATACATCGTCTGACGTTGTCTGGTTCAAACGCTGTAAAGTGGGGTGACTGGCTGAGAATAAGCTTCATGTTCCACTGGGCATACAGCAGCGCCAACTACTCAACCGACTATGTGGCAAAGCTGCATGTGCACCCTGCAGACTTCGCTGGTGCTGCCCCGGTGGCTTTCCCGTACCTCGGAGCTGATGGCAAGGTTGGCACGGCGGACCTTCACGTGCTCGGAGTGCAGTGGGGTCTGAGTTCCGTTGGCGCTTCTCCAACGTCTGACGTCGCAAGAGCCGACATCAACGGCGACGGCAAGGTTGGCACGGCGGACCTTCACATACTCGGAGTGGAGTGGGGTCAGACCTGGACGAACACGGCACCACCAGGCTAGGACAGACAGCTAAGGTATGTTTCGCAAGCCCGCCAAGAGGGTTTATGTAGTCGCTGAGTCTGGATATTTTTTCCTTCGAGAATTTTTTGGATCACATCTTTTTTTGATATCGTCATCTCTAGGTTCCTCCGCTGCTGAATTAGCCATTCTTCTTCAGGCGGTAGACCTTTTTAATCCAGATTGGATCAACCTTATTTTTCTTATATGAGCGTGTGTGCTAACACAGAAAACTCGATTACAATCAGTACTCCTATACCATTTTTTTCTGCTCTTTACCTTATACTGGAAGATATGGAGTTGGAGTAATCTTTCCCCACATGGGAATAGTTGCTATTGATACAGGCACTGCTCGATTCGCACTTTATTCGCTGAGACTTGAAAGCGAAAGAGACGTTGACGTGACTAATTATTGTATCAGATGATATGCTTTGGTATGAGGAATGAATAGTTACAAACACATGGAACATTATTTACAAAACTGTTATATAGCGTGGCGCTTTATTTTTTCGTCGCAAATAGAGAAAGGAGAGACCTAAAACGGTTCAAAAATATAAAATGGCAGTTGCTATAATCGCTCTTTCCATGGTTTTTGCCACCCTTCCACTCTTCGCAGCACACGCAAACCCGGATACTCCAAAGATTTACGTCAGTCCTGCGAACATCAGCAACGCAGTCACGAACAATGACTACACTGTTTACGTGAAGGTAGCTAACGTCACGGATCTTTACGCTTGGGAGTTTCAGCTTAACTATTCCACGTCGATCTTGAGCTTGACTTATGCTTCAAACGTAACAGCCGGACTGAACACGCCTCAATTGATCTTCAAAAGTCTAACAGACACAACAAACGGTCACTTGTGGTGGGTGGTGTCAACTAGATATCCAGGTACAGGCATAAGTTATGCCGATCAAGCGATATTTGAGATTCATTTCCACACCATCGGCACTGGCACTGCAACTCTTCAACTTTACGGTACTGTTCTGGTAAATAGCGCAGACACGACAATAGACCACACCACTGTCAGTGGATCAATAACAGTGGGCACAATAGACCTGACGGTCACAAGCATAACCGTCCTCAATTATACATGCAGTATATATGCAAACGACACATACATTGATGGAACAACGAAATACTACGTTCCGGTCAATGTGACGATTCACAACGCTGGCACTATGGATGCTGGATCATTCAACGTAAGTCTCGCCGTGTACTGGCTAACAGGCTCGTTGGCGGACGGCTACGGCGAATTACGCGTAGCAAGCTTAGCTGCTGGAGCAAGCCTTACGCTGAAGTTTACAGCGGTGTTTCACCCGACACACACGCACTACTATGAGCTGACAGCAACAGTGGACAATCACAATGAAGTCGTTGAAAGCAACGAAGCCAACAATGTCCTAGTCTATAACCCAGGGCCTTCAGGCATTAAAGTGACGGTCATGGGCGACATTGACGGTAGTGGGACTGTAGGCCTTCAGGACGCAGTGACGATTGCTCAGGCATGGGAAGCCACAGCCACACCGTTGAGTCCACAGTGGAACATTAAGGCAGACATTAACCACGACGGAACTGTAGACCTTTACGACGCTGCAAGACTAGAACTCCAGTATGGCAAATCCTGGTAAACGGAGCAGCGATGAGCAACAAAACCCTCCTTTTTTCTCTCAAAAATAGCATTGCGCGTAATAGGTGAGTGGTAGAATATGAAATTGACACGTATTCAAGGAATCTTGCCCTCTCGCGGGCAACTAATTTGTTTAATTATGGCAGGTTTACTTTTGGTAAGCTTCCTTCCATTGCTCAACGTCAAAGCCGCCGGAGCTCCTTGGTGGAACGCTTCTTGGCAGTATAGACAGACGATAACCATAAACCACGCTCAAGTAGCTGCTACCATGACCAATTTTCCAGTCCTCATAAGCATAAGTGATTCTTACTTGGCAAGCTACGCTCAGAGCAATGGTCACGACATCGTTTTCACAGATGCTAGTGGCAACAAGCTTAACCATCAAATTGAACGCTACAACGCTACCACTGGCGGGCTAACAGCTTGGGTGCAGGTTCCTAGTCTTTCCTCGACTACTGACACGATTCTGTACATGTACTATGGTAATCCATCGGCTTCAAATCAACAGAATCCGTCGGGTGTTTGGGATTCCAATTATCTGATGGTTCTGCACCTAAGCGAAGCGAGTGGTACCCAATTTGACAGCACGCCAAATGGCAATAATGGTGTGTCTTATGGAGGGGTAGTTCAAGGGGCCGCTGGACAGATTGATGGTGGTGATAAGTTTGCAAACCCTCCTGGTAACGAATATGTTCAAGGCACCAGTTCCAGCTTGAGCTTAAGCGACACCTACACTGTAAGCATGTGGTTCAATGCCACATCACTTCCAGCCTACCAATGTCTACTTGAGACCGGTGTTTTGGCAAATAGGGTAACAATGCTTTGGTTGCAAAGTGGGAGCAATGCAATTGCTATTGGACATTCTCCTTCTACACACTACATAATGTCTACGGGGGTTACTGTGAGCACAGGTCAATGGCACTTTGTTGAATTCTCGTTTAATTATAGTGCATCTCCTCAGGCAGTATTATATTTTGATGGGGCACAAGTTTCTTTAGTAAACAGTAATGGCAATGGTCACACACCTACGACGCCTGGAACTTATAGAGTCGGCGCAGATCTTCAATATAGCGCAGGGTACACATTCAACGGAGCAATTGATGAAGCACGTATTTCGAACACTGTGAGAAGCAGTGCTTGGGTTTCTACAGAGTATAAAAATCAAAAGACTCCCTCTTCCTTCTACACTGTGGGAGCGCTGGAGCTTTCTCCCGCGAATCATCCTCCAGCCGTCTCAAATCCATCGCCTGCCAACGGGGCAACACTTGTAGCCGTTTTGCTGTCCCAGCTGAGCTTTAATGTGAGCGACCCCGAGAACGACCTAATTAACTACTACGTCACAACCTCTCCCTATATTGGCTCTGGCAGTGCTATAGGTGTATCGAACGGACAGTACAGTATTCCAGTCAGCGGTCTCAAAATCGACACAACCTACATTTGGCATGTAAACGCAACCGATCCCTCAGGAAGTGGGAAATGGACTAACGCGACATTCACCTTCACAACTGGGTTCACAATAGTCAGTACGTCGCCGGGAAACAAAATAACCTGTGACAGGACAAGCCAGCAGACTTTCCAAATATCCTACAATGCTGCAGCTAACACAACCTGGTACTTGAATGGAACGCAGCAGCAGTATAATTCTAACCAGCAAACTACTTCGTGGACATACACGTTTAACACGCTGGGAATCTTCAACGTCACAGCTTTAGGAAGCTCAGGCGGGAAGACTGTGGCATATCAGTGGTCAGTGCAGGTAATCATCAACTTTGCCAGCGGAGTAGTCCAGCGTCAGGAGGGACTTATGGTGCCTTCGCAGTCGTGGGAACAAGGTTGGGTATGGGATGAAAACGTATGGTATGATAATTATTTCAATGAGTACTTTATGGTCTATGCTGGCCGCAATGAAGGTTCAAGGGAAATAGGCTTCGCTTGGAGCTATGACGGATTGACTTGGACCAAGTACGCTTTCAACCCAATTCTAACGACCGTTTCAGGTACGTGGGAATCCGGCGAAGTGTTCTGGCCTTCCTCTGTGGTCAGAGTAAATGGAACATACTGGATGTACTACCAGGGGCATGGTAGCGGGGGGAGTAAAACGGGTGTAGCATTCTTCAACATTGAACCTGACGGCGCCGGGGGTTTCGAAATAACAAATTTAACCAGATATTCAGGAAATCCCATAGTTGCTGACGGGAATTGGGAGTTCACTTGCGCTAGGTACAACTCAACTTTATGGATAGCTTACAACGGATATTATGCATATGATGGTTACACTTTTAACTGCCTGACTTCTTCAGACGGACTTCATTGGACATACCTCGCAATGAATGTCGCTCCACCACGGGACGGTTGGGACAGCACCTTTCATTATGGAGGGCACATTTATTTTTGGAATGGCACTATGTACATAACGATTGTTGGTGACACCGGGCCATATGGCGGGTCAAATGGCGGAGTTGACTACTGCAGAGTTGGCGATTGGACACACCTGACACCCTCTCCCTACAATCCAATACTTCCGCACGGAACCGGAATAGCAAACTACACGGTTGCGCCAGAGTTTATTTACAACAGCACCCTTGACGCTTTTGACGTGTACTATATGGAGGCACAGTATCTCGTTGGCGGGAGCAACGGACCAAGCGGCCTTGGCTTAGGCAGGATATACGGCGTTACTGGCAAGAATGTTGCCCCCATAATTTCGAGTCCTTCGCCAGCAGACGGAGCGGCTAACGTTGCGAAATCTATTTCAAGCCTGAGCTTTAACTTGACAGACACTAACAAATACCCTATGAACTACACAGTCACAACCACTCCGGATATCGGAAGTGGCAGCGGTACAAACGTGGCGAACGGGAAATACTCAGTAAGCGTCAGCGGCCTAGCCTATTCCGCAACCTACACGTGGACTGTTTCTGCAAACGCTGGAAACCTGTGGACCATCAAGACATTCACGTTTATCACAGGAGCAAACACGTTCTTCGACCCCTTTGCAACCGGCTGGAACTACCGCAAAGAAATAATCATCGACCACACTAAAGTCGTGAGCGATCAAATCAACTTTCCGGTCCTGATAAACATTACAGATTCTGATCTGGCTTCCAAGGCGCAAAGCAACGGCAACGACATTCTGTTCATGAACGGCACGGGTGAAGCGACTAAACTCAACCATCAGATAGAGTTCTACAGCGGAAGCAGCGGGAGTTTGATTGCTTGGGTGATGATTCCAC
The DNA here is from genome assembly GCA_963842875.1 of Candidatus Bathyarchaeota archaeon. Taxonomy (GTDB): domain Archaea; phylum Thermoproteota; class Bathyarchaeia; order Bathyarchaeales; family SOJC01; genus DATHCB01. Next base: position 25,677 of record CAWJIF010000016.1, read on the forward strand.
ATCTTTCCTCGACCACTGACACAGTCATATACATGTACTATGGCAACCCAACATGCCCTAACCTACAGAATCCGTCGGGTGTTTGGGATTCTTACTTCATGATGGTTCAGCACTTCAGTCAGACCAGCGGGACTCAGTATGACAGCACTGCCAATGGAAACAACGCTGTGCCCAACGGAGGGGTCAGCGAGGGTATCGCCGGCCAGATCGATGGTGCCGACAGTTTTGCGCGCAATGTAAACCAGTATCTCGCCGTCGGTAGCATTAGTGCTAGCGATTGGACGATTAGTTTTTGGGCAAACTGCAGGGACACTCATTATCCTGCAAACTATCCAATCGGTCTGGGAGGCCGCGCAGGCATCGGCATGGGTGGAACTTATGATCCAAGACTTGTCTACTTTTACTATTGCCCAGATGGTACCAATATTATTTGGGGCGGTCCAATAGCTCAGAATTATACGTGGTACTATGTATCCGTGACAAAAAGTGGCACTTATTATACGCTCTACGTAAACGGAGTTTCGGTAGCAAGCGGTACCCTTGCAAGCGCTAGCATATCAAACTTGAATATTGGTCGACGTTCCGATTCATCCACTACCTTTCTGGACTGCCTGTTCAATGGTACTATCGACGAAGCCCGTGTTTCCAGCATTCCAAGAAGCGCGGGCTGGATAGCCACGGAGTATTACAACATGTACAGCCCGTCCGCGTTTTACTCTGTCCTCCAAGAAGTGCCCAACGTAGACTTGACGGTTACGGGCGTCAAGGTTGACAATCATGGCTTTAGCATCTACAAGAACGACACTTACGTTGATGGATCGTCGTACTATTATCCTGTAGAAGTGACGATCCGCAACCTCGGAGGCATCACCGCAAGCTCATTCTATGTCAAGCTTGAAGTCTATTGGATCAACGGCTCGCTGCTAGAAACTTCCCAAGAGATCTTTGTACCGATCTTGGCAGGTGGAACCAGCGCGGTTGTTAACTTCACGAGCTTGTTCCATCCGATGCACACGGGTTACTATCAACTGACAGCAACGGTGGACAGCCGAAACAACATCACGGAAACCAACAAGACCAACAACAGCCTCGTGCTGAACAACGTTAAAGTAACGATAATTGGCGACATCAACGGCGACGGCGTCGTCAACATCCTCGACGCAGTCTTGATAGCGCAGGCATGGGGAGCCACACCATCAAGTTCAAATTGGAACACTAAGGCAGACATCAACCACGACGGAACCGTAGACATATACGACGCCACAATAATAGAGCTAAACTGGGGTGAAACTTGGTAAAAAAGGAGGAAAATAAACGTGAAACTGAATATGTATGTGTTGATTCTTCTGGCGGTCGTGGCTACGACCTCCACCTTCATCCAAACTGGTAAGTCAGCTACAGCCCTCCCGACTGTCTACGTTAATCCTCCTACTAAAACGATTCCACTTGGAGATCATTTTAGCATTGACGTAGATCTTACCAACGCCTCGAACCTGTACGGTTATGACATTTGGCTAAGCTTCGATCCGGGTAAGCTGAACGCAACGGCCCTCGAATACAAAAACTACCTTAACGAGCCTACGGTCGTGTGGGCGCACACAATTAACGACACTGGTGGTTACGTGGATTTTGTTATTACCAGCCAAAATCCAGCGCCGCCAAAAAATGGAGGCTCGCCGCCGCCTTTGGTCACGATCAACTTTACAGCTAAGGCTCCAGGTACGTCTCCTTTAGATTTGGAAAACAAGACTGGTCTCGCAAGTGCCCCGTACGGAGCGCCCATCCCTCACCAAACATCAAATGGCACAGTCACCGTCCTACCAGCGGCGCCAGTTGCAGGAGTTGCAGGTATGGTTGGCATAACTGGCTACAAGCTGGTGTTCGGCGAGAACTTGAGCAACACAAGCGGCAGCCCAGTGTCAAACGTTGGCTACTGGTGGAGCTACGCCGCGAGTGACGGAACAAATGGCGCCACCACAGAGGTATACACCACAGTATCGACAGGCGTATCTAGCGTCATGACTGGAAGCATCGTCTTAAAGACCCAGCCAGCATGGAATACAACGATCGACGTCACGTGGAGCTTCAATTGGAACATCTCAGGCACCATTTACACAATCGACTACGGGCCAACAGCACTGAACGTGCACGCTGCAGACATCGCTGGCAAGGCCGTAGCCTTCCCGTACCTCGGAGCTGACGGCAACGTTGGCACTAAAGACCTGCACGTGCTAGGAGTGCAGTGGGGCCTCAGTTCCGTCGGCACTGATCCAACGTCTGACGTCGCAAGAGCCGACATCAACGGCGACGGCTCAGTTGGCACTAAAGACCTGCACATACTCGGAGTAGAATGGGGACAGGCTTGGACGAACTCGGCACCGCCAGGCTAGAACAAACAGCCGAGCGCGCGCGAGTGAGCGACTCACGTTAAGAATATGCCACAAAAAAGGACGGGCTAGTCTTAAATAGTGGATTAATTTTAAGTCTGTGAGTAACTATGGTGTGAAACGACTTTGGCTGCTTCCAAACAGACAGGGTGGAGACGACTCGTTTTGAAGTTGACAGCGCCTAAAGGATTAGCTACAATGATTCTGTTTCTAGCTGTAGCCGTGTTGCTGGAATTTCTCATCATTTATTCTTCCATGTCCTTCGGTCTGGAGGACGCAAACCCGCTGGTCTGGAACGTGGCTTCGTTCACCATCAGCATCAGTCCACTATTCCATCTTTTACCATTAGGCGTAATAATCGTCCTGTTCGCCAGCTGGATATACCTAACGCGACACGCAACATATGCACCCAGCGGAATGCAACCCGCAAGAACAAAACGACCACTGCCACCGCCGAGAAGATATGAAAAAAAGCACCTTAAGACCCTGAGACGATTCATCGGCAAAATCGACAAAAAAGTCGGAGACGCAGCACGAAGTATCAAGGAAAGGATTTCAAAATCACGCCTCGCAGAGTATTTGGAGCAGCACCCCGCTGGAAAAACGGTTTTCAAAAGCGCGTTGACCGTTGTGTTGCCATTTTCTGTTCTCGCTTTGATAGTATACGTAATCATCTATCCACAATTAATTCCGAACGCGGTGAATTGGCTGTTTGGAGGAGGCAGTTCCGCGTTTGATGGCTTCGTTGTATGGACCGTCAACGCTGCTAATGCGGTTGGAAAAGCTTTGTCGCCGCTTGGCTGGCTTGCGGCAAACATTAACGGCGGATTAGCTTCGATAGCGCTGGGTTTTAGAAATGGCGTGATTGGCTTTACTACGCCAATAATCAGGTCTTTAGTCGAATTAAACCTTGCCGGAAAATACGTTCTTAGTCAAAACGTCGCCGCATGGGCTTCTGCAATAATTGCGTTGTACGCAGGTCGCCCTGGTCGTCGACGTCGGTAATTGCCTTTCTTTTTAAGCCTCGCATGTTAAACCTCTAAGCTGGGTGAATGCAATGGCAAATCGTCCTAGATTTGGTCCAGCAGGCACGCCGTTGGCGTTTAAAGAACTGGACCAGCCGATCACGGAACTGCCAAGTTTCTTGCATGCGGAGGGACTTGACGCGCTTGAGTATCAGGCGGTTAGGTGGGGGCAGGTGCCTCAGATAAAACGGGAAAATGCTGAAAAACTCGGCTCCAACGCCAGACAGAATGATGTTTGGCTTAGTATGCACGGGTCTTATTTCATAAGTCTACAGAGCAAAGCAGCGGTTGCGGAAGCCAGTAAAAAGCGTCTTCTAGCATGTGGGATAGCTGCCCAGTGGATGAACGCACACGTGCTTGTTTTTCATCCGGGCTTCTACATGGGTCATAGTCGTCGAGAGGTTCTGAAGCTCAGCATCGAAGTCATAAGCAACGTTGTAGCGGACTTGAAGAATTTAGGCATTGGCGTAAAGCTTGGGTTGGAGACTATGGGTAAACGCTCTCAGTTTGGGAGTTTAGATGAGGTCTTAACCGTGTGCGAAAGCGTTGAACAAACTGCGCCAGTAGTTGACTGGGGGCACATCCATGCGAGAACTCAAGGAATGTTGAGAACTAGGCAAGACTTTGTCAGAGTGATTGATGGAATAGAGAAACGGTTGGGCACGGACGCGGTTAAGAATTTGCATTGCCATTTCAGCAGAATAGAGTTTTCTGCAAAGGGGGAGAAGCGTCACCACACTCTGGATGAGACAAGATATGGCCCAGACTTTAGCATTTTAGCCGGCTTGATCGTGGAGTTGGGCTTAACGCCGGTAACAATCTGCGAAAGTCCGCTAATTGACGTAGATGCTCAGAAGATGCGAGACGTACTACACGAAGAAGTTCGGAAGAAAGGGTGAAGGCTTATTTATTTCAGTTTGTCTTTTTTCGCTCCGATGTAGATCGTGGCGAGCCATGTCATGATTACGTACCCGATTAGAGCGAGGTTGAGCAGCAAAACATCAGTGCTTCCAGCGAAGCCGTTTCCGTTAATCGACCAGTAGAGAGTGACCAAGCCAAAAGTGTTGCCGATAAAGAACAGCACGACTACCAGCCACAATGACCATTTCTCCATCTTGTACAAGCCGTAGGCGGTTAGCAGACTTAAGATTGCTATTATAGCAGCAGGCACAAACCCAAAGCCGAGAGTGGCGAGTACGTAGAGATATCCAATTGCGGCGATTATGTAGAAAATGAGAAACACGAAAATCGGCGTGCTTTCAATCTTTAATCTTGACTTCAAAGCCATTCTCTAAAGCCCCTTATTTGTCTATTCGCTATGGGCAAGAGGGTAATAAATTTATTCTCTGCTTTCAAGTTTACCTTACACTTTGAGCGCAAGCGTAGGGGATTAGGGATGAATTAGGGATAGAGTTTGGTCTGATTCTGAAAAATTCCTTAATAACCCGCCGCATTTTAATCGGACACGATAATGAAAAGGAGATGATACTACTGAAAACAAAAAGCAGAGAAACTCTGTCTTCACGATGGCTGAATAATCTCACGGATGAACAAAGAATGCGGATCGGACTGCTCGTACAAGAGATGATAGAGGCTGGAGCTAGCCACAATGGGATCAAAAATGCAATAAAGCACGCACGCGCTAAAGAGATCATATTCGCAGTGCACGCTCCTGAGTGTCAATATCCCATGCCACCAGCGCAGCTGAGATAACCATTATACAGAACCGAGGCCGTGACAGGAGCAATAACTTTCTCTCTTCAATTCCTTTCTCCTTTCTCCCTTACGGTCTCGATCCCGTGTGCTTCAGAACCTCCTCCTTTTCATAATCCCTCTTTCTGTTTTCGATAAGACTGTTCTTACTATTGTGCAAAGACCAAATAATGTGACCCCAAGATACTTTTCGGCGTTCTTACACAAAACGCATCGATATGCGTCTCGGGCGCACCTAGTCTCAGCATCTCAGAACAGAACCATTCCCTCAGTCGTTGAGGATCTTTCAGTTTTGATTTTTGCGCGCGTGCTCTTCTAAAAAGCATGATGCCCTGCTTCTCGGTGACGTAATGAAGCCTTTTTCAAAGGTGAAGGATCTTTCGATCGGATCTGGGAAAGCAAGTGGTTCAAATGTTCCGTAAGCGTTTCATTGTAGGTATTTTAGCGTGGATCCCGATAGCCGTAGCAGGCGACAAGCAGGGATTCCAGCCTGCGTTCTCTGTGTCATAGCCAATATGCACATGCGTTTGGATTAGGGATGGAATAGGGTCTAATTTTGAAAAACGGTTTAATAGACCCGTGGCTTGCTGTTTGGTTGGTGATGTGAAAAGTGAAGAAAATCTTGAAGATAGCTGCTGTAGCTACGGTGTTGTTCTTGGCATTGGGCGCTATAGTCTTCGTGTACGCAAGCTCGCAGAACAGTCTTAGTGCTAATGATAATACGCAGAACCAGATAGGCATGTGGAACGTGTCGACCTTTTTCGGATCGAACAACTGTACGAGGTCAGGTCGTATGGGGCACATGCCACAAATGCAGGCGAACGGTCTTCAGTGGACCAAAATGTTCTCGGAGAACGCTACGCTTTCAACGGTTTATGGAACTGTGGTTTCAGAGGTTAAGGGTATGCTAATCTTGGACACTAGCGCAGGTCAGATCCGGGTTCTGCTGCCTAAAGACTGGGCAGTAGGCACCCAAGTCGTGGACAGGAACACGCTTTTCAATGGCACATTCGCGAGTTCAGGCCAGAACGTGACGATGAAAGTCTTGGAGAACAACTTGTTCAGCAACGCTAACTTCAGCATAAACGAAATGCTAGGCTATGAAGCAATTAACGCAACAAACACGCAAGCATACGCGGTGCTACCCTTCAACATACAACCCAACGCCTAGACTATCCTCTCTTCTTTTTTTGTTGTCCAATTCTATGTCGAAAACCTTTGCGAATGTGGTTGCTTTCAGTTTCGAAGTTTGGCGGACCATTATTTATATCGATTCCGACGTGATTGATCATATTCCAGAGTATTCCTCAAGTCCGTTCAACCCACTCCTTAGGATCTACGCAGTTGAAAAAAATAAATAATAATCAATATCGGTGTGACCAAAATATATGAATTGGAGCTGTGTAAAAAAATTAAGAGATTGTGCGGAGACGTCTCCAGAGCCTTGGGGTTATGGATTTACTCTTTTCATAGATACCGATGAGAGACTTCATAGGGCCGTTTCTCTATGCTGAATGCACGCGTCTATAACACGCCTCGAAAATGCACAAAGATTCACTAAGACCTGCCTATTCTTCTTTTACTTCTACTGCTTGCGTAGGACACGACGACACGCACGCCATGCAAAGAATACAGTCTTGTTTCCGCACAGGGACCGACTTCTTAGAGTCCTTGTACTCAGGCAAGTCTTGAAGCTCAAAAACGCTCACCGGACACACATCAGCACAAACGCCGTCGCCGTTACACTTTTTCCAGTCAACCTTAACATCAGCCATTTTTCATCAACCTCCATTAACTTTGATATGTTTCATCCTCCGGGTGCACCGTGAAACGGCACATTCTTCCACAGAATGTCCCACCAATCTTCTTCGCTTATCGTTTCTCTCTTGACGAGAATCTCCATGACAGAGTTCAAGAGCTTGTGGTGACGCTGCTCATCTGCGAATATGGCTTCGAGAAGCAGTTGAACCTTCTCATCTTTAATTTGAACCATAACTTCCTCCATGCTTATGATGGCTTTCTCCTCTTCTGCAATGTGCTTTTGGACAAACTTTACCAGTTCATCAAATTCTTGTTGAGAAAGCGCTGGTGTGACAGTCGTTAACAGCTCTATTGCCGCTTTATACATTTCCCCATGTTTTACCGAGTCTAAAGATATACCCTTCAATACTCCTTTGACGACTGGGTTCCTGATCTTCGCTAGTGCTTTGTTTATGGACTTTACTATCTCGTCTTCCAAGAGTGCTTGTTTTTCAAAAAACCTCGTTATTTCCTCTTTCGAGAGCATGGAACATCTCCATTTCCCTAGTTTTCTTGCAGCACTAATAAGGCTTATTGTTAGGCGCCATGCTTGACTAAGAGTGGCAAGGGCGTCTCTTCTTTTCCTTTGCCGGCAGCGTGAGGTATGGGAATTGACTGGATATCTTCGAAGGTTCTCGTTGTGACCGCCACGGAGGCTTCAGTAAATTCTCTAATCAATACACAGAGTTTCTCGAGAAACATCGCGATATTAGTTCCTTCCGTTGTCAAGGTGTAGGTTTTTGGACGTTTCCGTTTGAAGACAAGTTTTTTGCCTTTCAGTTTCCTTACATACTTGTATGTTCTTCTCAGCGAAATTCGTGTCTTTTCAGCGAGTTTTTCGGCTGTTAAACCTTCTTCTGAGATGCTTTCATAAACGCGTTTTTCTGTTGATGACAGTCTTTCTTTTTCAGCAGGTCTCCTTGTTCTAAAGTAGAACATGTAGTTGTTATCGCCGTTTCTTGCTATGAGGTTTGCTTCTAGAAGCCTTGCCATTGCTCTTTTTAGGCTGTCATTTGGAATTACCAATTTCAGTCCTTCATAGGTCTTCGGGCTTTCGAATAATGCCTCAACTATTTTCTCCTCATAGCACTCGGAATGAGGCGGCAAAGTATCTTCAACCTCACGTAGTCCTGTGAATAATTGGCTCATTTCACTACCGAGGGCTGTTGTCCTAAAATGATTTGAATTCTCCAATACTAGACCAGTTGTGATTAAGGGCTCAACGTACTCATTCAATATTGTTTCTTGGCTGTGACTGTAGCCGAGTTCCTTCAAATCCTTCTGAAGCTGCGGAATAGAATAACCATTTTTCGATAGAATTTCAAGTATTTTCAGGCGTCTTTTGTTCTTCAATGTGTTCAGGAGCGTGTTTTGGTAGTCTCCTTTAGCTAGTACTCCGCGGAGTTGCCTAAGCTCGTTTCTGAAACGCCAGATTTTGCAGCTTCCTATGCAATCCAGCGGCGTTGGCGGACGGCAGTTTCTGCACTGTTGATCTGCTCTTTCAAGAGCCAATTCTAGGCGGGTTTTCTCTTTCGCCTTTTGATTCCTTCTCTTTTTGACTTCCATTCTTGTTGGACCTCGTTGACGCATGGCATAAGAGGCTAGGGGATTTCATGGATGGGAGGGAGAATGTAGGGGAGGGAAATTTTTGGGTCGTTTGGTTTTCTCAGTTCCGCCTTCCTCTTATGACAGGCGTCATACTAACATGACGTATGTCATACTTATATACTTTTCTCCATGAAAAAACAGCTACTATGGAGAATTACTCTCTTACTTGCTAATCCAAGGTCTTAGCAAGGAATGCGACTTGTTGCCATGAAGGGATGTTGGTTCGTAAAACTTTTATATAGATGAATGTGTGTGGTAGAGTTAAGGAGTATTTCCAATGAATTCAAACGAAATCAGCAAGGCTCTGGAGCCTAGTAAGAAACCGCTGAACGTTCTGATCAAACAACTCAACTCCAACATTGCAATAACGCTGAAGAACGGCATCGAGTACCGGGGTAACATGATGAAGTGCGATGGGCACATGAACATAATTCTCGAAGGTGCTACTGAACTAATGAAGGATCAACTGCTCGCAAACTATGGCAGCGTACTCGTCAGAGGAAACAACATATTATACATAGCCATAGAATGGCCAAAGAAATAGTGATTTGCCCTCTTCAAGTCATTTTCTGTCGAAGTAGATACTTTTTCCTTTTGCCGAAATCGGAATTCCCATTATTATGCTGGCCTCTGGCAAAAGCTTCAGCCTCTTTGCAGCGGTTCCAATTCGGTACATTATACGATTGTCCACATTAAGCATACTCGCAGTCTTGACTGCTGAGCCTAATGCAATGCCTAGGTCTAAGAGTTTGAAGATGCAGTTTGGGCCTTCAAAGTCTTTTCCAAATTTCCTTGTAGCTTTTTCGAATTCTGCGCAGGTTGAGTAGCCACAACCGCCGCAATCTAAACCAAACTTTCTAGTTCCCCTAGCACCGATGAGCAATACTGCTTCAGAGTCGCGAAGATTTTGACTATCCCTTTTAAAGCCTGCGCTTGCATTTGTTCTTTCTTGGGCGATTTTCTCCATTTCCGCGGCAATGTCTTCTTTTTCCTTGCCATGAACCATCACTGTTAAGATGTCATCTATTCCCGCAGATTTGGGCGCAGTCCTTGCAGAAAGTAGCATGAGTCTTGCTGCCTGCAGTAACGCCTCTCTTTCACCTTCCTTGCTTGTCACTACTGGCATTTCCAATCAACTCCTATAGCGCTATTAAGATGTAATCTCTTGTCGAGTGGTCATATAAGAACTTAAAAACAAAAACATGCTGACATCCATTTAAAACGATCGCGCCTATGCTTGGGGCTTGTTAGAAAAATCTAAGCACTGTGCTGACAACACTCAAGGAAATAAGCAATTAGCACTGCATTAACGAAAATCTTAAGTGGTGACTGGTGGACTTTCCACATCAACTTGGGGATAGAAGATAAATATAGATTAAGCCTTCATAATCTTATTTTAATAACTGTGCGTAAACGAAAAGTCGCATGTGGATGGATAAGAACATGAGTGAAAAGCGACCTCAACAAATATACAAAATAGACCTTACAAAGATCGAGGGAGATGGGGACTTTCCGTGCCCGAAATGCGGCGCGTTAATTTCCCCAGACGATGAAACAGAGGAAGTGTACACCATCGTCGACACCAGAATGAAGGGCGATACGCTCGAGGAGCTCGTTATGACTTGCAATAAGTGTGGCAGCAAAATCCACGTAGTAGGGTTCCTTCAACAATAACGCTTCCCGACATGAAAGCTTATTCTTGTCTTTTATGCTTTTTCTCTGGCTCCTTAGGTGCCGGATTTTCGATTTTTCTCATCGCAAACGCGAAAATCGCCCATGCGATTAGACCATAAACTAGGGCGTTGATCAAAGCGCTCAGAATAGATGCGTGCTCCAAGGTTGCTAAATTGGCAGCGCTAACTAAATTGTCGCCTGGAAACATTGGTGTAGGGATAAATATGATCGCAGATGCAAAGAGTAGAAAGAAGACGATGAAAAAGTATCCTCCTTTCAACTTAATTTCCACGGCTCTTCCGTTTATCGTCAATAGTAATCTGAAATAGTGATATTTAATAAACTTTATCGTACACTAGAACAACACAAATACAGCATTAACCATTTTTCACTCTGCGGTTATGTTGTGCCAAAAAAAATAAAAGAAAAGAAGAGACTTGATAGATGTATTGTTGAAGAATTATTAAGACAGTAACGTATGTTTATCGTCCTCTGCTGCTGCTTCTTCTTTTCGACCAACAATCTCTGCAATAGACTGGTCTGCTCGGGTCTGGCTTGAACGGCAATTCACATTCCTGACCGCAATCTGCGCAGACAGCCTTGTGCATTTCTCTTTCGGACACTAATTTTCACGCTCCATTAATTGAGTGGTTTATGGTTAATTGCAAAATAACTTATAAACTTATTGTCAGAAGAAAAATGTCTGGCACCTAGCCAATGTCCGACTTGAGCAGCATCTTTCGTCTTTTGTCTTTTTGTTGTGGTTTCAGCAAGTCTTCCACGAGCTTAAACTGCCGCTCGTAAATGTGGCAGTTTTTTGAATGAAAAATGACTTTTCCAGTTTTTATGTCCAAGTCGCCTCGTCTGTTAATCTCAGCCACGAAAGCCTCATTGAATAACTGAATCCCAGCGATGTTCGCTGGCAACCCCGCATAAGCGTCCCAAGACCGGAAGTAACAGGTTAAATGGAGTGCTCCATCCAAAATCTCTGTGTCAATAAGGCTTAAGCATGGAGGCTCATGACGCTGATTGTTCAAAGCTTTCTGTATGTCTTCTGGAAGCCGTATAACCATAGTGATCTGCCGATCACAATTCTCTTCGATATAACGCTGAACCGCCATCTCAACTTGGTCCACGGGTTTACGCAATCGACTGCCATAAGTGTAAGTCTCATCCTCAATCACATCCGACCACAAATACTTCAACGCGTACCACTGCACGTACTTCATGTCGCATGGCGCTTTCTCATCAACCAGCGGCCTATTCTCTGGATGACTTATTTCGATGGTTAGGTTGAGTTTCTTCGTGTTAGTGCACTCTGATCCATAGCCGATTTTGAAGGAGTCACCATCAATCCAAATTGTGTTCAGAGTTTTGAACCATGCATCTGGACAGTCGAACGCTTCGATTTTTGTGTGCTTCAAGAGTGTGAGTGGACCTCCCTTCTCAAGCCTGCCGTAGTACTGGAAAGAGGCTAACGTATTAAACTTTCTTTGAAAAAAACAACAAACAAGAATGGCGGGCAAGTAATGGGAGTTTGAAATAAACCGAGTAAACCCTTTCGATGCTTGGCCAAGAAAACCGTGGCAGAAAACCGTTGAAAAATGCTGCCTTGTTTAGATATGAGTGTAAATGGTGCTGCTCGTGAATTTGCCCGTCTCCATTTCCTTATCAATTTCACGCAAGAGGAGTATACGCTTGTAAGTGGGCGGATGAGTGGCAAACAAAGTGTTGACTTTGACCCACGTGTTCTTCGCTTCTTTCTCCATGGCGAGTTCAAGTTCTTTTTCGTCTAACACGCCGTCCTTGTCAAGGTCGTATTCTTCCTTTTTAGACAATATCTCCTGAATCTCCTGTTTCGCCAGCGCAGGATCGCCGATGAAGAAGGTTCTCGCTCCGCCTGTTGGCTTTGGTGAAAGCGACAAGCCATAGGTAATTTTCGTTAAAGCGCTTTCTAGTTCGCGCGGCGAACCAGTCAGGTAAGCTGAGTAAGCGTCTGCATAGTGCTCTCTCAAACGGCTTAATCCCATAACGCACATTTGTGTGAGGAAGTAAACAAGATAGGAAAGCGCTGCCGCGGCCAAAATCGCTATCCAAATGGCTCCACTATTATCTTTTCCTCTACTGCGACCGATGGTTCCAAACTGCACCGCTGTAAAACTCACCCGCGCAACCAGAAAAGCAAGCAAAGGAACAGCTGAAAGCGCAGTCATCACCAGATAGTCCTTATGCCTAACATGGCCAAGTTCATGTCCAATGACGCCTTCCACCTCTTCTTCATTCAATTGCCTCAGCAAGCCTTCATGCACAGCCAAAGTCGCACTGCTTGCGGTTCTTCCGAAAGTAAAAGCGTTTGGAGTTTCATCTGGAACAATCGCCAATCTCGGCATGGGCAATCCGCTTTTATCTGCAAGCTTTCTAACGGTTTGTTCGAGCCATGGATTTTCGCCGGGCTTTAAGTAGTGAAGATGTGTAGCGGCTTTGACGATGGAGGGTCCGATTAAATATTGGATGAAGATGAAGAACCCTGCGCCTACTACGGCAATTGCGAGCATACCGATGAGCGAAATCTGAAAGAAAATACTTACCACGTACATTATGACTGCTAGGAAGACTGCGAAAATTATGCCCACTAACAAAATCGCCACGGTCATGGACATCTTAAGCCTAGATAACCTTGCCAGCCTCACATCACCTTTCATCTAAACGAGACTCAGTTTTCAATGCTGAGAATTAAGCTTTCTCTTGAAGCCTTTAAGAAAACTTATGTCTCACTAGCAGCAAATACCTTCAACGAGGATTCACGATGTCTGTGGTTGACGAAATCAAGTGTTCGCATTGCGGTGCACCTGTCAGGTTTAATCCTGGCGAGATTTTGGCTACCTGCGCTTACTGTGGGTTCACGCAGGTTATTGAGACTGGCGAGGCTTTTGTGTTTGAGCATTCTATGATACTAAACAAGTTTGACATGGCATCGGTGGAAACGCCGATAAGGGAATGGATGAAGTCTGGCTTTCTGAAACCTAGAGATTTGGCAAAATCAAAACTTCTAGAAAAGAATCTGACTTATTTGCCTTTTTGGATGGTTCCAGTTAAGGCAACGACTACGTATAAGGGGGTTTTTGAAAGAATAACCCCGGCTGTGGAAAAAGAAGGGAAGATCGAGAAGGAATACAATTGGCTCGTTCTGGCCAGAAAGGCCACCGAGTTTCCAACGAAAGACTATCAAGTGCCCTTGGAAGGAAAAATTCCATACGATTTCAGAAGAGTCGAAAGCTTCGCCAAAGTTTTGAACAGCGAACTTCAGCAGCTCGAGGCTGCGGAGAAGGCGAAGCAAGAAATCGAAAATTTACACGAGTTTTTAATTAAAGAAGATGTGGACAAGATTATTGAGATGAAAACAGACTTCGCCATTGGCAACGTGACCTATCTTCACGCGCCTGTGTGGTTCATAACTTATGAGTATAAGCATGAACGCTACAACCTTTTCTTAGACGGTGCAACAGCAACCGTGATAAAAGGCGACATCCCGTCAATAAACGTGGGACTGTTCTAGCGTGGTCCTAGACTATTGTAGTCATGGATAAAATTAAACTTTAAAAGCAACCGCCATCATTCTCACTATAAGATTTAGAAATTGAAGGGACCTGTTTGACAGAGAAAAAAGACCTTTACGAACAAGCGAAAGACGAAATGAGGCTCCCAGAAAGAATACTCGCAGAACTCCCAGGCTTCAGAGGATACAAAGAGAAAGAGCTGCGAAGAGAAAGTGACAAACTAATCCGAAACAATTTATATGAAAAATTAATGAAAGCCAGAAGCGACCTGAAAGAAGTTTTCCAGCAACTCTCGCAGCAGCGTCGCTTTGAAGTTCTAACAGACATGGACATACTTGTAACAAAATATGACCGCGTTGCGGAGGAGATTAATCATGCATCGTACGGGTATGCCGGATTCTTTAACGTTTTAAAGGTGGATGAAGAGAAACTGGACAAAATGATTGAATTCGACGCTCAACTCGTTGACGAAGTGCAAGCTATTGTTGACGAAGCAAGCGCGTTCAAGAAGGACATTAGTAACAACATGTATGAGAATGCAAAGGATCATATTCAAAAGACAAATGACACCTTAGAAACTCTAGCGGACACGTTTGATGAAAGAGGAGACATCATATTAGGAGTGAAGTAGAATGCCACAGGTTATTGAATGGACAAACCCAGCTGAAAACGCCATAGTCTATCGTTATCCAGACGAGAACATCACTTGGGGTGCACAACTTATAGTTAATGAATATGAAGTGGCGGTTTTCTTCAGAGATGGTAAGGCCTACGACGTTCTTGGTCCAGGCAGACAAACAATAACGACCTTAAACCTGCCCCTGTTAACTGGGCTCTTAACACGAATTGCAGGGTATAAAGACAAGCCCTTCAAAGCTGCGGTCATCTTCGTCTCAACAAAAGTCAACGCGGGCAAATTTGGAACAAGAGCCCAAACGACCGAACTCGCGCCATTACAAGTTTTTGGAACTTTCTGGTTCAAAGTGGAAAATCCAACACTATTCGTAATGGAAGTCGTTGGCGGACAAAACGCCTACTCAACTGAACAAGTTGATGAGTATCTACGCGGTTTTCTAAACGAAAAAATCATCGACGAACTCTCGAGATACGACCTGCTAACGGTCTTCACTCGACTTGACCAAACCTCCGTCGCAACCAAAAACGCCATTCTAGAATCATTCCGAAGAATAGGCTTAGACCTCACAGACTTGCGCTTCGAGGGCATCGACACAACACCAGAATATCGCGAACGCTTATTCTGGCTCAAAACTGGTGGCAGTTCATCAGATCAAGTCCTGCGCATGGAAACCGTCAAAAGCGCCGCAGAATCACTCGGCAAATCCTCAGGCGCAGGCTTAGGTGCAGGTATGGTGTTGATACCGCAAGTGATGACGCCGACAGGTCCAGCACAAGCACCCGCAGCAGCACTAGTAATCTGTCCAAAATGCAACGCAAGAATTCCTGCAACATCGAAATTCTGTCCAGACTGCGGAGCCGACATCGCGCCGCCCGAAGAAGCTACCAAAAAATGTCCAAAATGCGGTCACACAGTGCTTCCGACGGCGAAGTTCTGCCCAGAATGTGGAACAAAATTCGAATAACGGTGAAAACGAAATGTCCAAGTCACAACAAGGGCTCTTAACCCTCGGCGCTTTCATTATAATCGTTGCCATCGCAGTCATTCTCGGCGCTGCTTTAAATATCTGGTCCGAAGTGGTTCCGCTAATCATTGCTTTCTATGGTTGCTGGCTCGTAGTAGTCGCAGGCATGAGAACGAGAAATCCATCCAAGTACCCACGCAGTGCATTCAGCTTCTTCGGCTGGGGAATATTAATTGCAGCAATTGGGTTCGGATCGTACCTCAGCATTGACGGCATAATATATTGGGTTTACGCATTCGCCGTAGTTCTGCTGATCCTAGGCATATTAGGCGTTGTTGCTGCTCTGAAAACCACAAAGAAAAAAGCCTAAAACTCTTTTTTTTGTGTCTTTTAGTAATTTTCTGAGGCAGCACTTTCTACTTCGTCCAGTGTTGGAAAGGCTGGAGAAGCACCTATCCTTGAGCATGTGATGCAAGCAGCGGCTTGTCCAAGAGAAATCGCCCTTTTCCATTCCCAACCCTCCAGTAAACCCTTAATTAAGCCGGCCGAAAAGCTATCCCCAGCGCCTGTTGGGTCGACAATTTTGAATCTAACACGCAAACTCGCTGGAACCAGCATCACATAACTGCCCTCCTCTGTATACACAGCGCAGCCTTCCTCGTCCTTAGTTAAGATCACCGTTTCAGGACCATAAGCAAGCAAATCACTAGGCGTTTCCAACGGTTTTTTCGACGAGTCTTGTAACGACCTCCACCCAACATTGTTCAAAATGAACACGTTCACGTGTTTAAGAATGTCTTGGAGTTTCTCCAAGCCAAACCGAAGATACGGAGCACCTGGTCGATAAATGACTAATTTTCCTCTATTCTTCCCGTAGCTTGCTATTGTTGAAGCGATTTCTGTAAAAACTTCGCCTACGTAAACAATCTGGCACTGGTCTATTAGGCTCCAATCGATTTCAGAAGGTGAAGTTATAGAGAGCGCATGCTCAGGAGAGCCTAAAGCGAGAAGCCAACGTTCTCCTTTCCCGTCGCGCAAGATTAGAGTTCGCAAAGATCGCTGCGTAGCAATGGTAACGTTGGAAATGTCAACACTATTTTTCACTAGACTCTCCAGCAAGATTCTTCCGACAAAATCGCCCCCAATTTTTCCAACAAAGGCCGCCGACACCTTTAGCCGTGTCAGTGCCACAGCAACGTTCGCACCCATACCGCCTGCGTATCTTCCTGTCTCCTCTACGTACACAGTCTCATCCACGCTTGGGAGTTTTTCCAGATTGCCATAAATGTCCAAGGCGGTGCTTCCATAAACAACCACTTTAGGCTTTGCTTTCTTCGCTTTCATCACCGCTGCTTTCATATACTGCTGATCAAAGACCTGCTGGAACGAATCAATCGTGAAGCCGTATTTTTCGCAGACTTCAACCACGCTTGACGAGTAGAGCCTAAAAAGTTCCTCAATCGTGTGTTTCGCCAATTCTTGCGGAATCTCTTCAGGCGGCGTTAGAAAGAGGATTACCCACTTCCCTAGGCTAGTTGGCGCATACCATTTCATCCATGCTGCTTTGCCTTTCTCTACCACACGTTCCATCCCTTGCTCCAGAATGCCTGCATCAACCATCAGCTTAAGATATTTAATAATAGACTTGTTAGAGTAGCGCAATCGACCAATCAGGCCATGCTGAAACGTGCGCGCATCGATCTTTATGCGAGTTAATATGCTTACACTAACCCGAGACTGGAGAATCGCCAAAATCAACTTACGCTTCTTAGCTTCAAGCGGGAACGGAAGAACATAAGGCCAAACACGGTCGTCTTTCAACCCTGCCACCGTCTTTTATCGATTATACCTGTTCTTTTGGAACATTTGAGGGTGTATAAGCAGTGTGGTATTTTAAGCCCTGTTTAACCATTTTCCGTTTTACTTGAGGATAAAGAATGAGCTCTTCAATTTCAAGCTCTTGAGCAAGTGCAGGACCAATACGCGTCAGGCGTTGAGTCAATTCTTGAAGGCTTTCCTCCGTTGAAAAAGAAACCATAACTGCAGGATGACAAGAAACGCTTGCGTGCAGAAGACGTTCTAACGCTTCAAGTTGCAATGTAAAGCCTTCAGGTTTAGCGCCAGTTAAGGTCGTAAACTCTTTTTCGTTGCATCCTTTGAGCGAAACTCTCACATGAATAAAGCCATATTTGGACAACTCTTTTGCATAGGCGGCGTCGTTTCCAATCAGAATTCCATTCGTCTCCAAAATAAAACGGAGACCCCTGCCGTCTAAATTGTCCAGAAGTTGTAGGAAGTGACTCTTTCCAATAGTCGGTTCGCCACCACTGACGCGCAGCTGATCTAAACGTCGTCTTCGCGCCATCCTTGACAGAATGCTTGCAACTGTGTCTGGACGGTAAAACTTGCCGGCCTCTGCGGGCTCAAGCACTACCCTATCCGAAACCCAACAATACTTGCAGACTAGTCCACACCCGACAGCGTCTGCAGTGACTATTCCGCCATACCAACGATCGCACCGAAAACGCCAGTACTTTCGTTCCTGCCCCTCCGCAAGATCGCGCAGCACAAGCTTCTCTATCGCCTCGTGACGAGCAACAGCATCATACAGCGAAGACAAACCGTACACCTGCCATTTCAGAGATGAAACATTTTTTATTCCGAATACACGCACTATAGTGACTGGACATGTCAGAAAAAATTATTGGTCATGGCACGTGGTACGACAAAACTGCGGCCGAGCTTTTGGAAAGAGAGCGGAAGCTGGGTCGAAGCCTCGACCTCATACGAACTGAGATGGGTATTGGAATCTCAGGCGTACCCCACATAGGCCACATTGGCGACGCCTCACGGGCTTATGCGGTAACTCTTGCAGTGCGAACTCAGGGATGTAATTCTGAGATGGTAGCCTTCGCCGACGACAAGGATGGTTTGCGGAAAGTTCCAGTGGGACTTCCTTCTGAATTGGAGAAGTACTTAGGCTATCCAGTGAGGGCTATTCCCGACCCGTTCAAATGCCACGAGAATTTTGCTGAACATATGATTAACTTGCTCTTGGAAGCCTTTGACAAGTGTGGAATCGAATACAAGCTAATGTCTGCAGACGAGGCTTACAGAAAAGGCGTTTTCAATAAGGAAATCGAGACGATACTTAAGAACGCTAAGCAAGTAGGCGAGCTAATTAAGGAAGAGATTGGGCAAGAAAAGTTTGAGGAGAAGCTCCCATATTTCGCCATCTGCAGTAACTGCGGTCGCATTTACACAACCAACGCCTACGAATTTCTGCCCAAAGAAGGTAAAGTTCTCTACCGTTGTGAAGGAATGGAGGTCAAAGAACAATGGTTTACAGGTTGTGGATACGAAGGTGAAGCAGACTATACAAAAGGCGAGGGCAAACTGGCTTGGAAAGTGGAATTCGCCGCGCGCTGGAAAGCACTTGACATAAGATTCGAACCCTATGGAAAGGACATCGCCGACTCGGTTAAAATCAACGACCGCATCTGCCGAGACATTCTAGGCTACGAGCCACCTATGCATGCACAGTATGAAATGTTCTTGGACAAAAGTGGAAAAAAAATTTCGAAATCCGCAGGCAACGTATTCACCCCACAGGTCTGGTTCCGCTATGGATCTCCGCAATCACTTCTCTTGCTGATGCTAAAGCGCTTTGTAGGCACGCGGACACTTTCAGTCACGGAGATTCCGCAGTACGTGAACGAACTGGATGATTTGGAAGATGTCTACTTCGGAAAGACAAAGATTCCTGACGAAAAAGAACTGGCCAAACTAAAAGGGTTGTACGAGTACGTTTGGATGCTGAAACCGCCGGAAAAGCCAGCCATGCATGTACCCTACAACTTGCTCGTGTTCCTAGCCAAAGTCGCACCGAAAGGCTCAGAAAACGAGTATATTGCGACGAAGCTTCGTGAATACGGCTACATAGAAGAAGAAATGCCAAAAGAGCTCTTGGAAAGAATTGATTACGCTTTCAACTGGGTCAGAGACTTTGAAGAAATAACCGAGACACCCGCAAAACTCAACCCACAAGAAACTGAAGCCATAGAAAAACTCGTCCAAGCACTGCAGAAAACAGGTGGCGAAAACGAGATACAGACAGCCATATTCGCGATCGCAAAAGAATACGACTTGAAAACAGCCAAATTCTTCCAAACGCTATACGCCATACTCTTACGTGCACCACAAGGTCCAAGACTCGGACCATACATAGTCACGATGGGCAGACAAAACGTTATAGACGCCTTGACACGGGCAATCGCAAATGCAAAGAGCAGCTAAATACTTTTAGTTGACAATGTCTAATGTGTTTATGTTAAAAGGGACCTATGATTTAAGGAATTTGTTGCGTTGTAACGCGATTTAAGCATATGATGCTGGAACCATTGCTTGGCTACGACGAAGTTGCCGATGAAAAAATGGATTCTTCTCCTAGTTACAGCGGGTTTGCTCGCGCTGTTGCTCTACATTTACTACATCGTCGGCTTCGGAAAAGTTGTCTCACAGTTTGAAAAGACAAACCTTTACTATTACGCAGCAGCTTTTCTCGCAGAGTTAGCAGGCATCCTATTCTTCTCATTATCATGGCGTAGCCTACTTGCTAATCTTTCCATCAAAATAAGATTACGTCAAGCGTTCCTCTTCGTTCTCGCCGCAACGTTCATAGACTCGCTCGTGCCAGAACCCACAAACATTTCAGGAGACCTGATACAGGCATATCTTGCTTCAAAAGCCACAGGTGAAAGTTCAGGAAAAACAACGGCTGCGGTCATAGGTCAAAAAATGCTTGGAATCACCATCGCGACGGGCAATTTAGTGGTGGGCTTGGTTCTCTTAGTATTCAGTTACTACGTTATTAATGAGCGCGTGCGCGCGATACTCATCTTCTTAATAATTGTTCTCGCAATGCTTGCCTCTGCGTTGGCTGTACTCTATTACGTAAGCACTAAGCCGCAAGCAACCAGAAAAATCCTGTATGGGGTAATAGGGCTGATCTGTTTCATTTCGCGGGGAAGATGGGATTTGACGACCCTGCAACAAAAAGCCGACGAGCTGCTGAACGCTTTTCATGAAGGAGTTCATACTTTGCGTGCTAACCCAAAAGCTTTGATCAAACCAATATTATTGTCTATTCTTTCATGGGCTTTCGACGTTGGCGTCATCTTTTTGGTGTTTGCTTCCATCGGTTATCCAGTGTCGGCTGGCAAGGTGCTGATAGTGTACGCTTTAGGTGGAGCTTTACAAAACATGGGTATATCCTTCATAGGCGTAACAGAAGTAATAACGAGTACTCTCTACACACTCTTGTCTATTCCTCTGGCTGTTAGCTTAACTGCAACCCTACTTGCGCGATTCATAACCTTCTGGTTCAGGCTACTCATAGGCTACATTGCTTTCCAATATGTTGGATTGAAACTTCTCCTTAACCAAAACATAACCAAGATCGAACCAAAAGCAATTAGTTCTAACGCAGCATAAGGGCAGGAAACGTAAAAGAAGAATGTTTTAGAAAGAAAAAGGATGTTATATGCAAGACTTGTTCAAACTACTGTAGACTATTGCAAGCCTAAGGGTCCGCGCGCGCTAGTTCGCAGTTTTTTGCGCATTCACCGCAGCCAATACATCTGCTTTTTCTGTAGACCAGCTCAGGCATTGAATCCTGACCTTCTGGATTATGACACCACCAACAACGTAGCGGGCATCCCTTGAAGAAAACTGCAGTGCGAATCCCTGGTCCGTCGTGAATCGAATACTTGCGAATGTCAAAGATCATACCATTTTTCAAGGGTGCTGCCAACATCTGCAAATATTGTGGCGTTTGCTATAGCTTTTTCTTTAAGAACAAAGTGGCAAAAGCACGCTATTAATTAGAGTCTATGTCCTTACTCTCCAGTGCTCACTATCTCATGGCCAATCGCACAAATGCACGGATGATCAGGGCGACGCCGCGCGCGCGTTTCAGAGTTGAGGTCTTGTGGGCTTCGTTTTTTGTCATAGTCGGGCTAATAGTCATAGCCGTAGCTGCGTACGGAGCTTTTATTGCAACAAGGAGACATCCGCGAATCTAAGCGCGTGCTGTATTGCAAAAAATAGTTTTCTCTTTGCAGCCATATCTAGGTCGGATTTGCGTTCTGATGAGGAAATCCATCCAAGTCCAGAGCCAAGTTTTGTATTTTGAGCGCGCGGGCTAGCTGGTCTTTTGTTTTCTCTGAAATTCTTCGTGAATTCCTTCCAAGGTGCTCTTCGCCTTTGGTGCTTGTTCATGCATTTTGGAAAGATTTGCGCATTTGTAGTCGTCGCAGTAGGCGCAGTTTTCGACTTTTTTGTGTTGTCCACATTTTCGTATTTCACATATGTTGCAGTAGTTGAAGACGCGTGCTCCGGTGCTCAAGCAGCCATTGCAGTTGATGTCTTCGGCTTTGAATTGATGACCATACTCTTTCGTCCACAATTCTGCTATTCTCTTTCTTTCGAGATTGTCATCTGACTTCGTGGCCTTGAATGTTGGGCAGTCAGAACAGGTCAATCCACAATAGGCAATAATTCTTTCCATGTAGGTCCACTCCAATCAAGAGAAGTGTTGCTTAGATTGACTTAAATCTGTCGTTGATGTGGCGGAGTAGGTGAAAGATAAAAGGACTGGTCTTGAAAATGTGACAGGCGAATACGATGACGGCGGAAAACTGTTGAAGAATAAAAAGGCGGCTATATGCCAAACAAGCCCAAAACACGACCTGGCTGTAGTCTGGTGCGGTGCGCGCGGGTATAAGGGTTTTCGGAATCGAGTACACGCCTTGATACTGATTTTCGGTCATCAATATTGCGCGCGCTGAATACTTATATAGAAAATGTGATGATTTCTAAGGGAGGTAATCAAATGTCAATAGATATTAAGCTTGAACGTGGAGTTAAAGGATACAATATTGTTAGGAAAAAATGTCCGAACTGTGGTGCTGAATTCGTCTTCAAAATTCATAAGAACGCGGTCCATGACGTAGGCGGAGATGCGTTGTATTATCCTGAAGAAAACGTTGTTCGCTGTAAAGTTTGCATGAGCACGTTCAAGTATGAATCTAAGCCCAAGGGTTGAAAACCAAACAAGTCTACTAAGTTGCGCGCGCTAAAGATTAATACACCCTCTCTAATTTATGTTGGAAAATGGGTGTCTGTATGCTTCTGGATAATGTTCGACTGCTTGTAATCAAGTTAGCGCGCGCTAACCTTCAAGGTGGGAATAAATGATCTACCATTGTCTCTGATTCTCTCTTGGTATGAGCAGAAAGCCGTGGCTATACTGCTGTCTTTGCTCTATCTTGGCGTGAGAAACATTCGCATTGGACCGAGTCTACCTGCATTCATAACTCCAAACGTGCTCAAGGTCCTGGTTGAGAAATTCAACATGATGCCCATTAAGACTGCAGACGAAGATTTGGAGTCAATACTGAACTGAGCGCGCGCTGAAGGCGCTATCCTGTTTTGAACTCATTTCTCATCTTCATCTGTCTTCTCTTGCGGTTATAACCTACTGAGAAGTTGTGCGCTGCATCTCGGATTTGCTGCAGGAGAAGCATCATTCGGCTGTTCTTGTCGAACCGACGCGGAGCCGATTCGTCAGGCAGGTAAATTTCCTCGTTTTTCTTGGCGAGACTGATAAGCGGAAGTTGAAGTCCTAGTGACTGCATTGCCGTTTTCGCCGCGGCTGATCTGTCCAGGTCCTCCGTCCACAATTACAAGATCAGGCATTGACGCTTTTTCTTCCATCAAACGTTTGTACCTTCTTGTAACGACTTCGTTCATGCTTGCAAGATCATCTTGCTCTTTCACTGTTCTCATTCTGAATCTGCGGTAGTTGCTTTTGTCGGGTTTCCCATCTGTGAAGCGAACCATTCCGGACACGATGTGCTCTCTTCCCAGATTGGACACATCAAAGCACTCTATAATGTGAGGAACAGCTGGAAGATTAAGGGCAGTTTCCAAGTCAACTAGCGCGCTGTCTTCATCCAAATTGGATTCGATGTTCTTCTCAGCCAGTTTGACAAGTGAAAGCCTATTTCCTCGCTTAGGGACCGCCAAGCTGACAGGTGCTCCTCTTTTGGTTGAAAAAAATTCTTCCATAGCGGCTTTTTCCTTGTGGTCAACCCAACAGGGCTTGTTCAGCAGAATTTCCCGAGGTAATTGGTTCGCAGTGTAGAAGGCTTTCAGAAACTCTTGTTCAATGTTTGGTTGAAGGTCAATCGAGAACTCTTTCTTGCCAAGCAGCACTCCTTTGCGAACCCCCATTTGAACGATCAGCACTTTTTCTCCGTGATTCCTGAAAGCCATCACGTCTTGGTCGAATCTCCTTTCAGTATCCACAATTTGGCGATGAGTGAGAAGTCGGATCGAGGCAATTTGGTTGCGGAGTTCCAGCGCCCGTTCATACTTCTGTTCTCTAGAAGCAGCTTCCATCTGCGAACCTAACAGTTCGATTGTCTGCGCGTAGTCTCCCTTGAGAAAAGCGCGCGCCTGTTCAACTTGTTCTGCATATTGTTCTCTGCTGACTTTTCCAATGCAGGGTGCCGTACATAAGCCAATGTGAAAGCTCAGGCAAGCACGTTTCGGAAGTGTCTTGCAGACTCGAAGTTTGAAAACTCTCACAACCAGCCGAGTAAGATCTTGCCTCGTGAAGCCGTCGGTGTAAGGCCCAAATGATTCTAATCTGCGAGAGACTTTGCGTGAGGTGAGCACTCGAGGATAAGGTTCTTTGCTAAGGGCGATATAGGCGAATGTTTTGCGTCCTTAAGATCGATGTTGTATTTCGGCGTGTGCTGCTTGACAAGTTTGTTTTCCAAGAGTAAGCGCTTCAACCTCGTTATCCACGATGATCCAGTCAATGATATCGAATCTTGGAAACAAGGTGCTGCGTCTTTACGGGCTGATCGGAACTTGAGAAGTAACTTCGAACGCGCGAACGAAGGCTCTTAGCTTTGCCAATGTAGAGAATTTCGCCATTCTCATCTTTGAACAAGTAGACTCCAGGATTGCTGGGAACCTCGGCGCTTTTGAATTCGGAAGGACCAGAAATTGAAATCATGTTACTGCGGTCGCCGTCTGAGACAGTGTTTCAGGTTCTTCTAAGCACAGCATTCTCTCTAGGAATTTGCCCGTATGTGACTTGGAATTTTCCACGACTTCTTCAGGTGTTCCTTGGGCGAGTACTTCTCCTCCTGCTGCTCCGCCTTCAGGGCCTAGGTCAATAAGATAATCGCAGCTCTTCACAACGTCAAGGTTGTGTTCGATCACGTATACCGTGTTTCCCTTGTTCACAAGACTGTTCAGCACCTTAATCAGGCGTTTCGTGTCATCAAAGTGAAGTCCAGTGGTTGGCTCATCAAGCATGTAGATTACGTGTCCAGACTTGTTCTTGCTGAGTTCTCGAGTAATTTTGATGCGTTGGCTTTCTCCTCCTGAAAGGGTTGTTGAGCTCTGTCCGAGTTTGATGTATCCAAGCCCAACGTCAAGAGGGTTTGGAGTTTGCGTGAAAGGCGAGGCAGGTTCTCGAAGAATCTTGGCTGCTTCTTCAACTTCCATGTCGAGCACTTCGGAAATGTTCTTTCCCTTGTAGAGTATGCTGAGCGTTTCCTTGTTGTAGCGTTTTCCTTTGCATTCGCTGCATTCAACGTAGACGTCTGGAAGGAAGTTCATCTCGATACGCAACACGCCGTCTCCTTGGCAGGTTTCGCATCTTCCGCCTTTGACGTTGAACGAGAATCTTCCTTCTTTGTATCCGCGTGCTTTCGCTTCTTTGGTGGAAGCAAAGATCTTTCTTATCTCATCGAAAAGTTTAGTATACGTTGCAGGATTGCTTCTCGGTGTTCTTCCAATCGGATCTTGATCGATCACAATAACGTTGTGCACCAGCTGGGGAATATCAATCGACTTGTACTTCCCGACTTTGTCAATCTGTTCTCCGAATTTCTGTTTTAAAATCGGCATGAGGGTTTGGTTCATCAGTGTGCTTTTGCCTGAGCCTGAAACGCCGGTGATTCCGCACAGCACGCCCAAAGGAAGTTCAACGGTGAGGTTTTTCAGGTTGTTCTCTTCTGCTCCCTTGATCGTGATGAAGCCGACGGGTTTTCTTCTTTCTTTGGCACTTCGATTTTCAGTTCGCCTGAAAGATACTTTCCGGTGAGGCTTTTCTTGCTCTTCATGATGTCAGCTGGGGTTCCTTCAGCGATATGTGGCCTCCGTGCACTCCGGCTCCGGGACCCATGTCTATGATGTGGTCTGCGTTTCGGATCGTGTCCTCATCATGTTCCACTACGATCAGAGTGTTTCCAAGATCGCGCAGTCGATGGAGCGTGTTAATGAGCTTCTTGTTATCCCTTTGGTGCAGGCCGATGCTGGGTTCGTCCAAGAATATAGATGACGCCCATCAGGTTGCTGCCAATTTGCGTGGCTAGGCGGATTCTCTGGGCTTCTCCGCCTGAAAGCGTTCTGGCAGCTCTTGAAAGGGAAAGGTAGCCAAGCCCGACGTTCTTTGAGAAACCCCAGTCTCTCATTGATTTCTTTAAGAACCTGCTTGGCAATCGCCATTTCTTTCTCGTTGAGTTGCGAAGGGAGTTTGGCGAAGAAGTCAACAGCTTGCTCAATTGAAAGGTCCGTAACGTCAATAATGCTTTTGTCCAGTATTTGTACTGCGAGCACAACAGGTTGCAGCTTCTTTCCTTTGCAGGTGTACAAGGAGAGGATTTCATGAATTTTTCAATGTCTTCTTTTCTCCATTCGCTCTCGGTTTGGCGATAGAGCCTCATCGTCTGGGGAATTATGCCTTCCCAACCATTCCTCATCCACATGTTTGCGCCGTTCGACCAGTTAGCGTTGAAGGGCTCTTTGTCTCCGTACAATAAGCACGTCAAGCTGGTTCTTGGTGAACTTGTTGATGGGTGTGAAAACGTCAAATCCGTATTTCTTGCCAACTGCGGCCAGCTGTTGGGCCCTCCAGCTGAGCTCCATCTTTCCGTAGACTGCGAGCGCGCCGTCCATAATGGATTTGCTTTTATCAGGAATTACCAGGTCTTCGGAGATCTCGGTGATTTCTCCAAGACCATGGCATGTTGGGCAGGCGCCGAAAGGAGAATTGAACGAGAACATGCGTGGCTCCAAGACTTTCAAACACGATTTCAGGATGGTTGGGGCAGGCACCGAAAGTGCTAAACGCTGTTTCTCCTTCAAATCTTTCAAGTTCTTTCTTCTTGCCAGCATTCGACATTCTCCGCATCGATAGTTATCATTGTGCCTTTTCCTATTTGCAGCGCCTGCTCCACGGCTTCAGCGATTCTGGAATGCTCTTCGTCACCAATCTTCAGAGTGTCTATGACTGCTTCGATCCAGTGCTTCTCATAGCGCACCAGTTTAACTTCTTCTTTGATCGAGTCTGAGTCGTAGATTTTCTGGTCAACCCTGATCTTCGTGAAGCCCTGTTTCTTGAGATCGTCCAAAACCTGTTCATGGGTTCCTTTTATTCCTCTTTATTATCGGCGCAAGGAAAACCAGCTTTTTTCCTTTTTCCGCCATGATCAGACTCGTGATGTTTTCGGCGCTCTGGGGACGAATTGAGCTGTTGCATTTGGGGCAATGATGCGTGCCGATGCGCGCAAAAAGAAGGCGAAGATAATCGTAGATTTCCGTGACTGTCCCCACTGTTGAACGCGGATTCTTGCTCGTGGTTCTCTGTTCGATTGAAATCGCCGGGGAAAGTCCTTCAATCGAGTCAACATCCGGCTTATCCATCAGACCCAAAAACTGCCTCGCATAAGCGGATAGGCTTTCAACGTACCTCCTCTGCCCCTCGGCATAAATGGTGTCAAATGCAAGAGTGGATTTCCCGGAACCAGAAAGCCCTGTGATCACAATCAGCTTGTTCCTTGGCAACTCCACATCGATATTCTTAAGATTGTGCTCCCGTGCACCCTTAACAAAAATACTGTCTCTCATGATCTCGGCCTATTTCTTCAATCCTATTTTGCCAGAATATTTCTGGTTCAGACTTTTTCATCTCTATATTTTCCTTGCTTTTATGTCTCCCTATCTTTTTTGTTCATTTTCCATCTTTGGTGCCAAGGATCTCTTCATATCTTCAATGGTGTCTCTAAGCTGAATGGCTTTCTCGAAGTCGAGTTTCTCGGCGGCTTCTCTCATTTTCGCGTCAAGCTCGATTATTTGCCTTTGAATATCTGATTTCGCCAAGTGTTTCGTGCCTTTGATCGTTCCTTCCTTGATGGAGACACTTTTCACTATAGTTTGAGGCGTGATGCCGTGTATTCCGTTGTACTTTGTCTGGAACATTCTCCTGTGGAGGGTAACTTTCATAGCCTTCTTGATTGATTGCGTTTTTACGTCCGCGTAAAGTATCACTCTTCCGTTCACGTTTCTTGCTGCTCTCCCGATGGTTTGGATAAGACTTCTTTCATCCCGCAGGAACCCTTCTTTGTCTGCGTCCAGAATGAAAATAGTTGAAACTTCAGGAATGTCCAGTCCTTCTCGCAAAAGATTGATCCCAACCAGAATA
Organism: Candidatus Bathyarchaeota archaeon; assembly: GCA_963842875.1. Classification (GTDB taxonomy): domain Archaea; phylum Thermoproteota; class Bathyarchaeia; order Bathyarchaeales; family SOJC01; genus DATHCB01. The sequence goes on from CAWJIF010000016.1 coordinate 53,607, forward strand.
TCGAATTCTCCAATCCGAAGCTGCCTCACCAGCTCTATTCGGTCTAGGCTTTCTATTTCAGAGTGCATGTACCGTACGCGAAATCCCTCTTTCACCAGATAGTCAGTCAGGTCTTCAGCCATTCTTTTCGTGAGCGTTGTGACCAGAATGCGGTTTCCTTTCTCAATGGTTTTCCTTGCCTCCTGCATCAGATGTTTCATTTGTCCTTCGATTGGGTGAAGCTCAACATTTGGATCAAGCAGGCCGGTGGGTCTTGTGATAAGCTGAACTGGCGGACCGCTCTTTTGCAACTCGTATTCGGCTGGGGTTGCTGACACGAACAGGGTCTTCCCCATTTTCTTCTCGAACTCTTCAAATTTAAGAGGTCGATTGTCGAAAGCGCTGGGAAGCCGAAAACCAAAATCAACAAGGTTCTTCTTTCTTGCATAATCGCCATTGTACATGGCTCGGGCTTGCGGAATGGTTTGATGGCTCTCATCAATTATCAGCAAGAAGTCCTTCGGAAAGTAATCGATCAAGACGAACGGAGGCTCACCTGGGCTTCGACCGATCGAAGTGCCTGCTGTAATTCTCAATTCCCGAGCAATAGCCCATTTCTCTGATCATTTCAAGATCATAGTTTGTCCGCTGCTTAAGCCTCTGAGCTTCAAGCGGAGGCAGCTTAGGCAGTTGCTCCTCCAGCTCCAACTTTATCTGTTCAATAGCCTTCTTCTGTTTCTCCTCAGGCACAACATATTGCCTTGCAGGGTACAGTGTAATTCTGTCAATGGTAGTCTTCATGTCGCCCGTTATCGGGTTGACTTCTTTGAGTTTCTTGATTCTGTTTCCTTCAAGTTCGATGCGCAGGATATCACTTTCGTAAGCAGGCACAACATCTATGACATCTCCGCGCACACGGAATCTGCCCGGTTCAAGAGCCTGATCGTTACGCTCATACTGCATATCTATCAGCGCGTAAAGAAGCTCTTGCCTCGTGAGCTGTTTTCCAACTGTTAACTCAACCGCCATGCTCTTGAAGTCTTCCGGATTTCCCAAACCGTAGATGCAGCTTATGCTGGCAACTATTATGGTGTCATTCCTGCTGACAATGCTGGAAACCGCATGCATCCGCATTTTCTCAATCTGCTCGTTGACGCTCGAGTCTTTTTCGATGTAGGTGTCAGTTGTCGGCAGGTAAGATTCAGGCTGATAGTAATCGTAGTAAGAAATGAAATACTCCACTCGGTTGTTTGGGAAAGAACTCCTTCAGTTCGGCGTAAAGTTGAGCCGCCAAAGTCTTGTTATGCGCAATGATAAGAGTTGGCTTTTGAAGCCTGTTAATCAAATTTGCCATGACAAATGTTTTGCCGCTTCCAGTGATTCCTAGAAGAGTCTGCTTGTCTTTTTTCGCGAAGTTTTCAACTAGTTGTTTCACAGCTTCCTCTTGACCAGGCGAGGTCTTGAACGGTGCTACTAGCTTGAACTGCATGCTCTTCTCCTCGAGCCAAGAAACATAGGAGAAAGGAAACGTTGCGCTTATAAGGGTACATTTGGTGCCTCACCAAACATAATGTCTTTTGTTTTGTGATCTTGTTAGTGCGCGCGCAAGTTTCTCCAGCTAATTATCAGATGTGGCTAGCGCGCGAAAAGGAAAGGATACTAAAAGCATGGTAATTGTTACCGAACCATGTAACATGTTTGTAACATTTGACTTGTAGCACAAATTTGTAGCACAAAACTAGGCTTGTTTCTAGGCTTGTTATAGGAAAGAGGCTCAATCCTTCCCTCTTTCCGAATTGTGCTACATCCATGCATTTTGTTACTGTAGCACATCCATGCTTGATGGTGCACATTTTGTGCTACAAATTGATGAATGTGCTACAAACCTGTGCACCATCAGAAGATTCATAGAATCCGTATATCACTTAGGCTAATGAGACTAGGTTAACAGAAACTAGGTAACAGGTACTTCTTAGGTACTTCTTAGACACTCTGCACTTAAATGCATTGTGTCTATGGACTTATTAGGAAGGGATAGGTTAGCCAGAATAGGGATTTATTAGCAGAGTAGATTCAGTCGATAGTAAGGAAGCAAGACAATGGGCGGAATGAGGCGTAACAGTCTCCTTAAAGGTTCATGAACAGACGGCGATAGCGATACATGGAAAAGAACCATCTAAGACGGCATAAAGATAATCAAACTCGCCATACGATTCCCTTCTATTTCCGAAAGAGAATCCGCACCCTCGTCAACGGTAAGACTGTTGAAACTTCAAACCGTGACCTCCTTAAATCACGGAACTAGAAGAGGCTCAAAAACGCACGGAAGAGATGCGAGGAGAGACTCAGGAGCTTGAAAGCGAAAATGAGAGAAGAGGAAAAATCCGAAGAGGAAGACGAATCAGAACAAGTCAGAATATGGTTGGAAGTCTAGACTATGAGCGCATCAAAAGAAGAGCTTCAGGAAGCCGTCGAGGCAGCGGTAAAAGCAGCACTAGGGAAAGAAGCTCAGAAAGCAGAGAGCCACGTAGATCACGTTTGTGGTTGCCCCGACTGTTACTGTGGAGCTATCGAGAAACTGAACAAGACCTCAGAATTTGTATGCGATCATTGTGGTTTGCCTCTTGGTAACAAGGCTTTCGCTGAAAAGATCGAGACGTGCCCGAATTGCGGAGGAGGAAAAGCTAGAAAAATCAAAGGAAGGTGAAAACAGTGTCAGAAAACCAAAACCGAGCAAACGCGCATGGAAATTTCGTGTCAGACCCTACAAGACGACCGTTTAGCGTAGTTTCTCCACCTCTGAATAGCGGAGACAGTTTTCAAGGTAACCCTCATCCTAGTGGATTCAGAGGCGGATTCGTAGCGGTTGCTCCGATTACTCCACAGCAAGCCCGACAAGCGGAAGAGAGAGCAAGGCAACTTGCTCAATTTCAAGCAGACGAGGCTAAGAAGAACGCGGAACTAGCTCGGGAATCACTAGAAAAAGAGTTAGAAAACAGAAGAAAGAACCCTCGTTACAGTAGCAACACAATGTTCGAGGAAGGCGAAATAGAGTAAACGCATCAAAAGCACGGTGACAAACCATGTCTTACCAAACTCTTGACCAAAGAATCGAAAAAGTACTCTTTAACCTAGAGAAGGCAACACGAAAACTATCAAAGCCCCTATCACTTCAGAGAACGGTACTAACTAACATGGCAGTCGCCGCAAACACAAACTTCATAGCGACCATAAATCAGACGCCTCTAATCCCTAGAATGGCTCCTTCAATCTTCCGAGTCTACATTGTTCTCTCTCACATCTGGAATTTTCAGCGTCATGCGAAATAGCGGTGCTGGAATTATAGCGGAACAACAGAATCAAGGCATCAGCCTCTCAGCAAACACAGCCTACGTTTTCGACGTTTTTGTTGAGGGAGAAGAGAAGATAGATTTTCAAACCTCTGTTGCTGGAACAATCCTAAACTGAGCGTCATAGAAACCGATGTCGGAAACACCACAGGGCGAGCGCAACCTCTAACACAATGGTACGACCGCAACCCTCTGCCTATTTGGCTAAAATACTATAAGAGTGGACTCTCGCCTCAATCAATCGCGAACTTGTGGAGCTACACAGTTCCCACAGGAAGAAAAGCCATGCTCGAATTCTGCCAGCTTCACATTATACGGCAAACAGTAGCCACCACAGTCGGAGAAACCTATCTAGTCATTAAATACGCTCCAAATGGGGGATCGACAGGGATGCTAAATTTCATCGCGATATTCACGAACAACGTAGGCGATAAGAACGATTCCAACACGGGACAGGGAATTATGTTACAGTCGGGCGATTTTCTTGAAGGGAGTACGGCGATGCGAGCACTGGCGGAACTTTTGAGGTTAATGCAAGCGCGAAACTGACGGAGTTTGACGCTTAGACAGTAATGGAGCAGAGGAGGATCAACTTAGAATAATTAAAAAATGCCTTTGTGGATGAGCGTCCACATTGGCAACATCGGAGGCTAGAACAATACAAACAGTAAGGCAACAAACAAATAAAAGAGTTTCCCTCAAGAAGTGTCAAGGGAGCCTATTTTGTAAACAAAGAAGCGAGAGAGGATTCTGTCTAAACCATAGCCTCTGTCGCTACCAATCCCAACAAATATCACTCCGCACGCGGAGCCATATTTTTGCGGAGGTGAATTTTTCATGAAAAAACCAATCTTCAAGGAAAATAACAGATAGACTCTCGCAAAAGGTTAGAGACGTTCTCCAACGCTATGCAGAGGCTCACAACCTCAAAGGGAAAACTGAGACGCTTGAGGCATTGATAGAAGAGTTCGACACTCTCACTAATTCGACTGTACCCCAGACGGCGCCGACCTCTAGCGATCTCCCGACCTCCGCGCCCTCTTCCGAGTGCAAAGACGATCAGCACTGTAGTGAAGCGCACACGGCTGAAATCATCCCGCCCAC
>CAWJIF010000017.1:0-109188 GCA_963842875.1 Candidatus Bathyarchaeota archaeon
ACCACGTCGATCCCGTGCCTCACAGGATTATGAGTGGAGGTTCGCGCTCCATTGTTGTAATTGCAAGAGGCAGAAACCTCACAAACCCTCAAACGCTGCTTCCTTGCGTTAATCAGAATCTCTGAACTGGCACCCATTCCATCTTCAGACACTACTAACTCTTCTATCGACTTACGGTTGTACGCCCTAAACCCGCTTTGGGCGTCTTTAACGCTGTTCCGTGCTGCCTGGCCGTTAGTGAGTTTCGTTATAAACTTTACACCGACTCGTCTATACCAAGGCATTATGACAGATAGGTGTCTATCTAAAAGCCTAGACCCAACCACAATGTCTGCGGATCCTTCAGTGATGGGTTTAATGACTTGGGGGATTTCTTCTGGTTCGTGTTGACCGTCAGCGTCCAAAGTAACCAAAATATCCGCGCTCAAATCTCTGGCACACTTAAATATGGACTGAATGGCAGAGCCGTAGCCCAGATTGCCCTCATGACGAACAACAATCGCGCCCAGCCTCTCCGCAATTAAAGGAGTCAGATCTGTTGAGCCATCATCACAAACCACGACTTTATCCGCATAATTCTGCGACTGCAGAATAACTCGCGCAATAGTCTTCTCCTCGTTGAAAGCCGGAATACCAACAACGACCAAAGGGTTTGACCTCGGTAACGGCTTCTTTCTTTAGGATTATCTTGCTATCTTCAATTTCCACTAAGATTCTCGCCTACGTAGCTATAGACAGAAATTCTGCCAAAATCCTTCAATGTTGCAAAATAGGATGGAACGGTAATCCCGTACCAACCGATGTCTGTATTCCACCAAACAAAATACACCATACTGAATCCATGCATGTGAGCAGCCTGAATCGCGCCGCCAAAATCATTCACGAAGTAAACGATAGTGCGCATATCAGTCAAATACAGTCTAGCCCACTAGTAAAAAGCATCCTGAGCAAGAAAAGCCGAACTACCATTCATTTGTGTGATTAACCCACTTCAAAGCGTTGACTGCATTATCCACGTCAACGAGGGGCAAGCTGTTGCTCTGCATCGTAGAAGGCACGTAGTTAACAGTCGTCGGCAGACCGACCAACCCAAAACGTCCAAACAACAAGGGACATGCCATAAACACCAAACCCAAACAGAAGGAAACAACAAGAAGACCCTTAACCGCACGCTTAGAAACCTTCAGCCAATTCAGCCTTCTCCAACGTGGACTCACACTCAAGCCACCCGCATGCGCAACTCTCCCAATTCCATTGACCGCGTAGAAAGTGAAGGGATAAACAAGCATCAACATCCACCTACTCCACTCATCCAGCGCAAACCAAGGCACGACCAACGCTCCAAAACCACCAACAAGCAACAAGCCAACCCAACCGTCTAAGATTCCATCCCTAAAGAACCCAATCAGTACTAGCGGTGAAACGACAAGAAACAACAAGACAAACAGGGAAACAACATTCGAAAAAAGAGTCGAATACGAAGAATAAGACTGAACAGTATCAGAAACACCCAAATAATTCGTGAAAAAAAACAAGGCTCCAGTGTAATGCCCCACTGTTTGATAAGCCCAAACGATGTCTGGGCCAGGAACGGAATAAGAAACAGGAAACACAATCAGGAAGATTCTACCGAGAAACAAGCCTAATGCCGGAGCTACGGCACCTATGACCTTAAAGGCGACCGTCTTCGCTCTCTTAAGAAAACTGCTCGATGCTACTACAAAAGCTGCAACAAACAAAATAACCGCCGCGAACTCGTGACTGAACACCACAAGAACCGAAAGCAACACAAAAAACAAAAACGCCCTTCCACTCTTGCCAACATCCTTCAATAGAGGCAACGCAAAAAGCAGAACACCCAAACCAAGCAGGTTTCTGTAAAACTCCCACGAGATCGACAACGCAGCGACCTGGAAAGAGAAAACCAAGGAGCAAAGCAGAGCTTTCCTACTTGTCCAGTTCAAAGCTCTCTTGGCAAAGTAGTAGACACCGCACGCGTTAAGGCCGAAGAGCAAAGGCGCTGCTGCTTTCAACACCATGAACGGGTCTCCTCGAACGAGATCGTAAACCGGGACAAGAATCCCGTACAGTAGCCATGTAGAGAAAAACTCTGACCAATTATACCAAACAACTCCGCTGCTGATTCTCCAAGCATAATACACCGTGTCGAAACCAATCGGATTAGGATAAGACAGTAGCTCAGGAACGAGTCTTATCACAAACCCAACAAAGAAAGCAAGACCGAGCGCTTTCCAGCCAGACACATTAAAACTGGAAAAAAGGCTCGCGACTCTAGATTTAGACAAGCCTCTTCAACCAGACTCCGCAGCCCGCGCATGTCGATATTCAATTGCAGTAGCTATCGCTAACAAACCGAAGATGAGTCCAGAGAGAAACCACCAGACGTTCTGAACTAAAACACCTATTATGCTAACGATTGCCATTATTGCGTAAGTTGTGATCTCAGTCAAGTATTGATCGCTTACAATTTTGTCTAAAGTGCGCGCGTGCGTTTCCACCTGTTTAGCGCAGTGCCTAAGAAGTGACGACACTTTGCCGAGACTGGACGGCATCGCTTTCTGCATTACTTGAACATCCCCGAGGGTGAATGGCTTCCAAAAAATCATGTTAGCTGCCCCCCAAGCTATGAACAGAACGAAATCCAACGCAGCCACGTAAACCGCATTCAAACCATAGCTTCGCATCAACACGTCAGCCACGAGCAACACGGGAGCTAAACACAGCGTCACCATAATAGAACGCCTGATCGAATACCCGTCCAACCCAAAATCCACAACCCTTCTCACGAAGATGTAGCCCAAAAAGAAGGCACCCAACGTCACAGATACCGTGCTCAGGACAGCGCCAGTAATGCTAAACCACTTCGTAAGCAGAGGAGCCAAAACCGTACCCAACAAAGCGGAAAAGCCTCCGATATAAGCAACTTGAACAGTCTTCCCAGACGACAGAAGCACCGTGCTGAAGATAGAAGAGTAAGCAAGGAAAATCGCCACCACAACCACAATAGCGAAAGGCACAGCGCCCTCCACATAACCCGCCCCGTAGACTATCCTCAAGGCTGTCGGAGCAACGCAAGCCAACGCCACGCTCGTAGGTAAAACAAGCGTGTTAATCACCCTCAACGAACCCTCAAGCCACTCCCTAAACCCAGAGAGGCCATTACCGTTGCCTAATCTAGCCGACATCGCAGGAAACAGAGCTGAAGCCACGGGTGACCAAAGGATGGCCAGAACGCCAGCACCACTTGTAATTAGGTAGTAGATGCCCGTGAGCGAAAGGCTCCCAACCACCAGCTGCAGAACCAACAGGCTGACCCACCCCGACCAAAGCCCAATCAACCCATTCACGTACAGGGGCCAGCTGTACGAGAACAACTCACCATAAGAGAAAGCGCCCTCAGGCTTCACTAACCTCCCCCTCAACACGATCACCGAGTAACCCGCACAGATCAGTGCTCCTGCTAGAAAGCCGACCGAAACCCCTTCCAGACCGTAGCCAAGCCATGCCAACAGCAGCCCTAAAAATCGACTCAAAACCGTAAATACCACGTTCTGAACAGTCACAGCAAAGTACATTCCCAAACCATACATAACCCCCCCATAATAACTCGTCAAGTTAATCACAAAGCCAGTGCACACCATACCCAAGACGGCGTAGGCATGCGCCGCATCCAACCTAAACACGTTGCCAACCGAAATAACCGCAAAGGCCACCAAAATGGCGGGAACCGACGCAAAAAGTATGACTCTAAAAGCCTTACCAGCGACCAGAGAGGCCAACCCGTCTTTTCCCGTGCCAACGAACTCAGCCACATACTTTATAACAGCCGAGTTCAACGCCAAAAGCGTCAGAGTGTTGAAAGCAGTCATTGAGAGCATCATAAACGAGAGAAAACCCACGTCAGCCTTGGACACAACCCTCGCCAAAACAGCATAGAACAAAAAAAGCACAGCATAATTAACCACATTCATAATCAGCAAATAAACCGTGCCCCTCGCAACACTTGCAGCCTTGAAGCGTTCACTCATATATCTTCGCCACGCGCGCGCTCAACTGAAGATTCTTCCCAAACCGCCGCACTCGCAATTAACAGTGGAGTTAAAGGCAAGTAACAAAAAACAAGAAAACCCATAGAATTACTTCTCATACCAAATCATGTTCGAGATGACACCGCTTTTTTCGGTTTTCACCCATCTTCGCGGTCTGCGTAGCAGGATAAGCAGCACGGCGTAGAAGGAAATGAAAGCCTGCAAGCAGCAGTAGAAATAGATGAACGGAAGCCACAAGAGGCTCTTGGCCTTCCTCGGTCTCGAAGAGTAAATCAAAGCCAAGCCACAAAGAAGTATCGTGAGCGTCGCAACCAAAGCCGACGCGCTCATGACGAGTTGAAGCAGAAAGCTAAACGGCAAAGGCTCGAAAAACGTGTAAAACGTGGCCAAATACGTCGCGAGCGCCGCAATCAAGATGAAAGGCCCGAGAAAAGTCACTTCCGCGTCAAGGTTCCTCATGCTCGGTTTTGACATCAACCTGCCATACTTGAAAGCAACCTCCATCGTTCCCCTGAACCATCGCGTACGCTGCCCAAACAGCGATTTCACGCTAGCCGGGCTCTCCTGCCACGACCGCACGTTCGACGCGTACCTAATCTTGTACCCATTCTCCGCAAGCCGCGCAGAAATCTCCATATCCTCAGACAAGGCTTTTTCGTCAAAGCCCTTCAATTTCTCCAAAACATCTCGCCTAATGAATTGACAGCTACCCTTCAAGTGAACGAACAAATTCAAAACATCCTTACCCCGCAAATAGACCTCGCACCAAACAGTTTCTTCATGCGAAATAAACTTAGTCAGCATATTCTCTTCAGCGTTAATTGACAATGTTCGACCCTGAACAGCAGCCACCGCTGGATCTTCAAAAAAACTGCAAGCGTTCAATAAAGCGTCACAATCAGGCACGTTGTCGGCGTCAAAAATCCCCACGATCTCGCCCTTCGCATGAGCAATTCCATAATTCAAAGCTGAAGACTTGCCATCAGATGACGGCTTCTGCAGAATCCTGATGTTCAAATCGAGTTGTTCGGCGTATTTCCGACAAAGATTAAGAGTCCCGTCAGTTGAACCATCCTCTACAAGAACTATCTCTTTCTTGTTCGCAGGATAATCTATCTTTGACAAAGCATCCAACAATCTGCCAACGACCTTCCCTTCATTTTTTACCGGCACAACAATCGAAAAAGTAGGCAGACTCCTGTTTTCAGAAAACTTTTTTCTAGTCTTCTTGCTTCGACGCGCGTTTCTGACGCCCGCAGCCAAAATCGGCAAGTTATATAATGACCAGGCGCAGACGAAGAAAAACACGCAGACCAATGCTATGCTAACTGGGGTCAGCATGTTTCAATTAAACTCTAACGGATTTTATCAAGACGAAAACAGAGCAGGACTGTTGATGTGCATTATCGCTATGAACCTCGCAAAAGACAGATCAAACGCCCAATCTTGGGCACACTTGTTGCCCCACTTCTGAGCGAGCAAGCTCAACTTCTGAGCACATGGAAAACCAACTGCCCTAATTGCACGCGAGACTCTACTTTCAGAGGCGTCCTCTAGCTTCTTCACGATTGAGAGCAAGACTTTGGCCAACACTGTGCTGCGCACCTCATCGACAATCCTTATTGAGCAATCAACTAGAGCTCGCTCAACTCTTCTCAACGCTGTAAACCAAGCGCCGGACCTAAGGGCTCTTGACTTCAAATTGACTAATCCCCTTCTACTCAGCGTGAAACAAAACGTGTTCCTCATAAATGTACTCTTGACGGTTATACTGCATACCCCTCAAACTCTATAATCCTTCAAACCTGAAAGACAACTCGGCATATTATCGCTACCCAACACATAAAAGACTTTTCATCTGAAATAGTGCGATAGCCCTCAAGCAGAGAATACTCCGCAGCGCGACAAATCACGAGTTGTGAGGGTTACTAGTCAATATCGCGCACTTTCTCTGCCCTCAGCACTTTTTTAGTTGTATGAACATCGAGCCTAAGTAGAGGCTAATGAAGCATGCGCTACGTCAATGCAGCAGAAAACACCTAGGTACGGCGGAACTTAAGTATTGAATAGTAAGATTTAATTCATCGATGTGACATAAGATTAAGTAGAAGGCGGTCTAATGGGAAAATCAAGAACCCTCCCCTTGGCCGGCGGTGTAATAGGCCAAGAATCCGGATCAGCATATGGTCAACTGGAAGTGACGCTCACCGACTACAAGACCGTTCACATTCTGATCAGACGAAAGCCCTATTCCGGCGATTCAGACATCAAATTTTCGATGCCCTTCACAGACCTCAAAGAAATAATAATCATCCTAGACGAGGCACAAGAGAAGCTTAATGACAACTGGCTCTCAATGGTTGCCATAAAAGAACTAAAGGTCCACACCTAAACCAAAAGACAGAGACGCGCATTTTCGTGGAAAAAGATGCTTTCAAAGGCTGAAAAAAGCAGCGGCCTCTACATTTTTGGCAGGTCGAGCGCCTCGCAAAAATGAGGTAGCCCGCCAGTTTTCTTCTAGCTACGAATGACAGTGAAGACTGATATTCCTAAAAGGGTTCAAGAGTAACTGTTTGGAAAACTCTACGGTTCTGAAGATCTCTCGAAAACTGGAGTTTCTTCGCTTTCTCCAGGTTGCTTCTGTTCTGTTTCTTCTTGTTGAGTCGTTGATTCTACTGGACTCTGTGTTTCCTCGTTTTCTTGTTCTGCAGTGTCTTCTGATTGTTCTGACTCGCTTCCTTCTTGCTCTGAAGTTTGCTCATCTTCATCTTGTTTTTCTTCTTCTATCTCCCACGTCTCTGTCCTGCTTTCTTCCTGCTCAGTCACTGTTTCTTCGGATGGCTCAGGCTCTTGTACTCTTTGTTCTTCAACTTGCCCCGACTGAACTGATTGGGTCTGCCCGAGACCTGTCGTGTCTTCAGCCGCAGTCTGGGTTTCTTCTTTTCTCTCTTGTACAGTTGTTTCGATAACCGACACTTGCATATCTATCAACTGCTCCCGAGTCTCTGCTGGCTTCGGCTTTTCTTCCTCCAGTTTTTCAACTGTTTTAGCTTGGGTTGTTCCCTTTTCAGTTTGACCAGCAACTCGTCGCGATGCTTTTCGTCTCAGGGACAACGCGTGTATGTGGAACGCCATCGCTGTGACTATATTGAACCAACCCATAGCGAAAACGAATCCTGCTAAATTCCAGTAGGGAGTAGCCCACGCATAGCTGAATTGAAGACCATAATTGTAGAGTTCGTGGTTGATTATTCCATCTATCTCGAAGGTGCCAACCATCGAAAGAAGTGAACAAGCGGCCATTAGCACAACGATCCACGAAACCACATTGCTGCCAAACTTCATTTTCAAGTCACCTTTTCGTGAAGACAGATATGTCGCCCGACGATTTGCTCCAGAGTACGTCAATCGTAGTCTCTACAAGACCACGAATTTCTGGACAAACCTTCTGTAAATGAAGAATAGACGCCCACGACATATAGCTTATGAATATTCAATCAAGATTCCACGTGCACTTAGGAAATTGAAAGCACACGTTAGCCTTAAATTGCAGCGCTATGTGAGTTGTCATACGTGAAGAGCCTCACCGATGTATTCGTTGCATTCATCAAAGTTGTTGGCGAAGTGCTCTTCCTCTAGGGCTTCTCGGCTGGACATACGGAGTCATAGTGCAACTGACACACCCCAAATGGTTGCCCTTTCCTCTATCTCACCTTACAGTCTGGATTAGATTAGACACGTTCACCATCATATGTTTCATTGTGAGCGCCGTCGGATTTTTCACATGGAGATTAACCAACGAATTAACCAAATCCGGCAAGAGTAGTTCGCAGAGCTAGTGAAGCTGTAGAAAGACTAAAATCTAATTGCGCGTTTCGAATAGCTGCAAAGAGGTTGTTCCATGGTCGAACACTGCGTATTCTGCAAGATAGCACGTAATGAAGCGCCTGCAAGTTTCGTCTACGAAGACGGAGAGATAATCGCTTTCTTGGACGCAAGGCCAATCAACGAAGGCCACACCCTCGTGATAACCCGAAAACACTACGAAGACATTTACGAAGCCCCAGAAGAAGAAATCGGACATCTTTTCAAAATCGCGAAGAAAGTGGCACACGCCGTCAAGAAGAGCGAAAAAGCAGACGGAATCAGCATAATCCAAAACAACGGACGAGCCGCCAACCAAGTCGTGTTCCACCTTCACGCTCACATAATCCCAAGATACGAAAGACAGAATTCACAAAGGCAACGCGAAACAGTCGGACAAAACGAGTTGGACAAGGTCGCGACGAGAATAAGAAAGTTCATCTAGGGAAGCAAACAACTGATGAGCGCGTTTCTTAATCGCAACCTCACCGCATTAACCATACTAGCAAGCATAGCTCTGGGGTTCCTATTCCCAGACATCGGCAACCACTGGAGACCATACGTGGCATATTTCCTCATGCTGCTAATGTTCTCAACCGTCCTGACGATTAGACCCAAAGACATCTTAGAATCAGCACGCAACGTAAAGGCCTTAGCGTACACGCTGTTCATAGTATTCGTTTTCGTACCAGCATTGGCACTGATTGGAAAGCCATTGTTCTCGCCAATAGAATTCGCGGGCATCATGCTGGCGTTCTGCGCCCCATCTGCAATTGCAACACCGTTCTTCGCAAGCGTGTTCAAAGGCGATACAGCATCTGGCCTCGTCATAAGCATCGTTACAAACCTCTTGGCCATCCTCACAATTCCCTTAACCATGTTTCTAGCCATAGGAGCCACAATCAGCCTAGACCTGACCTGGATGACCTTGAACCTTGCAGAAGTAATACTTGTGCCTATAGCCCTTGCACTCCTCGTTCAAAAAATCTTCCACATAGACATGAGCCGCCTTTCCCGATACACATCCAAAACAAACCTAATGCTACTGCTCTTCATAATATGGGGCTCAATATCGCCCGGAACAACCTACGCCAAAGGCAACCCGACGCAGTTTCTGTGGCTAAACCTGTTCATCCTACCATCATTGACCATTTCATTCATCGTTGCCTACGCCGTGGGCTCGAGGAACGACCACAAACGAGCAATCACAGCCGGGATCGCCGCAAGCGTGAAAAACGCCGCACTGCCACTAGTCATCGCGACGACACTGTTCAACTCCGAAATACTCCCACCACTCGTAGCAAACTTGATCGCACAAAGTCTCATCCTAGTCGCCTTAGGAACCTTCTCAAAAGAAAAATAGTCTCCCCTAGTTATACCGACCTTGCCAGTTAATCCAGCGTGCGCGGAAGAGCTTGCAACGAAATATACGGTTCAATGTATCACGAGACAGAAACGGGTGCTAGAAAATAGTTTCACAAGGCTTATAGCTTTTGAAAGCCAAATATGGCTACTGCGGAGAAAGGAAACAAGAAAAATTCTAAAGGTGTAAAGATTTGAACAAAAAAATAGTCTCGATATTAGTTGCTGCAACAATTTTGCTAAGCTTAATTGCCTTTGTACCAAAGTCAAACGCTGCAACTTCAAACGGAATCACGCAACCTAATCCTGCAAAGATAGCGCCCAACCTCCAAGCCCAGATGAACGCAAACCCCACGGGCGACAACCCTATAATAGTCGTGTTGAACCCCGGAGTTGACCAAGCATCGGCCGTGAACGCTATCACTAACCTGGGCGGAACCATCAATGCACAGTTCACCATCATAAACGCCATCGCAACCTCACTAACAGCAGAAAAGATCCTAGCATTGACTTCACTCGTTGGGGTAAACGAGATTCTCGTAAACGGGAAAAAGTATCTTCCCATAGACCCACTAGGAGACGACAGTGGAAGTCAGCCTGTTCCTGGCCCACAGCCAGGCTACTACTACGCGCAGTTCCCATTCGACGTAGGTGCAGACAAAGCATGGAGCATAGAAATCAACGGAACGGGCGTAGTGGTCGCCGACTTGGACACAGGAATTTGGTATCAGCACCCAGACTTGGCGGGCGTAGTCACCAACTACAAAATATTCACAAGCGAAGCGGACACATCCATACACGATGGCAACGGACACGGAACAGCCACGACAGGCCTCGTCGCAGCACAAGGAATCCTCACCTACTACGGCTTCCTCAAAGTCCTCGGAGTCGCATTTGGCGCCAAAGTCATCGGCGGCAAAGTGCTCACAGACGCAGGTTGGGGATGGGACTCATGGATAATCGCAGGAATCCAGTGGGCCGTTGCGAGTCACGCAAACATAATCACCATGAGCATAGGAGGCTTAGAAGTACCAAACGACGGATATGACCCCACGGCGCTAGCGTTGGATGCCGCTTCACAGCAAGGTGTTACATGCTTCGTCGCTGCAGGCAATTCTCAAGGCGCAGGCACAGTTGGATCACCAGGCGACGCCAAAGACGTCATCACAGTAGGCGCCTCAACAGACAACTCAGGTGCTTGGAACTTGTACGGTTACTGGCCAGTTAACCCTGCTAATGTCACTGGGTACGAAAACAACCAAGTGATTTACTGGAGTAGCGGAGGCGCGACTGCAGACGGCAGACTAGACCCTGACATCTGTGCGCCGGGCGCTTGGGGTGAAACATTAGACACATATCCAAACTACCTTTGGCTGCAGTTCGGTGGAACGAGCATGGCCACGCCAGTCGCAGCTGGAGTAGGTGCATTGATCTATCAAGCGTACAAGCAAGCGCACGGCGTCTTTCCATCGCCAGCCGTTGTGAGAGACATCCTGATGAACACTGCAACGAACCTTGGCCTACCTGCAAATCGCCAAGGAGCTGGTCTCGTCAATGCTTACGAGGCAGTAGAAGCCGCGCTGAACAGCGCTCCATACTCTACCACTGACGAGATAAATACAGGAATACTCCCCGCAGGCGCGAGCTATACGACATCGTCCACCTTCACAAGCACAATAACCAGCGCAACAGCAACGCAGCTTCAATACGTTAGCACCACAAGCTTCAGCGGCCTATCAATACCAGGACCAGGAAGCGGAAACACCAACGCAGGTAGCACATGGTTACCCTTCACAATTCCGGCAGGGATAGACTATGCAGATGTCCAAGTGAAGTTTGATCCCGTAGTTTCGTATGGAACACCAATCCGTTCGTATAACGGATCCACATGGACAGATGTTCACATCAACACGGCGCTCTACTACGAACGCGGACCAAACGATCTAGTGCTGATAAACTATGCATACGCCCACACGAACGTTCAAGAGTTCGACGCGAGAATCGATTTCGGCCCCGGAACCTACGTTCTCAGGTTCTGGAACGCTTATCCAACTGTCAGCCCCGTCGATGCGCAGGTCAGCTTCTACAAATTCGTGCCCTGGACCTGGGTGTCAACGGCTGCTGTGAGTGCGCATGGGGGCAATAAACTGCTGACCACGATTTCAGTTCCATATGGCACTGCTGCTGGTTTCTACAGCGGCTTCGTCACGGCTACAGTCGGCGGCTCATCAATTACCATACCAATCGTGATTACAGTGCCAGCTCAACTCGCAAAGACGTTCACAGTTCAAGCAAACGTTATGAACGAGCCCAGAACTGGCGATTCAGGAGACTGGTTCTACATACCCGTGCGGGGCTTCATAGTCGGACCGCTAATGCTAACAGTCACTTGGACCACCCCAGACGCAGACTTCGACGTTTACCTCGTTAACCCGGCAGGTCAAGTTAGAGCTGCATCAATGGCTCCCCTCGCCTCATTAGGATACGAGTGGTACACCACAACCGGAACAACCATGGAAGTGCTGTCAACGTCCAGCTGGTCCCTAGGTTACTGGTACGTCGGAATCCGCGCCATATACTTCGGAAACACATTCAGCCAAACGGTTACAGTGAACCTGAGCCCAGGCTCACCGATAAACACGCCAGACTTGATCAGCCTTCAGAAAGGGACAAGCAAGACATTCACGGTTTCAAACAACATACCTGGAACAGTAAACGTACAAACCATGGCGCTATCATTCGCAACGGAAACATTTGCACAATCAGTCACTGGCAACGTAACCTCATACGGCGCATCAGGAATCGGCTACGACTATTGGATCATCCCAGTAACACCAGACATGATAACAATGAAGCTGACTCTCACCTGGGTCGGAACCCACTCGCTAAGCCTGATTCTCTGGGATCCATTTGGTCGCAACGCAGGAGTAACAGCCAAGAACGGGGGATCACTGACCATCTCCAGTCCAGCCATCGGCTATTGGGAAGCCGTAATAACCATCAACGACGTTGGAAGCCAACCCTACACATTGAGCATCGGAGGGTTAAGTTACCAACCCCTAGCCGGAGTTACCATAACGCCAACCACCTTCACGTTAACGCCCAAAGGAACGCAAACGATGACTATCACAACCACAAAGCTGGCATGCGGATTGGGTCAAATAGTCTACTACGACATGACAACGAGCAACGTTTACTCATCCACACTGTTGGCTATCGGACCTTCGTGTACACCGAAATACAATCCACGGTAGCATCCAAGACAGAAAGCCCAACTCTCCTTCCCCTTTTTTATTTCAACCCTACCGAACCCGGTAGCTTACGCTGAATACTAATCAAGAAAGTCTATTCTAAGCAGAAACGGAATGATTTCCAGCTCATCCCTCTTTTCTACGATATGGGGGATGTAACGAATCTAAAGGAAGTCATTTACGCTTCTGTGCGCGTCCTCTTTGTCTCTTAAGGTAGGCGACAGTGAACATTCTGCCGTCCGACATACGGATGTCTTGGATGCTGACAAGCTCCCATCCTTCATCGCCTAGGGCGTTCAGGTCATTTTGAACATCGTCTATGACTGGCTTTCTGTCGGCGTGGAACTGATCTGAATGAACCTGCGTCTTAATCGGGATCACCTTATACTCCCACTTAACCAATTCAAACCCCACTTTAAACGTAGATAATACTCAAGGCTATAAAGTAAAAACATTTGTCCCCGAAACGACCTCGACTCGCTACCCCTGCCAGACCAGCCTGCCTTAGCCAAAGCACACCTTCGCTAGCCAAAGACAGACGACAAGCCTCCCGTAAACTTCTTTTTTTATGCCCGAAGGAAATCGTTTTCTTCTTCAGACAATGAAGGCTACTGGTGCGGATAACGAGGCTGTAGAGTTGGCTGTCAGGCAACATTTCAAAATCGAGTCCGTCAAGGGATCACAACGTTTCCTGTTCAACTGGCTCAACTTCCTCTATTTCAGAAAGAAAGGCTACGAAAACGGCTTCTCAATCGAAAGCAGTCCCCTAGCAGCTTTTGTACTTATTCCTTACGTTATTTTCTCGGAAGTCTATTTCTTGCGACAAAGAAGATACTTTGTCACTCTAGAGCAAGAAATACTTGGAGTCGTTGCACTCCAACAGAAAACTGAGACGCTTTACATAAGCAACCTAGCTGTCTCCCCACTTCATAGGAGAATCGGCGTAGCGACCTGCACACTGGATTATGCCGCCTTAGTAGCAAGGCAGCTTGGAAAGGATTTTCTCGAGCTGTCAGTCAACAAGAGAAACACACCAGCGTTGAAGCTGTACTTGAAATCTGGCTTCAGACTGAAGGAAGAAAGAATGCGTTCCTATGTTCTGAGAAAAAACATCAATGCAGACGCTTCATGAGTAACGTTTAGAAGCGTATATCAGAAAGTCTTTTAAGAAAAGAGTACGGATGTTACTTAAAAATCTGTACGAGATCTCAGCTGAAGGATTCTAATGATACACAATGGAAGATATTTGTTTACTTCAGAATCCGTTGCAGAAGGACACCCAGACAAGGTTGCAGACCAAATATCAGACGCTGTGCTGGACACAATCTTGAGCGAGTGACCCTAAGGCAAGAGTCGACTGCGAAACACTTGGTCATGCAGGGAAACGTAATAGTCACAGGTCAAATCACAACCTCCTGCTACGTAGATATACCCAGAATCGTCAGAAAAACGCTGAAAGAAATAGGACTAGACAACGCCAAAGACGGAATGGACTGGGAAACCTGTGGCGTTCTGGTTTCGATAACAGAGCAGTCCCCAGACATTGCTATCGGAGTCAATGAGACCGAAACTCATGAGCAAGGAGCAGGAGACCAAGGAATGGTGTTCGGCTACGCAACGAATGAAACAAAAGAACTGATGCCCCTTCCAATAATGCTTGCACACAACCTTGTGAGAAGACTTTCTGAATGCAGAAAGAACAAGATCTTGCCATACCTAAGACCAGACGGCAAGTCGCAGGTCACAGTCGAATACGTCAATGGAAAACCCAAAAGAGTGGACTGCTGTAGTGATAGCGGCTCAGCACATCCAGAATGTTGACAGAAAAGAAGATGAGGGAAGACATAATAAATCAAGTCATAAAAAAAGTCATACCCTCAAACATGTTGGATGAAAAAACGAAATACTACATCAACGAGACAGGAAGGTTCGTGATCGGAGGAACCCTTGCAGATTCAGGTTTAACGGGAAGAAAAATCATCGTCGACACTTACGGAGGCGTCGGAAGCCACGGAGGAGGATGCTTTTCGGGAAAAGACCCCTCGAAAGTCGACAGATCAGGCTGTTACATGGCAAGGTACATCGCAAAGAACGTTGTCGCCGCAGGCTTGGCAGACCAATGCGAGGTCCAAATATCCTACGCAATTGGCGTTGCACAACCAATCTCCGTAATGGTAAACACATTCGGCACGGGAAAGATACCTGACGAAAAAATCCTCGAATTAGTGAAGAAACACTTTGACATGAGACCCAAAGCAATCATAGACCAATTGAATCTGCTTAGACCAATATACAGAAAAACGGCTGTGTTCGGACACTTTGGAAGAAACGATCCAGACTTCACATGGGAAAGAACCGACAAAGCAAAAATTCTCAAAAAAGAAGCTGGAATCTGATCAAAGCAGCGTACTGGAATCTTCAATACGGGTACGCGCGCTTAGAATAAAGAGAGGCAAACCCTCATTATCAACTCAGATCGAACACGCGCTTCTGAAACGTTTTCTAGTGGGATCGCCGAGATTTGAACCTAAGACGGCGAGGAGAGAGTATTTTACTTAACGAGTAATATTCCAAGGTATGTTGGCTTTTGTCTTCGATTTTTTAAAACTTCGATATGAAATCCATTCTTTCTTGCTGTGGAATACACGTCTATTCCGCAAGCTTCCATAGAAGGTCGAGCCAGTCTGGGATAAACACAATGCTTGAGGTTGCATTTCTCGCAGCGTTCACAGGGACCAGCTGCGAATCCCAGCGCAGAATAATAGCCCGCGAGAAAAACACGCCTTTCAAAGTTGGCAACCATGTCATGAGACACCGTCGATTCACTGGGAAGCCTCATGAGAATTGCACGCGAATAACTGTTCAAAACTCGCTTCGTCTGGTCTGGCGTGGGACTGTACGGTGGGCATGTCAGAGCCTTACCATAATTCCCACAACCATATTGACACTTAAGCCTTACCCAGTCTCCCACAACCACATTCTTGGCATCAATAACCTTGGCCTCAACGACACCCATCTCTACAGCAAGCTTGGCAAAATTCTTCAAATCATCCTCAAACTTCGCTTCAATAATCACGTTGCTTCTAGCCATTTCTAGACCTTCATTTCTAAGACCCATTGGCCAAGCCGAGCATCTTCACTGTCGCATCCCACAAAGACTTCTGAGCTTGTTGGTCATAGGTTATGGGAGCCGTCCTTGTTGTTTTCATTTTTGAGAAGCATTTTCCAGTCACGCCTTCAACCTCAAGCGATGATGCCAAGTATATTGCGGTTTCGGCACCCTTCTTCGCAGAGATTTGAAAAGGCCGCATCATCATAAACATAAAAGATTGACGGCGACTACCACTATTCTTTCCTAGGTTTGTTGCGACAAAGCCCGGTTCAACTGCGTTAACTGTGACTCCGGCGCCTTTCAAACGCCTAGCCAATTCATATGTATACATTATGAGCATCAGTTTTGCATTGGCGTACGCATTCCCGCGCCCGAAAAAACTTCCACTATACTTCTTTTCACTCTGAAGATCGTCAAGATCAATCCTTCCTCTTTTGTGCAGACCAGAGCTTATATTTATAATCCTGGAGGGAGCACTGTTTTTCAACAGAGGCAATAATTCGTGCGTGAGAAGAAATGGTCCGAGATAATTTACCGCCAATGCTAGCTCAAAACCATCAACAGTGGTTTGACGTTTGAAGACAAAAGCGCCGGCATTATTAATCAGTACGTCAAGTCTTTCATATTCTTCCGTAAATTCTTTTGCGAATTTTCGGATTGAACCTACTGAGGACGTATCACAAATCATCAGGACTGTCGATTGGGCACCAGTTTTGTTAATTACCTCTGTCAAGGCTTTCTCACCACGTTCTTGACTTCGCGCGACCATAACAACCGTTGTACCCATGTTCGCCAGAGCCAAAGCTGTTTCTTTACCCATTCCAGAGTTGCTGCCAGTTACAATACAAACCTTGCCTTTCATTTCGCTCATTTTTAGTCCTCGCTACTAGCGCACGCAAGCGTAGAATAGACAGCACCAAGTCGCTCAAATGTTTATGCTTTGTCGGAGCGGTGTCTAGGATAACGTGTGCTGATGAACCAACACATATTCTTTTAAGCATAATAGCTTAGAATTGTCTAAAAAAGGAGAAAACTGAAATGTCAATCGACCTTGGAAGAAAAGGTCTAGAACAAGCAGTCAAAGCTGGCGCATCATACGCCGACGTGAGAATAGTCGCCATCCAAGAGGAGAATTTGACCGTTAAAAACGGTGTTCCACAGGAAGTCCGCCTGCTACAAACAAATGGCTTTGGAATACGAGTCATGACAAAAGGCTCCTGGGGATTTGCAGGATCGGTGGAAATAACAGGAAAGGAGATGGCCGAAGTAGCCCGAAAGGCAGTTGCGATCGCCAAAGCAAGCGCCAAAGTCCAGAGAAAGGCTGTTACATTAAAAGAAGCCAAGGCAGAAAAAGGGAAATATTCAACACCCATGAAAAGAGACCCTTTCAAGATTTCATTGGAGGAGAAAATCAGAGTATTAGCAGAAGCAGAGCGCTTGCTTGCAAAACAGTCTCCGCTCATCAAAGCGTCTTACGCCTTCTTCAGAGCCAAGAGAGAGAAGAAGCTTTTTGTAAGCACCGAAGGCGCCGAAATTCGTCAGCAGATAACCTGGTGCGGCGGCGGAATCTCCGCCGTAGCTTTAAAGAATGGTGAGGCACAAACCCGGTCCTATCCACGCTCTTTCCGCGGCAATTTCTCAACGGGTGGCTATGAGTTCTTCAAGTCTCTTAAGCTATCCGAGCACGCAGAACAAACTGGAAAAGAAGCGGTACAGTTGCTAGAAGCAAAAAAATGTCCCTCTACAACAACTGATCTAATACTCAAGGGCGATCAGCTGCAACTTCAAATTCACGAAAGCTGCGGACACCCTACAGAACTTGACAGAGCCCTAGGCATGGAAGCCGACTACGCAGGCACCAGCTTCCTCACCCCAGACAAGTTGGGAAAGCTAAGATACGGTTCGACTCTTGTCAACATTGTTGCCGACGCGACAGCCCCAGGAGGCTTGGGCACGTTTGGATACGACGACGAAGGAACACCAGCCAAGAAAGTTTATCTCATCAAGAATGGAATGTTCGTTGGCTATCAATCCTCTCGCGAAACAGCAGGGGCGCTCAAGTTGAAGGAGAGCAGCGGTGGCATGCGCGCTGACTCGCCCCTAGCAATACCGTTGATTCGAATGACGAACGTCAATTTGTTGCCAGGAGAATGGAAGACAGAAGAAATAATCGAGGACACACAAGACGGAATCTATATGGAGACAAACAAATCGTGGAGCATAGACGACAGACGATTAAACTTTCAATTTGGCACCGAAATCGGCTGGATAATCAGGAACGGAAGCAAAGAAAAAATGGTCAAAAACCCGACCTACACAGGAATCACGCCTAAGTTTTGGGGCTCATGCAACGCAATAAGCCGAGACGACTGGATGCTTGGGGGCACGCCCAACTGCGGCAAAGGAGTGCCAGGACAGGGCATGTACGTTGGACACGGCTGCGGCACGGCACGCTTCGAAAAAACCCAGGTGGGACTAATCAAGTAAAGAGGAGACAAAAAACATGGTCACAGACAGGTTGTTAGAAATCGCAGAAAAAGCGGTCAAATCTGCTACAAGACTCAAAGTGGACCAAGCACAAGCAGTGTCGGTCCTTATTGACTCTGCCTTGACAAGATACGCAAATTCTCAGATCCACCAGAACGTCGCCACGAAGACAGGACGCGTGTCCATAAAGGTGGTCGTTGACAAGAAAGTCGGTACCTTACTAATCAATTCCTTGGAAGAAAAACAAGTGGAAGAGGCTGTCAAGAAAGCCCTGAAAATCGCAAAAGTCACGCCTCCAAACAAGGATTTTAAAAGCCTCCCCGAACCAGCAAAGTGGACGCCTATCGAAGGAACGTTTGACAAGAAGACTGCAGAATGTACGCCCGACTTTAGGGCAGAACAAGTGAAAGTAGCCATCGATACAGCACATTCAAAATCCCCCATGGTTAAAGCAGTTGCCGGAAGCTTTTCTTCCGATTCGCTGGCTTTTGCCGTTGCCAATTCGTTGGGCGTTTCTGCTTGGGCAATAATATCATCAACTTCATTGCAAGCAACAGTCATCTCAAAATCAAAGGGTTCACAGGGTTACGGCTCAGCGGAACAGTATGCCAGAAAAATCAGCGAGATTGACCCCGTGGGAGTTGCCGATCAAGCGGCGGAGACATCGGTGAAGAGCTTAAATCCAAAAAAAATCCCCGTAGGCGACTACGAAGTGGTTCTCTCAGCCCGAGCCATAGCGACACTCATTGATTATCTCGGGTACATGGGTTTTTCAGCCACAAGTTACCAAGACGGACAATCCTTCGTAAGGTACAACTTAGACAAGCAAATCTTTGACGATAAACTAACTGTAACAGACGACCCAAGAAACCCGAGGACACTGTATTCGTTCCCAATCGACGGCGAAGGCGTCCCGAAAAAGAAGATGCAACTCGTTGAAAAAGGGAGAGTTTCTGCGAGAAGCATTTGCTATGACTCCTATACTGCGGGAAAGGAAAAAGGAAAGAAAAGCACTGGGCATTCGTTATCGTCAATATTCGGGTATGGTGAAGGACCGATGCCTTTCAATGTTGTAGTACCTTCTGGCGATGCAACGATCGAAGACATGATTCATGAGACCAAGCACGGCATATTCGTAACAAGGTTCCACTACACAAACCCAACCGAACGAACCAAGGCAATACTCACAGGACTCACGAGAGACGGCACGTTCCTCATCGAAAACGGCGAAATCAGCAAACCGGTAATGAACTTGCGTTATACAGACAGCATGCTCTCGGCCCTAAAGGAAATCTCCATGATTGGAAAGAAGGCAGAGATCGTGGGCACCACCATTGCGCCTGCAATGAAGCTGGCGAAATTCCGCTTCACTGGGACAACCCAGTATTAGATGCCTCCCGCAAACTCTTTTTTTTCTTTTTCTCTCAAACCGCAGAGCTTCCTTCTGTAAGCGCGCGCTAAGAAAACAAGGGAAATTCCCAGCTGGTCCTACACCTAAGATGGCCTAGGCTTCCATCGCCACTATACCCGAAAGGGTTCGATCCACAAGCCAGCGTTACTCTATTTAAAGTACCTCTCTGGACCCCGCGCTCGGAAGGGTGCCTATGGAAGAATTATAAGAACCAGCCACGAAACTAGTACATTGAAGTTGGATGTCAATAATAGGCTTGGATTTGGCAGGTGTCGAAAGTAGAGGAAATGAATATTTCCACGGACAACATGCTTTTCAAACCCAACAACAGCCCAAAAAACGAGCAACTCATAATAAACACACTCCTAAGCCTCAAAGCCAACGGCAGAACAGAAAACACACTAAAAAAGACCTCATACAGGCTAGCAAGACTAGCCAAAACAACAGACCTATCAAACCCCGAACAAGTCAAAACAGCCATAGCCAGCATGACAACGAGCAACGGAGACAAAGACAACTATATTAAAGCATACGCAAACCTAGCAAAAGCCAACCAAATACAATGGAAACAACCATTCTACAAAGTAACCCGCAAAATACCCATGATACCAACACACGAAAACCTGATGAAGATAATCAGCACATGCAAAAAATACGCCCCAATCTTCAAAACACTAATGGAAACAGGCTTAATGCCCTACGAACTCAGCCAAGTCACACAGAGAGACATAGACCTAGAAAGAGGAATACTCAACGCCAGAGGATTCAAAACACACTACTCAAGAACCTTCAAACTCACACAAGAAACAACAGCCATGCTAAAAGCATACTTCACAAAATACCAGACACTCCCAACATCAATAAGAATGCAAGACACATGGGCTAAATCAAAAAACAAACTAGCTGAGAAACTCCAAGACCCCACATTAAAAACCATAAGACTCTACGACCTAAGACACTACTACGCCACAATGCTATACGACAAAACAAGAGACATACTCCTAGTAAAACAACAAATGGGACACCACCAAATCGAAACAACCATGATATACACCCAACTAATCAACTTCAACGAAGAACAAAACTACACATGCAAAACAGCCACAAACGTCAAAGAGGCAACCGACCTACTAGAACATGGATTCGAATACATACAAGACATAGACGGAATCAAAATATACCGAAAACGCAAATAAACCCAACACAAAACCAACCAACCCCCCCTTTTTAGTATAAAAAAACGGTACTTTCTTTAAAAAAGAAAGATACCAAAGAAAACGCACAGCGCACCGCGAGGCTTCGCCTCGCTAAAGCCCGCCGTTACGCAAAAAGCCGAAACCCCAAACCCGCAAAACAACAAAAAAGGAGACTATCAACAAACACACTCCAGACGAATCTAACGATTCAAAGCAACATCAAAAGCCTTCTAACCAAGAGCGCGCGCGCAACAAATTCCACCCAAGCTTCATAGGAAAAGTTAAAGCAGAACTTAAAGAACTCAGTTAGGTTAAGAAAAGAGAGAAAATGGCATGTCAAGTATAGAGAATATGATCTCAACAATTGAGGAAGATTATCATAGAATACTTGAGGTATTTGAAGGACACCTTACTAAGGAAGGGTATTATCGCTTTGAAGCAATATCTGAGACAGATATACTAAAATTGCTTAGAGATATCATGAGCTTTCAGAGGAAAATTGAATACGCTGTAGACTTTACCATCAAGCTCATTAAAAAGGAAGATTACACTAAGAGACTTGAGGAGATTGCAGACGATCTTATTAAGAAACTAACGACTGATGAGAAGATTGAATCTACGAGTTTCTGGCAGTCTGCAAATTACCGTGCTCCGTATGAAGTAAATGTGAAAGGGATCATTCCAGAGCTTAGGCATTCTCATTCTCGCCTTATACATAATGAAGAATATCAACAATCTTGCTATCGTGCTTATTTTGGCTTTAGATCGTTGCATACTAATATGATAGAATTGGAAGAAGAACTTAGATTAATTGGTGCTCTTACAACATATCCCATAGAGAAGAAAATCAACTTAAAACATCAGCTTGTCCAAAGCGATTTTGAAGAAGTAGCGGTAAGTCTTGAGGAAGCTGAGTCTAATGTTGAAGCTGAGCATTTTAAGGATTGTGTGAGTAGATGCAGAGACGCTGTAGAGATTTTTGTGGCATTAATTAGAGAAAGAGAAACTGGTGAGAAAACTGAAAAGCATTTTGCCACTGATTTAAGTAAGATAGTGAAGATTGAAGTTTTTGATGACAGTACTCAGAAACTTGCTCAGGGAGTCTACTCGTTTATGAGCATTAAGGGTAGTCACAAATACGATGCAAACAAAGTCACTGTATACGATGCTGAAACTGCTCTGGGACAAACATACTCCCTTCTCGATATGCTACTTAGAAGATACCTCGATTTAAAAAAAACAAAACGAGTCTAACGATTCAAAACAAAAAAAGGGAGAGAAGGCTGAAAAACAGCCCCAAAATCAACAATTAAAAGCCAAATCAAGAGCGCGCGCCTAATGTACTTCCCTCTCAGATAGACCATAGGAAAAGTTATACCCATATCCCAAGAAATAGAAAATAGGCAAGGATGACATTGGACATAGTCACTATACTAATCGCATTATCATCTGCCATAATTGCTCTAGTATCATTAGTTTATGCAATCAAACAACGTCAAGTCGTTAAAAGTGAGATTGAGAAAAAACGGTACTTGGAAAATGCTCAGACAAATCTAACCGATGCAATTAATCATTTGAGAAGCATAATGTTTCCTGATCTAACAGACCCAAGTCGTGCTCTTGAGGAATCCTTAGAAGATGACTATGATGACGTAAACGACATAACTGAGCAGATTGTTTATGCTGGTTTTGATTCCAAAAGAACAAAATTTACACTTGAAGTTAGCTATGAACTTACTGACTATGGAGAAATCAGTAAACCGTCCTCAGAAAGAGAGAAAAAAAGGATCAATGACTTTTCTCAATTAAACCCCAAATTACTAGCGCACATGCTTACAAACTTGTTCAAGAAAAACATCTTTGAGATTTACTCTGAGACTGTCATTCCAGATTATCAACGACGAGTAGTAAACGAGATTTCATTCGACCTAATTTTAGCGAACCTTCATAAGCTAAACCTAGCTATTGACAAGCTGACCAATTTTGAGGAAGTATATGAGACAGTTTGCCCTAACATTATAAAGACCGCTACTCAGCTTTTTGAAGATATCTCTGAAGAAATCTTCAATGTAATCTCAGAACCAAAGAAAGTTGAGGTTGATTTGACAAGGTTCTCAAAGGTTAATGATATAGCTAGGTACTTGTTTGAGACTTACTTAAATTACAATCACATTTCAGAGAAATTCTCAAAAGGAATTTTTGAACTTGATTCCAAACTAACTGAAGCCCGTAAACAACTTTTCCTAAGAATCTCACCCTAACAGATACTGTTAAGTTGAGCAGGATTACTAACAAAAAGAATGGATGGCATACCATGAACGGAATCCCTACCGATACTGATTTTTTGGAAACACGGAAAACCCTTGTAAAATTAATGGCTAACACAGGAAATCGTTTTGAAATACTCTGGGATAATAAGGCTGATTTGCTTGCCACTTGGAAGAAGTCTGTAGAAACATCTGAAGTTTTAAAGGACATGAAAGCTCAGGACGCCTTGGATATGCTTGCACCTAAAGCTAAAGCTCTATCAAAGCTCTTCGCATATCTAGGTCTAGTCGAGAGTCTCGGAGTGGCACTTATGGACATGGCTCTTATATTATTGATAGCAAATGGAAAAGAGATGCATATACGAGCCAAAGGAATAAGACACGTTTCAACTCTTAGAGAATTGCGTAAGCTAGACCTTGTTTACAAACTTGAATTTCTAGGAGCAAACAAACTAGGGTTCTTCGCTGGTGTAGTTAACCGCCAGCTTAGGAATGAGATAGCTCATCTGAAATTCACAATAGAGGAAAATGGAGAAATTAAGGATTCAAATAATCAAACAGTCAATATTGATGCTATTCTAACAGAGTTCTGGCAAAGAGTAGGGCAAATAATAAGTATCTTTGATTACATCCGCTTTTTGCCTTTTCTTGAGCAGCAGACTGGAGACACAACTCGCACAACAAATTTAATGCAAACATAACCATGTACCTTAATCGAACAGAATCCCCTAACACGATAAAACCGCTTCCCAACATCAATGTGGCGCGCGCTCAATAATTCAAAGCCAAATCCAAAGCCCTCACACGAACAGGACACAAAGCAACAACGGAAGCCGAAGCATCCACACCAGAAACAGAAACGCAGACACCATCACGAACACAACGCACCCGCTTAAACCGAACAGGACACCAAACAACCTTCACCAACAATCACCCAACCACACAAATACGAGTCAAGTCATATAAGAACAAAAAGTAGTAGTAGAACTACAGCTTCAACATAACACTAAACTAAACCCCTACGCTCCAACTCACGAACCAAACGAACAAGATGAATACGAGACTTCTCAATCTCCAACTCATCAAAAACGTCATTAATCCTAAACCATTCCACAATAAGTTGACCAACAGCCAAGAACTCCCCTTGATTCGTCGCGTGCACACGCAAAAATTCAACAACCCTCTCATAAACACGAAAAACATGCTCATCATTAACCAAGCACTCAAACCAATCCTCTTCACCCTTAACCAAAGTCTTCTTACGCTTCACAACAAAGCCACCCATCACAAAGCACCCCCACACCCCAACCCCTCAGACCCACGCAACCTATCAACATAAACAAAAAAAGCGTTTTCCTCAGCCTCAAAACTCCGACTCTCCTTCTCTAACTTAAACATTCTAACCTTCCAAGACTCACGATACAAATCCTCAAACAAACACGTTTGACACTCAGGAAGAACCAACCAAATCCAAAAATGAAAATGCGCATCACATCCAGAACCACCCTTAACAACACACAAACCCAAATCCTCATCTAACTTCTGTTTCCACACATCAACCAAATCAATCATTCCCCCTATCTACACCAAACTCCTTCATCTCCCAAACAGGCTTACCATCCTCAAAAAAAGACTCATGCAACAACTTCTTGAAACCTTGCTTAGTCCTATCAGTAACAAAATGCTTA
Source organism: Candidatus Bathyarchaeota archaeon (assembly GCA_963842875.1). GTDB lineage: Archaea > Thermoproteota > Bathyarchaeia > Bathyarchaeales > SOJC01 > DATHCB01. The sequence continues at coordinate 24,709 of CAWJIF010000017.1, forward strand.
CTACCCTTATAATCAGCAAACCCCATAAGAGAACCACACAACCCACAAACAGCCTTAGGCTTTACAACGTCAGCCCTCAAATTGTTATAACCACACTTACCAAAATAAGTGCCAACCCTAGCTCTCCTCTTAAAAGGATTCAAACTTGCGTGATTACCCTGATAAAAGGCTGTACCAAACAAAGTCTTCCGCTCACCCATAACCTTAACGATGTATTTGTCATCCAAATTCAAACGACGAGTAAGCTGTTCAAAACCAACACAATAGTCAGGATTCCCACAACCAACATTCGTACCCAACTCAGAACGCAAAAAAGCACAATCCCGACACGAATAACCACCCTTAATAAAACCCAAAATATGAAAGTGACCGCTAAAATATTCAACCCCAAACTCATCAACTCTATTCCGATGTGGAAGCATGTATCCGCCAAACACACCACGGTCACCCGAAACCGAAATAACCTTCTCCTTAACATCCTCAAACGACAAATTGTAATCACTAACAGGTAAACTCACCATAATATGCTCACAACGCAAACCAAACATCCTCTCAGCCTCTAACATCCTAGCTTCAACATCCCGACCATTTCTAACACACCACCCATAATAGAAACAGCGCGGGCAACTAGGACGACAGCAGTAATTAAAACACACATGAGCCTCAACAACACCACCCTCATGCTTCTCATGATGAAGACACGTATAATAACCCAAAAACTTCCCACACTTCGCAGGATTCGTAACCTCACCCCGACCAACTTGAACCAACTCACTAAAAAGAACCACACCATGCTTCTCAGCAACAACCTCAACACGACCAGAGCCCGCGGAACGCTTAGGCAAGAAATCGCGCCTATACTGAGCAAACCAATCATCAATCTCCCGACACGGAGAAAAAAAATCCTTAAGGTAATCCCCAAACCACGCATCAACAGAAAAATCTCTAAGGTAGCGTCTAAACCACACATCAGGAGAACCAAAGAAGTCATGAAGGTAAGACTCCCACCAAGCCTTAACGGTAGAGTCCAACCCCGACAACTCCCTTGCACGTCGCTACAAAAAGCGACAATAGACCGTGCATTAGAAGCACCTAAGAAACCCATTACCACCGTCAAAACTTAAACATTTTTGACATTCACGTGTAAAAACCATGCACCACTATGGAACAAACCGTATAAAACCCCCAGAACCCATGCTTCAAAAGAACCAATAAGAGCGCGCGCTAAGGCGATGTCGTGATTCGTAAGATTTAAATGTCAACCTACCTCTTACATTCATGAAGACAAAAGGCAGAGAAAGAAGAAGTAAGTATGGAAAAGAAATACATAGTCATATGGATTCTTGGCTTTATTGTGTGTTTATTATCAGCCGTATATTTGTACCAAATAATGAATCCCCCAGTCATCGGGGATTGGTCGAAAGCATTACATTACCAATTCAACGTCGCATCGATGACGTTCACTGGCGCTTCAGCCAACGCCCCGAACTACATTAACATGACAATTCAAAACACTGGAAGCTCCTCATTTACGCTAACTGATAAGGCTCAAGTTAGCTACGATACAGGTGTGACAGTAAATAACAAGACTCAAGTTAAATCACTTACAGGTTTAACAGTAACCTCCACAGGCAACAAAGGCTATCTAAATTGTACTGGTGGCAAATCCATCAAGATCTCGATCACAATGAGTGCCGCCAATCCCGCAACTGGAGGTTGGGTAAGCGGAACCCATTACAGCATCGTCCTGTTGATGACAGAAGGCACAAAGATAACCACTGTCGCCATGGCGCCATAACATGTCAACCAAGCAGAGAAAGAAGAGGTAAGTATGGAAAAGAAATACATAGCTATAGTCTTGATTCTTGCCTTTATCGTGGGTTTACTATCAGCCTATTGGTACGAAATATCGAATGAACAAATCCCCGCACCGGTCCCCACCGACCAATTCAACGTCGCCTCGATAACGTTTTTTGGGACATCAGGTAGCACTTCTAACGCCATAAACATGTCAATTCAGAACGTTGGATATGCTTCATGGACAATTCAAACAGGTCCCGACTTTAGCACACCAGCGATTTATACAGTAACTGCTATGTCACCAACCTATAACCATAACAACAACAAGCTAAATTGCACGAATGGCAACACGGTCGGTATCTCGGTCACGAATGTCGGCTGGGTGAGTGGAAACCGATACAGCATCACCCTGATGCTGACAGACGGCAATAGGATAACCTACGTCAGCACTGCGCCATAAATGGACGAGAGCGCGCTCTATAGTAACAACAACATAGAAAAGACAAAACGTGAAAGTGAGAATCCTATTTGGAAAATGCCCCCCTTACACTCCGAATTTTGATAAATTCGGGTATCCCCCATAAGAAGAATAATTCATCAATAACAAAGGGGGGAATGCATTTTCACGGATTCTCACACGCAACACATTAAGAAGCCATGCTAAAAATTTATTGTCTCCTTCGCCTTAGCTCAGTCAACATAAATTTTTCCCCGTAAGAGGAATAATTCATCTATAAACATGGGTCGCATGGCTTCACCACCAAAAAAATAAGAAGTGCCAAAGAATGAACCAAGAAAGGAAGTGAAAAAAATGGAAACCCCAAACCGTGAGAAAAAATTGCCAGAACTCCTAGAATACAAACCAGAAAACATAGAAAACCAAACAGACAAACAAAGTAACAGTACAGAAAACAGTACACAAATTTACTTAGCACATTGCCAGAACTCCTAGAATACAAACCAGAAAACATAGAAAACCAAACAGACAAACAAAGTAACAGTACAGAAAACAGTACACAAATTTACTTAGCACATAGACAGGTGTCGAAAGTAGACCTACGGGTCTTTGCATCCTCAAGGATATGAAAACGGAGACCTGCTTGGTTTACAAGGATGAGGAAATATTGAAGAGAGTTGAGGAAAGCGAACCCAAGATAGTTGCCATTGATGCGCCCTTGAGTCTTCCATCAGGGAGAGAGTCAATAGAACAGAGGACAAACGTCCATCTGAGAGAATGTGACAAAGAACTCCTCCGAAGAGGAATAAAATTCTTCCCGATCACCCTCGGCCCCATGAGAAAATTGACTAGCCGAGGCATAAATCTGAGGAGAACCCTCGAAAACAAACACATCAGAGTGATGGAGGTCTATCCGGGAGGCGCCCAAGACATTCTAGGAATCCCCAGAAAGCAGCAGGGACTCGCGAGATTGAGAGCGGGTTTGGAGAAGGCAGGGGTAAGGGGGCTAAATAATCGAATGAGCGACCATGAGCTGGACGCGGTCACGTGCGCTCTTGTGGGAAAACTCTGGTTGGAAGGAAAAAGCGTTACTTATGGAACTTCCGAGCAGGCGATAGTAATGCCTAAGGGTGAAAAATACAGCGCTAGCGGTCGATACTAGCCTATAAATGATTTTACGCTCGGAAGGGCTTAATTTTGAGCCAAGCGTTAACCACTACGTCTATATAGCGATGATGTGTATGAGAAAACGGTGAAGAAAGCTGACGTTTGTTCACACTAGTATTCGCACGAGCAATATGGATAGATCAATTGATTTTTACGGCCGGTTAATTGGGCTCAAACTTCTGAATCGACGAGAGATACCCCAGAACGATGCAGAGATTGCATTCCTGCAGGATTCAGCCAGGAAGGGGGCCCCGCTTGAGTTGACCTTCTACCGAAAGCAAAAGGAGTTTACTCAGACCAGGTATGAAGATCGACTGTTTGATCATCTGGCTTTTGAAGTTAGCGATATGAAAAAGACTATTGCTATAATGCGAAATGAGAATGTCACGATCACCGACGAGCCTTTCAGACTTGGCACAACAGGACCGTTGATAGCCTTCATAGAAGATCCTGACGGAACTCTTATTGAATTGATCGAAAGAAAATAATCATGCGCTCTGGGTGACTTTAGCTGCAATTTCCGCATACACGATTGTGTCCGCGGGTCCCTTGGAAATAAAATTTGCGAGGAAGAAATAACGACCATAGACCCGCGAGAGCGATTATTTCTCAGGCTAATGAGAATTTTCATGATTCTCCACATAGACAGAATGCTCAGCTTCATGGCATCGACTCACTCATTCACAGATTACTTCAAAGGTTTCGAGAAGGTAAAAGCTGTCAGGGTACTCTTCGGCGAAAGAACAGAATTGGTGCTTCAAAACCTCAAAGTTGAATTTACGCCGCTAGGTGGTTACATGCGGGTGAGCAACGTGGATGGACATATCACAGTTAACTCCCGCTACCTCAACAACGGCGACAGAATTGACATATACCTCGACATAATCCACGAACTCGTCCACGTCAAACAGTTCATGGAGGGAAAAGAACTTTTTGACGTACATTATGGCTATGCCGACAGGCCAACCGAAATTGAGGCCTACCGCCACGCAGTTGAGGAAGCAAGGAGACTCGGGCTAACCGACGAAAGAATCTGCGAATACCTCAAAACCGAATGGATGAGCATGCAGGACCTTAACCGACTGGCAAGGACCCTAAATGTTGAATGCATGCATATGAAAATATCCCAGTGATGTATGATGTTATTGTGGTAAGGGCACTAGGATTTGAACCAAGACAACAGTGGAGTTGTCTCCCGCAAACCGCTCTTCTTTCTGTAGCGCACGGTCTAATCATTTAAATTCTTATACGAATACTATTCCAGCATGGTGTCATGAAATGGCTGCGTTCGTTTTCAATATACCGTTCGGAGACAACCAAAAGCTTCGACACGTTATCAGCGAAGTCAAGAAAGATGCAAAGCTGCAGACGTTGTGGAAATGTGCGAACGTCATGGCGATCGATCGTATGGGCTACACTGATCATGGTCCTACGCATGTTAAGATCGTGGCTAATTCTGCGTTAAAGATGCTGAGAATACTTGTTGAGAGAAAGGTTGTGCCAAGCATTGTTAAGGACTACGGCATGAAGAATGAAGATGCTGAAGTGGTTGTGGTGCTGGGCTCGATTTTTCACGATTTAGGTATGACGGTAATAAGGGATGGCCATGAGCTGTATGGCGCATTGTTAGCCTCGGGGTTCATTGAGAAGTATTTGCAGGGCATTTACTCAGAAGAAGAGCGAATGATTATTCTTTCTGAAGTGTTACATGCGATCGTCTCGCATGAGGAACCGCATAAGCCTTTGACTGTGGAGGCTGGAATAGTGCGTGTGGCAGACGCCTTGGACATGGAGAAGGGAAGGGCGCGAATACCTTTCCAAGCTGGAAAAGTGGACATTCACTCCGTATCTGCCCTTTCAATTGAAAAAGTGGGCATTCAAGAAGGCGATGAGAAGCCAGTTGCGGTGAACATCACGATGTCCAATCCCGCGGGCATTTTTCAGATCGATCAATTGCTGAAACCCAGAATCGAAGACTCAGGGCTCAGGAACTACATTCACGTTGTCGCTGAGATAACCGGGGAAAAAGGACCGAAAATACTGGAGAAGTTCGAGATATGAACGCGCGCGAGATTAGGAGTTTTTTTGGAATAATAAGACTGTAATAACAACTTGAGTTGCACATGGAAACTGATTGATTTGAACCGTTTGGGTTCTAATCCGGAGGAGATCAATACCGAAAGTCAGTCGAATCCATTGATTCTTTTTTAGCCACCTTCACATACTGTCAACTAAAGCGCGCGTTTGGCTCATTTTAACGCGTTTACAATCTTAGCAAACGATGAAAATCGGAACAAAATCTGGAAACAGATTCAAGTCTTCAGGTATTTAGCGAAGAATTCCAGAGTCCTTCTCCAAGCATCGCTGGCGGCTTCAGGTCTATAACTTTCTCTAGTGTCGTTAAAGAAAGCATGAGGGGCTCCTGGATAAATCTTGATGTCGAACACCTTTCCGTAATTGGCTAGCGTCTGCTTCAAGAGGTTGATGTCGGATTCTGCGATGGCCATGTCGGCTCCCGCATAATTGCCGAGGATTGGGCATTGGATGTTCTGGACTAGGTTTATTGGGGATGGGTTTCTGCCATAGAAAACTACCGCGGCTGCAAGTTCCTTGTTGCGACAGGCCAAAAGAAGCGAAAGACCGCCTCCCATGCAAAACCCCATACTGCCGATACGGTTCGGATGAACATACTCCAGGGTATTGAGGTAATCGAATGCGCCTCTCAGGTCGCCGAGAATTTTCTCTTCAGTGAACATTTCTCGTAGTCCGCGACCCTCTTCCAGCTTTGAAACTGTTTTTCGATCAAACAGGTCTACGGCAAGAGCTACGTAGCCCTCAGTGGCGAGTCTGCTGCTCACGTCTTTAATGTGGTCCACTAAGCCCCATATCTCATGGATCACAATAACAGCAGGTGATTTTTCAGCTTCCTTAGGCTTCGCTAGAAAACCACCAGTTCTCTTCGTGGTATTTCCACCTGTGAACTCAACTGTAGAAGACACTGTTTCCATGGTCCGACTAGACTCCTATCAACTCTGTTCTTGATCTAAAGCGTTCGATGCGACTAAATAGTTTTTCCATATCAAAATCTAGTTATGGCAGCGCATGATCACAATTGCACAGAAGGACAAGAGGAATTGACACAAGCCAACGAGCTTCGCATTCGAATCGAAAACGCAACTAGAGACGTAGAGAAAAGTTATCGAAAGACCTTGGAAAAAGTGAACAGACTGAAAGAGAAGATGAACAAGTGGGAGCAAAGGGCCAACACAAACAGTGGTGCAAAAACTCGTAAGGAGTTCGACTCTTTGAACTTTGCAATAGAGAGTCTCAACAGACTCACTGATTCTCAAATTCTGAGAAGCAAAAAGGCGTGGAACAAGTGCAAAAAATTGGAACAAGATGGCAAACAGCGAAGATCAGAACTCCCAGAGCTCGACAATTTGAGAGCATGGTGCAAGAAAACAGAGGAATTAGCAGCAGACCTCCTCTGCTATTCGTTGGGACATCTGAAGCAGCGAGAGTTGCATTCAGGTTAGAGATATTTTCTGCGTCTAATACTTTTTTGTAAGGTTGTTGCCAAAGGTATCGCGCGCGTAGAAAGACATCAAGTCCGCCGACTCTGGAATCATTGTGCCTTAGCGCGCGCTTGTCAGCTCTTCTGGCATTTTCGTTTTTCGGAAGTAATACCAGAACAGTGCGATTGAGACGATATAGAATAGGCTCGCTAGGAAGAATGGCGCTGCCAATAGCCCCATTCCCATCAACCATGCACCGATGGAAGTGCTTAATGCGTTAGGCAACCTCCACAAGGCAGCGCTTATCCCGGAAGCTGTGCCACGCTCATCCTCCGCAACTAGCCCCATTATCATTGACTGCTGCAACGGACTTGCCATATTCATGAGAAAAGCCCTCACAGTGTAGACAAAGCTGGCCGAGATGTAATCAGGGGACAATGGTGTAGCAAACATAAACACGGTTGAGATGCCCTGCGTTACAACGATAGCCCTAACCAAGCCAATTCTCTTGGCAAGCGGAGGTGCAGCCAGCGTTGCCACTCCGATCACTATGTTTGATGTGCCCAAAATGGGACCGCTTATCGCGTCAGTAATACCATATCGCAGTCCTAGCCAAAGACTCATCAGAGGCACCACCATGCCCGCCCCAAAGGCAATTATGGCACTGGAAAAGACGTATTTTATTACAACATTTTTCGATTTCTTGGGAAGTAGCCCCGTCACGCCCGCCGTCGATTTCTTTAGCCCTTTCGATTCGCTGACTTTGAGAATAATGAGTGTTGAAGCCAAACTGAGGGCAGCCAGTATTACATAAAGTAGGACGTGACTTTCCTTGGCAGTAAACCCAAAGATCTGGAAGATTACTATTATGGATATCATGAAACTCCCCAAACCAAAGGCTATACCCGACGCAAAGCCAAACAGGGAAAAGGCACTAGTCCTTCTCTCGTCTCCAGCTTTCTCTGCAAGTAAGGCACTACCTGAAGCTGAAAAAGCTCCCTCCGAAATACCCTCGAAGGCAGCAGCAACCAACAGGATCACAGGGTTCGTGGTTAAAGCAAAAATTGCGATTATAGCACTTGCTGTAACATTGCCTACTATGTACAATTTCTTTCTTCCATACATATCAGCCGCAATTCCTAAAGGGACGCTGGCAACAAACGTAGATACTCCCATGACAGTTATCACAATCCCCACTAGTCCGATGTCTACCCCCTGAACTTTCGTAAGAAAATACGATAGATCCGTGTAAAACATGCCCAACGCGAGGGAAGGCAATATTCCTGAATAGATTAGGTACTTCGCTTCCTTCGGCATACCTTTGTAGTCGTTAAACAACGCGGAACTGCTCCCGTTTCGAAACTGTCAATTACCTTGTATTTAACTCGGTTCTTTTTTGACTTATCGCTTGCCCAATCATCATGTCAATATTAATTAGTAGAGATTGCGAAGGTATCGATCGATTAGTGCCTACTCGTTAGAAAGGATAAGGTAAGCGCGGGCTAACCTTTTAAAGGAAATCATGGATAGATTGGAACAAAGGAGAAGATCAACGATGGTCAAAGATGAGATGATTTGGGATCTTTCACAGCTCGTTGAGAATACTGATTCAACCTCTGTCCAAAAACAGCTAAGTGCCATGGTGATTGAAGCAGAAAAATTACGAGTCAAGTATCACGGTAAGGTTACGAGTCTAGACGCCAAGGAGATTCGGAGTCTCTTGGAGTCAAAAGACGCGCTCACTTTGAAGTTCGAGGGCGCATTGCGCTATGGGCAGCTCAGCTACATGGCAAACTCGACTGATGATACCGCAAAACAGCTCAATGACGCCGTGCGCCGCGCAATGACGAAAGTCAGTCAAGCCCTAACCTTCATTGACATCGAGCTAGGCAGACTCCTCGCTTCGAAAGCATCAATGGTCAAAGACCCAGTCCTAGTCGAATACAGGCACTATTTAGAACGTGTCCTTCGCAGAACCCCGCACATGGTCTCCGAAACCGAAGAACAACTCATAATCGCAAAAGACAGGAACGGTGTAAGCGCGTGGGAACTGCTCCAAAGCGATTGGCTATCCACACGGACGTTTACGATGGAGATAGAAGGCGAGAAAAAGACGATGCCCTACGGCGAAATCATAGGATTCTACCAGAGCCCGGACCGCAACCTTCGCAGACAAGCCCGGCAAACCGTCTTTGAAAGCCTAGGCAAAGACGACATCGTTTGGGCAAGCGCCATCCGCGCAGTCTGCGAAGACCACGTGGAAATGTGTAAGCTGAGAAAGTGGCCGACGCCGATGGCTCAAAGCCTGATCGACAATGATGTGGATGAGGAAGCAATCAACAGCCTGATGAAAACTATACTGAACAACACTAAACTCTTTCAAAAGTACGTCAAGATTAAAGCTCAACTTATGAGCTTGCCAAAGCTCGCAGACTATGACATTGTTGCACCACTGCCGAAATCACCCGAAAAAACCTATGCTTGGGCAGATTCACGCAAGGAAATAATCGCTGCATACAGAGAGTTCGATGAGCAATTCGGCACATGGATAAACGAAATGTACGAAAAGCGCCACCTAGACGCCGAGGTACGTAAAGGCAAGGTGTCAGGAGCATGGTGCTTTTACTGGATGTCCGGCAAGAGCGCCTACGTTCTCCAAAGCTACAACGGACGGATGGCAGACGTATACACTCAAGCACACGAACTGGGACACGCGATTCATACCTACCTTGCTTCAAGGGCACAGAAGCCAAGCAACTGTGAAGTGGGAAACTGCGTGGCCGAAACAGGAAGCTTATTCGGCGAGCTTCTCCTTACCGAACGATTACTCTCGAAAGCCAAGACAAAGGAGGAAAAACAGTCTATCCTCGCCAACGTGCTCGACGAGTTTGGCATTTCGGCCTTCCAAGTCTCAGCACGTGTATTCTTCGAGCAGTCTTTGTACGATGCCATAAAGCAAGACCAATTCCTGGACGCAGAAACGATCAACAAACTATGGTTGGCAGCAAGAGGCGAGATATATGGCGATACTGTTGAATGGCTGGACGTGTTGAAGTGGGAATGGACACGAACGCCGCACTACTACATAGCAAATTACCGGTTCTACAACTACCCCTACGTGTTCGCGCAACTCTTCGTTTTCGCGCTCTACAGACTATACAAGGAGCAGGGCAAAAGCTTCATTCCCAAGCTCAAAGCACTTCTCGCAGCAGGCTCGAGCAAATCTCCACGCGAATTGGGTACAGAATTGGGCTTCGACATCACAAGCGAGGCGTTCTGGCAAAAAGGCATGCGGCAAGCGGAGGAATTTGTCGAGATGCTCCAAAAAACCTTATAGTTCCCCCCTTTCTCAGCTTTTCATTCAAGTTAGTGCACACTCCCATAGAACATAGTCTTGGGACAACAGAAAGACTAAACTAGTGTTTGGAAGATGCCGGTAAGCCGCAATTTTCTTGCATTCCTTAAGAATGAGAGGTGCAATATTATGGTGGATGGAAAAAATGGTTGCCAAGGTTGACCTTGAATTTGTTGCGAGAGATGCGGGCAAAGCTGTTAGCCGAGGGGATCTAATAATTATCATCGACGCCCTAAGAACTAGTACCAGTATCGTAACTGCCTTAGCCAACGGCGCAAAGTCTGTAGTCCCAACTGAGACTCTGAAAGAAGCTTACCGCCTTCATAGAGTGCACCCTGATTACGTCCTCGTTGGCGAGAGAAGTGGATGCAAACCTCGAGGATTTGACCTTGGAAACTCGCCATCAGAGCTTGCCTCAGAGCAAATTCGTGGGAAAAACGTAATAATGACAACCACGAACGGAACGAAAGCGTTAGCCAAATCTAAGCAAGCAAAATGGGTCCTAATTGGAGCATTTCTGAACGCTGGGGCAATCGCTAAGAAGGCTGTAGAAATTTCGGAAAAGAATGGAATAAACATGTCATTTGTTTTGGCGGGCGAAGAAGATCAGTTTTCACTGGAAGACTTCATTTGCGCAGGAGCAATAGCTGAGAGGTTCCCAGAGAACAGTGTTTACTTTTCAGACAAAACCTCTGTGGCACTCTTAGCCTTCAAACAGATAAAGAACAACCTGTGCGAAAGCATCGCAAAAGGCGAACATGCGAAGCAGCTGATAGAATTGGGCCTCAGAAGAGACATAGAATTCTCCTGTCAAATGGATGTCTACGAAGCAATACCGGTTTACAAAGACACGAGAATAAGAACACTCGAACGTGCGCGCTGAGAGATTCAAGCCTCAGCTCAGCAATAATGGAACCGAATGATCGATCGATTTTTGGCTGTTAAGAGGGGAAAAACCTTAAACTCGCTGTTAATGGTAGGGTAGTTTATGAAACAATCTTTGGGCGCAAAAACTCTGACGTCGCCTACGCCTGTTTGGATAATTGGAACCTATGACATAGAAGGAAAACCGAATCTAATGACAGCTGCGTGGGTCGGAATCTGCTGTTCCAAACCCCCCTGCGTCGGCGTGTCTCTAAGGAAGGCCACCTATACGTATGGCAATATTGTTGAAAGGAAAGCGTTTACAGTGAACATACCTCGGGAAGTCGATGTCAAGGAATCCGATAGCATTGGGACTGTTTCGGGAAAAAACGTCGATAAATTCTCCACATTGAAATTGACCCCGGTCAGAAGTAATATTGTTGATGCTCCCTACGTGGAAGAATTCCCGTTGGCTCTAGAGTGCAAGGTCATTAATACAATTGAAATTGGATTGCACACGGAGTTCATTGGTGAAATCATGGATGTCAAAGCGGATTCCTCTGTTCTAAACAGCAACGGGCTTCCTGATACGGACAAGATCAAACCCTTTCTTTTTGACCCGGGAAACGGCACCTACTACAAAGTCGGTGCCTACCTTGGACAAGCCTTCGCAACAGGCAAGAGCACACGCTAGCGATTGTGAAACTGGTATTGTTGCTTCATTCCAGAATGATATTAGGCACGCGCCAAATCATATGAACAGGGTAATTCTGATGAATGACTATGACAAAGGGCATCTACGTTCTGGTCATTTCGATTAGCGTGGATACAAGGATCGACGTTGGCGCTTTAGGTAGCATAGATTTTGTGAAGGGCTTGTATGCTTACGTGGGTTCTGCCCAAGGTGACTTGGAAAAGCGTGTGCAGCGGCATCTTAGGAAGGCTAAGCAGAAGTTTTGGCACATCGACTATTTGCTCGATGATGATAAGGTACAAGTCCTGAAAGTGTTCCGTAAAGAAGCAGGAAAACCGGATGAATGTAAGGTTGCGAAGAAGATAAACCGAAAGGGTTTCCCGATAAAGCGTTTTGGCTCTTCAGATTGCAAATGCGTTAGCCATCTATTCAGACTAAATCATCAGGTTTTAGAAGAATTAATGCGTAAAACGTGTATGCATTCTGAATATTGAATAGCGCACTACCCACAGAGCTATCCTGCCCAGTAGACCCATCCGTCTGATTTTTTTGCTTTTTTTAAGGCTCCTTTTAGCGCGCGCAAAAAAGAAAAAGAGCGATTGGGAGCGCCGAGAATAGTTAAATACTTAGGCAATACGCTATTCTGAAATGGAAGTGAAGATTATGGCAGAGGGTCAAATAACGCCTCAAGACATAGCCGAAGGAACAGAATTAGATTTTAAGGAAGAACAGGAATTTTGGAACACCTACAAGCTTAGCGATGGTTCCACTCTAAAAGTAAAACTCGTATTAAATGGGATCAGGAGACTAAAGAAACATGATCCAGACGGGCAACCGATTTATATAATCCGTAGCCAAAATGTTGTTCGCGTCCTTGATGTGCCAAAAGAATTGAGGGCGAAACCAAAAGAGCAAACCTTCAAACCTACATAGCGCGCGCCGCAAGCCTCGAATCAAGAATAAAAAAAACCATTTTTAACCAATCTAGGAGCAACCATGTGCACGTAATGCTAATGATGAACGATGGTTCATTCTGCCAGCGGAGCCAGTCAAGACTCCTTGCTGCACTTTGGGCATTTCAAGTAATAGCGCGCGCGAAACTGCCGAAAACTAATTGTATGGAAAACTGCGCTAGATAGGCTTATAGCAGACCTTAGTATTCGGTTGATCGATGCATATGAAGTCCAAATTCACATATGTTGGTATAAGGGTCACGAATCTACAAAGATCCATTGACTTCTACACAAAGATACTGGGCATGAAAGTTTCTGGTCGAGGCAAAATTGAACAAACCAGAGGGGAGACCGTTGGCCTTCAAAGTGAGAAGGACGACTTTGTTCTGGAACTCAACTATTATGAAGAAAGCAGCCCCTACAACACCAAATACAATGTGGGCGATGGCTTGGATCATCTGGCCTTTAAGGTGGACGATCTAGACAAGGCCTTGGAAGAGGCCAGAAAGGCAGGGTACCGAACAATTTTGGAAATGAAAGCGGACGGCGGCAGGTGGGCCTACATAGAGGATCCAGACGGAATCTGGGTAGAACTCTTCTAGAGCTCCGAAGACATAGTCTGCGCCCACTCTAAGGTATCTCCCCCAAAATCCAAAAGTAGGTACGGAAGGGATTAGAACCCGAACGGGCTCAAGTCCCACCTTAGGATCTTTCCTTTGATGGCAAACTCAAGTTCTGTTTCCGCTGATTACAAGACTCTTCATTTCGAAGCGCGCGCTGCTCGTATTCAATGAGAATATTATCCCAATAGGACTTCTAATATTAATTTGTGGCGCAAGACCTCAGCAAGGTCTGCTTTTTCTATGGCATCTTCCAAGGCATCAAGTTCTTTTTGAATAGACTTTCTCATTTCCTCGCTGATTCTTTGACTGATTTCTCTCATTCGTCTCTGATACAATTCGTCCGCTTCTCCTCTAAGTCTCCAATAACGCTCTAGCAGAGATTCCTTTTTGGTTTGTTCCATTATTTACACCTCTCAACTTCTATGCTTGCAACTTCAGCATCTATTCTTTGCAGAAGCTCCATTACGTTTTTCCCTTTTCTTTTGAGCTCTATTTTCGAGATCGTGTCTTTCATCGGACAAAGATCATCCAATACTATTCCTTCTTGTTCACTGTAGATTACTGGGTAAATTCGACATCCTGAAGGCCTATGTTGATAAATTCTGCACCGGCATTTTTCAGCATCGTAGAAGACGCAGAACCCACGGCGATTTCTCAGTCTAACAAAACCGTGCCTGTCATAACGCACAAACTTCTGTCTGGTATGGCCCTCCCCTTCTAAGCGTTCAACGTCTGAATTAGAAAGCATCATTTCAGTTTTTTCACAACACATTCCGCAATGCGAACAATGCATAGGCGGATTCTACTCTCACCTGCTTTTATTAGTTTTTGTCAATTTCTAGCGCGACGTAAACGCTAAATAATGTTGGAAGGACGCTGAAGGGACTTGAAAAATACGTGGAGTGCTGCCTAGTAGCGCACACGTAGGCACTTTTTTGCAAAATGAAGGTCTATCTAGGAAGAAGAAATGGACGTAGGACGCGGCAGAGATAAAAACGCAATGCCGTCGGTCGCACTTAAGATAGGTTCGAAAGATGCCTGCGAATCTATCCTTCGTTGGCAACCCATGTTCTTACGGCTTCTTCGACAGCTCTGGATAGGTCGCCCTTTTTACCGCCAAATCTCTCGATGGTCTTGAACCTGAGCTTCTTCTCCAGTTCATCTGGAAGTTCTACGCTGATTCGACCCATATCAATTACCATTTAATTTATATTTTTGTGCACGATTCGCACGTGTTAGATGGTCTTCCAATAAGCAAATCGCCTCAGGTCAAGGATTCCTTTTATTCTTGTTATCATTTTCCATACACCTTAAATTTTGCTTATTTACATAATGTACTATGTACTTACCAGCTTATAAGGATATTGGTTTAAGCTTTTAAGCGCGCTTTATGCGAAATGATGCGCGCGCAAAAGTGCGAGAGCTTTCCATGGAGGACTACCATCGTGAACGCGCGTTCACTCCAACGCTACGCTATCTTGATAACAGGTTTATTTTCTAAAGGATACTATTGACAAATGAAAAGTGAGGTGATAGAACATAAGCACAGAACAGGATTCACGTAGCCCCCCCCCAGTGAAAATACTCGTCGTGACCATGCGAAGGGTCATCAAACCAGAAGAACTCGTGGAGGAAAGAAACAAAAGAGAAGGTGAAAAACGTGATTTTAGTACGCTGACACTTATAAGGCACGCGCGTGCACGTGTTTACGTCTTGAAAGCCGAAACCCGTCCCATCGCAGAGTATGCCAGAGTATGAAAATATGCGCTGGTTAGCCTGTTCTATAAGGGCTTTGGATGATAACATGGTTCAGAGCAATCAGCACAAAATTCTTTATCGCTCCTGCTATCTTCATGACGCATCTTACAAGGTTGATCTTCTCCACGCCTCTTAACACGATAATCACATGATTCACAACATCCTCTAGATTTACCAGCAGCACTCAAAACTCCTTCGAATACTCTGGAGCGCTCGCTCTCTGCTGCCTTATCAACTCTGCCTTTTTCGGTCTTGTCAGCCTTATCTTGGACTTTTCTAGCCGTCTTAACCCTATCTTTTTCGGTCTTGTCAGCCTTATCTTGGACTTTTCTAGCCGTCTTAACCCTATCTTTTTCAGCCCTCTCGGCGCGTTCAATCGTTTTTTTACTCATCTACTCACCTAATTTCATGTTAGTGGAAAAGGATTTAAACTCATCGTTATCAGCTAGTTTTTATCAAAAACAATATGCCAAATATTCGGTTTGGCTATGACTTAAAGGAGATGACAAAAGATGAGAACGGAAAAAGAAATCAAAGAACGATTAGAGAAACTCAAGATAGAGAGATTAACCCAAGGGCCATACAGTGAAAAAGATGATGTCGCATTGCATGCAACCAAGCAAGCCCTAGAGTGGGTTCTTGAAGAAACGGAAACCCTACTAACTTATTAAGAAAAGGCTTGCGCGCGCTGATTCCCCCGCGCGCTTTTGTGGTTTCAATCTCTGTGTTCGTGGGATTCCTCTTCAGATTCCTCTTCGTTCTCTTCTTCTTCCTCTGCGGCTTCTTCTCCTGCCGCTCTTGCTTCTTCTTCAGCTTCTCCTTCTGCGGGATAAGCCTCATCTAACCAAGCTTTAAACTGTTCTTTGCTTTCAGGATCGGAAAAGGCCCACTCGCATAGTTCACTGACGACGGCGTTGAGATCAATCTCGTGATCGTCGGCCAAATGTTTCAGAAACTGTTCCCACTTTGGCGGCAGAGATACCGAAGCTCCAAAGACCATGCATTCTCACCACTGTCTTGTGTCATTCAAGTCATATTTAAGCTTCAAACATCTGTGCATTTGGCTTATTCTGGTAATTTCATGCTTTCTTCGAGACTCATGGCTAATCTTCGCTGGCGCTAATGTCCCGTTGCTGCCACCAAAGGTTTTAAGGACGAAAGTCAAAAGTATTGCGGGAATAGTCATGGCAAAATGTCCGAATTGTAGAAAAGAAACAACAAAACTAGAAAAATCATGGAAATTCAGCCAGTTCGAAGTTCAAGCCTTCTCTTGTAGCAACTGTGGCACACGATTCCGAGAATACCTAAAAGACGGGAGATACAGTTTCACTCTGGAACTAAGGAAAGACTCGAAACAAGGCAGGAAAGTCTTTGTCAAAGCCTAGCGCGCTCAGCAAGCTCTTGCAAAGGCTTTAAGTGGACCACTGGAAGAAATAGGAAGATCATGGCAACTAAAGTAATTGAGATAAAGAACAAAGGATTGTTACTTGTCGGAATAATTCTATTGGTAATAGGAGTGGTTCTTTCACTGTACAAAGAAGGCACGGCGGTTCCATATCAGATCGTAGGCATAGTCTTGGTTGTAGCCGGAATCGTATGCATGATATTAGGATTCCTCTATTCGCCACGCTACCTCATTACTGCTTTCCAAAGAAAGCGCGCTCAAGCTTGATAAAAAAATAACGGTTTGCTTAAACGCTATTTTAAGCAAAATACCTAAGGTTCATGCAAGCTTCCAACGTCATTTTCTAGACATCCCAAAAGCAAGCTCTCGCCACTTTTCACGCCAACTTTTCCACCCTGTTTTTACGAGGTTTTCTCTGTTCTTGGGTTCTTCTGCAACCCATTCTAGAAGTGTCCAGAAGCGTCTCCTGTCTTCCAGACTTTCTGCGGGTACCCCCACTTCTTCGCACCATCTCACGTAGCTTCTCTCGACCATCTCTTGGAGTTCACCAGTGATCTCCACTTCTTCCACGCTGAATCCCTGGTCCCGCAAGTGTTTACGTATGCTGGAGAGAACGTATCCTGAGCAGACCTTGAAACGGGTTTCCCCGTCAGGCTGCATCACCTTAACGATCTCCTCCGCAATCTTCACGGCTTCATCCAAGTACTGTTTATTCTCGAAGTTGGGCGTCTGGAAGGAGGAGACCGGGATCCTGCGTTCCAAGTACCTGTGGTCTGGAAGTTTGAGGGCGCCTATCACCACGCCCAGAATAAAGTCGCCCCATCCAGCGTCATCTATCAAAATCTCCTTCCTAACCGAAAACCGATCCAATCCCATAACTCAGGTCACCAAGATCTTCAACAAATCGACTCTTCCTGAGCCGTTTATGTTTCCCTGCCTACATTATGTAGCTTCTCTATCGCTCACCTTACTGTTAACTCTAACCTTATTCTGTTTTAACTGCTGTGGCTACGCCCTGTATTAGTCTTATCAAGCTCGGTAATGCAACAGTTTTCTTGGGTGGCTAATTTGAAAAGAATTGTGGCGAGTGTACTCGCAGCGGTTGCATGCATGCGCGTTCATGTGACCAGCGTCAACAGCCTTAACGCCACTCCGCCCAGAATTATTGCAAAGGCTATTTCAAACAGCGTTATGAACAAGGCCTTCCTCGAACCAAACTCTCTAACCAACGCAGAGATAGTCGCTATACAGGGTACGTAAAACATTGCCACCAAGGTAAAGACAACCATCTGAACCGGCGTCAAAACCTGCGCAAAATTAGTCGTCGTTCCCAGTCCCAGAAGAGCGGCAAGCATAATCAGCGACAACTCCTTCCTCAGCACACCGAATATCAGCGTTATGCCTGTGACGACCGGCAAGCCCAGCCACACAACCGTCACAGAGCTGAGTAGGTTTGAAATCGGGTTCAGCAGACCTGCAACGTCCGCAGCCTTTATCGCAAGGCTGCCAACGATTATCAGCGGAAACGCTATTTTTATGAACTCAGCCAGCCTGAACCACGTCTCCTTCAGAACCGTCTTCATTTGGGGCACCCTGTAACTGGCCATTTCCATGATCAGACCACTCGGTTCACCCGGTAAGACCCTGAACGCCAACCTCCCTAGCACGAAGATGACGAAGAGGTCCAAGACGTAGAGCGCCAAGGCCCACTGAATACCAACAAACCGGCCAACCAAACCGAGGATGATAACCGTGCGCGCGGCGCACGGCACAAGCGTAGTTACAAACGCAGCGAGGAGCCTCTCTCTTTCGGTTTCCATCACTCTGCACCCGAGACATCCGGGAACATTGCAGCCGTATCCGAGTAACATTGGAATAAACGCCTTTCCATGTAGACCTATCTTGTGCATAACGTTGTCCATCAAGAAAGCTACCCGGCTGAGGTAGCCCGAGTCCTCCAAGAAGTAAAGCACAACATAAAAAGGAATTATGTAAGGCAAGGCCACCGTCACGCCTGCTATGAGTCCCTCCATTATGCCGCCCCAAATCAGCGTGCCCGCGACTCCTGTCCCAAACGCGCCTGCAAACAGGGGTTGCAATCCTGTAAAGCCTTTGCTCAGAAGATCTGAAGCATAGTTGCCAAACGTGAAGATGAAGTAAAAAATCAGAAGCAGCGACATGATCATGATTGGGTATCCCGCTATTCTGTGTGTCGTGAGGTTGTGAAGCCTCTCTTCCGCCGTGGGCTTCACGGGAGGCACCAGCTTCTGGGCCTGTCGAGCAATGCGGCCGGCGACCTCATATCGCTCTGACGTTATCACGGTCGAGCACGGGTGTCCGTGGACGTTTTCGATTTCTTCCGCAAGCTTTTTTGCGGCGTCTACCGTCTGAGGGGCTATTCGCGCGATTTCCCTCACGATCTCCTCATCACCCTCCAGCAGCTTGACTGCCACATACCTCCGCGGATAGAAGAATTGAATACTTTCAGTCATTTCGATGATCCTTGCGATTCTATCCTCAACTTCGTCCCCGTACCTTACTTCGACGCGTTTTGTGGCCTCTCGTTTTTCAGCCACTTCTACCGCCTTTTCTAAAAGCTCGAATATACCTACTCCTTTTGGCGCAATTGTCGGTATCACTGGCACTCCTAAGAGCTTCTCTAGCTTTTCCGTGTCGATTTCGATGCCCTTCTGCTTCGCGATGTCCACCTGATTCAATGCTATGATCATCGGCGTTTCAAGTTCCATCAGCTGTAGGGTAAAGAATAGGTTTCTCTCGAGAACCGAGGCGTCCACGACGTTTATCACCACGTCGGGCCTCTCAACGGCAATATATTTTCTTGATACAAGTTCCTCTAGAGAATAGGTGGAAAGAGAGTATATCCCCGGAAGATCAACTACGTCTATAGTGTAGTCCTTGAAATGGAGCGTCCCCTCTGCCCTTTCAACGGTTTTCCCGGGCCAGTTCCCGATGTGCTGATGCAGACCTGTGAGATGATTGAATATGACGGACTTTCCAACGTTCGCGTTTCCGGCCAACGCTATAATCAGTTTCTTTTGGGTCACGCTTTTTCAGCCTGAACGAAGATTGTCTCGGTCATGCCTCTGCCTAGAGCCAGTCTCGAGCCTCTCACGAGGATTTCCAAAGGACCGTGAAAAGGCGCTGACTTCACAACCGTTACCTCCGTGCCAGGGGTAAGGCCCATGTCAAAGAGCCTTTGCAGAACCCTGCGTTCTCCCCTTATGAACGACACCTTGCCACGCTCACCCTCCTTGAGCCGGCTTATCGAGACGGGGACCCTTTCTCGCCTTCCCTTCTCCTCAAGATTCTTCTTGTGCAGTTTTACGCATTCCTCGCAGCTCGAGAACGGCAGGTCACATGCCGGAATGATTTTGCCGTCGTCTGGACACCGATCCGGGTGATTTAGAAACCGGCAGAGAGACTCTTCAGCCTCATCGGACAAGGCGTGTTCCATCTCGCATGCTTGCACGTGAACTTTGTCCTTTCTTATTCTTAGGACATCATGCAAGAATCTTTCCAGTAGCCGATGCTTCCTAGTGATTTTCTCAGCAGCTTGATAACCCTTCTTGGTAAGGTGAGCTCCGCGGTACGGTGAATACTTCACATAGCCCTTCTTGGCAAGCTTCTGCAGCATTTCTGTAACACTCGCAGGAGCAATTTTGAAGTGCCCCGCGATCTCATTTGTAGATACGGCTTCCCCGTTTCGAGAAAGAATGTAAAGCGCTTTCAGATAATCCTCAACGCTTCTGTTAGACATAATACCACCGCGATTTAGGCATACCTAAATCTCTCCCCGCGCAATATAAACTTTTAGGCGCACCTAAACACGCGGACTCTGCTGGTGATAGCGACTATTGCTGCAGTTTTTCAATTTTAGATTCGAAAAAGTGCATACTAAGGTTTGCAAGTCCCTGTGCTGCGAGTGACAGAAGCGCGCGCTCATAGCTTTTATTAGATAATAATAAGTCTTAAATAACCTTGGAGTCTGTCAAATGCTCAAACAGTATACGATGACTGAAAAGGAGGTGTACGTACTATGAAAGATAAACATCTTACGACGAATCAAGGTGTTCCTGTCTCCGATAACCAGAATTCACTGACCGTCGGCGAACGTGGGCCTGTGTTGCTGCAAGATGTGCACTTGATTGAGAAGCTTGCGCATTTTGACCGCGAGCGGATCCCTGAGCGTGTGGTTCACGCCAAAGGTGCCGGTGCACACGGCTACTTCCAAGTGTACAAGAGTATGGCGAAATATACTTGCGCGAAGTTCCTTCAAGACCCGAAGAAGAAAACGCCCGTCTTCGTCCGTTTCTCTACTGTAGTGGGTGCACGGGGATCTGCAGATACGGCTCGTGATCCCAGAGGCTTTGCCGTGAAGTTCTACACCGAAGACGGAAACTACGATCTCGTAGGAAATAATCTGCCGGTCTTCTTCATCCGAGACGCCCTCAAATTCCCGGACATGGTACATGCCTTCAAGCCTGCCCCTGATACAAACATCCCAACAAGCTCGTCAGCAAACAGTCGCTTCTGGGACTTCATCTCGCTGACTCCTGAATCCACCCACATGATCACGTGGCTCTTTTCCGACCGAGGCACAGTCAAGAGCTACAGAAAAATGGAAGGATTTGGCGTCAACACCTACAAGTGGGTGAACGCCAAAGGCAAGGCCGTCTATGTCAAGTATCACTGGAAGCCAAAGGCAGGGATAGAGACCATAGACCGCCACGAGTCTACTCGCCTAGCTGGCGAAGATCCTGACATTGCCACTCGCGACTTGTACGAGACAATTGCCTCTGGCAAGACCGTGGAATACGAACTGCATGTTCAGATTATGGAGATCGATGATGAGTTGAAGCAAAGCTTCGACCCGCTCGATGCCACAAAGACTTGGCCTGAGGACAAGTTCCCGCTCATGCCAGTGGGCAAGATGGTGCTTAACCGCAACCCTGAAAACTACTTTGCTGAAGTGGAGCAGGCTGCTTTCTGCCCAGCGTCTATTGTTCCCGGAATCGAGTTCTCCGCTGACAAGCTACTGCAAGGCAGAATCTTCGCATACGCAGACACACAGCGGCATAGACTAGGCGCCAATTATCTGCAACTCCCAGTCAATCGACCTCAGACGCCTGTCAATAACAATCAGCGCGACGGGACCATGCAGTACGCGCCCCACAGTGGAGGAACAGTCAACTACGAACCCAACACCCTAGCAGGCGGAATGCCACGCGAAGCACCAGCCACAGCCACAACCCACGACCATCTCGAAGCGAATGTGCTGCGCCAGAAGATCAGTCTAACCAACGACTTCGAGCAAGCCGGCGAACGCTACCGTTCACTCAGCAAAGTGGATCAGGACCATTTGGTTGATAACATCGTTGATTCGCTGGGAAAGGCAGACAAGACGATTCAGCAAAGTATGGCTGAGAACCTCACTAAAGCTGACCATGAGCTTGGCAAGCGAGTAGCAAAGGGACTGAAACTCTAAAAGGCGATCAAGTTAGCGCGCGTTGAAGCGAGAGACAGGAAGCCAACGCCATTAAGATCTTGAGCGACCCCTCAAAATCACGCGCGCTAATCTCTTTAAAAAAAGCATGATTGTGCGAACATGTTACAAATCGTCAATTTTTCGATTGGATTCCTTGTAGTTCTCGGTTGCCTATTTCTGGTCGGCATTACTCGAGGACGCCGAGTTTCCCAAAAGACATGGTCGATCTTATGGTCAATTATTTCCTTGGTTTTGGCTTTGTTCGTGGTTATGTCCTTTATTCTGGAAGAAACTGTCTTCATGAGCTATGCATTAGGCGGTTCATTGGGATACATAATCGCAGTTACAATCCACACAATACAACATATTTGACTCACGGATTCCAGTAATGAAGCCTTACTTTGAGTTTTTTTCGTGAGCCATCCTGGAAGACGTGGGACAATTCATAAAATACGTGATTTAACGCCTACAAGTGCGGTAAATAGAAAAGCAAGTATCGGAGAGTCGTACTTGTGAATGAGATGACCAAGCTGACTTTTTATGGTGGAGTGAACGAGATAGGTGGGAACAAGATTCTTGTTGAGGACAAAAAGACAAGGCTGTTTTTTGATTTCGGGCAGTCCTTCACTTTCGGCAAAGAGTATTTTATGGGTTGGCTTGGACCCAGATCGGTGAATGGTTTGGGTGATTATTTTGAGTTTGGTCTGTTGCCGAGGATTAGGGGTTTGTATTCTATGGAGCAGTTGGCTTCGACGGGTTTTCCGTATGTGGAGCCTGAGGTTGAGGCCGTGTTCTTGTCTCACGCTCACTTTGATCACACAACTCACATCCAGTTCGTAGATCCAAAGATTCCAGTGTATCTAGGTGTAGGGACCAAGTTGTTTATGGAGTCGATGGAAGAAACAAGCGGCTTCTGCAAGTACGGCGAACACCCGTGCCGCAAGTTTCGAACCGAGAAGAAGATCAAGATTGACGGTGTGGAAGTTGAACCCGTTCATGTGGATCATTCTATTCCTGCAGCGTATGGTTTCATAATTCACACTTCTGAAGGCGCCGTTGTTTACACCGGAGATCTTAGGATGCACGGTCCCAGAAAGGATTTGACGGAGGACTTTATGGAGAAGGCGAAAGAGTGCGAGCCTGTGGCGTTGATTTGTGAAGGCACGAGGATGGTTGAGAAGGAGACGCGGAAGAACTATTCTGAAGTGCAGGTGAAGGACATGAGCGATGAGATAGTCTCCTCGACTGACAAGATGGTTTTCGTCACGCACTACAGCCGGGACATGGACAGATTCAGGGGCTTCTACAAAGTAGCCAAGAAAAATAATCGGCAAATCGTTGTTTCTCCAAAAACCGCCTACCTGCTGGGCAAACTTAAGGCTGATGATCGTCTTGACCTGCCCGATCCGTTAAAAGATGATAGCATTCTCGTCTACTATAAGAGGAAGAAGTCTGGCAGATTCGACGAAAAGGACTATTACGCTTGGGAGCGAGGCTTCCTACCTAAAATGGTGACGTACGAGTATATTCGCAAGAACCAGAAAAACCTCATCATGGACCTAGACTTCCTCCAGTTCACAGAATTGGTCGACATCAAGCCAGAGCCAGCCAGCCATTTCATCCACAGTATGAGTGAACCCTTCAGCGAAGAAGACGTCGAAGACCAAATAATGCACAACTGGATAAACCACTTCAAAATGCACTTTCACCAACTGCATGCTTCGGGGCACATGAACAGAACGCAACTGGAAAACCTAGTCAATTATATTCAGCCGAAAAAGGTCTTTCCCGTCCACACAGAGAATCAACAGCTCTTTAAACAACACTGCCAAAACGTCCAAACAATCGAATACGCCAAACAATACACGCCATAAGCACACGCTAAGAGCTCTGGAGAAACTTCAAAAGCATCAATACAGCGAGGTTAAGGGTCTGTGTCGGCTCTTTTCCTCATCCAATCATGCGCAAAGATTTCTGCTTCTCCGCTTTCTATTCCTTCGAGTATCTTTTGTGCCACGTACTCTGCAGTATCAGCTTTAAACGGACCGCCACCTTCTTGCTCCCTTTCATCAGGAAGGAAATCTTTAATGGTGTTCTTCTCGAAATTGGTGAGCGTAATGTACGGGTACACGACGCTGACAATAATGTTGTCTTTCTTTAGTTCTTCCCGGGCAGTCAAGCTGATACTAGCAAGCGCTAGTTTTAAGGATGCATACGCGCTCATATTCGGCAAATGCATCAGCGCAGTAGCAGAGCTAATGTTAATAATCGTTCCTCCGCCTTGTTTCCTCATTCTGGGGATGACCTGCTGCATGGCAACGAGTGGACCGACTACGTCTAAGTCGAAAATATTATGGAAAGTGCCAACGTTAGTTTTTTCTAGAGGAGCATCGTATCCTTGACCAGCACAATTGATTAGAACGTCAATTCTCCCAAAGTGCTCTTCCGTTTGTTTAATCATCCTTTCGATTTCAACGATCTTTGTCATATCGGCTGGAACTGCCAATGAATTGGGGAGCTCTACCGAGAGTTGCTCTAACTTCTGTTTTGAGCGGGAGACGAGAACGAGTTTCGCGCCATGCTCAGCAAGAAGTTTTGCGGTCGCAAGACCGATCCCTGAAGAAGCGCCAGTAACAATAACGACCTTATCCCGAAGATTCATAAAAACCACTTTTTATCTTTTGACCCGTACTGATCTCCTTGATTTTATAGCTGCAATAACAGAAGTTGTGGACACAGTTCCACCGTACTAGACATGTAATTAAGAGCTATAAAAGAATTCCTTCTATTCCTAAGCTGGAATGTATAACACTTTAACGGATATTCCCATTGAGGTTATGCTCTGTTTGGGAAAATCAGTTGTATAGATATTCGATCAGCGCGCGCGTTGATGTTCGATTGTTACAATTATTAATAACAACAAGAAGATACAACCAGGAAGAAGCCACCACGAAGTCTGAACTAAAGCGCCTAAAGCGCTTATCACCGCTAAAATAACATAAGCTGCAATTTCATTCAAAAATTCATCACTAACCTTCGAGACCGGACGAAAGGCGCGCGCACCTAAAAGTGGAATAAGCTTCTCCGCCAGAAAGAAGGCACACGTGCCGTAGACTACTCCGCCTATTATATCTATCACATAATGCTCTCCAAGATAAACCGCGCTGAACCAAACCCCTACTGGAAACACGAGTATCGGTAATGCACGTGTTTTCTTGATTTTCAAAGCATAAAGCGAAATCAGCCAAGGATACATTGCGTGAAGACTCGGAAACGCCGCATACGGATTAGATGAAATGTAATCGAAAATTGTGCGATAAAAGGGTGCACCTAAGCTGTGATCCACTGAAAGCAGGACTCGGGTGGCTTGAACCCCATTCCATCCTTGCGCGCTCGCTAGCCCGTACCATGGAGGAGCAACTGGATAAACAAGAAATGTTATCAGTGCACTGTAGGTGCCGATCGCAAGGGCGAGGATGTATCCCTGATAGTTTCTGGGAGAATACTTCCACAATACAAACGCAAAAACTACTGGAGCTATGAAATGTAGAGAATAGAAAAAAGCCCCTAGAAAATCCAAAAAAGGACTCCTGTAAAACTGTTGAAGCACAAGAGTCGGGATCGAACCGAACAGTTGCAACTCCAATTTTATAGGCGGTTCCACATGTACAGTCTTGTGAAGGCTGCCAACTATCGAGTCCATTGCTTCATAAGACAAGAAAATCGTCACGAGCGGAATCCAATCTCTCACAAAGCGGTGGCTCCATTTATTGCTCGCGGCATATATAAAGAAAACTAAAACTACGAATTCAGGCCCTGGAAGCACCTTGTATGCCAGGCAGAAAACAAGCAATATTGATGCAAAGACAGCGGGAAACACGACTCCTAAGAGGCGTGAAGAAGGATGGTCAGGCTTCGCGCTGGGTTTTGATTCAACTTCGTCTTCGATAGGTATTCTCTCCCTTACCGTAAGCGACAGCTACTCATTTGACCTGTGACCGGATTCTTTTGCCATATGCCCGCAGGCGCACTTTCTCCAAGCTAAAGTAACAGTGGACATTATGGGTCCTTCAATATCGCATTTGGTTTGGTTTCTGTTAGTTTTTTAGGCTATAAAGTATTTTCGGGCAAGCTTGCAATACGTCCGTCTGGACAAGTCAACTCTCCCTGTCTAGTCCACGGATAAGGCTAGCGCGGCGCTTACGATGAGGCTGAGGCTGGCGGTCGTGTTCCCAACTTAACTGCGATGCTTATTGGCTGGTTGTCTCGCACCACCGTTACGTTTACCGTTTGGCCCGGTAAGGTGTTCTCTTCCAGATAAGTTGAGAGATCATCACCAGTCCTGATTCTTGTGGTGTTGATTGCTGTTATGATGTCGCCTCCTATTGTCACCGAGTTTCCGTCGACTGGGGCAGTATGGCCACCTCGCAGACCAGCGGTTGCAGCTGGTCCTCCGCTTGTGACTTGGGCAATTAACCAGCCGTATGTTACGTTTGTGTTCATCGCTTGTGCAATATCAAAGGTCATGTCTGTTCCAGACACTCCTAACCAAGGATGATTACTATATGAACCATTTGTGATCAAGGACGGGGTTTCTCGCAGTATTGTGCTTGAAGGGATTGCCAGCCCCAGTCCTTGAGCAGCTACTCCTTCGTAAGTTGCAGTGTAGGAGGTTATGCCGACAACCTCACCCTGATAGTTCAGAAGCGGTCCTCCTGAGTTACCTGGGTTTATTGGCGCCGTCGTCTGTATGCAATCTGCTATGGCGTAGCTGGACCAGGACACCGTGACTGTTCTGCCTAGGGCGCTGACTATTCCTGAAGTCATCGTTCCGGTTAGTCCCAAAGGAGTGCCGACAGCAATTACAGGGTCGCCAACTTTTAGCGTTGATGAACTTGTTATTTTTAGGGGCTTGTATTCATACTGTGGTGCGTTTATAGAAAGTACGGCTAGATCCGCGTATGGATCCGAACCCTTTTCCGTGGCTGCATAAGTGTCACCATCGGTGAATGTTACAGAAATATTGATTGCGCTTTGGACAACATGGTAGTTTGTGATTACTACTGTCTGCCCTGTAAAGTTAGAGATGAACCCTGAACCTTGAACTCCTGCGTACCCATAGATCTGATTGAAAATGTTATATTGCGGTTGGAGTCCTTGGATAACCACAACAGATTCTTTCACTTGATTGTACAATTCGGAAAGCGAAACGTTTTGACCCAGGAAATACGTGGCGTTTTGGTATGGGAGGGTTGACAGTTTGTTCTGCAGATTATTAATCCTTCCTGAAAGTGCCGAATAAGATATTGCATAACCCAGCAATCCTCCGACCACCAGGCATACGACAATAACTGTCGTTATAAGGACTGTTGAGGTACGTTTTGTCTTAGTCTCTTGTGGAACGTTCATCGCAATTCTCTCCTATGGTTACAGCTTAGATACGTAGAACTTTCTAAGTGTATAGTTCTCGGGTTTACAGTTTCAACTATTTCTATCATAAACGATCCTCCAAATTTGTTCATATTCTTTTTTTGCAAGAAGGACATCTTTCGTCACTGGGCTGAATCTTGCTTCCGCAGTAGGGGCACATGAGCTTCTTCTTTGTCAAATGAAGCCCTTGCCTCTCCTTTGTGATTTTCCCGTCGTTGAGAAGGAGAATTCTTTCCGTATGTGAAGCTATTTGACCGTCATGAGTTACCATTATGATCGTAGTTCCTTGGTCAATATTTAACCTGCCAAGCAGCCTAACGATCTCAAACTTGTTTTTTGTATCCAAGTTTCCCGTGGGTTCATCTGCCAGAACTATGGTCGGATCGTTTGCTAACGCTCGTGCGATAGCCACTCTTTGTTGCTCTCCGGCACTCAATCTCTGCGGCCTGTGTTCTTCTCTCCCTGAGAGACCGACCATTTCCAACAGTTCACGGGCTCTCTTTTTTCTCTCACTGTTCGATTTTTTCGTGCTTTCCATAGGTAATTCAACGTTTTCGATGGCGTTTAAGTAGGGTAGCAAGTTAAAGGTCTGAAAGATGAACCCGATTTTGTTTCTCCTGATTTCGCAGAGTTTCTTTTCAGGCAATTTTGTGACATCAACGTTATCCAGTATTGCTTTCCCGCTGGTCGGTTTGTCAAGACAGCCTAAGACATTCAACAGCGTTGTCTTACCTGAGCCGGAAGGTCCCATAATCGCGATGAACTCACCCTTATTCACTTGCAGATTTAACCCGGAAAGGGCAGAGATCTTACGCTTGCCCATCGCAAAGGTTTTGGACAAGCCCTCTGTTTTTAAGATGACTTCACTCATACCTCATTGCCTCCGCAGGTCTTGTTCTTGACGCTCTCCAAGCCGGATAGAGACTGCCCAAGGCTCCGAGCACGATAGCACCGCCAAGTGCCAGCAGCATTAACTCAGGGCTCAGAACCGCTGTGGCACCCCCTACTCCAGCAGTACGACCTGCGATAACAAAGCGCGCGCCGCCCGCGCCAAAGCTCATGCCCGATGAACCAAACGTGTTCCCTATAACGGACGACATATGAGGAAGCAGAAGCCCTGATAAGGTGGGCGCTGCGACGCTTCCTATCCCGATGCCGACTATGCCTGCCGCCAAACTCAACAGCATTCCTTCGAGCATAAACTGACTCATGACATTCCAATTGCTGAATCCTATCGCTTTGAGCGTGCCGATCTCCTTAGTCCTTTCACGAACGGTATACAGCATCACAAACAACACGATCAAACACGTAGCGAGGACTGAAACGATGATCTCTTGAAACGCAACAGTCTGCGTCTGACTGATGGCTGATTCATTAGAAGCCAACGTCGAATTGTACAAATCCTGAAAATTTTGAAGCATGGAGAGCTCTGTTGTAGCGGTGATACCTGGAATTGAGGATATTTCACTGGCCACTGCATTTACAAGTGAAGCAGAGCTGTTTTCCGCATAAACATCAAGTGTACTTATTTCCCCCGTATGGTTAGTCACTGCTTGAGCGTCAGTAATGTTCATGTACAGATCTACTTATATCCGAAGAGCGGCCCATAGTATAGCTCGATGAACCGCTCTCTCCATGGACCCCTACTACCTCGAAATTCGTTCCCAAAATGTTGACTTTATCGCCAACTTCAACCCCGAAATACTCTGTGTTATTTAGACTTAGCACGGCAACTCCGGTGTCGTTCTCCTTCAGGTTTACTCCCACAGTTATGTTCGTTGGCAAAATTGGATAGTTGTCTATAAGGGATGAATTCAACGGGACACCTTCAATCGTGTAACTCGACGTGTTGAAAGTAATTGGTCTTCCGCCGTACCCGCTAAACGTTTGGCTGATTATCCCCTCAGGCACTTCTAGAATCGGCGCAACAACTTCAACGCCTGGAATAGAACTGATAGCATCCACGACGCTTTCATTCATGTAGTTCCCCCTGCCCACGCCAAACCCTCCAAATCCACGAAATGAGCCGCCGCTGGGATTCGAAGACGTAGAGGAGGAACTGTTGGTGCATGTTATCAATGTGAGTTGCTGCTCCATCTGGCTAACCGTCTTATCGTAGTTTGCACTTAGGTTCTGTGTGGCTTCTTGATTTGCCACGATGCCTGCAGGAACAGAAATCATGATTGCCATAGAGAAGCCTAATGCGATGACCACCAACAACGCACGCATTTTTCTTCTTGAAATATTTCTAACTGCTCTCGTCAATACACCCATATGCTACACCGTTCCAAAACTCCCGCGCGCTAGAGCAACCAAAAAGGGAATGGGGAGAATTTTTGATATAATACTAATCTCCACTAGCAATGGGATTGCTACATTGCTTCCATTCATTGTTACCATGTTCCTTTTTGGTTGTCTTGTCTATTCAAAGAATTCGGATTATTAAATGGTTTTTCAGAATTATACCCAATTCTATTCATAATCCAGTTGCTGCGATTGTCTTAGCGAACACGCATACTATTCAATCATGAGAGGCTCAATCGACCTAGATCGCATCATTTTTCCGTTCACACAACTGACGTTCTCTGTCATTTCTTATTCTCTCTGATGGTTTTCTATTCCATAGAGCCTAAGGACGGATGAAAAATCTTTGGTAGAACGTAGGAAAATCATGATTCTTAGCACGCGCGAACCGCATATTGCAAATCCTTTGCAACTGCCTGGTTACCTGTTCGAAAAGCACGTCTCGTGCGCTTTCCAAACAGGAAAAGACGCCTTGTGGCTTTCTTCATTGCCGCCGACAACGAGATTGGCAACTCACTTTTGTCCGTTTCTGTTGCCTCCTTTCTTAGGTGTTTTGTCTCTTCTCATTTTGTTCTCGTTAAGGTCCAGAGCAGCTGAAGGGAGAAAGGAAGGAAGGGGGAAAGTGATCTTCAGCTTTTCTGGGCCTTTGCGAGTCCTTTTTGGAGAAGGTGTTGCCGACTTGTTCTCAACCTCCGACTGTTTATGAAAGACGCAAAATTATTAAACTGTTTTTCAGAATTATGCCCGATTTTATTCCATATCTATTCATATTCTTCCGTTAGATCTGACGGTGAGAAATTGAGGGACATATTTATTACCCCAGTTCGGATAAATTTAAGGAAAACTCCTTAGTCTATGCGGAGTGGTATGATGTCTGCCAGCGGGCGTCCGTTGAAGTATTTGCTTGGGTGGCTGATCGCAGGCACGAGAGGGGGGCCGACTCGTGCCAAGATAATTGAGACTCTGAAGGAGACTCCGCAGAATGCAAATCAGTTGGCGAACCTGCTTGGGATGGATTATAGGACGATAAGGCATCATCTTGCAGTCCTCGAGAAAAACAGAATAATCACATCCGCCGGCGAAGGGTACGGCACCACGTATTTCTTGTCCCCAATGATGGAAGAAAATTACGCTCTGTTCGAGGAGATTCTGAAGAAAATCTGGAAAAAGTAGAAAAAGGAGTAAAACAAAATGAAATCTCACATGAACAAAGACACGAGAAATTGGCTAATTCTAATAATCCTGATAGCTGTAGCCGTATTGGCAACACTCTGGGCTACGTCTACATCTTGGTTTCCATCTTTTCCCTTTGAACGCCGAGAACCAGGCCAACCACCCTCATATGAAAACCCTGAAGACATAGAGTTTTTCTACGCAACACAAACGGTGGTTTCCACTGTCAACGTGACGCTTTCCTTCATCCTATTGCTCATTTACGTTAGTATATACAGAAAGACACGGTCGGAGTTCACGATTGGACTAATAGTATTTTCAGCAGCTTTCCTCCTGAACGCTCTTGCCTCTAATCCCTTCGTGATCCGGGTTTTTGGTTTTCGACCATTGGGCCTAGGACCATTTGCCATGTTGCCAGACCTATTTTCACTGGGTGCATTGACTGTGCTCCTGTACCTCAGCATCAAATACTAAGAAGCAGGGTGGAACTCTTTTGTTTAAAAACAATGCAGGTCCTAGTTCGAGATCATGCATCGCAAGTCTATCAGATTTGATATTTGGACTCGCCTTTTCTTGAGCGCTCGCTCCTCAGTGGACCACCAAAACCCAACCAAGGTTACTTTAATAAGCCATAGGCTGCTTAGCTGAGGCTCAACTGAGGATAGTCGGGTAACATGAGAACTATTTAGAACCTTTTAATGAAGGTTTCTGCCGTTTTCGAAATGCTTGATATGTTATCTATGGGCGAAGTAAGCAACTATTGCTTCGTTAACTGCATCTATTCTAACGAAACCGAAACGCTCAAACTGCACAATATCACCCATCTGCAACTCTTTGCATCTCTGCTCAGCAACCCCGTTAGCCGCCGAAGCATCAGGCATAACAACTTCGCAAGGCACTCCAGACCCTACTGGGAGCCAGTGGATAAGAGGCGCGGTCAACTTCTTCGCATCCTCATAGCTATGACTGTGATAAACAGCATCAACCCCCTTTTTCCCACCCTTCTCGATCTTTACGTTGAACAATTCCATCAGCCGAACGACGTTGCCCTTCTTAAACAGTTTCACATCGCCGCTCGAAACATTAAACAAAACTTGTCCATCCTCAGGCTTTACATTTACTTCCCTGTAACCTCTTTCAGGGTGATCTGGATGCAAAGAGAGTCTAGCAACAAAATCCCCCAGAACATTCTTAACAACAAGCCTAACAGGTTCACGAACAAAGAAATACCGATTTGCAGTCGGGTCGATTATCTTTCGGTTGTAAGCATACAGATTGTCCCAACTCAAAGTCACGTCCTGCGCCTTCGGACCAACATCAATAATCATTCGCCTAATCGCCTTAGGCTGAATACCACGCCTACGCAAAGCAGCAAACGTCGCCAACCGCGGATCATCCCACCCTTTAAACATGCCCTCCCGCATACCAGCCAAAATCTTCGACTTACTCAAAAACGCGCCAGTAATCTTCATTCTGCCATAATGAATCGCCGTAGGATACGTCCAGCCAAGATGCCGATACATAAACTCCTGCCGAACCTGATTGGTCAAATGCTCTTTTCCGCGGATAATGTGCGAAATACCCATTAGGTGGTCATCTATGCCAGTAGCCCAATTGTACAAAGGCCACACGCGATACCGCCTCCCCACGCGCGGATGAGGGTGATCCTCAGGGTCAATAACCCGCAACGCAGGCCAATCACGGACTGCAGGGTTAGGGTGATTCAAATCCGTCTTAACACGGACAACCGCTTCGCCTTCGTCAAAGCCACCGTCAAGCATTTTTCGCCAACGCACAAGTTGCTCCTCAGGCGGCAAATCTCTGCAAGTGCAAGCCTCATGCGCCAACGATTTTTCCTTGAACTCTTCCGAGTTGCAAGTGCAGACATAGGCATTTCCAGTCCTGAGCAACTTTTCCGCATACTCATAATAAATCGGAATCCTATCACTCTGGATGAACTCTTTGTCTGGGCTACAGCCAAGCCAGGCCAAGTCTTCACGAATCATATCATAGAATATGAGCACAGAACGTTTCAAACGCGGGTCGGTGTCTTCAAAACGAAGAATAAATGTGCCACCGTAGATTTTCGCGTATTCATAGCATAGAATAATGGCTCGGGCTGAACCTAAATGGATTGCGCAGTCAGGGTTGGGCGAAAAACGAGTCACGACCCGCTCATAACGCTCCGCGTTTGGTAGCTTCGGCAGTCGCTTCTCTTCTTCCACCCTCTCTTTGACGAGCGCTTTTGGCCAATTCTTTTCTACAATCTTCTTTTGCTCTGCTGGCGATAGTTTGTTGACTTCTTTAACGATCTCAGCGACAATCGGGCCGATTTCTTTTACTTCAGTTCTTGAAGAAGGCTTTTCTGCGAGCAGTTTGCCCATTACTGCTCCAGCCTGCGCTTTTCCATTATAATTCACTGCGTTTATGAGCGCGAGTTTTCGAATAACCTCTCGAATTTCCTCGGTTGCCAAAAATCTTTCACGCCATGACACTATATTTTCCGTTCAATCAAATAGGCCGCGAAGGCTCTCAGTTTTTCCTTTGCGTCTGAAGGAGGTAAGAGTTTGTCGAGTTCGCTCCAGTTTTCTCTTACAAGTTTTCTTGCAAACTGTTTGGTGTATTCGATCGAGTTGTGGTTTTTCATGATGCCTATGGCCTCGTCACGAAGTTTTTGTTCATTGGTGTGCATGTGGAGGATTTTTATAAGGCGCTTTTTGTCTTCTAGTTTCGCGTTTTCTAGCGTGTGGATTACCATAAGTGTGTGTTTTCCTTCGGTGATGTCCATGCCGGGGGCGCCTTTCTTTTCGGCGAACTCACCGCTGGTTAAGTCTAAGATGTCGTCTTGCATTTGAAAAGCGATTCCTATGGCCTCAGCAAATCTGCCTAGTTTCTCGATTAGATTCTCGTTAGCGCCTGCTAGAATTGCAGCCATACGCGCTGCCATTCTTGCTAAGGTTCCCGTCTTATACGCGCACATTTGCAGATAATGCTCTTCGGTTATTTTGTCCGCATTTGCGATTCCGCGGTGCCATGCGATGTCCATTGCTTGTCCAAGGCTGAGGTTTACCATTTCTTGGATGAAAATTTCATACAGGCGGTTTATTTTGTCTTGTGCGAGTTTGTTCTTGTTTTTGATAGCTGAGAGTAGCGGTAAGAAGTACATGGCGTTTCCCGCATTTATTGCGATGTCTATGCCGAATATTCGGTAGGTGCATGGTCTGCCTCTTCTAAGCTCGGAACTGTCTTCAATGTCATCTATCATTAATGTGCCATTGTGTATGACCTCTGGAATTATTGCGAAGTCTAAGAAGTCTTTGGAGTTTTTACCCAACGCCTCGCAGACTAAAAGAAAAAGGGCAGGACGCCAGCGTTTTCCGCCTCTGTCAAGAAACTCCCAAAT
Source organism: Candidatus Bathyarchaeota archaeon (assembly GCA_963842875.1). Lineage (GTDB taxonomy): Archaea > Thermoproteota > Bathyarchaeia > Bathyarchaeales > SOJC01 > DATHCB01. Next base: position 59,116 of record CAWJIF010000017.1, read on the forward strand.
GGGCTCAGCAATTGCCTTGTTTAAAGCTTCCAAATCACATGCATATCTTGGTGGACTCAGAGTGAAGACTATGGAATCTTTTCCGAATTTTCTTGGAATATATTTCTGAATTAAACTGTCTATTAATGGAACTTGTTTGCTAAGCAATTTTTCAATTTCTTGGCTCATGAGCGTTTACTCCTGTCTTTATGGTTCTGTCTAGCGAGAGCTCTTGGGTGGTAGCCTCGCATTAGCAGCCATTGTGCAGTCTTTCCTGTGATTACAATTGGGACTTTTCTTAGTTTCTTAATCGTGTCGACACCGGTTAGAAACATGGTATTTCTTAATTCTTCGATGAAAAATCCAAGTGTCTCCTTAACTTGGTCAACGCTTCGCGTTGCTGGTCGCAGAATCGGTGTTGAAATGCTGGCCAAACTTGCTCCTAATGCTAAAGCTTTGGCGATGTCTACTCCAGTTCTTATTCCGCCTGAAGCGATTATTGGCACCTCGACTGAGTTTGAAACTTCGAATATGCTCACGGCTGTGGGAATGCCCCAGTCCCAGAAGGTTTCGCCGAGTCTTTCTCCTTTCTCTTCTTTGGCGGCTTTTGCGCGGTAATATTCTACAGCTGCCCAGCTTGTTCCACCAGCACCAGAGACGTCTATGGCTTTTACGCCAGCTTCTTCGAGTTTTTTGGCGTCTTCTGCAGATATTCCAGCGCCTGTTTCCTTGACGAACACTGGGACTTTTAGGCTGGTCGCGATTTCTTTTATTTTTCCTAATGCGTTTGCGTAGTTGGTTTCGCCTTCTGGTTGGATGGCTTCTTGTAACGGGTTTAGGTGGATAGCCAGTGCATCAGCGTCTATCATGTTGACCGCGATTTGTGCTTGGTCTAACCGCCAGCCCTGAACGAGCTGAGGCGCACCTATGTTTGCGATTAAGAAGGCCGTAGGCGCTTTTCTTCTTGTTTCCACAAAACTGCTTTCCAACTTTGCATCTTCGATTGCGGCTCGTTGACTCCCGACGCCCATGCCTACGCCAAGCTCTTGCACGGCTTCGGCGATTGTCTTGTTAATTCTTGTTGCTTCTGGTGTTCCGCCTGTCATAGCACCGACTATTAAAGGCGCTAAGAATTTGTGGTTGAAGAGTTTTGTTGAGAGGTCTATTTTTTCGCGGTCGATTTCTGGTAAACAGCGGTGAACAAAGAATATGTCTTCAAAGCCTGTGGTTATGTGCTTGGCTTGGACGTCTTCTTCTAGACAGATTTTTATATGGTCGCCTTTTCTTTCTTGAGTATGATTTATCATTATGTTTTCATTCCTTTTCGATTACCGTTCCTTTCACTTTTTCATTGCAAAGAGCCCTGCGAACAGTGCCCTGTTTTGTGGCGTTCACTATTACTGTTCGTGCTCCATGCTCAATAGCTGGAATTAGCTCAATAATTTTTCCATACATTCCCCCAGTCACATCGATTACTTTGGCTTTTTCAATCCAACTGCGCTTTCTTTTCAATTCTTTCAAATCAGTGTGCTCGATGAGTTTTGCAGACGAGTTTCTTTTCGGGTCGGCGGTGCACAAACCGTCGACGTCCACCCCTACGACTATTTGTTCTGCATCGAGGGTTATTGCCAGTTTGGCAACCAACTGGTCACCGGATAATATGGCGAATCCCTTGTCAGAGTCGAGGACTGTGTCGCCATAGAGAACTGGCACGAATTTCATCTCCAATAATTTGATTACAATGTCGCTGTTCATTTTTTCTATTCGACCGGACTTCGTTGAAACAAAAGATGACGGCGCGATGCTTACTGCGGGGATATTATGCTGTATTAGAGCCTGCACTACAAGTCCATTTAGAATTGTCATCGCGTTATGTGTTTTTGAGAATCCTATGATTTGTGAATGGTCTTTGAACCCATCGTTTATCGCGTACTGTTTAGCCAGTGGGTGTCCGAAGCTGCCTCCCCCGTGCACAAGAACCAATTGCGGTGTGTTGGCTTCTGCGATTTCTTGTGCCAAATTCTCTATAACAGGTTGGTTTACTTTAAGGGGTTTGTCCTTTTGTGTTATTGCTGAGCCGCCAAGTTTTAGGATTGTTGGCTTAGCTTTCAATTCGAACTCCTTCGTCTGATTGTTTTGGGATGAAGGCTGTTCCGCCTGCGCGCGCAATAACGATGGCTGGCTCGCCAAAAACGACGAAATGCTCGCCGAACAGAATGATTTTTTGCCGGCGCCGAGGCTACGGCTGTCAAACCCCACACCATAGCTACTTAGAGAATGCGATAGAGGCATAGCCGACGACTGCGGAGAAATCGCCGGTGACATTACCGCTGGTCGCATACTTCAATAGCTTTGCGTTTTTAGCGCCTAAGGTTTTGGCAGCGGTGATCAAAGCTATTGTTGGTCCGTAACCGCACATAGAAATTCCGTGGCTTTCAACAGTAGAGTATAATTGTGCCTCATCCATCTTTTCAGCCGCGTCAAGGGCTAGTTTGTCTTTCTTTTCTGCACTTTTCTGCGGTTCGTAGTGCGTCATGTCGCTGGAAGCAATTATTACAGCGTTTTTGCCCATCAAAGCCTTTGCAGTGGCTTGTCCTACTTCTCGGCTTGATTCCAAGTCTTGCATGATAAAAGAAATGGGCACGAATTTGAAAGCGGAGCCGTACAAATATTGGAGGAATGGCAGTTGAACTTCAATAGAATGCTCGAACGTGTGTGCTGAATCGTCTAAATCTATTAGGCTAGACTCGCCAATAACCACGTTTGCAGTTTCGGTATCTATTTGCGCGTCGCCAAGGGGTGTGCGCCAAACGCCTTCGTTCATGATAGAAATTCCGCTACCTTGACCAGTATGGTTTGGACCGAAAATAGCTATGACCTCAGGTTTGCCGTCTAGAGCCATGTTGTAATATCCATGTGCAGCAACAGGTCCTGAATACACATAGCCAGCATGAGGAGAAACAAACCCAACAAGACTATGCGGACCCTTCTCGGCTACTTTTGGAAGTTTTCCAGGACCAAGCTTATGCATGAAACATTCTTCAATCTGAGCCTTCAATGATTCTGCCGTACCAGCGTAAAACATGCCCGCCTGACATGGACGTCTAACCTTCAAACCTTAACCTCTCTTCTCCTTTCCAGCATCTAGGTTTCTTCTTCTTTTGTGACTTTCGCTTCAAAATCATCAATAGACAATGGAATGTCTTTGTCCGGCGGAATTTCTCCTCTCTCTCGTAAAACTTGGCGAGCGAGAAGCCAGAAGATAACCGCCAACGCCCGCCTACCTTTATTGTTTGTGGGAATAACTAGGTCTACGCCCGTGAAATCATTGTCAGTGCTGCACAGAGCAACAACTGGCACGCCTATGGCGGCGGCTTCTTTAACAGCCTGCAAGTCGGCTTTTGGGTCTGAAACAACAACGATGCTTGGTTCGATACGGTTAGGGTAGAGCGGATTCGAGAGCATCCCTGGAATGAAACGTCCAACGAGAGAGGTTGTACGTGCGAGTTCGGCGAACTTTCGCACGGGTGTGTGCCCATAGAGTCTTGCGGAGATTACGGCGACTTTTGACGGTTCGAAGCGTGCGAGGAATTTGGCTACTACACGGATGCGCTCGTCGGTCTTCTTAACGTCCAAAACAAATAGTCCATCTGGTCGAACGCGGTAAATAAATAGGCTCATGTCCTTTGTTTTCATTCTGGTGCCGATGTGGATGCCCGCAGACAACATGGTATCGCGGGGTAACAGTAGCTCCTCTCCCACGGGGATGAGTTCTGTTTCAATATCAGTATTTGTTTCCTTTTTTGTATCAGGGGCTTCGTCTCTTTCTGTCATATTTTCTTTTCTCCTAGATTGGAAGTTTAATCATTCTTGCCCTATCACCTATAGTTTCCTCAATACGGATGAGTGCATTGATTTTCGCTATTCTTGAACCTTCAACTATACCGGTCTTTATTATCGGGGCACGGAAAGCCATGGCTAAATGTGCTATGTGAGTGTCGTTTGTGTCGCCTGAGCGGTGAGAAACGACACGCACGTAACGGGCGTCTCTCGCCATCATCACGGTATCCCAAGCGTCTGTTACAGTGCCGACTTGATTCACTTTGATAATAACCGAGTTTGCTGCGCCTGCTTTAATACCACGCTCAAGTCTCTTTCTGTTGGTGACGAATAAATCGTCGCCGCAGACAAGAACTTTGTCGCCCACTTCTTTGGTGAGTTTGGCAAAACTTTCAAAGTCTTCTTCATGGAAGGGGTCTTCAACATAAATTAAGTTGTATCTGTCAATAAGCGCCATAACGTATTCATACTGTTCTTCTGTGCTGCGCTTTTTCTTCTCCCTTGTATAGACATAGCAGTTTTCCTTCGAGTCCCACAACGCAGAAGAAGCCATGTCTATGCCGAATCTGCATTCAAATCCCATTTGTTCGCAGACTTCGTCGCATGCAGTAGAAATGATGTCAAAGGCTTCTTCACTGCTAACATTTGCCAGCCATGCTCCTTCGTCGTCTCTTCCACCAACAAAATCCGCCTTCTTCTTAGCAAGCAATGCTCCTATTCTTTTGTGGAAGAGAATGTTGGCTCTTGCAGCATCCAGAAATGACGTCGCTTTAACTGGAAGAACCAGGAACTCCTGAATATCCGGAGTTTTCCCTTTCCCGTGTTCTCCTCCGCTCAAAACCACCCCTAGTGGATAAGGCATTTCACATGCAAAATAACCAGCCAAATGCTGGAATAATGGTATATTAAATGAATCTGAAGCAGCTTTCACGACGGCTAAAGAAACAGCGTATGCGGTTTCGCCGCCGATGTTGCCGAAGTTTTCTGTTCCGTCAATCTCGTGCAGAAGACGGTCAACGTGTCCTTGTTGGCTTGCATCCATGCTGACAAGCTTGGGTGCAATTAGTCTTCTGAATTTTTTTATTGCCCCGTCCACGCCGCCTTCCGGATAGTAAACAACTTCTGCCTTGCCCTTACTCGCTCCCGCTGGAGCAGCAGCTCTGCCTGAGCCAGTTTCAGTTGCGATGTCAACTTCTAATGTTTCCTCTCCGCGAGCGTTGAAAATTTTTCTCACCGTTGCTTTTTTGATTATGGCAGACATGGAGGCTCCTCCCTATTGGCGCCCTACTTCTTTTCTTTTCCCAGAAACTTCGTAGAATTTGAGAATTTCATCGGCGATCTCTATGTGTGATAGTAGCATGCGGCGGCAGCAGTAGCGTTTCAAACCTAAACTGTCGAGAACCTTGCCTGCGTCTTCACCTGCTTTCACTCTTCTGACAAAGTCTTCCCACTTGTCTGCGATTAGTGTACCGCAAGTGAAACAGCGTACTGGAATTATTATTTTCTAGCCACTCTCCTTTCTTTGATTACCTATAGCTTTTCTGATCTCTCGCTCTGGCGCCAGGACCTCCAAACTTTTTCGTTTCCTTTCGTCTAGGGTCGCCCGCGAGCATTGTACGGTCGTAAGCCGTGAAAATGGTTTTGAGGTGAGTTTTCTTGGACCATCGCCATAAACCTCTCGCAAGAGCGATTCTTGCGGCTTCGGCTTGACCCATGAATCCGCCGCCCGAGAGTTTGATGTTTATGTCGAGTTGCCTCCAAGCCTCGTCCCCTGCGAGGAGCAATGGCTCCATGATCTTGTCTCGCGCAATCTTGGGTTCAAAAATCTCAAGTGCCACATTGTTTATGCGGATTCTTCCTTTTCCCGCTTTTAAGGTTGCTCTTGCTGTTGCGGTTTTGCGTTTTCCACTCACGAGTAAGACTTTGGTTGATTGTGACACTTTATGCACCGCCCATAGTCCATCCAATTTCTTTGGCAAACTCGCCTACCGTGAAGTAGGGGCATCTTAACTTGTTTGCGTTTGCTCGAGGGATTGTTTCGAAGTTCTTGTCTTTTATCTCGTCTGGGATGCCTATAAAGACCTTAAGGCGCCTGTATGCATCTCGCCCCCTTGATTTTCTTTTAGGCAACATGCCTCTGACAGCTCGGCGGACTATCTGGTCTGGTCTTCTAGGGTGATAGGGTCCATGCCCAAGATGTCCCACTCCCAAGAATACCCTTGCCTCCCTAACGTGGCTTACTCTTTTGCCGCTGATTACCGCCTTTTCTGCGTTCACTATCGTCACGCTTTCGCCTTGAAGCAGTCGCTTAGATATGTCGCTACCTAAACGTCCCAAGACTAGTCCAGTTGCGTCCACTATTACTGGTGTTCTTACCTGAGTTTCCATTGCTTTTTCACCCAATAATTTTTACATCGGAACCTTTCGGGTTCTTCTTTATAAGTTCTGAAAAAGTTAGGCATTTCCCTTTTGCCTTCTCTATTTTTGCCACCGCTTTTTCAGAGAAAGCAAAGGCAGTAACTGTGATTGAGTGGTCCACTTCACCCGCAGCCAAAACTTTGCCAGGAACAGCCACCGTTTCGCCAGTTTTTGCGCATCGATTGATTTTGCTCAGATTAACAGCGATTCTCTTACGCTTCGTACGAGATAGGTATTCCGCGATTTTGTGCCAGATTCTCACATCATTTTCTTTAGAGGATTTTTTCAGTAAGCGGATAGTATCGACTAGCTCTGGGTTTGTGGGATTAGCTTTTTTCATCTTTTTCGCCTTTTTCGCCCTTTTCAGCGGCTAGTTCTTCAAGGAAGCTTGATGTTTTTTTGTCTAGGATTCTTATAGCCTCTTGCATAATACGTTCTGGCGGCAAGACGCCGGATGATTCGATGTTGAAGATGAAGGTGTTTTCGTCCCACATTACCTCGATTGCCGCTGGTTCTTTTGGGCATGCATCCATGCAATCTTGGCAAAGTGTGCAGTTGAGGAGGTTTTGGGTTTCGATTTTTCCACTCTTGTTTACGAGTATGTTTTTGGAGCAGACTTTGGTGCATTCGCCGCAGGCGTCGCAGGCTTTAGGGTTGATTTTTATTTGTGGCATGTTTTTGTAGGCGCACACGGTTACAGGTTGCCATTTTGCATGTTCTTTGCCTTTGCCCAGCTTGGCGTAGGCTTCTAGCTTTATTTTTTGTCCAGGTGCAAGTTTTACGAGTAGAACGTTCGTGCTGACTGGGACGATTTGGGGGTTTTCTGAAGTTAGACTGCCAGAATAGATGGTTTTTGTCGTCTCAACCGATTCAGCGTCTAACGTTAAGCTTACTCTGCAGAGGTTACAGCCGAACTCGCTTTTGCAGGGGCATTCTTCTGGAAGGTTGTAGGCGTTCAAGTCGGTTTTAATTGGCAAAAGTCCCAGTCTGTGGGCGAGCACTTCGTCGTGGAGCATGGATGAGTTTTCGAGAACCACAACCTCGTCGATCGCCATGCATGGGACTTCGGAGAGAATTATTCTTCTTAAAGCATTAACAAAAGGCGCGTCAACATCTCCGATAATTAGACGCATGTTTGTATCGGTTTTTTCGAGTATTTCTGCATTCATTCTATTGTTTGCTCCTAGGTGAGCATCAATATGATACTTTGCCTTTCAATAGGAGAATGGGGCATTATTTCAATTTTTCTATTGTGCAAAACAGAAAATTGAAGGCTTACACTCTGCGACCTCTGCGTCCACCTGCTCTTCTTGTTCCATCATGGGGAATAGGCGTGACCTCTTCAATGCGTCCTATGCGGAATCCTGCTCTGGCTATGGCTCTAATGGCTGCTTGGGCACCTGGACCTGGTGTTCTGGCGCCTGAGCCGCCTGGCGCGCGTACTTTGATGTGCACGGCCGTGATTCCTTTGTCTTTAGCGACTGTGGCTGCTGCGCCTGCTGCTCTCATAGCTGCGTAGGGCGAAGATTCTAGTCTGTCGGCTTTTACGAACATTCCGCCTGATGTTCTCGCGATGGTTTCTGCGCCGGAGACGTCGGTTATGTGGATGAGTGTGTTGTTGTAGCTGCTGAAAATGTGCACCACTCCCCACTTGTCGGCGGTTTTCTTGCTCATTCTTATCCAGTCTCCCCTTCTCTGCGTCTGCCATGTGATGATGGCGGTGGTTTTGCTTCCACAGTTACTACTTGGCGTAGTGGATGTTCAGGATTTGCCACTGCGCTTGTCGGCGAGAATGTTATCTTTCCCTCTTCGTCCTTTAGCACGAGGTAGCTAGGTGAGAGGACACGTCTGTTTTCGATTGCGATGTGTCCGTGAGTGATTAGTTGGCGGGCTTGATAAATTGACTTCGTCATGCCTTTTCTGAAGACTAGTGTCTCGAGTCTTCGTTCCAGAATGTCTTCAATTGACAGGTCCAATACATTGTCCAAGACGGCGGTTTCGGACAATATTCCGAGGCGATTAAGCCTTGATAAGAGTTGTCTTTCTAGGACTTCGCGTTGTTGGGTGGTCATGCCTAGGAGGGATCTGGCGATTCCTCGGTATTTGGAGAGCATCGTTCTGTGACGCCAGAGTTCATGCTTGTTCCGCAATCCAAACTGCCCCAACAGTCTGAGTTCTGCTTGGAGCGTGTCTATCCGCCAAGGGAAACGTGGGGTTTCATATTTTTTTCGTTGTTTTTTCGGGTCTCCCATTACTCTTTACCTCTGTCCTCTGCTCTTCTCTGCTGTAGCAGCACCTTTTTCTTGACGCCCATCGCTTTTCCGCTTCTTCCAGTAGTTTTTGTTCTTTGTCCACGCACTTTTAAGCCGTACGAGTGCCTGTAGCCGCGCCATGATCTGATTGTTTTCATTTGGTCGATGTCCAGTTTTGAGCGGAGTACGAGGTCTGAGCCGATGAGGTGGAGGTTTTTGCCTGTTTCGAAGTCTTTTTGCCGGTTGAAGAACCATGGGGGGATGTTGTATTTGTCTGGGTTTCGAATGACGTCTTCTATTCTTTCTGTGTCTGTTTCTGTCAAGTTGCCTATTCGTGCTTCTGGGCTAATTCCTGCTTTTCGCAGTATCGCGTTGGCGAGACCGATGCCTATGCCCTTAATGTTAGATAGAGCGTAGACTACTTTGTCGGTGCCTGCCAAGTCTGTTTCGGTTATTCTAACAATGTGCCTGAATTCTTTAGACAATTGTAAACCGTCCGCTTATATTCTGAAGGCTAACTACCGAGAATATTTTACACTTTATTTAAACTTTCCCTTGGTAAGGTCTTAATTTTTTTAAGAAAGCTTCTTCTCGTACACCAGTTCAGTGCTGTGATGTGCCATGAAGCCCAGCATTGAAAAAGCTAAGGTCAACGAGGCATAGTTGCACATGACTCCATGAATCTTAGCCACACCATCATTGTAAAGATGGCTCTTCAAAAACCTCCCCATATTCAAAACCGCTTCAAAATCTCCATCCACGTAACAAGTCTGCACACTGTTTTCCTGCCACGCATACTTCACAGTGTCATCGAACAAAACCAAACCATCTATCCCCTTGCTCTGCTCGTGAACAATCGCCATACGTCTCCCAATAAACCTCCTCAACCTAGCATGGTCAAGGGACATCCAACGAAACACGATTGTAAACAAACCTGCAGACTTGGCAAAACATTCTGAACTGACTAAGAACTTCCAAATCGCGTCCACATCAGACCTTTCTGCAAAACGAACATTCTTGCAGGCATCGAGCTCGCAACCGTCGAACTCCATCAAAGCCCAATCTGAAACCTGCTCGAACTCTGACTTTGGCAATGCCTTTTGCGCTGTGAAATTGTTCGAATCAGTCACCAATCTAGCAACCTTCGCGCCTCTCTTCATCGCCCACTCCAAACAGGCATCATTAAGCAACGAAGCCGCACCTTTACGCCTAAACTCAACCGCCACCCTAGCAGCCTCCAACCAAGCCTCGCCAGCCTTCACAACCTCTACATGACACATGCCAACTGGAATGCCCTCAAAAGTTGCCACGAAAATCTTGCCATCCGAATCCGCCAACCAAGAATCCCAAACATTCGGAATATAATCTCCCCACGCAAAAGTGTTCTGACAAAACCTCAGCACAGCAGCTTTGTCGGATGGCTTTGCTTCTTTAACACTAAACTCCTGATTCAATCTTTAATCACCAGTTATGACGTGAACACTTCCAAAATATGCTGGGCAACAATCTTATCCGATCTGCCTTCTCTCTGTATGTTTACAAAATTGATGTTTTTCTTTCTACACGCTCGTCTGCACGCATCCGTAATATTATTTCCCCAAATCCCTCGGTCTTCCAGAAGCACCACACTCTTGTAACTTGTTCTCTCAATGTATGCTGCAAGCTGTCCCGCAACATATTCAACAGTCTCATGATCCAACGGAACCGCAACCTCATGCTGCGACAAAGGATAAACCTCATCCAACTCATCTGGCACTACGCCGAAAGGCGCAGAATAGGTACACACATGAACTAGCGAACTCTTTTCTCGAAGTCCTCGGCGAACCTTAGAAAGAATACCTCGCCACTCCCGCGCCTTATGAAAGGGCTTCATACTTGTCTGTGGCAATAGAAACAAAATTTCGACTTTTTCAGGGGGCAAGTAACGCTCCGCCATTCTTTTCTTATGACGAACTACTTCTGGCCGAGCAAGCCCCACAGAACTATAAAAGAATAATCCTCTGTTCTTGGTCACTGGGCTATTCTTCTCAATATAATCCTCATAATTTCTTAACCGTTTAAGTGCCTGAAGCAAAGCAGGATGCGCATGCGCCCTCATTTCCAAGTGTTCCCAAAGACGCCCCTCCAAAATCGCTTGCTTAATAAGTCTCAACTCAGCAAAACTCACAAAAAGATTATGCTCTGCCAACAACCGTTGCCTCTCTTCTCTTGGCTTTTCTAACAAATCTTTTGGGCTGTTCTTCGCACAGACTGGACAACAACAAGGGAGATACTCAAGTTCGTTCAACCTCTCCGTTCCATCCTCCGTCATGTATCTACCGTCACGAGCAAACAACGCATAAGCCGCGGAATCAAACAGGTCACAACCCAATGCAACAGCAAGAGAAAACATAAATGGATGTCCGGCGCCAAAAAGATGCAAAGGCCTGTCGATAGGTAGATTCATCTTCGCAGCCATTATCATATCCACCAGCACATCAAAAAAATACTGCTCCATAACCGTCGTTGGACTTCCCAAGGCATGAATCTGAAAAGGTAGTTTCCCCATCTTCCTAGCTGACTTGGCCACAAGTTCAAGATGCTGTCCACCCTGAACTGGACCAACCCAAACGATGTCATCGCGTGTCTTAATTTTCCAAAGCCTTTCAGCCCTGTGCATTGTTTCTTCTACGGTCTTGTTCGCATAATCTTTGGACACTCTCCAGCCGGTTGGAATGTCCAAAATTGTAGCGATGTCGGTGCTGATTTGCTCTTGAAAATGCACGATTTCTTCTGCTTCAACTTGGACGTCACCGTATACGAGAATCTGGTACGCTCCAGAATCAGTCATCACGATGCCATCATAGTCCAGTAACTTGTGAATCCCCTTTTCGACAGCTTCGTGTCCATACTGTTTTTGGACAATATAGGCGTTCGTAATCACGGCTCTACAATCAAACATCTCCCACATGTCCTTCGGCTTGATAAGCTGAATTCTCGGGTTTATCACAGGCAACAAAACAGGCGTTTCCACTAGACCGCGTTTAGTCTCTAATCGTCCAATTCGCCCCAGCAAATCCTTCTCTCGCACTTCGAAAGACATAAACTTCAACTTTTCAAACGGCATTTTAACGTTTTAATATTACCTTGCAATCTCTTAACTATTACACCTTTGACAGGAGCATTAGAAACATGGTTTGCACAGTCCACTTCCATGAGAGACCAGAGCTGAACAATCCGGTGTTGGTTGAGGGATTACCGGGTATTGGCTTCGTTGCCAACATCGCCACACTGCACCTCATCCAGGAACTAAAGGCAAAACTTTTCGCTGAACTACATTCTTCTGCCTTCCAAGACTTTGCGATAACCGCTGAGCAAGGCAAAACCAACGTTCCGATGAACGAATTCTACTACTATAAGGGCCAGAGTGGCGAAAGAGACCTAATCCTGCTGTATGGCAACACCCAAGCTCTAACCACGATGGGGCAATACGAGCTCTGTGGGCGCGTCTTAGATGTGGCAGAAGAATTTGGATGCAAATACATAATCACTCTTGGCGGCTTGAGACGCGAAGAAAAAATAACCAATCCCAAACTCTACTGCGCCGCCACTGACAAAGAAGCGCTAAAGGATGCCTTGAACATGGGCGCAGAAATCCTCGGGGGTCAAATATTCGGCGTCGCTGGGCTCCTCGTCGCCTTAGGCAAACTTCGCGCCTTCAAAGGCTTCTGTCTCCTCGCTGAAACAGCAGGGTTTTATCCGGATGTGCGTGCTGCGCATTTGACGTTGAAACCAATTTGCGAATTGCTGCATCTAAATGTAAATTTGAGCCGGTTGGATGTGGCGGCTGAGGCTACGCGTAAAATACTCGAGTCTTTCGGGTTGCTTGAAGCTCCTGTGAACGAGAGAAGAAAAGAGGAATCTGACTTTCGCTGGTTCGTCTAGGCTTTTATTTCACTGAAAAATTGTTCGTAAACTTTCTGCACTCGCTCGGCTGCAGGACCACCGATTCCAGTCTCCACTCCTTTTTCGGTAACTTTGATTTTCTCCATGACCATAATAAAGCCTTGGTCTTCATACAGTCTAACAAATCTTGGAAACACTTTTTCTAAACGATCCGCCAAAGCTCTCAAGTCAAAGGGTTTCTCAATCGCAAAAACTTCGGCTACAACATTTCCATTCAGGAAGACGCGGTGCATCACCACACCTTCCTCGTTTTTTGCCTCGGTTAAGCATAAGCTTAGAGTTCCTGGGTTGATGCCGACGAGCGTTCCATTAAATGCTTTTCCGTTAGTGGTCACGACTCTCACTGGTTTGTCTAGGAGAGCGCCTATCTCTCCGAACAATTTTCTCTCCGCCACTGACAACTTTCAGCTTCACCTCATTTTCGACATTAATGATAAAGAGACTAGTTATTAACAGTTACCAGTTATTTTTTATTGACAACCGTTATTCGAGCGGTGGTCATTTCCGTTTTCTGAAGAGCATCATTTTTTCGTGAGTGCGCATGTATTCAAAGTCGGCTTCTGCAACTCTAAGGCTTTTTAGATGTCGGCAAAAAATTGTGTTTGGTCGTGTTCTGTCTTGGTTGATGAAACTGCTGAGAATGTTTTTGAGGAGAAGGTTGACGGTGAGTATGTACTTTCAGGGTTTACATTTTCTTGCTTAGGGGTTGGTGAAGCTTCGCGCGCGTTATATTGGTTGCCAAGTTCACTAGACTTGGACTTGAACTCTTTAGCTTGTTCGCCACATAATGGACAATGCAGTCCAGGCTGGAACTGCTTATCATATGTGCGTTCGGTTTTCGGACAAGTCTATGAATGCATGCTTATGCACCATTAAAAACTAGACCAAACACGAAGGGGCGCATATTACCAGCCATGCTTGATTATTGACGGCTGAGTCACTTCCTTCTTACGCTTTTTATTTTTCTTAACGCCCTTGAACTTATTGATTCTGACAACACCCTCTCCCAGGGCAACCCAGTACATGTTATTCAGATTTCGATGATAAACGAATTTAGTTACTAGCCCCTTCAGTTCTTGTGACGATAATTCTCCCGAATCTAATGACAATTTATTGCCACTCGAGGTGACATCAACTTTGAGGCTTGAGCGCAAGAAATTAGAAAGATGTTCTCTTTCATCTTGCAATTCGCCCAAATCTACTTTTAGCTTGTTCTTGCGTCTAAAGAACAAAGTACTCAACCTCTGTGGTTACGAGAGTTGTTCTGACTCTTAAAGATACGTGAATTAGTGAGAGCTCATTTGCGCGCGCGTTTACTCTTCCAATTTTTTCTGTTCAACTTCTTGCTTCAGAACTACTCGAGTGTTTGGTGGCAAGTCGCGATAGACGATAACATTTGGTCCTATCCAACAGTTGTTGCCAACTTTGACTCCGGGCATCAAAGTCGCATTTATCCCAGTTTTAACATGGTCGCCCAAGAATACACCTAGTTTCACTTTTCCGGTGTCCATAACCTCGTCTTTTATCATCATTTTTACCGATTTAGCGTCAAAACGATAATTGGCGATTACAGTTCCAGCACCGAAGTTGCATCCTTCGCCAATCAGACTGTCGCCAACGTAAGAAAGATGCCCAATCTTGGTTTGGTCCATTATTATGCTGTTCTTGATCTCGCAGGCATTGCCAATGTGTACTTGTTTTCCGATGTGAGTATATGGGCGTATGTAACAGTTTGGTCCAATGTCGCTGTCCTGGTCGATGAAGGCTGGGCCTTCTATGTATACTCCGGAGCGTATTCGTGCTCCTTCTGCAATTGTGACTGGACCGATGAGATGAACGTTGTCCTCAATTTTTCCATTAACCCTTGGCGCCATTCTGGACAAGGCCCATTTGTTTGCTTCAAGTAAATCCCAGGGTCTGCCGATGTCAAACCAATCTTTAGCTGAAATCTGAACGGCGAGAATTTGCCGTTTCTCTTTGATAAGAAGCTTGAAGGAGTCGGTTATTTCTAACTCGCCTCTTGACGAGAGAGGGGTTTGTCGGATTTTTTTGAAAATCTCCTTGGAAAACACGTATATGCCCGCGTTTGCCAAGCTTGTTGGTGCTTCACTGGGTTTTGGTTTTTCCATAATGTCAATGATGTAAGCGCCTTCGAATTTCACTATTCCATAATGTTCTGGGTGTCCAACTTGAACTACCGCCATGCTTACCGCGGGTTTTTTCTCCTCATGTGCTTCTAAGACTGTTTTTATTACCTCTGGGGTTGTGAGAAGGTCGCCGTAGATTAACATGAAGTCTTCGTCTACATGTGGTTCTATGGTTTTTATGGCGTCAGCGGTACCTTTCATTTCGGTTTGGTATATGTATTCTATTCTTAATCCATGTTTTGAACCGTTGCCGAGAAAATCTTTGAGCTGTTCTGCCCTATAGTGGACCACGATTAATACTTCGTCGATTCCTGCTTCTTTAATCGCGTCTAATACATATTCGATTACGGGTTTTTCGCCCACGGGGATCAAGTGTTTTGGGCGTGTTAAGGTTAGCGGACGAAGTCTAGTTCCTTCGCCAGCGGCTAGAATTACTGCTTTCAAGACACTACCTCCTTGATTACTCTATGGACAAGACTTGAGCATTTTTCCATTATTTTTTCGGCCTCTATAGTGCTTTCGGCTTCCACTTTTACTCGAATGAGCGGTTCAGTGCCAGAGGCACGTACCAGAACCCATCCATTTGCCAAAGTTAAGCGTATTCCGTCGACTTCCGTGAATTCCACGGTTCTTGGAAACACGGAAGGTAGAGTATCTACTATCTTTCGCATTACTTTGTTCTTCGCCTTATTTGGGCATTCAAGGCCCTTTTTCCTCACTGGGTAGTATGCGGCTTCTGCAATAAACTTGGACAGTGTTTTATCTTCGCTTTCTAGAGCTTTGAGAAGTAAGGCAGACGACAAAATGCCATCTGGGCAATAATGAAACTGCGGATGAATCCAAGCTCCACACGGTTCGCCACCAAAAATCGCTTTGTGCTTTTTAATTTCTTCGGCCACAGCAACATCGCCAACTTTTGTTCTCAAGACATTGCCACCGTGTTGTTGAACCGTCTTTTCAATACACATCGACGCCTCTACGGTGGTAATTACTGTGCCGCCTTTGTTACTCTTGACCATGTGAGCGGCATATGCAGCTAACGTTTGGTCAAGAGGCGCGAATTCGCCTTTCTCAGTAACTGCAACCATTCTATCCCCGTCTCCGTCATAGGCAAATCCAACATCAGCGTTTAGTTGTCTCACTATCTTGCACAAGTCTGCAAGTGATTCTACATCTGGTTCCGGGCTTCTTGCGGGAAAATAGCCATCAGGTTGTGCGTTTATTGTGGTGACTTTGCAGCGTAATGCTTGAAAAACTATGGGTGCCAGGCGGCATGTGGCGCCGTTTCCTGGGTCGAGTATGACTCGCCATTTTTCATGAAGCGATGTTTTCGTGAGTGCTTTAATGTAATGGCTTGTTGCTTCTGTGGTGGTTGTTGTTCCGATTTCATGGTACGTTTGTCTTTTGAATTGCTGTTTCTTTATGAGGCGTTCTATTTTGTTTTCTTGTTTCTTCGTGTAAGCTATCGTATTTGCGTTGAAGAGCTTGATTCCGTTGTACTGTGGTGGATTGTGCGATGCGGTTATCATAATGCCTGTGTTTGCTTTGAGTTGTCGCGTTGCGTAGGCAAGCACTGGAGTGGGAATTAGGCCTAGATTGACTACTTTGGCGCCTCCTCCGAGTAGCCCAGCAACAAGAGCGTTTTCAATTGTTGTCGCGGTCGTGCGTGTATCATGTGCGATTGTGATTTTTCCCGCGTTTGTCGCAGTTGCCGCTGCCAGTCCTGTTTGCAACGCGAGATGTAGTGTAAGGTCTTGGTTTACTATGCCCCTTATGCCCGAGGTGCCGAAAAGTTTCTGACTCAATTCTTGTCTTCGCCAGAACTCTAATACTGCGCATTCAGTTTAATGGTTTTTGTTGTTCTTTCTCTCAATTTCAAAAATTATACAAGGCTTGTCTGGAAACGCACATGGCATTCTTGGGTGGTAGAGGCATTTCTTTCTTTTCAACAGGGCAACCTGCGGCCATTCCGTGTGCGGTTTATGTAACTGTTATATTTCGCGGATTTCGCATTGGAGTTTCTTTATGACCTCTTCCGCGTTTATCGGTTCCACCTTTAGGGTGTAGAGTTTTTTTGGGGTGCGTAGTTTTAGTTTTACGGTTTTTTTGAGTCGTTTTATGTTGCAGTACTCTGCTCTAGCGCTTATTTCTACGAATTTGTCGACATTGGTGATTTCTTCTGGCATTGTTGTTTTTCGCCTCTCTGCAGATGACATTGCGTGTCCTATATTTGTGTTTTTTCGTATTGAAAGAGTTATGTGTGGAGCCAAGTTGCGAGAATGAAGGCTAACACGTAGCCAAGAAAGAACCAGCTAAACACTGCCAAAACATGTGTTACCTGCTCCATTTTGCTCATTGCCTTTTCACAAATAGAGTGTTATGCATAGGGTTTCCTGAAAATGCTTATGAACGCTGAATATGGTTTGTGGGTTTATCTGGACCTTTGCCTTTCGAGCCTTGCGAGTTTTTTCTTCTTTTTCTTTTCCATCCTTTCCTTCTTCGTCAAAGGCTTAGGCTTTTCTTTTTTTGCTTCGCCCCTGATTTGACTCATGAACTTGACCCTCTACTCAACTAACGCTAATAGATGATGCGATGCTTATTTTTGTTTTTCCATAAGGTTCTGATTTGTATGTCTTTTCTGGGCATTACGCCGAACACGACACGTACAAAACAGAATAGAACCAGTGAAAGTTCTTTTAAAGCCCAGAACACATACTCTAATAACGAGGCAAACACTTGGCTGAACAAAAAGAAGCAATGAAAATCGAACTCTGCAGAATACTCCACAAAATCGGCGCTCTAAAATTCGGAACCTTCAAACTCGCCAGTGGAAAAATAAGTCCGTATTACATCGACCTGAGAATAGTACCCAGCTTCCCAGATGCCTTCAGAGAAATCTGCGACCTCTACACAAACCTCATAAACACGACTGTTGGCGAAGAAAACTTCGACCGAATTGCCGGTGTTCCAACAGCAGGCATGGGTTTCGCTTCAGTCATCGCTTACAACTTCAAAAAACCCTTCTTCTACACAAGACCAAGAATGAAGACGCATGGAAGAGAAAGACGAGTGGAAGGAATCCTTATGCCCGGCAACCGAGTCTTGATTGTGGATGACCTAATCACCACCGGAAAATCATTGATACAGGCTGTTACCGTCATCCGAGCAGAAGGCGGCATAGTAAACGACGCAGTAGTGCTCGTAAACCGAGAAGAAGGCGGAAAAGAAAAGCTAGCAAGCCGCGATGTCACTTTGCATTATTTGCTTGACGCAAGCGAAGCAGCTGACAAACTGTTCGAGATCGGCGCAATCACTGAGGAACAGCTTGAAACCATTATGAAACAAGTAAAGAAGAAACAATAAAGGATTAAGAATAGAAGATTAACTCTTCCTTCTCCAAACGTTCATGCAGCTTGTTAACCGCCTCGTAGACATCCTCTTCTCTTTTCGCGCCAGTGCACACCAGTTTTCCGCTAGCGAACAATAGAATCACCACTTTCGGCTCATCCATGCGGTAAATGAGTCCAGGAAACTGTTCAGGCTCATACATTGTGCGTCCCAAAACGAATGCCGCCTTCTCCAAGTCAATAATCCCGCTTAGGTTTGCAGAAGCGACGATGTTTTGAATCTTCAATTCCGGCTTGCTGATTATGATTATCCCGCTTCCTTTCAACTCCTTAATAACTCGCATCACTGCTCTTCGCGATTCTTTCTCAGACTTGGCGCCGGTGCAAACCATTTTTCCTGAATTGAAAATCAAAGTTGCGGTCTTCGGTCTTTTAAGTCTAAACACTAAGCCTGGGAACTGTTCGGGACGGTACTCAACGCCTGGGTAACCTTTGACAACAGCGTTCAAATCAACCCTCTGGTTCAATGTTGCGGAAGCAACCACGTTCTCTATTTTTACAGTTGCCTTCACCTTTGGCATCGGAATACACCTCTCTTATTAAGCTGACAACTTATCTTTATGCTCCCTTATAAAGCCTTATAAACAAATCGATAACAACGACTCTCAAAACTCGGGTAGGCGTTATTTTGAATTCATATTGTTCTGTCAGAATACTTACATAGCCTAGGTTTAATAGAAAAACTGGGGATTCGAGTTGTCCATACGGGATTACCTTCACGAAAAGGCAGAGGAATCACGCCACAACGAGATGCTCGCCTATTTAATGTTCATCGCTGGCACGATTCTCTTCGTTGGAGGAATCTTGATAACGCTTACAACAACGAGTTTGCCTGACTGGTTTTTGTTCATCCCTTATTACATATCTTCATCTGAGCCTTACAGTATTCTGGGATTATCCTTACTGGGATTATCCTTAACCCTGAGCGGCATTGTGTTACTTGTATACGGCGTTGGAATGGGGCTCTACTACGCGCATGACAGAGCTTGGTACATGAAAGAACTCTACAAAGCCCACTCTCTCGAAGCGAACCCAATAGGCGGGACGAAGCGGAAAAGACGAGACAACATCAAAACGTCACCCGTCTAACTCTGCGCTTCAATCGGAGGTTTCTTTTTGTCTCTAACAGATGAAAAAATGAACTCCGCCAATACAACTATTATTATCAAAACTATTATAGTTTCCAGGCCTTCAGGAGTTCGGATATAAAGCGGAATGTTACCGACCCAAGGAACACTTCCAACGACTTTGCCCACGATGTAATTCTCAGGCACCGGTCCTGTAAGAATTGTATTGGGATCAGGGGCATAATTGGCATCGCCTTTTGTAACAAAATACCAAACATTCTTAATCAGGGTTTTGTTTATAGCGCGATGAACGATTAGCTCATCCCCTCCGCCATCGATCTTAAGATTCGGTCCGGGAGGAACGTAAGTGTGAAAAACTATTATGTCACCATTGAGTGGATGAGCATAGATTGCTGAAAAATTGGATATTCCGTGAACTATTATCAAGTCTCCAATGTTCAACTTTGGCACCATGCTCCCAGAAGCTACGGCAAGCAGAGGAGAATCTGTGGCCAAGGCATATCTGAGCCCGAACCAGAACGAGAAAAAAGCAATCAAAACAATAGCTAGCATTATGCCTGTTTGTACCCACTCATTCTTAAGCAACTGTTTATACTTCAAGCGGTCACCTGCTCAAGTTACAGCTTTGACAATTGTGAGAATTGGTGATTAAAAACTTAACGCTTAGTGCGCGGTTAAGCGAGAACCTGCCGTGGAAATAGAACTTCTGGACACAAAGCTTTCATGCCTCGTTGAGTTACTTGAGGAGAATAGCATCTGGACACAAGAGGAATATGAAAAGCGAATTATGGAAAAAGTAAAAATCAAATAGCCAAGACAACCAATATCAGGTATGGAGCTTAATGACAATTCATGAATAAAGATGATGCAAAAGTTCAACTTCGAGTTTTGCTTGATAGACATGACAAAATCGCGAAGAAAGAGAAGGATGTTAAATCTAAAGAAGAAGAAATGACCAAAAATCTTCTTATCCGTCCGCTTTTTGAACATGTACTAGGCTGGAATTTTGAGGAAGATGTGACAGGAGAGGAGAAGATTTCAAAAGGTTGGGTTGACTATGGCTTTAGAATAAACGATGTTCCCAAGTTTTTCTTGGAAGCAAAGGGTCTAAGAGAGAACTTAGATAGTTCGACTTTTTTTCAGCAAGCATACAGTTATGCCTACTACAAAAAGTGCGCTTGGGCAGTATTGACAAATTTTGAGACTATAGAAATAATAAATGCCGAATCAGAGGCTCCATACAATCAGTACAGTCACATGGCAATCCAATACAATGAATTTCTTGACAAATTTGATGATTTATGGCTATTGTCGAAAGAAGGTTTTGAGAAAGGCTTGCTGGACAAGCTTGCTGAAAGATTTGTTAGACGATCAAAAAGAGTGACTTTTGATAGGCAATTATTGGATGATTTTACAAGATTTCGAGATATGCTTTCAAAAAATATCACAAAATTAAATCGAGAAAAACAATTGACAGAAGAAGACCTTGATGAATCCGTGCAAAGGATATTGAATAGGCTAATTTTTATCAGAAATTGCGAAGATAGAGAATTAGAGGAAAAAAAGTTATGGGAGGCTAAAAATGAAGCAAAAGTATGGAAAAAGGGCAAAGAAGTTTTTGCCTATTATGATGAACACTACGACAGTAAATTATTCACTTATGATTTGAATGACCCAAAGAAAGTACATCTGTGCGATACACTAGATATTGAAGACGGAGTTTTAAGAGACATACTTAGCGATTTATACCAGACAAAGGATAGGTCTGTTTCTTACGATTTTAAAATAATTCCAGCCAATGTACTAGGCACCGTTTACGAACAATACTTAAGCCATATCCTGAAGAAAACTGAAAAAAGGGCAGTCCTTTCCGAGAATCAAACACATCGGAAAGAGCAAGGAATCTACTATACGCCAGCGTACATTGTTGAATACATAGTAGAAAATACTCTCGGAGAATTATTGAAGAATAAGAAAATCAACGTCGAACAGACCAGGATTTTAGATCCAGCTTGCGGGTCAGGAAGTTTCTTGATAAAAGCTTTCGATTTGTTGAATGAACACTACATTAAAACTGATGCGAATTATAACCAAACACTGTTGGATTTGAAAACAGACGTTCTTTTCAAAGCAAAGGGCAGAATTTTGCAAAAAAATATTTTTGGAGTTGACTTAGATAAACAAGCAGTCGAGATAACACAGCTCAATCTCTTACTAAAAATCGCGTAAAAAAAGACACAGATTACCGTTATTAGAACAGAACATTAAAAGCGGAAATTCTTTGGTAGATGATGAAAAAATTGCTGGAGACAAAGCCTTCAAATGGGAAGAAGAGTTCAAGGGCACGATAAAACAGGGTGGTTTCGACATTGTTATTGGGAACCCTCCATATGTGGACATAAAGCAATTGGAACCTGAACTTGTAAGATATTTGTTTGATCATTATCAGACTGCTGAGAATAGAATGAATCTATACTCGACTTTTGTTGAGAAAGCTTTTAATTTGTTGAAAGATGGAGGGTATTTCGGTTTCATCCTGCCGAACTCAATACTATACAATGAATCTTATTATAAGGTAAGAGAGCTCTTACTGAACAGTACGACTCTGAAGAAGATCGTAAGGCTTCCTGACAACGTCTTTGAAAGTGCCAAGATTGAAACTGTCATTCTGATATATCAAAAAGGAAGAGACAAGAAGGAAAAATGCAAAGTCATTGTCTATCCAAGAGAGGCTAAAATAAATTCAATCAAAGAAGATGAATGCAAACAAGTACTTTTGGTTGAGCAAGATTCATGGAACACAGACTCAAAGATTATTAACATTTCAACGGATGTTGCTTCTAACCGTCTGCTGGGCAAGATTGAAAAAGAAGTGAAAACTCTGATTGAGATCTGTGACTTCTCTCTAGGCTTGACGCCCTATGACAAATACAAAGGACACACACAACAACAGATAGAGAATCGAGTTTTCCATTCTGCCACAAGAAAGAATGAGTCATTCAGACCTCTTTTGTCTGGTGAGAACATAATTCGATATGGAATCTTTTGGGATGGAAAAGAATACATTAGCTATGGCAATTGGTTAGGCGCACCCAGAGAAAGAAGGTTCTTCACAGAGCCAAGAATAGTGGTCAGACAAATAATCAGTGGCAAACCTCCAAGAATATATGCAGGTTACACTCTGCAGGAACTTTATAACACTCAGATAGGGTTTAACATCGTTGCAAAAGACGAGAAGGCTACACCGACAAAGTACCTTCTAGCTATACTAAACTCCAAACTAATGAGCTTCTATCACAGAGAAAAATACTTGGACCCGACAAAACACTTGTTTCAGAAAATCCTGATCATAAATGCTAAGAAATTTCCAATAAAAGTTGCTCCAAAAGAAATTCAAAAGAAAATCATTACTCTTGTAGATAGAATGCTATGGCTCACCAAACGTCTCAATGAGATGAAAGACAAGAAAACAGATGAAAGGACCGGACTAGAAGAAGAAATGAAGAGAATTGATGCCGAAATTGATAACCTAGTCTATGAAATTTATGGATTGACTGATGCTGAAAAGGAAACTATCGAAAACAGTTTGAAGTAGCTATTGTCTTCTTCTCGTTTCGTGCTGGGTAACTTAACTTAACAGTACCCGCTTATGTTGGCAAAAAATAAAAGAGAGGAGAGGACGAGGCGTGGGTTTCGTGTCTAAATCTTCTTCTTGTTTAAGACGACTCTGAAGGGATGGCCGTTGGGACAGTCGAAGAGACCGATTTCCAGCTGCGTTCTTTTGCCTTGCTTATCTGGGCGTCCAGCCATCTTCCATTGCTTCTTAGGATTGCGAACTTCGGTTCCACATTTCGGGCATTTTGGCATTTTTTTTCCTCCATTAGTTGCAGTATCATTGTTTAGACAATTCTGAATAAAAAATTTATGATACTACATACACCAAAAAACCAGAGAAAATATACAAAAAACTGTATAAAAAATCAGAAAAACGACAGAGAACAACGTAGCTGCATGCTAAGATACCATCAATCTTCATTTGAGAAAACATTTAAATCAACATGGACATATCAATAACTAACGTATAACATCAATTTTACCATCAAAAATCATGGCGGCGGTGTTTCCAAAATGCTTTTACTAGAGACACTTGCCAATATTCCTAGCCGCTTTGAGGCTAAGCAGAATTGAGTGACGATAAGAAGGAAAAGACAGTTTTTGATTTGTTTGTCAAGCCTGTTCGTAGACTTGTTGAGCAAAAGGCATTTTTGAAGCCAACCGAGCCTCAGGCGGAGGCTATTCCGAAGATTCTTGAAGGAAAAAACGTACTCTTAATCTCGCCTACAGCAACAGGGAAGACCGAAGCCGCGATGCTTCCAGTTCTTAACATGCTTATTCAAA
This sequence comes from Candidatus Bathyarchaeota archaeon, assembly GCA_963842875.1. Taxonomy (GTDB): domain Archaea; phylum Thermoproteota; class Bathyarchaeia; order Bathyarchaeales; family SOJC01; genus DATHCB01. Next base: position 82,590 of record CAWJIF010000017.1, read on the forward strand.
TACCAGAGCGTCCACCGGGTATCAAAGTTCTTTACGTGACTCCCTTACGAGCGCTAAACCGTGACTTAATGGAACGCCTCGAGTGGTGGTGCAACAATCTCGACATCAGATTAGCAACAAGACATGGCGATACCGAACAAAGGGAGCGCACAAAGCAAACACGCAGCCCGCCAGACGTGCTCATAACCACTCCAGAGACCTTGCAAGCAATTCTTTCTGGTTGGCTGTTACGCCAACATCTTCAACAGGTAAGATGGGTGATCATCGACGAAGTACACGAAATGGCAGACAGCAAGAGAGGCAGCCAACTCGCGCTGGCGCTGGAAAGGCTTAGACTAATCACTCGACAAGAGTTTCAACTCATCGGCTTATCAGCTACAATCGGCAGCCCAAATGAAGTCGCCCAGTTCTTAGTTGGCAATGGTAGACCAGTTGAGATTGTGCGAGTGCCTGTTGCTAGAATGATAAAGCTGCAAATTCTCTTTCCACAACCAACATCGAAAGACTATGAACTCGCTTCTCAGCTCTATACACATCCAGAAGTTGCTGCAAGACTACGCATAATACGGGATTACATAGAGAAACACAAGTCAGTGCTCCTTTTCACCAATACACGCACAATCTCTGAAGTGCTAGCCAGCAGATTCAAAGTCTGGGATGTCGACTTTCCAGTTTCTATCCATCACGGCTCGTTAGCCAAGCCTTCCCGCATTGCTGCAGAACGCGGATTAAAGGAAGGAACGTTGAAGGGATTAGTTGCCACGAGTTCTCTTGAGTTGGGCATTGACGTTGGCCGAATCGACCTCGTCATCCAGTACATGAGCCCCAGACAAGTTACGAGGCTCATCCAAAGAGTGGGAAGAAGCGGACACAGAGTCGGTCGTGTGGCTAACGGAATAATAATCACTATGGATTCAGACGACACACTTGAGGCCCTCGTCATCGCCAGAATGGTCCCGCAAGAGGAACTCGAACCAGTTGAGATTCCCCGCAAACCCTACGACGTGTTGGCGCATCAAATCGCGGGTTTGCTAATGAAACAAAGGCGCATCACTTTTTATGAAATCTATGAAACGTTTAGAAAAGCGTACCCATACAAGGACCTAACAGAAGAAGACGTTGAAAAGATTTTTTCATACATGCACACGCGTTTTCCGAGGCTGGCTTGGGTTTCTTTCGAAGACAAACTTGCACTTAAACCACGACGGACGCAGCCATTGTACGAGTATTACTTCGACAATCTCTCAATGATTCCTGTGGAGAAGCAGTATTTGGTGATAGACGACTCCACAAATTCAGCCATTGGTGTGCTTGATGAGGCCTTTGTGGCGGAGTTCGGAAAGCCAGGCGTTAAATTCATAATACGAGGAAGCCCATGGGGCATCGTTCAAATATATGGAGATACAATCCATGTGAAACCAGTTGACGACCCTACTGGCGCAATTCCTAGCTGGATAGGAGAGGAAATTCCAGTGCCTTTTGAAGTGGCGCAGGAAGTGGGGCAGATAAGAGGATTTGTGGAAGATCACGTGAAAAAAGGTGAATCTCCTCAAGAAATTGCAGCCAGGTTAACAGAAAGGTACCCAGCAGATCAAGACACAATACTGCGTGCTCTGCAGGAAACCTTCGAGCACCTGAAAAAAGATTTTCTTGTGCCCACAGATAAGCGCATCGTACTTGAAGACTGGGAGGATTTAGTAATATTGCATGCCAATTTTGGCTCGTTGGCAAATCGTGCGATTGCACAGTTGCTGGGTCATTTGATTTCTGAACGAACAGGCTCCACTGTGGCTGTTCAGCATGATCCCTACCGTATTTTTATCCAAACGATGGGTACAACGCGCGCTGAGGGCTTAATCAACTTGCTTGACGAACTCAAAGAAACGCCTGACCAGACGATTCGAGAACAACTAACTCGCGCAACTGTGAAAACGGGACTTTTCAAGCGAAGGATGATTCATGTGGCAAGAAGGTTTGGCGCGTTGAAAAAATGGGCCGACTTTAGCAACGTTAGTCTCCGGAGCTTGATGAAGAGCTTTGAGGGCACGGTGATTTATGAGGAGGGGCTTAAGGAAACTCTCACGAAGGATCTTGATTTGGAGAAGGCTGTTCAAATAATAGACAGCATGAGAAAAGGCGAAATTGAAATCAAGAAACTGGAAACGGGAGGCATAGCCTCTCCAGTCGCGCGTATCGGCATTGAAAGGGTTAGCATGAAAACTGACTTAATTCCATCTGAAAAAATGCGTCTCTTGCTTGTTGAATCCGCGAAGGCAAGGCTCCTAAACGAAGTACGCACCTTTGCCTGCACCAACTGCTGGGATTATTCGGAAATGATTCGCATCAAAGACATACCCGATAAACCCGTCTGCCCAAGATGCGGCTCACCAGCGCTAGGCATGCTTCGTCTAGAAGAGGAACAGGTTCATCCTCTAATAGACAAGAGAGGAGAAAAACTTACTAAAAAGGAAGAACAAATTCGAGAATACTCGAAAGAGACGGCTAGACTAATTTCGAAGCATGGAAAGCCTGCGGCAATTGCTTTGTCCGCTCGGAGAGTAAAAACATCTGATATAGAAAGCGTGCTTAAACAGGAGCCAACGCCAACTGATCATTTCTACGAGTTAGTGTTGGATGCCGAAAGAAAAGCGCTCAAGAGAAGATTTCAATAGTCCGAAAATCATCAAAGGAAAAATCGATTTGCATCTTAATTACAGATTCACAAAACTATAAAGCCCTCCGCATTTACTCATTAGGTCAAGTAGTTGTCGCTGGAGAAATATGATTTGGAGTTAAGCCGACAAAGGCTTCGAGAACAAACACTTAGCCGATTCAAATACGTTCGAACATGCGTGTTAGCGAGAGAATTATGCCTACTTGTCCGCAGTAATCGTGTTGCGTTTGACAAAGAAGACGTTAAAGAATCTTGCCTATACATCTCAGGACTCTGTAAAGAATCAGGTTGCGAAGAACAAAGCGAACTCTGCAAAAAAGCCGTAGAAGCCCTAGACGATGAAGCGAAATACCTCGAGTTCTGCCAGCAAAGCTGCATAAAATGCGGCGAATCAAAAACCCCAGTGGGTAAAAAGAACACTTATGTAGCGTAGAAGTGTTTCGAAAACCTTAAGAAATCTCAACCATATTTTACACAGTCAAGCTAGAGGTCTCCAAAATGTTCATCGCTCCGTTCGTAGCTTCACCATATCCTGTTGTTCGTCACATGCTCGAACTCGCACAATTGAAGCAATGTGAAACCTTTTTTGATCTAGGTGCAGGTGACGGAAGAACCATTATAATGGCGGCAAAGGATTTTGGCGCCCGAGCAGTAGGCATTGAGTTGAGAGAGGATTTGGCTGGAAAAGCATCAACCAGCGTACGCGAACTCGGACTTCAAGACCGTATTACGATAATTCAAAGCGACATGTTTGCAGTTGACTTGCGCGCAGCAGATGTTGTGTTCCTATATCTTACGACGAGCGCCAACGAAAAAGTGAAGCCAAAACTCGAGTCGGAACTAAAGAGCGGCGCCAGAATAGTTTCGCATGATTACGAAATTTTAGGCTGGAAACCAGTTAAAACAGAAAACTTCTGCGAAAACCCCCAGTTGGGCTATCCTTCTCATACGATTTACGTTTACAGAAAATAATAACTCTTTTCTCAGCAATTCTGGCTTGGGATGTTTATGCCCCCGTTCAAAACAACATACCGCATAAGCTGGGTGGACACAGACGCGGCACAAGTTGTCCATTTTTCCAATTACTTCCGATTTTTCGAAAGGGCTGAAGAGGAAATGTACCAGCAGCTAGGCTTTACCTTCAACGACATTCGCAAGAGGTATGATTTTTGGTTTCCAAGAGTAGAAGCCCTTTGCAGGTTCAAGGCTCCATCAAAGTTTGGCGACGTGCTTGAGGTTTCCTTAACAGTTGAAGAGATCAGCGATAAAGCGGTTAAGTATGACTTTGGCATGATTAACAAGGCGTCAGGACAACTCGTTGCAGAAGGTTACGTCGTCGTAGTCGTTGCCGATAAAAAGCTTGGGAAAGCGGTCAACATCCCAAAAGAATTGGTTGAAAAGCTGGCGGTTTACAGAAAATCCTAATCGTGGGCTTCATGGAAACTATTTAAAACAGTTTTACCCCAATTAGTATGGTTGTAGCGTATGTTTTCGAAGGCGGGGGTCACTGAGAAGGGAGCAGTATGTCTTGGCAAGTACGTTGCCTGCGATGCTTTTGAAGATACAAGGCCTTTGAGGGTTGTTACCCATGCCCATTCTGACCACATGCTGGGCTTGCGGCAGAGCCTGATGCAGTGCGACATTTCAGTGATGACCCATGCGACTAGAGATTTAATCGACGTGATGATGGGGCCGCTTTTTTTGATGATGGGTAATGTGAAGTCTCTGGATTATGATGAACCCTTAGCCTTTGGAGATGAAACGTTAGAACTACATTATGCCGATCACATTTTGGGCACAGCGCAAGTGCTCGTAAAAGACGCTGAAGAAACTAGGATTCTTTACACGAGTGACTTTCGCATTCGCGGCACGCCTGTGATAGAAACTGATACTTTAGTGATTGAGGCGACCTATGGAAACCCAAGTCGAGTTAGAAAGTTCGGAGAGAGGGTTGAGGACCTGCTGGTTTCATTGGTTGAAACTGGCTTGAAGCAAGGACCGGTTTTTGTGTTCAGTTATCATGGGAAACTTCAAGAAACGATGCAGGTTTTGCATGAAGCTGATGTGAAGGTGCCTTTTGTTATGCCTGAGAAGGTTTTTCATGTTTCGAAGATTTGCGAGCGGTATGGGATGCGGTTGGGTAGGTTTTTGCTGTCCACGAGTGAGCAGGGGAAGGCTATTTTGGAGGATGGTGGACCGTGTGTTGCTTTTTATCACATAGGGTCTAGGAAGCATGTTGGAGAAGGTGCTTTTCGGGTTAGTGTTAGTGGATGGGAGTTTACGTCTGCATGTAGGCAGGTCGGGGATAAAGAGTATGTTTTGGCTTTAAGCGATCACTCCGACTTTAACGGATTATTGCAGTACGTGGAGGAGAGTAAACCAAAGCTTGTAGTTACAGATAATTCTAGGGTTGGGGATGCTGAGGCTTTGGCGAGGGAGATTCAGAAGAGGCTGGGAATTAAAGCGGTGGCTCTTCCGCCGTCTTAGGGTTTCTGTTTTGCGTGTTCTTATCGCAGCGCACGCGCTAAACTTCTTCCCCAAATAGCTATTTAGGAAATGCACAAAGCACCGTTAGGGCTTGGTCAGCTGCTTTTTGAGGTACATTTTCCAACTCAGAGCCATAGTCTTCGGGTGTGAAGCCTTCACTTCATCCAGTTTTGTGGAAGCGGTGTTTTGTGGTGAGTTTAAGACAAGTTGAGGATTAGAGTATGCTTCTTCACTTATCTTTCTCATGATTTCGACGAATTTGTCGAGTTCTTCCTTTTCAAAGGATTCGGTTGGCTCAATCATTAACGCCTCATCAACAATCAAGGGGAAGTAAGTTGTAGGCGCGTGGACACCATAATCGAGTAATCGTTTAGACACGTTCAATGCCCTAACTCCAGTTTCTCTAGTCATGGGCTTAACGCTCAGCACACATTCGTGCTTGCGAGGTTTCTGCTTATCATAAGGCAACTCGAATCCACGAATTTTGCTCAGTTTTTTGGCGATGTAATTGGCGTTTAATACTGAAACCTCGGCAACCTCCTTCAATCCTTCAGCGCCGAGGCTTAGAATATACGCGTACGCACGCACAAGAACAGCAACGTTGCCGTAAAAACTCCTAATCTTCCCTATGCCCTCTGGCCTGTTGTAATCCAAAAAGTAGTTCTTGCCATCGAAACCGATTCGGGGCACCGGCAGAAACTTTTCCAACTCTTCACAAACGCCCACTGGTCCCGCTCCTGGTCCGCCTCCGCCGTGTGGTGTTCCGAACGTTTTGTGAATGTTAATATGGACTATGTCGAAGCCCATGTCGCCTGGTCTAGTCTTGCCGAGTATGGCGTTGAGGTTAGCGCCATCATAGTACAGCAACCCTCCAGCCTCGTGAATTATCCGCGCGCTTTCCTCAATATTTTTTTCAAATAGGCCTAAGGTGTTCGGGTTAGTGAGCATCAAACCTGCAGTGTGCTCGGAAACCGCGGATTTTAACGCTTCAATATCAAGACAGCCAGTAGCATCCGAGGGGACGACAACAACGTTGAATCCGCCCATGCTTGCGCTTGCAGGGTTGGTTCCATGAGCGGAGTCTGGCACGATGATTTCGTTTCGTTTTCCAATTTCGCCGCTCTTCTTGTGATAGGTATGCATTAGCAAGATGCCGAGCAACTCGCCTTGTGCGCCTGCTGACGGTTGCAGACAAACTTCATATGTGCCAGTGATTTCGGTAAGCCACTTCGAAAGCGTATACAGGATTTCCAGAATGCCCTGCGTGGTTTGTTCGTCTTGGTAAGGATGGAGCGACGCGATCGAGGATGAAACGGCTAAGGCATCGTTGATTTTCGGATTGTACTTCATTGTGCAGCTGCCGAGGGGATAAAAACCCGAGTCCACGCCGTAATTCATTTGTGACAGACGAGTAAAATGACGTGTAACTTCGACCTCAGAAAGTTCTGGCAGTCTCGGAGGAGTTTCGCGTTTCATCTTTTCTGGAATTAGTGCGTGTACGTCGCCGACAACCTTTCTAACCTCTTCCTCAACCTCTGGAATCGCGAAGCCTCTTCGGTTGGGTCTTCCAAGTTCGAAAATCACTGGTTCGTTCCATCTTGCTTGTCTAAAAGTTGACATCGTCTTCACCTTTTCCTCAAAACGTCCTTCAACGCGGTTACTAGCCGATCAATATCATGTCTAGAGTGAATCTCAGTGACACAGTAGAGCGCTGTCTCGCCCAGCGCGGGGAACTCCTTTGTAATGTTTTTTCCGCCGTGGACTCCGTAATAGAGCAAGTCTTCATTCACGCTTTGAACGCTTTTTTGCGTCTTGTCAAAATTAACCGTGAATTCTTTGAAGTGTGGCGAATCAAAAACGGGTGTCTTCACGCCCTCGATTTGCGCTAACTGCTGCATCGCATAATGCGCCTTAGCTAGGCACGCTTCACCCAGTTCCTTCAAACCCTGCGGACCAAGCAAAGCCAAATAAACAGCCGCTGCCACAGCGCACAAGGCTTCATTGGTACAGATGTTCGATGTGGCTTTCTCTCTCCGAATGTGCTGCTCCCGAGTTTGCAGCGCCATGCAGAATCCCTTGCTGGTTCCGTCGAGCGTTGTGGTTATGCCGATCGTGCGTCCTGGCATTTGGCGAATCAACTCAATATTGTCATGGCAGGCTAGGATGCCGAGTAGTGGACCACCAAAACTCATAGCATTGCCGAGTGGTTGACCCTCGCCAACTACGACGTCTGCGCCATAGTCGCTTGGTGGCTTCAGAACTCCAAGAGAAACAGGGTCGACACCTGCTATGAAGAGTGCGCCTTTGTCATGTGCGATTTGTGCGGCGGCGTTTGCTTCTGTTTCGACAAAGCCCAAGTAAGAGGGGTTTTCCAAATACACCGCCGCGGTCTCTCCAGAGACCTTTGTTTTCAAATCCTCTAGGTCCAGTTGCCCAGTCTCCTTTTCGTAACCTATGTACTTCACCCTGATTCCTGCTGGTCCAGAGTAGGTCTGAAGCGTTGCATCTCGCTCAGGATGGATAATTCTTGGAACCAGCACTTCTGCACGTTTGGTCACTCGAGCCGCCATTCGTGCTGCCTCGCCAACCGTGGACGCCCAATCATACATTGACGAGTTGGCAACCTCCATACCCGTCAGCTCGCAAATCATGCTCTGATACTCAAAAAGCGCCTGAAGCATGCCCTGCGAAATCTCGGGCTGATAAGGCGTGTAGGAAGTGAGTAATTCGCTTCGCAGAATGATGTTTTCAACAACCGCGGGCACGTAATGTGGCCAACAGCCAGCGCCAAGAAAGGTTGGCATCTCGGGGAAAGTCTTGTTTTTTGAAAGAATGGTCTCCACGTGCTTCTTCACTTCAAACTCCGACAGTCCATCGGGCAGGCTGAGTTTCCGTTTCAGTAGAAACTTTTCTGGAATGTCTTTGTAGAGTTCGTCGACGCTTTGGATTCCCAGTTCTTGCATCAGCTCCTTCTTTACTTCTGGGGTTGAGTTTGGAATGTAAGGATGATTGTGCTTAGCCAAGTTTTTCACCGTTGAGAATAGGAGTAAGAGGAATCTGTTCTTTAAGGTTTATCAAGAAAACCCGTGCTAGCAGAGGTTTTAAATATTTGATTCTTATCGCTAAAATCTCATGTCAATAGCCACTTTAGAATTTGTCGAGCTTGAAGAGAAACTTCGGAATACAAAGAAGTCTTACCTTGACGCTTTAGCTCCAGACCTCGGCAAAGCTTACATTATTGCCATCTGTCGAGATGGCTGCCCGAACTGTGACGAGCAAAAACCGAAACTGGATAAACTGGCAACAAAGATGGTACAAAAGCATGTGGGCAAGGTGGTTTTCGCACGAGTACACGTCAAATACGCTCCAAACTCAGCGAAAGAGTCGATGCGGGCAAAAGATGTGTTTCGTCACTATTTCTATCCCACCAACTTAATACTGATAAGATCACGAGATAGAGGGGTGTTCGAGTACTACCGAAACGCCGGGCCAGAAATGGCTGAACTCGAGAAGAACATCGAGTCAGCAATCGAAAGCGCGTTGATGCTTGCAAAAGAAGACTAAGTCATAAGTTCTGCCTATTCAAACAATTTATCGACGCCTTGCTTCCAATCTTCAAACCCTTCAAGCGAAACTGGATATCTCTTGTACCACGCTCTGGCTTTATTCATCACGTTGATTCTGTCACGTAGTTTTCGGAGGAAGCCAAACTTTCGCATTCCACGAAATGCTCGTGTAGTTTTTTCGCCGATGCTCAGTTTCACCTCCTTGCCTAGGCTGGTTTGGAGAAGGTCTTCTTCCGTGATTAGTTTGTACGCCATTCCATAGCTCAGTTCTTCGTCGTCGGATTCTTGGAGAAGTTTGCGGAAAACGTCGAGTCCCGCCTGCTTAAGTCCGTAGGTTTCCATGTAATTTACGTTGTACGCCCATAGTCCTCCGCGGCTGACGTCGTCTTTCTCTAGGGCCTCGATTATGGTTTTTCCCGCGATCGTTCCCCCCTTCATAGACGGTCCAATCCCGCCGCCGTGTATTGGGTTCACTTGACATGCGGCATCGCCGATTATTATGATGCCGTTTCCAACCATGTTGTCCAGAGGTCTTCTGGTGGGTACATACCACGTGCCACCTTCGACTACTGTTGAGTTTTTGAAAATGGGCTTCGTCAACACGTGTTTGTAGAGTGTGTCTTTGGGGTTCGGAAAGTTTTTAGTCATGGCTACGCCCAAGCCAACGTTCACTTTTGAGTCACTTTTTGGAAAAATCCAGTAGTAGCCACGTGGGCAAATTTTTTGAGTTAAGTAGATTTGGCATAAATCGGGATTCTCGATTGGTTCTTTCAATTCCCGGATTTCTCGATAGCAAGCTTCCACGTCTTCATTCTTCACTTCCAAGTCTATGCCCATTTCTTTCGGGATTTTTTTGCGTATGATTGCGGGGAATCCGCTTGCTTCAACGACAGCTTTGCCTGAGAGTTTGGTGGTGGTTTGGGTTTTCAAGTCCTTTGCTGTTATGCCTGCTACGTATCCCTTTTCTATAATGGGCTCTAAGGCTTGCGTAGCATCTTTAAAACTGGCGCCTGCGTTAACCGCGTCTTTTAGCAGTCTTTGTCCGAATGCATGTCGATTGAGAAGAAAACCATTCAGTCCTTCGCCTTTTACGTCAAAGATTGTTTGCATGTCTGGTGAGAAGATTCTGACGCCTTCCATAACACGTTCTAACTCGTCTCCACTCGGGTGTTTCAAGCCTAAGTGGTCAAAATGATGCTTCCCAACCGCGTCGCCGCACACTTTTCTGCCAATGTCCTGCCGAGTTTTTCGGTCGATTAGGAGCGTGTTAAGTCCCGCCTTTGCAGTTGTCGTTGCAGCCAAGCAACCAGCGGTTCCTGCGCCAATTATGATTACGTCATGTTTTTCCAATGTATACTCGCTCCGAGATTAGCAGTTGTCTATTCTGCGAGAATTGTCTTGATAAGCATTTTCTATCTTAAGGAGGGCCGGGACCGGGATTTGAACCCGGGCGCTAGGCTCCACAGGCCTATAGGCTACCAGGCTACCTCACCCCGGCCACATTTTGGAAGTCTCCGCCTACTGGCGATGTTGGCTTTCTCGGTCATTTGCGTTTCCTCAGGAATATTAGGCTATCTTTGCTGCAAACGTACTCGAAGCCAACTTCGAGCAGTGCTTTGATTTCTTCTGGTTTCTCTGCGACTTTTACTGTGAATTCGTCGTTAGCTCCTGCCTCGAAGAGGGTGTGCTCGATGTTTATGTATATCTCGGTGGACTTGATCGACTTGTGACCTAGGAAGTGCTGCACATAGTAGGGGTCTCTGGTCTGGTGGTATAGCATCGTGGCTTTCCAGTGCCTGAAAGTGTGAAAGTGTACTTTTAGCAGTCGCGGGTTTTGGAGTGCGTTTGCGAGTCGCTTTCTGGTCTTTAAGAAGGTTGTTTTCATCGATTTTAGAGAGCCGCTGAAGACTTGCTCGCTCGTTCTTGGTAGCGCGTTTATCATCTCTATCAGCGTTGGGCTGACCTTCCACATTCTTGGATTTGAGCCCTTTTCCGGCGCGTTTAACGTTATTATGTGCTTCTCTTGATCTATATCGGTCCACTGAAGCCTTTTTGCTTCTCCTGAACGCATGGCCGTCTCCGAGAGTATTCGCAGGAACACTGTGTTTTTCATGCCAGACCCAGCGATTAATGCATCGATCTCCTGCTCCGTCGGTATGAACGGAAACTTTTGTGTGACTTGGCATTTCGGTTTGGTCCATGTCATTCCGTTGAACTTGAGGAACAGGGTGTAAGCGTTGATCGCGTTTCTTTTCCTATTCTGGCTCCATTTTTGTTCTTTTGCCAGTGCGTCTTTGACGCTTATCGGGTCGGTCAGGTTGACTCCTCTGGCGATTAATGCTCTTAAGCAACTGCTGTTCGAGCGGATGGTTTCTGCGGCGTAACCTTCTCGCTGCATCGTCCAAGCGTGTTGTACTAGTTTTCCTTTGATGTCTTCCCGTTTTTCCGGAACTTCTTGTATGTTGCTTTGTTCCGGATCCAAATTTTTCGCTCCGCCAATTGCGGTTTCTGCGCATATTTGGCGGTTATTCCTCCACTTCTGGGCTTTTAATGGTTTGGTCAAACGTGTTTCGAGGGTTTTTATCATACTTCTGTAAGCATGAAGCTGCTCTGGGTCGCTAAACCTGTTGCCGCACCGCTTACAGTACCACCTTTGAATGTTCTCTCCGAAGGGCAAAGCTCGTTGACCATCTCTTACTATTTTTTGCGACGTGCATCGTGGACATTTGGGCGGCTGTGCGAGTGGAGAAGACTCATTCTCCGACTTCCTGTTGTTTAAACTCGCTTTGCCTAACGTGCGCTTTTCAGGACTTGTGGAAGCAGCCTTTCGCTTCACGGTGGTCTTCACCTTTCTTCAGCCTGTTTCAAAACGCAGTATACTGACTCGATTGGAGTATCACCAGTTGCCTGCGGATCAATGAAGTGACGTTTAGCCAAGCACTCGAGCATTCTTCGGTTCTTCTCCTGTCATTTTGTTTTCTTCCTTCTGTCTATCGGTTCAAAAATCAGCCCAAGATTCAGGTAGAGGCAGCACTTCGCGTATTGACTAAGTGACATGCCGAATAACGCGGCCACTTCAGAGCCTACTTTCTCGGCAAAAGGCGAGATCCTGAACTGGACGTGACGGTCTGCATGGTCTTTTCCATGCCTTTCGAAGGGGTCTAAATTATCGGACTCGTTGAAGGGCGCATTCAAAAGACGTTCTTTCTGACGACGCCTGCGGTCAACAGGAATGATGTATTCGTCATTCGGTAGGGTAACCTTTTTGCCGCCAGTTTCCGTAGTCATGAAAGTCTATGCCTCCTTCTTTTCGGGGTGTTTTCGCAGGAGCTCCAGAGATTCTGGTAAGTCGGGTCGCTGAGAAGCAAACTGCAACCAGTACTGTTGTGTCTTCAGTTTGAGTTGGTCAAAGTCATCTATTACAGTGCGAAGCCGTTTTCTCTCCTTTTTGAAATGTTCTTCCTTCTGTTTGGCTATACGCGGATCCTCAACTGTCGGAGCCGTACGTAAAGGCCGATTGTAGCGTTCCAGATAGTACTGAACGTCCTTTTCCGAGATTAGGTTGAGCTTGCGGAGACCTGTCACGAAAACCAAGAGTCCGGCGAAGCTTCGGCCTAAGCTGCTAGTTGCCTGGAACCTCGTTAGGGCCACGTCGAGCGGAGCATCCAAGAAAAGCCTCAGGATATGAGCGTTCTCTTTCATTATGAAGCCTCATTTCCAAAGTGTGAAGAAGGGGTGTGTGGTAGGGTCGCGTAAAGGAGAGACGTAGGTAGGTAGGTACGGTCAGGAGAGATAGAGAGATATCGATTAGTTGTTAGTAGGTCCGTAAACGTAGCTCCTATGTTTTTTGCTTCATAATTTTGAAAAACTCGGTTCCGATATCGTCTTTATGACTTAATTTAGCTGGTCCACCGCAGTTGGGGCAGACGTAGTCAATGACAAAGCCATGGCTGTCGTACTCGATCTTGATAGGTTTAGGCGCATCGGCGGGGTTGTCGGCAGCTATGTACCCAGACCTCCTATGCTGGTTTCTTTTTTCGTCTGAAGATGGCGTTCTTCTGGTCGCTCAGCCAGTAGTAATGTTCCCACGACTTCTCGCTGAAAGTATGGTTCTTTTCGGTGATGTTCTGTTTGAGAATGTTTAGACAGTGCTGGAAGTTTTGGTTATTATTCTGAGGCTGGCGAGCTGCTTCGAAGGGACCCTTTTCAAGACTTGCCAAACTCGTAGAATAACGTGTTTAAAGGCTGCTCTGAGATTTCAGGTGCCGCTGGCTCTTTTTCTGGCTCATTGATTCCCTTTCTCTCTTTGTAGCGCTGTCTTGCCATGGCTATTCCGGATTCCACACCGTCAAGAAAGTGCAGCAGCATCTCTTCACTGAGCTCGTCGTCATTCATGCTGGTCACACTCGCTGAAGAGCCTCCGAAGCTCCGAGTGCTCCTGCATGAACGTGGTCAACGCCTTTTCGGTGAAACCTGGGATTTTCGGGAATGCTCCTAGGCCTCTGTTGAAAACGATGAAGAGTGAATCAACGCCTTCCTTCGCGAGCGATGCGGCATACTCTTTCGGCAACGTCAACAGGTATTGTGTCGATCCGTCGGGTTTTCGCAGCTTGATTATTTTGTGTTCAACGATTTTCGGTATACTCATATTTTCATCTCAGCAAATAACTGAGATAATATTCAGCGATAATTATTTAAACAATATTTCACACCTATCTCAATCGGGAACTGAGATATGAATGCCCCAGAAATGGAAGACGTTTCAAGAACAGAACTTATCCTCTCCTACCTAACCGAACATGGCCCTAAAACAGAGTACGACTTGTACAAGCAGTTTCCAAAATTAAGCCATGGAACAATCCATTTCTGCCTCAAAAGCTTGACGGATAGCCATGCTTTGACGTTTGTCCTAAGAAAAAGCGGAACCAAGCGACGAAAGAAACTGTATCACCTGACTTTCACAGGAACCGTGCTCTATCTTGCTTCTTTTCTTCATTCTCCCCCTCTCTCAGAGGAAATGCCAGACAACGAGCTTCGTGAGTTCTGGGAAGATTTTGAGAAACAAGATTGGGGCGAAATCACAGAAGTCCTAGAGAGGCAAGGGAAATTACTCAAGTATGCTCCTTTTCAGGAAATCAGATGGCTTTCAGATCGCGTTCCCGGAATCATCAACTTACTCGTAGGTCTTGCGCATTGGATCTCGGAATTTCCTCCTACCCCTTACGTTAAAAACCCGGTTATCCGCGCTATAATACACTCCTCAATGAAGGGCGAAGCGAGTGAACCTACAGAAGCAGAAATTTGGGAAGGAACGCAGGACACTTGGAGAGACGAGTTCACAAACCGACTCTTTGAAGTAATGGGTGTTTTGAGGCATAAAGGCAAGATGAATAATTACAAACTGCGCCAATTAGCTGAGGAACAGCTGAGAAACAAGGAAATAGACCTCAGAAAGCTAGAACGCTGTGTAAAGCTATTCGGCAAACCCGAGAAAATACGCAAAATGCGCTAACTCTGCAAAGATGGGGAGTCGATAATAGCGCGCGCCAAGCTGGAGAAAGCAAGCAATTATAGATAATCGGTTCTTGGCAGTTTCTTATACGACGGGACCTACGGAAGGTATAGGTGCGCTGAAGAAAGACTTCAATTATGATCGTCCTTTTCTTCTGCAGTATCTGCTGGAATGAGGGGCGCTGGAATATCCTTTGACATTCCATACTTTCTCAGCACATCTTGAACATTTCGCAAGGGCATTATCAATTTTCTCTCAAAGTCCCAGATTGGACAAGCTGTTTCACATTTTCTTTCGCAAGTAACGATCGATTTCAAGACTAATCGAAGTGACTCACTTCTGCTCGCTACTAGTATATCAAATGCAAGTTTGTTCTTGTTCCCGCCGATATTGTTGTCGATTGCTTTAGCAAGTCTTAACAAGCAGATCTTTCTCAGCATAACCAAAGCTGAATGACGAGGTTTAGTTAGTAAGGGTTTGCATTTCTTTTCGGTGATTTTTCCATTCTCGATAAGCAACAATCCGATTCTCTTATCTTGCCAGTTCCTCTCAACAATATGTTCAGGCTTGTCACTGGCTATGTAGACGCCGTCAAAAAAATCACACAATTTACCAGTCTGTTTAAAGGCATTCCTGAACTGATCCTTTCTTGATTTAACCTCAACACCAAACACCGTGTTTTCACCAATTATTACAAGATCGACATCTGAAATTATATTTCCCCATGAAACATTCAATTGAACGTGCGAATATGCTTTGAATCCCCTGTTCTCGAAGTATGAAGCAAGCAAATCCAGTAGCTGACGTTCATATTTTCCAGTTTTCTCGATGAAGGAAGCAAGTTGCCCAACTCAGACAAGATACTTCTCTATTGTTACGCCTTCTCTTTTAAATTTCTCCTCACTTCACTTGCGAGTGATATATGACGAGCCCGAGATGTAGTTAGCGTGAGAACGCCACCGTAGCGTAGTGTAACATTCTCTCTCAAGGAATAAGGAATCCCTATATGATGAGGCACAAAAGTGAAGAACCAGAATCCTCTTACTGCCTTTTCATAGTGCCAAACCAATCTTTTGACATGCTCTCTGCCATTTAGATCTCCTTGGCTAGGCTGTGGTGGTGATTCTCGGGCAGGTTTTTCTGGTATAACCTCAATGTACGTGTAAAGACCAAGGGTTGAAGGAATGTCGTAATTATCTGTGTGCACCAACAGCAACTCTATTCTATCTACTCCTGCAGGGACATAAACCGAGATCTTGTTTGCAGGATGCAAATGCTTAAGTTGAGGATGAGCCAGTCGCATTTCACCTTCAAAGACAATTTTTGCTGATTGAAAAGACGAGCTTAGCATGTTGCCGCAATCTGGTTTCCCGAAACCAACAAACTTTGGATGATTATGTGTGGGTAAACAGGAGGTGTAGGCAATCGCCTTTAACGTCTCCACATTACGTATCTTCGAGCCATATTTTTTAATGACCTCAGCCAAATGACCTGCCACAATAGGTGATGAGAAGCTAGTTCCTATCTTTTCAACAGGAGTACCAGCGGATGAAAATGTTTCTACACCAACACCATTGCAGGTATAATTGAAGTTAAGGTTCCCGCCATGTTCCACTATCTCAGGCTTGACACATTCGCACATTGATCTATTTATTGTGCTGTACCGAGTAAAGGGTGATGGCGAATCCTGTGGTGCTATCGACAGATTCGCGTTCGATTTCCTACAATAAGAACCTACAGCGGTGACAGCTATTGCGTCTGAGGGATGCATAATCGGGTTGTTTTCAAGATACGTTGGATATGCAAATCCGCTTGATATAAGCTGTCTTACTACACTAGGTTCTATGTTTCCTGCGCTAAATATAATGCAAGCATTGCTTGCTTGGGCTAGGCGATCGATTTTCCAAGTTTCAAATCTCGCGGCGGGGTCGTCGTGCTGAAAACTTATAGAGCATGTGAAGATTCTTGTTCTATGAAGATAAAGATCCTATTGTCCTAGCCAACGCTGTAAATAGGTTTGATTCGACCGAACCACTAAGTATCTTGTGCGAAATGAGCTGTGCTCTGGGGGAGCCTCCTTCACCGTAAGCCACTAGATAAGCCACGGATGTACCATGATCGTTATGGTCAAAATCATCTGGCATATTTGGTTCTTTGCTGGCATGCGAAATCAATCCCTGCAATGGAGCAATTTGATTAACACCCGTGTCAATAACGCAGACCTCGGGCAAACTAGCAACATGACTGGCTGGATTCTCCTATTGTGACAGAGCCACGAATGGCACTCTTGCTCTCTGAAATTACATGACTGGCTTCTCCCTCTCTCACTTCTTGTGCTTCTAGTTTTGGAGTCTCATGAACTCTGAATACAAATGAAGAGCTTTGTAACAGTTTAGAAGTTGTGGGAAAATTGATTTTTACACTCAAAACTCCAGAGCTCGAAAACTTGTCAACATATGAATCCTTAATCTCAACATTATTCTTCTGTAGAAAATCCTTGGCCAAACTAATGTATTTCTCTAGTTTCTCGCTCGGGACATTGGGAACAACAAAAATATTGATATTCTTTGCCTCTTCCATCCATGCTTTATCGGAAAGAATCTTTTGGTCTATCTGTTCATTCATCTTGATTGGTCGCACATCGAATACTATTTTTGTCATAGATCTAGAAAAACCAGAAGATTGAGCCGCTTGATCTAGTGTATCAATTCCTGATGCAACTAGAACCTTAGTTTTATCTTCATTCAGGAATGTTAGTAGCTTTGACTGCAGCTCCTTCAAAGATCACTGAAGATCGGTGATCTGCCTTGACTTGAAATCCACAACAAAATATGCAACTTCGTCTTTAAGTTCCTTCTTTCTAGTTTCAGTCACTACTTCTTGTAACCAAGACCTGAGCCCTCTTGCTTGGCGTTCTCTTGTTCATCGTTTCCTCATGCTGAACCTTGGTTGGAGGATATCCGCCCGCTGAACTTGCCCTTTTCGGGTAGGTTGCCATTTCGGGCTCAACAAAAATGTGATCCTCGGTTTTTCGAAGATTCTTTTTCACGGGTTCTGACAATGCACGGGTTCACCCCTGATTAAAGAACTTTGATTCCAGAACTTAAAGATTTAGCGCGCGCTTTCCAATTTCCCCAAAAGGTGCTTCCATACTCTAAATCATCAATAGCGCGTGGGTTATTCAAGATTTATTGCATATTTTCTAAATAACTCTGCAAGGAATTCTGGCTAAACGACTGCAATACATCTTCTTTTAGCATCATTTATTCTTGCGGAATTGCGCGCGTGCTATTATCCTTGTTCTAGATATTTTGGATTTATGCCATAACAAGGTTTGCCCGATTTCAAGAGAGCGAGGATCTTATCTGTTTTAATATTGCCTGCCCAAAACCTCGTGAGCAATTCGCCCAACATCGGGACCGCCAATAAGGTGACCTTTGAATTCATAGCACTTTGTTTGGCTACCTCGACAAAGTCTGGGTAGCCAATAGTCACGGATGCTATGGGCTTGGATTTTGCCCCTTTCCAAGTATCTCTTCGGATTCAATTGCAGAAACTCTTCCTTTCTCGCATCTCTTGACTTCAATTGCGATTATACCTTCGTTATGAATAATAATGTCTGGTTCATGTTGATCCTTTTTCCCAACAAAATCTGCATCTATCTTTAACTCATCTCTGAGTAGCTTTACGATGTGGCTTGAAAGATCGTCCCCATGAGTACCGTAGAGTCCCAGTATCACACATGTACTTGCCCATTTTCGTGGCCAATCTGACCTCAATTGCCTTGATTCTTAGCACCATATTCTCAATGTACTGCTAACGTTCTCCTTTATTCTCAAAGCTAAGACATCTGCAATATCTTCAATGTCCTCCAAATCGGTGATACTAGCTTCCAGCAAACTGTCTATGTCATGATATCCAGCTCTAGAAAGATTGAGCGCTCGTCTTCTGTGTATCCCTTGTATTCTTAGCCTCATTATTTGCAGGGCTTCCCTAGGTACCCCAAAGTATATTCTTTCCGACGTTTCAAGAAGAGAGTCTATGAAATCGTCGCTGAAACTGAACAAAGGTTTTTTTGCCGTGTGCGCCAGACCTTTCAAAATCCATTGAATATTCTCTGCTATTCTATTGATTATCCCCGCAGGGGCATATTGGGTTAGGTCAAAATAGGGAATGCCTTCAATCCATCTCAGAAGCATTCTAGTTGTCCTCAAACTTTCCATGAAAACGGTGTCATCAAAATTAGGCTCAACGAAATATGAGTCGGAGTTTACCGTATAAGTGGCTTCCAATTCTTGTATTTCAGTTTTGCTGGTTGGGGGATAAAGTAATCCAGCATCACTTGTACAGCAACAAAGATGAATCACCCCTGCAATGATGCTTTCAAAGTTCCTAACCTTCTGAATTTTCGCCTCATTCGCTTTCAGAGCTTGATAGAGAAATACTATAGTCTTGGGAGACAAGAGTTCTTCTGCGCATCTGAGACCTAGTTCAGTTGTTTCTAGCCGTTTATTCTCCTTGATAAGACCCATTTTAAGGAGATTGTCAACTTCTTGCTTCAGCGTTTTGGATATTATTCCTTTGTAAGTATTTGCGCTTCTCTGAGGAGACGGAAAAACCATAAAAGGTGTTCTCCATACAGAACTGCAATTCATCTCGCGCAGAGCATGTTCTTTGAGGAAATCAATCCTAAGACTGAACGGTCGAGACCCTCGGTTTTTGTTATTTGGGAAACTACTCTTTCTGGCTTTGCGTTTATGTAGTTGGTCCATAGAAACTCCAAGTCTCGTTCGTTAGAGGCTAGTAATCAGGGATGTGCCGAACTCTTCGGCTTTCCTGAGGCGACATGCCCTGCCAGAAATGTTCTTATGGTTGAAACTAGAATGGGTGTACCTCCATAATATTCGTGAAAAAGTAGTATAACGTTCTTAGCAGGGGTATTAACGCCCGCTGCTAAGTGTTGGCGTCGAACAAATCACTCTTATCAGGCCTTTTCTGAATGCAGATTCGACTATTCGTCTTTCATCGCTAAACATGCCTGCGTGATGAAATGCAACCCCTTTAACCAGAACCTTCTTTAGCTTTGCAGTGATAGCGGTGGCTTCTACTGTGATATCTTATTCATCAATCAAAACGTCCATTTTCGGCAGCTTGGGCATTTCTCGAGCTATCTGTTGTGCAGTTTCCTCAGCCTTTGGTTGAGTATTACAAAAACTAAGCATTGTTCCGTTTCACTCTGTTTGATGATTCTGGAAATATCGTCTAGTCTTAATGCTTTCTCAATTGCAATTTTGCCGTGAATCTGAATTTTTGTATAAGTAGTCTCCGCCGTTTAGAGCCAATCCTTTGAATTTGATCGGGTCGTTCCAGTGTAAAGTAACCCTTCGCGGAGCTCAACATCTCTTTTGTCAATTGGAACTAGGGTACAGTGAAGCCAAGATGCAAGTAGTTCGGCGTTTGAATTGTCGCAGAAAGTCCGATTATTTGAACATTCGAGGTAAAAAAAATCAACCTTGTCAGAAGCATTTCAAGCGGAATTCCTCTTTGACTGTCTCCGATATGTTGAATTTCGTCAACTACGACCAATCCGAGGTCTTCGGTTAGCTCGGGCTTCTTGACCAGTAATGCATTCAGTTTTTCATAAGTTGAGATTGTAACGTCATAAGCGGTCAAATCATTATCGTATTCATAATGGTCTGATGTCGAAATGGCAACTCTAAGACCCCACTTCTCGTACTTTTCGACAAAATCTCGAAACATCTGTTCTGCCAATGCTTTTAGGGGAACCAGAAAAAAACTGCGCTTTGCATCTTTTTGTTTTGATGCGTTTAGTGCCGCGAGTTCCCCAATGAAAGTTTTTCCCGTGTTAGTCGGAGCACTTACTAGGAGGTTTTTTTTCTCAAATAATCCATTTTGGATTGCGCTCTCCTGCGTGGAGGTTAGAGTTTCAAATCCAAGTTCTTTAAGTTTGTCAACTATGCTTTCGCTTACTCCGAACTTGATTAGTTCCTCTATTTGCACACAAATCAGCCTTCACTGGAAGTCATTCTGAATATTTATGTATATAGATAAAAAGTGCATCGGTAAGCGCGACCGTAACACGTTTACCCCTACCCTAGGTCGGCGTTTTAAGCCTTCCCCACCTCTTAAAACGCAGAGGAGGGGGTAGGGAGGATCATACCCCGTGAATGTACGTCGCCACGGCGCAGTCTATTTCATAGGGACCCAAGTATTGCGCGTGCTGCTCGAGAAAGAACATAATAAACCGAAAGAAGATCTAAGATTGCGGGGAAAAGTCTTGAAGAAACTCTTGTTTGTCTGTGTACAGAATGCCGGTAGAAGCCAGATGGCAGAGGCATTTGCAAAGACCTATAGCGGAGGAAAGTTTGAGGCTGTCAGTGCTGGTACGATGCCGGCAAAGGAAGTCAATCCCGTCGTTGTTCAGGTCATGCGAGAAAAAGGAATAGACCTCTCAGCCAATAAGCCAAAACTGATTACTAGCCAGATGGTTCAGGATGCAGATATGATAATTGTGATGGGTTGCAGTGCCGAAGGGTTCTGCCCGGCCCCTCTGCTGAACAAAGTGATAGACTGGGGAATCGAAGATCCGAAAGGTAAACCAATAGAGAAGGTAAGAGAGATTCGAGACAAAATTGAAAGAAAAGTGAGAATGCTGATTGCTGAGTCCGTCTAGTCAGCCCTAGGTATTCCCGCATTTGCGCGCGTATTTTTCAGCCTTGAAAAAAGGTAGGCATAGGGGGAGTGTCTTTTTAGATTGTGCTGACTGCTAAAATGCGGGTAGGCCTAAACCAAGTAAAAATACGCAGGTCCAAGAAACGTTTGTGTCTTGTA
This sequence comes from Candidatus Bathyarchaeota archaeon, assembly GCA_963842875.1. Lineage (GTDB taxonomy): Archaea > Thermoproteota > Bathyarchaeia > Bathyarchaeales > SOJC01 > DATHCB01. Next base: position 103,681 of record CAWJIF010000017.1, read on the forward strand.
AGGGGCATGAGCGAGAAAAGCCAGTTGCAACTAAAGCACCCAAAAAAGAGTGAAGCGCGCGTGAACATTATGGACTTGTAAGGGGCATGAGCGAGAAAAGCCAGTTGCAACCGAGACCGTTAGCAGAGTACTTCGCTAATGGGCGCCCTATTTCTAAACCTGTACGCTGCTATTGGGCACCCTACAGGGCTATGAACGGCATCCGGACAACGTTGTTGCAGCCCCAAGAAAGATATCAAACCGCCTCCCCCTCCTCCCTCCGTCCGTGTGTCTGTCCAAGCGACTCACACTGTTCTTGAACAGGTAAGTCTCTTTTTAGCGCGCGCTCTCGTTCAATTAGCATTTACATGGTTGGTTTATGCGTCATTTGGTCCACGATTCTGATTAACGAAAAACTACAAAGTCTTTGCGAGTTCTACGCCTATTTGCTTGAATGTTTCTTCCGCGCCCTCTTCGAGCGGTCCTTCTCTACCCTTCACAATCGCCGAAACGTGAGGCTTCGCAATCGTCAAGCCCAAATCCTCAAGTTTACTTTCAATCTTCTTCCCAGCACTCCCAGCCAACCTACTCTTCATCTTGGTGTCAAACGCAAACGCCTTCTTACCGCTCAAGCCTTTCACACTCTTCAAACGCTCAAGAAACTCCTTCACAGGCTTCGATGCATTCCAAGCATGCGTGGGACTACCAATACACAATAAATCATACTGGCCTAATCCATCCACTTCAACCTTATCCACCTTAATATGATTCACATCAACACAACTAACCTCAACACCACCATCTTCTAATCCAGATGCCAACGCTTTTGCTACTTTCTCCGTATTGCCGTACATGCTATAATAAACAACCAACCCCTTCGTCACACCTAATCACCCTCCACACAAAAAAACAGCCCACACACTATATAACCCCACCGCACAAAAAACTACTGCCTGTTAGGATCCAGCGCGCGCTATCAGTTCTTTTGGTTCTGCCATAAGACTTCAGCATTTCTTACGGCGAATTTTAAGCAATTTCGTTTCTAATCACCTTCTCTGCGTTTTCTGTGTCTAAAATGTTTCTTCTTAAATCGTCTATTTTTGGGCTTATATTCTGTCACTCTGCCTTATCTCCAAAACACCTTTTTTTATGGATATGGGATATATCTCCCTTCGTGCGTAACTTCCTGATAATCCTCAAAAGAGGGCAATTCACAATGACAAGAATCTATGTTATTTATGTGATATATGGCGATCCATATTCAGAATTTGCTTACGATGACGAACTTGCGAGAAGTGACGGTCTTAAAGATAGCGCACGCTTTGACCGGCGGGTGCAACGATGGAGCTTACGGTGCTCTTAACGCCTTTGATCTTCATTACTGTGTTCTTGAGAATGTCCCTCAATTCGTCAATGTCGGACGCTGAAAACACGGTGACAATATCAAACTCGCCTGTTACCTCGTACATCTCCTCGACATTGCCAAGTTTAGACAGTGCCGCTACTACGTTGTCCATTTCTGGTGACTCCACGAAGATGTTGACGAACGCGAGTAGGCGGGACAAGTATGGTCATCTTTCTCACAAGGACGCGCGCCGTGTTCCTTTAACCTTTCGGTAAATAGGACTGGTGGCACGCTGATTATTTATAGGTGGAGATAGAATCTGCGTTTCTTGGAAGAAGATGTGTGCCGAAGAGCTCTGTGGCTTGAATGCAGGTTTCTGGTTCAAGAGAAGCTGTGATAAATGGAAGGATATGCCCTTATCAGGGCCAGATTGATTCGTAGCACGTTCACGTAGGGACTGCCGAAGATCCATAGTGTGCCCTCCTCGTTCTGGTTCACTATATTTGTTAACGAATCGACGCCAATTCCGGTTGCATTGCTTATTTGGGGTATCTGTGAATATGCTTGCTGAAGCGTAATGTCAGGGTCCACTCCTGAAGCCGACTGTGACTCGTTTCTTTCCTGGAAGAAAATGGGCAAGGTAAAGTTTTGAGCAATAAGATTAGATCCGATAGCTTGCCCGTTAAGCTGGACGATTTCGCCGTTCGATTGGTAGGGAAAGAAAACCTGGCCTATACCCGTGATTAATAGTGGGAAAAATAGTCCGCAAATCAACAGCGAAACCAGTGCTAATCCTACAATCGGTTTGAGGTTCCATTTTTCTTTTTGTTCTGTTGTCATAGCAATTGCTTCCTAAATGTGAAATACTCCCACGAGGAACAGATCTATCAATTTAATTCCTACGAATGGCACAATGATGCCGCCTACACCATAAATTAAGGTGTTCTTAAGAAAAAGCGCCATGGTGCTGGTAGGTTTAAAAGCGATTCCCCGCATGGCCAGAGGAATCAAAAGCGGTATGATAATAGCGTTGAATATTAAAGCTGACAAGACTGCACTTTTCAAGCCAAGCTGGAGAATGTTCAAAGCTTGCAGTTGAGGAATGGCAGCGCCGAACAGAACAGGCATGATAGCGAAGTATTTGGCTACATCATTGGCAATGCTAAAAGCAGTAACCGCGCCTCGAGTCATAAGCAACTGTTTGCCGAGCATGACGACATCGATTACTTTTGCGGGATTCGATTCAAGGTCAACCATGTTCGCCGCTTCCTTAGCAGCCTCAGTGCCTGAATTCATCGCTAGGCCAACATCCGCAACAGAAAGTGCTGGGGCATCATTAGTTCCATCGCCTATCATTGCGACAATTCTGCTTTCAGCTTGCTCCTTCTTGGCGATGTTGAACTTGTCCTCGGGCTTGGCCTGCGCTACATATTCTTCCATTCCAACCTCTGATGCAATACTTTTTGCAGTAAGTGGTTGGTCTCCAGTAATCATGACTGGGCGTATTCCCATGACCTTAAGAGCCTGAATTTTTTCTCTTATGCCTTCTTTGAGGACATCTTTTAACCTGATTATTCCGATGGCTTCGCGGTTCCTTGCGATGGCTATAGGTGTTTCGCCCTCTGCAGATATTCCTTCTACAATGAGGTCATAGTTTGGAGGAACGGAAGCCACAGTTTTTTTGACGGCTTCTGGAGCGCCTTTCACGATTTCAATTTCAGGTTCGATTCTTGCCGCAACTACTTGTTCGGATACTGTTGAGGATTTTCTTCTGATTCTCAGTCGACCTCGTCCTGATTTGTCACCTTTAGGAAGCCTTAAGCCCAAGTGAGTTATTTTCACACCGCTCGTGCGGGTGCTGGCTGAGAACGGGTAAGTTTCTGAAAGTGCAAGAGAGTTCAGCTCTTTTGGCACGAAACCTTTCTCATATGCTAGGCTTAGTATGCTGCGTCCTTCAGGGGTATCGTCGTTCCATGAGGATAGAAACGCTGCTTCCCCTACGTCTTCTTCTGAACTACCCTCAAACGGTACAAACTCTATTGCCTGTCTGTTGCCAACAGTGATGGTGCCCGTCTTGTCCAGAAGAACAACATCTGCATCACCTGCAGTTTCTATTGCTTTGCCTGACTTTGCAATTATCTTGTGTTTATACAATCGGGACATTCCTGAAAGCCCAATTGCAGGCAGCAGGGCACCTATGGTTGTGGGAAGAAGGCAAACGTAGAGCGCGATAAGCACGGAGAGGTCAGCGCCCAGACCCAGCGTGATCGACATGCCTAGCAAAGCAACTATAATGATAGTGAAAATGGCGGTTAACCCAATCAAGACCATAGTTATTGCAACTTCGTTGGGCGTCTTTGGTCTCTTAGAAGATTCAACCATCTTTATCATTTTGTCAATGAAGGTCTCTCCAGGGTTAGTCGTAACCTTCGCCGTCAAAGTATCGCTTACCACTCGCGATCCACCGATAAGCGAGTCCCCAGGTGCCTTCCGAACTGGGGCTGATTCACCCGTGAAAAGCGACTCGTCAACCATGGCAATTCCCTCAAGTACATAAGCGTCCATGGGAACAATGTCGCCTTTTTCAATCAGGATACGGTCATCTTTTCTGAGCTCAGTTGATTTTACTGCTACTATCTTCCTTGCCCATTCTTCCGTTACAATTTTTTTGCTAGACACCTCGGTTTCCAATTTCCGCAAGGCGCCAGCTGTGCTTTTTGCCTGTTGCTCGGCAAGAGCATCGGAGAGTGTGCTGAACCAAACTGTAACGAGCAGAATTGCGGCAACTTGAACGTAGAAGATTCGCAGGTTGGAACTGGCTACCGGCCCGAAAGCCTGTGGAACTATAGCCATTGCCACAACAATGAAGAACGTAATTTCAACGACCAGCATCACTAGATTTTTGAGCAATGATTTGGGGCTTAAACGAACCACTGAATCGACTAGCACTTTTCTAGAGAAAGCTGACCTCAATCCTCCAGGGGCTGATTTGTTACTTTTTGTTGGTGCTAGAGTTTTCTTGTCATCAGAAGCCATTCTGTAACCCCCTGAAGAATGATGAAATTGGTCCAAGCGCCAAGAACGGGAAGAACGTCAATACTACGAGTATGATGATGCTGCCGACTAGAACTATTGTGAATATTGGGCTGTCGGTTTTGAGACCTGTGGTGCCGCCTCGTTTTCGCCCGATCATGGAACCTGACAGTGCAAGCAAGATTGCAATCGGAGCGTATCGTCCTATGAACATGACGATGCCGGTGGCTATGTTAAAGAACGGGGTGTTTGCTGAAGCGCCTAAGAAATCGGAACCGTTGTTCGCCGCCGCTGATGTGAATTCGTACAGGATTTGCGTGTAACCCACAGAGTTTTCGCTGACCCCAATGGCTGCTGCCGCGCCCGAAGCATACGCCATTACCGTGGGAATCAGGATTATAATGGGGTGGATTAGGAAAGCCACCATGACAAGCTTTACGTCACGGCCAGTGATCTTGATCCCTAAGTATTCCGGGGTTCTTCCAGACATCAACCCGACGATGAAAACGGTGATTATAATGTACATCACCATGTACATCAATCCCACCCCTTTTCCGCCCGGAATCGACTGAATGAACATTCCCATTAAGCCAGAAGTTATAACCAGAGGATGCATGCCTGAGAGCGCAGAGTTAACGGACCCAGTTGTGGCAGCGGTTGTCGTGACCGTGTAGAAGTTCGACATGAAGCCTCCGAACCTCGTTTCTATGCCTGCAGCGACCAGTTGGATATTGGGAATAAACGCTATAACCAAATTTATCCCGAAGAGAATGTACGCACCCCACAATAGGGGTCGAGTCTCCCTCTTTTTACCCAATAATTCTCCGAACACGAAGATGAGTGCTGTGGGAAGAAGAAGCATCAAGGATATCATAAATATGTTCGAGTAAGGCGACGGGTTCATGAACGGGTAAGCGGCGTTGGCGCCGTAGAATCCTCCGCCGTTCGTGCCCAATTGCTTTTTGCCTGCTGCTCGGCAAGAGCGTCGGAGAGTGTGCTGAACCAAACCGTAATGAGCAGAATTGCGGCAACTTCAACGTAGAAGATTCGAGGGTAACTTGCTACCGGTCCGAAAGCCTGTGGAACTATAGCCATTGCTACAACAATGAAGAAGGTGATTTCAACGATTAGCATCACTGGATTTTTGAGCA
>CAWJIF010000018.1:0-25224 GCA_963842875.1 Candidatus Bathyarchaeota archaeon
ACGCTCAGCTGTGGAATAAGCTGTCAATAAACGCCAAGGAGAGGGCAAGGGACATTACCTCTTACAAAACGATAAGAGAACTGGATGATGCGCTAACCGAACAGATGATTGCAGAAACCGACCTCGCAAACATACCCCATGAGGCCCTACTGACTTTGACCGAACCAGAGCATGTTCTGAAAACTTGGTCGAGGGGAAGCTGGGGCGTAGTCGCTACCGAGAGGAGACTATTCGTCAAGCATGGGCGCATCTCAAGAAAAGTGACGGAGATTCCCTACAAAAGCATTGCATACATTGAACACGCAAGGCGTTACCCATGGAAAACCCTAGTAGTTGGATTCTTGCCTGCGCTTGTCTTCATTTTGGAACCTCTGTGGCGATCCATCTTTAAAACCTCATTCATCTCAGCCATTGAAACCACGGTGAGTTTAATCAGGACAACTATTCCTCAACTCGCCTCCCCCCAAATTTGGATGATTGTCGTTGCCCTCATTCCATGCCTGTTGGGCCTGACAGCGTTTGCGCTTCAAGCGAGAACCGGATTCAACCTACAAGCCTCAGGAATTAAACCCCTTTACCTTCCTCGGGGATTTCGCGAAGCAATAGCCTTCATAAGAAATGTGCAGGATAAACAACAAGATACTCTATACCCAGAGAATGTCGAAACAAGATCGTAAATGCCCAATCTTCCCGAAAACATACGTAAACCGCGCGCTTTTGCCTTTATGCTTTTGCCTTTATAGTTTCAGGATATTCGATAGGCTCGACATAAAAAAAAGAAAACTCTATGAGGAAGGCAAGAGGGGAAACAAGTCCTTATCAATCAGAATTGCCAGGGGCTACTCGTGCTTGCCTGAAGCTGTTGTAGCGCGTAACTGTCTCGATGCGTAGTGACGATTTATTGTTTAGCTGAGATTCATAAAAGCTATAGGCATTTTGAAACGGCTCATGTCTCAGCGAAAGCGCAGTTGGGTTAGAATTGGTCGCGAAATTAAGAGTGTTCTTGCTTTTCCCTGTTAGTCTATTCTTCTGGTGGATAGGTTGGAGTCTGATTTGGATAGATTCAAGAAACAATTCGGAAAATCGTAAACGCGTCAAGACTAAGCCTCAAACCGACGAAAAGCTTCTCTCCTTCGAGCTTTCACCGCAATGCACTCAGGAAATCGTGGACTAGCTTGATTCGAATATGGGCTTATTTTGTCGGCAGATCGATTTGCCAAGTCTGTATGCGTATTCGATCAAAACAAGATTTATGATTTCAGTTTCAATAATTCGTTGTTGCGTGTTTGATTGTTTTTTGCGGCTTGTTTGGCGTTGTGTTTTGGTTGATGCGTGCCAAGAAAGAAAAAAAGGATGTGCACATCGAGTTTAACGATCTGCGTGCTTCTCTGAATGCAGCTGTCCACCGGTCGCCCAGTTGGTCTTGGGGGTTTCGTGAATAATCACCGTGACTGCTTCCCGGGGAATACCTATTTCCTCAAGCACCTTCGTCATCCCTTCAACTACTTTCTTCTTGTTCTCTTTACTCATACCAGCCCAAACAGAGACTTGAACTATAGGCAAATTCAGCTACCTCAACGCAATGATGTCTTTTTCCACTTATTAAGGCAGTCTCTTAGGTTACAGCTCTTAAGCGGACTAGGTGACTGTAAAGTTGATCTTAGCGCGTTTTGACTTTGTGAGTGTGGGCCTGAAAGCCCATGATTCATTACGAGCGGAGTCAATTAAGGTTCCTCGCCATGGAAGTATACCTGCGAGCGTAGGCCAACTGTATTCTCATGTCTTTACAACTTCGGCTTTTTCGCTGTTGATTCCATGCCAGACGACTTTGTATCCTACCGCTTCCAGAGTACTGGTCGCATCTTTCACTCCTTCTGCCTCGATTGCGCTGACCACTTCGGCGAGGGACAGTTGTTCTTTCTGGCTCGTCCGTTCGTCGATCCTCTTCCGGATTTGGTCGAGTATGTCTTTTCTCACCAGTTGATTCGGCATCAGAGTGTAGCCTTGTGGCGCCTGATTGAACAATGCTGTCTTAACGGCTTCGGTTGAAACTCCTATTCTGGCGGCGAGTTCCGTATAGTCAACAACGGGCTCCGTGAATACTACGGCAAGATCTCTGACGAACCCAACCTGTTTAGCCTTAACTTCTCGGAACCTTTGTTCCAGATAGCGAATTATTGGGGCTAAGGAGATTTTGTCTCGATAGTATATGACGTCTAGTCTTGCCTGCTTTTCTAGCTTTGCCAATTTTTCGCACGCTAAGCTTTCGTTGATGAGTACGAGCATGTCGACGTCGACTTTCTTCAGCTTCTCTATTTTCCTCAGCAGGTATTCGACGGTCCAGAACCCAACGATCTCCACATAAACTCTTACACCTTCTTTTTCAAGTGAGAAGTCAGGGATAATCACCTGTTTACCGGCTAGAACAGGTTCAGGTTCCCTTCGCAGAAGCCACCCTGTTCAAAGCTTGAAAGCGAGCTGCAAAATCCTCCTCAACAACACTGTCAAACGAGACGATTGGCAGGTCTGGTTTCCTCAGAAGGGCATTATGTTTCCAACTTTCAATTTTGAAGTCGCATATCTCATTGGTGTATTTCCAAAGTATCTTCGCTTCGACAGTCCATTCTGAAGTGGCAACGATGACTGGCAGAAGTTTAGCTATGGCTGTTCCGTATCTTCGGGTCAGTTTGAATAGGCTAGCTGGACCGTCTATTTTGACCCAGAAACCGCCCTCTTGATAGGCCTCGTAGATAAGCCCTAGCTTCTTGGCTGCAAAGAAGATTTTTTGCCAATTGCCTGACGAGGTAAGTTGACTTCCGTCGAATCAAAGAGAAGCGTCTGAGTCAAACTCAGATTATACTCTTGAAGCAGCTCAAGGCGGTGGCAGGAGTCAAATCCTTCAAGAATCAACTCGGTGTCCAAGTCAGCGTAAAGAAACTCGTCTATCATTTCCGCTGGGACGTTTAGTTCCGAAGCGACAGTTTCGATTACTCGCTTTCGCTTTTCCAGTTGTGGGCAGCCCGAACTCTCCGGTTGCCTCAAAGAGTTTCTTCTCAAATCTACAGCGTTGATTAAGTCATTGCATTTGAAGCGGCTTTTCCTGTCGAGAAGAAAAGCAAGCCCCTTACGAAACGGTAGTCATGCTTTCAGCTTCAAAGTCATCGATGAATGCTTCACAACACTCTTCTTTTCGCCCACATGACTCTTGTAGACTTGATAAGGACGCTGCGACTTCAAGGTTATCATCGGACGGCTCTGGCGTATCGGGCCAGATAATCGCCTTTCCTCTTCCACACCGCAAGCAATTCGCTCGGAAGCGTCGTTTAAGCCTCCTCCGCTACTTTTTGATGTCGTCTCCGGCTCATTCTCACTTCAATGGTTTGTTTCGAAACGATTTCCACAAGTTTAGCCTGTTTTCCCTCAACTTTTCTGAGAAGTCTTCCGAGCCTCTGGACGTACTCTCGAGTGCTTCCCGTTCCGCTGAGCATGAAGCCCACAGAAGCGTCCGGAACGTCCACGCCTTCGTCAAGAACCTGAGAAGTAACGATGGCCTTATAATTGCCCCTTCTGAAGTTCTCCAAAATCTCGCGCCGTTCTTCTTTCGGCGTCTGATACGTAATTGCGGGTATCAGGAATCGGCGGCTGATTCTGTAGACGATGTCGTTGTGCAACGTGAAAATCAGTGTTTTCTCGTTCCTGTGGGCTTCCAGCTGATTTGCCAAGAGGCTCAGTTTGGCTTCGGAGTTCAACGCGGTCTTGACTGCGCGGTTTCTGGCCAGGAGGGCTTCTCGCGCTCTTCTGTCTCTTCCGGTGAACATTATGAACTTGTGAAAGTCTTCGGCGCTTCTCAGGACGATTCTCTTCTCTCTCAAGTAGTTGTTGAAGACGCTCATCTCTTCATCGTAGACTTTTTGCTCGTTCGGAGTTAGCTCGACGAGTATTTTCTCGTGCGTGTACGGTGAGAGGTGCTCTCCAGCGAGCTCTTCAACCTTTGCAGTGTAGACTAGGTCTCCAATAAGGGTCGGGAGTAACTCGTGGCGTTGGTCGCTCCTCTCGTAAGTGGCGGTTAAGCCCATGCGGTAGGGCGCGATGTACATTTCGGCGATCTGCATGTAGCCGGGAGAAGCCAAGTGATGGACCTCATCGAACACTATGAGCATGAACCTGTTGCCCAGCGCTTCTGCCTGCAAGTAAGCCGAGTCGTAGGTTGAGACGGTCACCATCCGTACGTTGTCTTCGCCTCCGCCGACCGCTCCAGCCTCAACGTTAAGGTAGTCGATCACCCGCTTTCTCCACTGGTCTAATAGATCCAACGTTGGGACAACGATGAGGGTCTGGGATTTCAAGAGGCTTATCGCCTTTAACGCGATGTAAGTCTTCCCTGCAGCCGTCGGCAAGACCAGAATCCCCCGCATGCCAGCATGCCGCCACTTGCCCAACGCTTCCTCCTGGTAAGGACGAAGTTCAACGGTGTCCTTCAAAGTTTGAAGAGGAGGCAGGTTTGTAACTTCATCCTGATATGGAAGATTGCTCTCTTTTAAGTAAGATAAAACGTCGCGGTAATGCAGAGCCTTGATTCTGTAGCAACCAACTCTTGGATCCCACTTACCGTAAGGGGTTCCGACCTCTCCCTTCAACAGCAGCGTGCCCTTGTCGAACCATAAACGAATCATAAACCAACAATGCACCTACCACAAGACTGACTTTAAACATTTTTGCCGCGCACAAGATAAGAATAGGCTTAGGTTTGCGCGCGCGCAAACATTTAGCGCACGCTTGTCTGCGTCCTGATTGTGCTCAGCCCCAAGCTCAACAAGAACGGAATATGCAAATAGACCTACATAGAACAGGCTTGGAACCACAAGAAGGGTTGGAAGGGCAGTTTCTTGACCTCGACCGACCGTGAGCAGAGGTCCGAGAACCGCACCTAGCGGGATTATTAGAGCCCAGTTCTTGTTGTGCGACTTCAGAAGAGTCTGCAGATCGCCCAGCTTGTACATGATCGGCAAGGTTAAAAAGAAAAGGGCAAGCTCTGCAATGACGTTAGTTAGGCTGGTTACGTTAATGTTTAGAGCTCCGAACGAGCTTTGGGACAAGGGCCAGAGCAGCTGGACTCCTCCGGTGAAAAAATCGCCTATGAGAATGTGAGAAAGCAGAGCCGCGTAATACGGGATGGATTGCTTGCGATAAACAATAAAAAACGGAATCATCAGTGCGGTTATGGTGATGAATGAGTGCGTGGGTCCTCGGTGCATGAGGAAACGCAGTAGCAGATCAACATCTGGGAGAACCGAAGCCGCAAACAGAAGTGGCAAGTTCGCTTTGACTTTGGCAAGCTTTGAAGAGCCCTTTCCTGTTATGTATCCCAAAGCGAAGTGACCAATTGCGAACGTTTAAAGGACCTCTTGAATGCATCGCATACGCGAAAAGAACTTATTAAAGCCAACTCCGCCATGATAGCAATGTCGGAGTACCGAAACGGAAAGCCATAATCGCCGTTGTTGTCAGAAACGATCGCGCGCTAGTCGCTGCCTAAGATCTAAGTAGTGCCCGCTAAAAAGATAAACTGCTAGCCCCGCGCGCTCGCTTACCTTTGTTCGACTTGGCAGTTCCTGCATGGTGTCCCAAAAACATGCAGTGCACCTGTGCAAACAGAGCAAAGTGGTGCTTGCGTTTAACATACTAACCTTAAATATCCCTTGGGCGATACTCGTCGTTTAGAGCCATTCTGACTTCGAGGTGCAAAAGGGAATCTTGGACCAAGACTCTACGTCTACGGAAGGAGCAGTTGTGGGCAGACCTCTTGCCGCAACATACTTCTTTGTCGGCCTGCTCGTGATACTCATTTGTGCGTACTCGCAATACGTGATCCCAGACCTCAACTTCGTATCCGGGGTGTTGCTTGTCTATGGAATTCCGATTCTTGTTACGAGCTTGATCTGGGGACGGGCGATAATAACAAGGGCCTTCAATCAAACTTTCAAAGCGTTGAAGTTCGGTCTGGGCTACTTCGGCGCCTTCACGGTCTTGAGCATTCTTGTGGGCGCTTTTATTATCTTTCTGTTGTTAGTGTTTAATCCCGCGGCGGTTAATCTTTTGCAGAAGCCAAATCCTGTTCTCCAGGTTTCTCCGAGAGTCGCTTGGCTCATGGTGGGAGTTTCTTTATTGCTGGTTGGGCCGGCTGAAGAATATCTTTTTAGGGGTTTCGTTTTCGGAGGTCTCTTGAGCGTTTTTAGGAACCGACATTGGTTGAGTGTGGCGTTCGTGTCGTCCCTTTTCTTCGCGATCGTTCATCTGTACTATGGTTTAGTTTACGAGGTGGCTTCTCTGGTTCAATTCGTAGACCTTATTACATTCGGGATGGCTATGGCAGCAACGTACTATGTCTCGGGTGGGAACCTGCTCGTGCCAGCTTTGATTCACGGGGCGTATGACGCAACAGGCTTCATCGGAGTGGCAACGTCGGCAAGCATTGGCGATCCACTCAGAGAATTTATGATACTTATCAGCGTAGTTGTCGCGATCGCTATTTTTGTGCAGAAACAAGCTGATAAGGACATTGCACACCCGTAACGCTGTGAGTTTGAATGAAAATATTGTTTGTGTGCTCTGGAAATGCGTATCGCAGCCCTTTAGCAGAAGCGCTGCTCAAGAAGCTTAGACCCGACTTGCAGGTGGATTCTGCTGGAACACTGGTTGAAGCGAGAATTGCAGAAGCGACGAGAAAATGTCTGGTAGAGCATGGTGCAGAGCAGTATCTTAAGAAATCTCCAGAAAGTCTGAAGGCTAAGCGGTTGAATACTTATGACCTTATAGTCGCTATGGAGCAGGTTCATAAGAACGCGATTTTAATCCAATGTCCAGAGTGCAGAAACAAGGTAGTCGTATGGAACATTGAGGACCTAGGCTTCAGAGCGCCTAAGTACGTTGAGGAGATAAACAAGAGCATTAAAGAAAAAATCACAGAACTGGCAAAGTCTCTCTGAGATTTCTCCGTAGCACCAGCTGAGCGTACGCTTTAGGGAAACGTGTCAAGCTTTTAGCTTTGTGGTGGGAAAAGTCCGTGGAGGAGTTTTAAAGGTTCTTCTGTTGGCACTGAAGTTGCGCGCGCGAGAAAATAGTGCGCACTATTCTTTCTCTGCGCTTCCTCGTTGCATCATATTTCGCATAATTCTGCCGGTTTGAGGCATGTTCTTTATGCTCTCCTTTATTACCTCCATCAATGCCTCGTTTAACTCTACGTCTATTGTAATCTTTGCATGACCCTTCTTCTCTTCAACCATCATATCACCTCCCGAATCTTCTAAGTGTTCGAATCAATGTGTCCCTCAATATCCACTTCGCCTGTTGCGGACTCAGCTCCAAGTTAACCTCGATTTTGTAGTGAAACTTACCAGTTCGCCTAGTGTTAACTTTGTAGTCATCGATAATGCCACGGTCTTTCCAGTTCTTTAGTCTTCTTCCTAGCCAGAAGGAGATGAAGCGAGGTGAGATCGGCTCGAAAAACAAAGCAAACCTGGCGAAGAGGCGAAGGAGATTTGAGGACAAATTCGCATCCGTTTCCATCACTTGATAGCTAGGTTGATGCTTCTCTTATAATCCTATCTGTTTAGCATTGTTGCACTCGTGCGTTTCCGATTATGCGCTTCTTTTGATGCTCATGTTTAGGAGCCCAAAATACCGCATGGTTTTGCGGGTCAGTGTTAGATTAGTCGAGACTGCGCCGACGCGCGACAGTAGCAACGTTTATAGTTGTGCGCTTTGATTAACGAGAACCGTGGAATCGGCGTTAGTTTCATATTAGTGGGGTTGTGTTTATGTGTCCTGGAAATTCGTCAGTGTCATCATCAAAAGATGCTGAGTTGGCAACTCTTGGCGGAGGCTGTTTTTGGTGTACCGAAGCCATTTTCAATCAACTGAAAGGCGTCGAAAAGGTCGAATCTGGCTATTCGGGTGGTAACCTTGAAAATCCGACCTACGAGCAGGTTTCCACCGGAACAACAGGACACGCCGAGGTGGTACAACTCACTTTCGATCCTAGCCTAATATCTTTCAAGGAAATCCTGCAAATCTTTTTTTCGACGCATGACCCGACCACTTTGAACCGCCAAGGTCCAGACGTTGGCACACAGTATCGTTCAGTCATTTTCTACCACACCGAACAACAGAAGACAATCGCTGAACAGGCCATCAAAGAAATGACTGAAGAAAAGCTCTTCGACGCTCCCATAGTGACCAGAATAGAACCGTTCAACAGATTCCACGAAGCTGAAGACTACCACAAAGACTACTTCAAAAGGCATCCAGAGCAACAATACTGCCGTATAATCATAGCGCCAAAAATGGCAAAATTACAGAAACTCTATTTGAGCAAATTGAAACTGCAAGTCAAGTAGAGCGCGCGCTACGAAGTTGTAGCTCGAGCTAAATTAAAGGCTTAGGCACGCGTTTTCCCCAACCTATCCTGTTCCAAATTCTTTCGTGGAAATAGTATGCTATCGTTGTATAGATGTTGCTAATAAGCGCAAATCCCAACGCGGCATCAAGTCTACCAGTAAGAAGGTATATCACTGTTACGTCTAACACAACAATCGTGAGCCTGTAGGTAAGCGACTTCACTATTGATCTTGAATGTTTTTCCTGCAATCTGAATCCTCCACTAGTTAGACAACTTCAGACAACGACGTTATATCTCTAGCGCGCGCTAATCTAGGAATATCATATTTTAACATACAGATTTTTGAAAGTAACTTCTATGAACAAACAGCGCGCGCTAACAAATAGATTTGGAAAACCAAAGCGAAAATGCAGACGAAAACAAAAAGATGAGTTTTTGTAGGTTTTCTATTCTTTCTATTGTTCCTAATCTTCACTATTAGCCCAATTGATAGAAAACGTAATAACAGCCCGATCCGAAAACCATGTAGCTATGGGCTCTGTTTTCTTGTTTCTTACTCATTCAGATATTCACCTCTTAGGTCCCCCCAACTATGACAGTGTCGCTTATAAAGGATATGCAAACCAGCTGTTGAAAGATGAATCAAAGAAGAAGAGGAGGGAAAAGTCCTATCCCAAAAGCATTGTGCGCGCGTTACGTGTTTAGTAGTTCTATCAGTTTGTCCATGTTGTTGGTGGGTTGTTTGCATATCTGGTTTTGGCACACGTAAGCAGTGGCTTTTCCATCTATGGGTTTGTACTCTGCGATGTGTTTGAGGATGGTTGGGGTTTCTGTTGTCTCTTTGCTTGGTCGAAACAGTACCACGACGTTAGGTGAATAGTGTTTTCTTATGGTTTTCAGCATGTTTTCAGTGTCGTCGTTGTCGGGGTTGCCTACCACAACAATCTCGTAGGTAGGTCCGAGGACAAAGTCCAGGGCAAGCAGCATGAACACATGGCCTTCCGGTGCGTCTGCTATAGTTCTTGAGAAGACTTGGATTGTCTTGGCTGCATGTTCTTCATACGCGGTGTTTGCGACGAGGCGGGAAAGACGTAGCAGATTTAGCGTTGCAACCGAATCGCCAGAGGGAACGGCGCCGTCGTATATTTGCTTTGTTCTTGAAAGAATTTCTTCAGCATCCTCTGCTGTTTGGTAGAAGCCTCCTTCAGCTTTGTCCCA
This sequence comes from Candidatus Bathyarchaeota archaeon, assembly GCA_963842875.1. Taxonomy (GTDB): domain Archaea; phylum Thermoproteota; class Bathyarchaeia; order Bathyarchaeales; family SOJC01; genus DATHCB01. The sequence goes on from CAWJIF010000018.1 coordinate 9,617, forward strand.
GAAGCCTTCCATAGTCGTCTCAGTCAATTCCAGAGCAGACTGCAAATATCTTGTTTCGAAACAGGCCTCATAGAGTTCAATCAGTCCCCAAGACAGGAATGCATAATCATCTAAGAAACCGGTGACGTAAACCTCACCTTGTCTGTAACGATGGTAAAGCCTGCCCTTCTTGTCTCTCATTTTTTTGAGGATAAAGTCGGCGGATTTTTTGGCTGCCAGCAGATATCTCTCTTCGCTAAAAACCTGCGCTGCTTTTGCGAAAGTCGCTATCATGAGCCCGTTCCAGTCCGCGAGGATTTTGTCGTCTTTCTGGGGATGGACACGTTTTTCTCTGTACACGAATAATTTAGAACGAATACTGCTTAGTCGATTTTGGAACTCGTTTAATGGCATGCTTGCTTCTCTAGCTAGTTCTTCTGGCGACTTGCTGTAGTGAAGTATGTTTTTTCCAGTCTCCATCTTCGCTGTTTCTTCAAAGTTGCCCTGTCTTTTGATGCTGAAGATTCTTGTTGCGAGGTCGGCATCTTCGTTTTGAAGTAGAGCGTTTCGGATTTGTTCTTCTGTCCACTGGTAGAATTTTCCCTCTTCGTTCTCGCTGTCGGCGTCTTCTGCTGAATAGAAACCGCCTTCAGGCGAAGTCATATCCCGCATGACATACTCGAGGATCTCTTGAGCCGTCTGTTTGTATTCTTCGTTCCCAGTTGCTTGAAAGCACTCGACGTAAGCCATCGCCAGCAACGCTTGGTCGTAGAGCATTTTTTCAAAGTGTGGAACTAGCCACCGAGCATCCGTCGAATAGCGGTGAAAACCAAAGCCCACGTGGTCATAGATTCCGCCAGCTCTCATGGCGCGAAGCGTCTTCTCCACCATTTCTAGCGCTAATTTCTGCTTTGTCCTTTTCCAGTGTCTGAGCAGAAATAGCATGTTGTGGGGTGTTGGAAATTTGGGGGCGATTCCGAACCCGCCGTGTTTCTGGTCGAAATTTAGGACGAGCGACTCGTAAGCTTCGTCGATCTTGTCCTTTCCGAGACTCGTGCCTTGCAAACTTTTTTCCGTTTCTGTGAGGCTCGTCTTAACTTGCATGCCGATGTTTTCAGCTTCGTGCCTCCTTGCCTGCCAGACTTGTCTTATCTGCGGAATCAGGTCGAGCATGCCTGTCAGTCCCAACCGGCTGGTCTTGGGAATGTATGTGGCGGCATAGAAGGGCGTCTTGTCAGGCATCATGATTATGGTGAGCGGCCATCCTCCCGAACCTGTCATGAGTTGGCACACAGTCATGTATACGCTGTCGATGTCGGGTCTTTCTTCTCTATCCACCTTTACGCACACAAAAGCCTCGTTCAGCAACCTTGCGATTTCTTCGTCTTCGAAAGACTCCTTTTCCATGACGTGGCACCAGTGACAAGTCGAGTAGCCGATTGATAGAAAAATTGGCTTGTCTTCTCTCTTGGCTCTTTCAAAGGTTTCTTCGCTCCATGGATACCAGTCCACAGGGTTGTAAGCATGCTGGAGCAGGTATGGACTCTTTTCATGAATCAGCCTATTCGGTCTTCTATTTTTGGATCCGTTCGCCATAGAACGCCTCTCTGTAACAGGCTAAAGATGTTGTCGGTCGCCTAGAAAATTATTTTGCTTTCGGGGACCATAATAATGAGCGCGCTGGCTTGTCCCTAAATTAAAAAGCAGGGTTTTTATTTTTTTTATGTAGATCTTTTGGAGCACAAGAGGCGTTTATTGTTCAATTTAGGTTTTGCTAGCTTCAATTTCTTTTTCAAGAATAACCACGTTGGCTGTGCGAAAGTTGTTAGGTTTAGGATGGGAGTTTTCGGTTTGGTTAGTGGTTGGGCAACTTATAGGATTTTGGCTGTTTTGAATTGGCGGGTGACGCTTTCTAATTTTTCTCCTATGATGTTGATGTTGTCGATGTTGCCTAGGCCTTTTTCGTTTGCTTTCAGTATGTGTTTTATTTTGTGAGGGTCGATTCCCATGACGCGGCAGCCTGTAGCGTCTGTAGCGACTACGTCTTTTCCTGCGATGATGAGGTTCATCTGAACTGGTGTGCCGTTAGATGGTCCTCTGCCTTCCATCGCTACGAAGCCGTCTATCACGGTTAACGCTGGTCTGATTACGCTTGTTATGTCGACGATTACTTTGCTTATGCCTTTGAGGTGGTATTTGCCTTTCATCTTGTCTGGAAGCAGCCCGAAAAGGTTTTTCATGCCAAGCGTCACGCCCGTGCTAATGTGTGTCTTGAGTTTGGCGGCGCTGATTATAGCCGATTCTGTTACTAAACGTGGAACCGTGATGCTGTCTAGGGTTTCGCCGTTTGCGATTTGTAATTTGACTTTGTCTTTGACGTACCGGAGGTTGAGGCATTCAACTCCGTTACGCTCGCACATTTCCTTCATGCCTGTGGCTTGAAAGGCTTCGTCAGCACTGGTCATGGTGGCGTCAGATTCTACAACGTATGGCTTAACCGGCAATTGTGCGAGTTTTTGCAATATGGCTTCCACCACGATGGGGTCTGTTGTGGCGCCCGTGTCCCAAGTCTTAGTCGTGATGAAGTTCACTTTGACAAGCACCTTATCCTTCCCCTGAAGAGCAGTCTTATAGTCAATCAGGTCTAAGGCCTTAATAACCGGCTCATGACCTCGTTCGCCCTTCACGATCGCTACCTCTGAAAACGACATAAAAGACCTCAAAAATTACTTTAGTCGATGTTTCTGAAAAGGGTTTCTAGTTTCTCGTGTTAGCGCGCGAGTATGCGATTATGAGATAGTTGTTTAGAATTTCAGTTTGATGATGATTCTGTTATTGCTTGTTGGGTTGCTTTTCTTATGGCTTGTCTGGTGTTGTGTTTTGGTTTCCATCCGAGGCCTTTGGTCTTGCCTATGTCTAGGAGCATGTTTTTGACGTCGCCTTTCCAGCCTCTTCCACCGTCTACTCCGCCCGTGAGCTTGAGTTTGACGTTTTTGAGGTTCAGTTCTTCTATGACCAAGTCTGCTATGGTTTTGACTGTGATCTGGTCTTCTGAGCCTACGTTGTAGATTTCAACTTGGCTCTTTGTCTTTTCCAAGCCTGTGAGCATGGCTTGTATGCAGTCAGTTACGTATAGGTAGGATTTGTTTTGGGTTCCGTCTCCGAGTATTTCGAGTTCCTTAGGGTTGGTCTTTAGTTTTTGGATGAAGTCGTAGATTACGCCGTGTTTGCTTCTTGGGCCGACTATGTTGGCTAGTCGGTAGATTATGGCTTTGAAGCCGTACGTGTACGCGTAGGCTGAGATTAGTGCCTCGCAGGCCAGCTTAGACGCGCCGTAAGTGGAGATCGGCTTCAGCGGAGCATAATCTTCTGGTGTGGGCATTTTTGCGGGTTCGCCGTAAACTGTGGATGTGGATGTGAAGATCAGTGTGGGAGAGTTGCCTGTTTTTCTGAGGAATTCTAGGAGATTATGGGTTGTGACTATGTTTTGTTGGAAGTGTATGTTCGGGTTGGTTGAGCCTATTCTGACTTCTGGGTTTGCTGCAAAGTGAAAGACTGTTTCGAATCGGGTTTTTTCTATCTTTGCTAGATCAGCTGAATTCACTAGGTCGCCTTTTATGAAATTGAAGTTTGGATTGCCGTACCACTGTTTGATGTTTTGCAGAGTTCCACCAGTTATGTTGTCTAAAACTGAGACGTTGGCTCCTTTGGGTATGAGGGCATCGACCAGATGGCTTCCAATGAAGCCGGCTCCGCCAGTGACTAGTATTTTTTCCATATCTCTAGCCTTCGTTCTTGATTACAGTCCAAAGGCTAGGCACCTTAAGTGTTTTTGCTGGCGCATCGTTACCGCCTGCTTTTCTTTATGCAGCGTTTGTGAGTGATCCCCATTTGTTTTTGCCTAAGAGGTGTGGTATGTAGAATGAGACTTGTCCTGTGTCATGTTCGAAATCAGGTTTTAGCGCGCGCTGCAAAAGTTTGGGGTTATGGTTCAATTCATCTGCTACGTTAATGGACCAATAAGTGTCTTCGTTAGACTCGAAGGAAGGTCATGAGTCTTTCAATTATGTCTAGTATGAAGTTAAACAGGGGGCGGAGTGGCCCGAGTTCGGCTAGCATTTGTCTGAGGTTTTCCGTGTCTGTTCTGTTCACGGTTCTTGTTATTAGAGTGATTATGAGGAAAGCGAGTAGGAAGACTGCCGCTCCGGCGATCAGTTGTATCCAGCTGTTGAAGCTTAGCTGAGAGATAAGCGCATAGGCAATGGCTCCTGACGCTGCAGACGCTAAGAGAATCTTGGCTGATGAGACCCATTCCAGAGTAGCACCGAATTGTTTTCTTATCCACCATAATCCTATTATTAAACTTGGAATTCCGGCTACGATAACCGTAACTAGTAAGCCTATAACTCCGAATCTTGATGTCAATAGTACGCTAAGTGGCAAGCCGATCGCTGTGCCGATTATGGCGAGTTCAAGGCTGAATCTGGTTTTCCCTTGGCCGTTTATGACGTTTCCGACGCTTAGGCTTCCAAGGGCTGAGAAAAGGTAGGTTACGGCGATGAGTACCAGAAAGAGCGGCGCGTACGTGTACTTTTGGCCGAAAAGTACGGCTACAATCGGTTGTGACAGTGCCATCACAGCAGCTGCAGCTGGGACCGTGAGAAGCGCTCCGTATTTTACTGAAAACTGGAATACGCTCCTGAAAGTCTCGTTCTCTTTCTGTGCATCTAGTTTGGAAAAGACTGGAAACAGCACGGTGGATATTGGCACGGAGAAGAAGGTTATCAGGACGGAAAAGTTCAACGCAACTTGATAGTTGCCGATCACCAAATCTGTGGCGTAGATGGCTATTAGTATGGTGTAGAATTGTGTGAGAAAGCCGCCTATAATGCTTGAAATGGATAAGGGCAGTCCGTATTTGAACATGATTTTCATGTTTTCCGCAATTTCTGCACGCGTGCGCCTGTCTTCGTTTGGTTTCTGTAGTGTTTTGTACAGTTTTTGCAGGAGTAAGATGCTGATGAGCCCGGCGATTAGGAATGCTATTGTGGTTCCAAGGATTGCTCCGAAAGTTCTTGGACCTACGATTATGAGGATGGGGACTAAAACGGTTTTTAGCGTGGATTGAAGGATAATCGTGATGCTGTATTGTTCCATTCTTTCTTTGCCTGTGAAGGCAGATTGAGCTGGTGCTAGAAGCGCTCCTGCCAAGACGGTGAACGCTGCTATTTGGATTAACGGTTTTATGTCGGGGCGGTGAAAGATGTTCGTTGCGAAGAAACCTGAAAGCAGAAATGTCAGTATAGAAAACGCGAAGCCTGAAACAATTTCGAAGATTAACCCAGCAACCACTATGTTTTTTACGTTTGCTGGTTTGTTTTCTGAACTGTATTGCGCCACATATTTTATCATTGCTGGGCTTATGCCCAAATCTTGGAATATTGAGAATAGGTTTGGAGCTATTAAGACGATTGTAACTATGCCGTATTCGGATGGAGACAGAAGCCTAGCGACAATTATTATGCCTACTGCTGAAATGATTGATGACGCGGCTACGCCCCAGAAAAGGTTGAATCCACCCTTAGCTGAAACCTTAGCCATCTCGGCAGCTTTAGTCACGAAGTCATCATCCTAATCGTTTTCTTAACTGAAATAGACAACTTTGCTTATTTATCTGGAGCGCTCGCCACTTGAAAGAAGATAAGAGTGGCAAAACATACCGTTGTGCGCTCGCGCAAAAGTGCGCGCGAAAGCAGTTTATGCGAAGGCTAACCTGCTTGAAAAAACCTACTAGGGAGGAACCCTCCGACCGTCTCTCTGTCTCCGCATATTCTCGCCGGATGAGCCACATGTACAAGTCTATTCACTTCTAGCACACGCTAAATTCAGGCTTCAAAAGTCAAAGGATTTCACTATAGAAGATACACTTTCGTGTGTAACAAGAACCCGTAGACCTTAACCAAGCCCGCACGCGCTAAGCTAAGGCTTATACAAGAAGGCGAAAAATACGGAAGGTACCGGGCTTATTGTGTTCTTGGGTTCCGTTTCCGTTTTAAGAATAGCGCCGCCAGCAGCGTTGCCATCATCAATAGCGGCAGAATGAGGTATGAAGGAAATTCGGGTACCGATGGCAGCGAAGGACCGAAAGCATAGATATTGCCATCAAATGATCCTACGTAAACCACTCCGTTGACCACGGCAGAGAGGACCACGCCTCGCCATCTGTCTTGTAGCTCCAAACGAGCGCCCCGGTAGCAACGTTTAGGCAGTAAATACTGTTATCATCAGACCCCACATAGACAAGACCACCAACAACGGTAGGAGAAGAACCCACCTCGTTACCTGTCGCGTAGCTCCAAACGAACGCTCCAGTAGTAGCGTTTAGGCAGTAAACACTATCATCAGCAGATCCCACAAAAACAAAACCACCAACAACAGTAGGAGAAGAAGACCCACTTGTCGCACTTGTCGTGCTCCAGACATACGCTCCAGTTTTGGCGTTCAGACAATAAAGCTTGTCAGAAAGAGATTCCACATAAACCAAGCCACCAGCCAGAGCAGGAGAAGACTCCACGGCGTTACCTGCACCTGTCGTGTAGTTCCAAACATACGCTCCACTCGTAGCGTTCAGGCAGTAAACATTCCCATCCTGATCAGTAGATCCCACATAAACAAAACCACCAACAACAGTAGGAGAAGACCACGCATAAGTGGCCGCGCCTATATTGAAGGTCCATAGGGTGTTGTTTGTGGTTGGTCCTTTGATAAAGATCGACACTCCGGTGTGGCTTGGGTCGTGGTGGAACATGGGCCACCAATCAGGAACCGTCGCTTGCGCGGACTCTCCATTTGAACTCACGTTTGCTTTGGCTGAGTGAACGTTAAAAGCTCCCGCGAACATACAGACTAACAATAATACAAACAATATTCCAGAAACTGTTGTTTTCAACGGTTGTCCCTTCGTTTAGAAAACGTAGTACTGAGAAAATTAGATTTAAGGCTTGCTTTGGCACGCGCTAGGATAATGCCCTTTGGAAAGCGCACGCGCTATATTGGAGATTGTGGGTTGTTCTTTTAATTCTGAGGTTGATCGATGGTCCCTGCTTCGTTGCGCGCAGCGCGCGCTAACGAGCCTTTTTCGGAATAGAAGATTGTTTCAAAAGGATTTAATGTCAGTGTTAGCAATTACGAGTAGCGACGGTGAAGGAAGGAGGTGAAAACATTATGAAAATATCTTCTTCAAGAATATTGAATATCATTCTGGCAACGATGCTTTTGACTTCGGTGTTTCTGGTGAATGCGACAACCAACAGAAGTAATGTAAATGCGACAACCACTGGAAGCAACGTGAATGCGACAACCAGTAAAAGTAATGTAAATGCGACAACCATTGGAACTAGTGCTACGAACAATAGCCTGTATGACCCATGGGTAGATATTAACGGGGACGGAGTAATAGGCACCGCGGACCTACATGCTTTAGGCGTTGCTTGGGGAGCAACAGGAGACCCGACAAAAAACGTAAACGTGACAAACTGGCCAGCATGCAATACTACAACAGTTTGGTTCCGGACGCCCTTGAATAGTACATACCTTGTCTCAGGTACGTACGATGCGTGTGGCTTTGGCAGCCTGCACATTCTGATGGATGTTGCATGCATCCCTCAAACCGCGAACGCCACCGTGAGCCTTTACTCAACTATATGGGATGCAAGTCATACCAATTGCATTGCGGTAAATGTATGGACCATGCAATTTACTGGCTTCAACACACGCTATGATGCCACGACAATCCCTGTGCCAGGCGAAGAGTTCTACTTCCTTGCGTATACGACGCCTGTACTTAACAACGCTCAGATTTACTTGTCGTTCAACCTAACGTGGTCCTAGCTTGCAAAACCGCCCTCTTCATCTTCATTCTCGATTTTTCATTCTGTCTCCCAGGATTCGCAGTAAGCGCGCGCATTCGTAATTCTCTAGAGCACCTCAGAAAAAAAGCAATCAATGCAACCTATTTCGGCCCAGCTGCAACTCTTCTGCAAAACCAAAAACTGAACAGTTCCGTCTGTGCCTTGTTTGCTTTTGTTTTTGTTTGTAGTCGTTTTCTGCGTAGTTCGTACGTCGTTTCTTTTTTCCGTCGTTTCTTTTTCAATTGAAGAAGAAGAAAAAGATTAAACTTTACCCTCCCAAAACCCAAAAACGCACACAATTATTCTTACGTTCTAATTCTCGTTTTAGTTTTCACTCACTCGGTTTCTTTCTCTCTCTCCTTTCCGCACGTAGCAATATCTCGCATACGTAGCAATATCCACGTATATCACATATCACAAATGATTTAAGCCAAAAACGAAAAACATAGACTTTTGGTTCCAAAAACTGTGGGGTGGAGGTGATTGTGAATTGATTGGTGAAGTAATAGGCGAATGGAAAGGCAAACTCACGGGAATGCGGGTTCTTGCTGATGGAAAAATGGAGGCTTCGACTTCTGGGTCGGGCAGTATCCTAGGAAAGGAAGCCTCAATGATGCAAACAGGTGTTTATACGACCATGCCTAACGGAATCCAGATGCTAGAAGGGAATGGCATGATCATGACAGCAGAGGGAGAAGTCGTAATGACGAAGACCATTGGAATAGGATGGCTTACTGGCAAGGGCTTGAAATCAAGCGCCAGAGGAGCCACCTTTTCTATGACAAGTTCGCCAAAACTTGCGAGCCTCAACAAGACGGTGGGCGTTTGGGAGTTAGAGACAGATGAGAATGGAAACTATAGCAGCAAGGTATGGGCGTGGAAATAGCGCGCGCCTATCTCTCTCTACCGTTACACACTCTCACGCACGAAGGGGCATGCACGCGGAGTGAGTGAAAGGAGCGCTAAGGGATTATGCAAAACTGGTTTATCGGTTATTTTTCTCCTTTGAGCCAGCCTGCGATTCCGAGTTCCTTGACAGTTATTGTTACTGGTTCTGGTTCGTGGGCTTTATGTTTGCCATTTTCGTCAAGATAAAGAACCCTGGGTTTCAGGGGGAAGACGCCTTGAACTTTTGGTTTGAGAACTAATCTTACATTCTCTGTCTTAAGTGGGTCAAGACGTCTTCCCCTCATATTCAAACAACCGTCTTCTTGGGAGGTCATTTGAGGTTTTTCTATTATTTCGAAGCCTTTGGGGAAAGCTTCCATGATCTTCGTTATTAGAGCAGGACCTTTTCCAGCATTCACGAGTTCTATCTCCAGGTCGAGGTTGTCGCCGATCTTTAGCTCCTTTTGGCTGGTTATGATGTTGGCTTGTATTTCGGCGTGTTCAAATTTCTCCAAGCCGGGCGCTGTTTCAAAGGTTGGTGTGGGGGCAGGAAAAGCTGTTGTGGACCTGATTATGGGGGCGTGCAGTACTTCGGTTAGAGAAACAGCGAATTCTCGTTCTTCTTTTACTCTCTCTAATTGTTTCAGCACTTGTTCGCTTTTTGCAGGGTTCTCTGCCTTAATGTAGGAGTCTGATGCGTTTTGCAGAGCTTTTTCAGTCATAATGAAGAATCTGGCCTTCTTTTCAGGATCAGGTTCTTTTACCGCGGTGTCCATGAGTACGTAGGCGTCTAAGAGCAGTCGAGTGGCTTTAGCGTATTCTGAAGCGACTGAAAAGTCTACTTTCATGTAGTAGTTAATTGCGCTCTCTAAATGCTGCATTGCCATGGCATGCATTGCTATGTCTCTTGTATCAGCGAATTTTGTTCCCGCCTCAAGTGCTTTGCAGAAGCGGCTGTGACCCAATGCTAACATTCTTGTCTTCTCGTTCGGACCAATCTCTTTAGCCTCCTCGAAAAGCTGCGATGCTTCAGAGTACAATTGTGGCGATGCCTCTGCCTCAGCCTGCGCCATTTTTTGCCAAGCTCTAGAAACAACGGCAATGAACCTGATTTCTTTCCTGTCTAGCTCCGATTCCATCACTGGGATTATCTTCTCTAGTGTCTCAATTGCTGACCCATATTTTTCCGAACTGAAGTAGTAGTCACCTTTCTTGCCTAGGATCTTGGCTTCTTCAAGGGCAATTCTGGCCATGCAATAGTCGCGCCTTAAGCCAGTCGATCTAAGCATTTTGATTGCCATTTGCCTTTCGTCTCGACTGTCAACCTTGCTGAGTTGCGTTTGGAGCGACTGTCTTGCTTCATTGAACAGTCTGGTAGCCTCATTGAAAGCTCGGAGTGCCCCTTCGCTTTGCTCCTTTCTGCTCAACTCTTCGGCGTATTCAACTTGAGCCCAAAATGTGTAACTTGGGGCCAGATAACTCCATTGCTTTGAAACTTTATGAAGGTTGGCGGCTTCTTCGAAATGTTCTCTTGCGAGGCCATATTCCTGTCTCGCGTGGTTGTGTCTAGCTTTTTCGATTTCACTCCAAGCCTGCATGTACAGAGCGTGAGCTTCATAGAAGCCCTTGAGTTGAGGAATCTTCTCCGCGGATTCCTTGTAATTGTTTGAGGCTAGATAGAAATTTTCAGATGCCTTCCAATGCTCGCCCAAGGCATCATACATTTGGGCTGCTTTCCAGTAGCACTCGGCCATACGGCTTGTCAAATTGACCTTCTGAAACAATTCAGCCGCATCCTTGAAGGCTTCTATAGACTTCTCCCAATGCTCCGCGTTGCCAGTGGACTCATAAAGACGGTTCAACAAGTCCCCGTACTCATATTGCCAGCGTCCGACCAAAGCAAAAGGCACAACCGATCCTGACCATTCAAAACCTCCCAACTCTTTAGCGCAAAGCTTCAAAGAGTTTTCTTTATCAACTATGGCTTCTTGAAGCATGCTCGTTCTGATCTCAGCATCTCTAGATAAGGTAGCAAGCTCATGCTTTATGTTGGCCAGGTAGTTCAGCATCACACCACGATTCCAATAGTCGTATGGTGCGATGCGATCATGAATTTCAATTGATTCGTTTCGGTGTCTCAGGCCTTCCCCCAGAAGGCTCTTCTTTTTTTCAGGGTTCGATTCCATCTTGGCTAAGCCGCCAAGTATTTTGCTTAACGCATGATGAGCAAGCCACAGGATTTTCGGATACCCTGAAGCCTCAGCTCGCCTGAGCTGGTCAGGTGCAGCTTCTTTGGCCTTTTCTAACAGATCACGTTTCTTGCTTTGGTCTGGTTCAGAAACAGCCAACAGCCAGTAGTGCTCAGGGAGAGGTGCATGTACCCAGAAAGTCATATCACGGGGACTTACAAAATCGATTGCAGAGTAGTAGCGTCTAGCATCCGCAGCGTACTGCATGGCCTTGTTGGCCAGCTCTACCATTTCATCCGGGTCTTCAGTGGCCAATGCCTTCCAATGATTATGAAAGGCCAGACAAGCCAGCGCCCACCCTAAAATGACCTTGTCTTTCGTTTTCTCACCATATGCCAACGCTTTCTCAAAAGTCGCCAAGGCATTGTCAGTGCCTGGACCCAAACCGAAATAGATTCCTTCTTCCATGGAATCTAGTAGTCCGATGTGGGCTGCCTCTTCAGAAAGCTCGTTAGCCTTCAACCAGTAGTCGGTAGCCTGTCTAATACATCTCTCCCGTTCTTCCATGTCACAAGAGCTAAACCCAAATTCTTCCAGACAACCTGCAGCTTTTACATACGCTCTCGCGAGTTCGCAGGGGTCTTCTATACCGGCATGCGACGAAAGCATCTGCTGTATTAGTTCCATAGTTTCTCTGGCTGTCTTTTCCCAAGCTTGAAAATCCTTCTCAAGACTGCAGCTAAGACCAGCGCTTAGTGATAGCTGGTCAAACGTTCTCCAACACTCATACGCATCTCCGGCTTCCTCGAAGGCTTTTAAGGCCTCTTTTGTGAGTGCCCAACACTGGTCAACAAGCCTCTTTTTTTCAGGCACTTCCGAACTAAGCCAATAACCCAGATATGCAATTACAGCATCGCAGCGAAGCGCCCTCGCCGTTTTTCTCGGCTCACTTGACTTTTCATAGGATTCCTTAGCCTGCCTATAGCTTGTAATCGCTTGACCAATCCTGCTCCTGAACTGATCTACGTTTTCAGCCTGCATAGCCGCACGATAAAGAGCGTAGCCCAATCGATCGTAAACGTCGCCTATCTTTAAGAAATCCTGTTCAGCCATCAAGCCAATAGCTCTATGGTAAAATTCAGCTGCGCCCAACCAGTCGTATTCTCTTTCCCTTTCTGCGGCCTTGCCCAGAATTTGCTCTACTCCCCGCCCCTCGGACATGCAACAAACCAATAGAAGTTATCAATCGCAGTTAGAAAAGGCTTTGCATCGTAGCCCGCGCGCCAAAAAATGCTAGATCTGCCAAATAAGGAATCGCGTTCAAGTGAGCGCGCACAGCAACTTACAGGATTTTGGCGGTTTTGAATTAGCGCGCGCTCGGCATAAGGACCGCCAAGGGAACCATAACATAGTCGAAAATTGTTCCTGGTGGAGTAGCGCGCGCTAAGACTCTCGTGTTCATCTTGTCCCCCTAGGATTCATCTCCTAAGCTTGGACGCAACTCACTTGATACGAGACCCCGACTCAAAAATAAACATTGACCTATTTTAGGCGCGCGCGTAAAAGACCGTAAAAAGACGTAAAGACGTATCAGGGTGGCTTAAACCTGTCTGTCCGTATCGAGAAGACATGTACATCCGTCTTAACGCGTCTCTTAGACGGACGCACGCTTTACAACTCCCGAGGGAGAGAGAACTCGATGTAGATTGTAAAGAGAGAGATGAGAGAGCTAGTGAAGGAAAGAATAGGTGAAAGACTCATCGAATCATAGAGGTACTCTAAATCACCCTTCATAACTGACATGAGTACTGTTGATAGTATGCATGTATCAAGTTTTCTCAGCAGTTCAGAGAAAGTTCGCGTTTTTCTCTTGAGAGCGTGAAATTGGTATTGTCGAACCCTGAGATATGCCCATTGTTCTATTCCACTTTCCGAAATATCTTTGCACAATTTTTGCATTGTCGCATCCTTCCTGTCTGTATCCTCGTATTCCCTTCCGTTTGTTTCTATGATCCAAAAGCGCGCGCTAGTAGAGGATAACGCCAGATTAGAGATTGAGATTACAACCAAGCCAAAACTGAGCCTAAAGCACAAAATCAGCTGAGAAAAACCCCATATCACCTACACCAAGGCTAAAATGGAGCTATTTGGAGTCCGTCTATTGGTGATGTAAACTGGACTGGGGAATCCTACGATTTGTTCTTTTTTGAACAAGAGCAACGTTCTATCTTGTATTCGTAGCCGCTCTTTATGACTTCGTTCATGGTTTTTCTTTGGAATTTTGTAAGCGGACCGCAACCTTGCTTCACTTCAACGAAAGTGGGTTTCTGGTTTGGGCATATAGATAGGAAATCATGACCCTTTCCAGTAGGCACGACTAGGCAGCCTTTACGCTCATACTCAATCTTCTTTGTCGTTTCACAGACTCGCCATTCGGGCAGAACTTTTTTCCGAGGCATAGCTATTTTTCATCTCTAAATACTAACTAAAATATTCGTCACTTATAAGATATCATCACACGATTATGATGAAAAAGAAAAAGGGACAGTTAGCAAGTTGAATAGATTGCGTTCGTAATCGCGCGCGCTAGACAAGGCAGCGCCCTTCATGAAAGATCCAAAGGACGTTCTGCTCATGTCACTGGACAAAGAAGACAACGGCTTGTGGCGCGCGTTTATGGCGCGAACAAGAATTGTTATATGTTGTATTCTTAGTCAGATTTATGTATGACCTGAGCGAGGGAAAAGATAAGAAGAGGGATCGGTGAACAGGCGTCGTTTGGTTGTTCTGCTGATTTCTTGCGTGCTGCTTGTAGCGGTTATTCCTATAAAGAATATCTCTGTAACTCACCTGTTGATGCTAAATCTTCTCCTGGGTACACCCCGATTATGCAAATTCCGCCGGATGTCGACAAGAATCACAACGGAATTGCGGATAGTCTCGACCAGGAGATAGCTGAAAGACCAAGCAATGGCACAGCTCAGGAGTATGTGAACGTAACTGTCATGTTAACAACTGCGCCGACAGCTCATGATTTGGCTGTCTTCGTTTCGTCTGGTGGAATCCTGATGACGTCTCTCTGGACGTATGCCCTTTACGGGTTTGGGGGGCAAATACCGTACGATAGAATTGGAGTTTTCACTAAGCAGTGCCCTGACGTGCTGCTAGTTGAGAAGGAGGCTATCAGTCAAGCCAGTCTGGCTTACGCCGCAAAACAAGTGGGCGCAAGGCCATATGTATGGAGCACCGTAGGGCTTCAGGGAGACCCCAACACATCGATCGCGCTCCTAGACACTGGAATGAATCCCTCTTCGGCAGACTTCTCGCCGGGATATGGCAACCTAAACTTTTCAGACAAGATAGTCGGATGGAATGACCAAGTGAATAACAAAAGCACGCCCTACGATGACGAAGGACACGGCTCGAACACTGCCGGCTTAGCCGGAGGAGACGGCTTCTTCCCCACGGCTTCTTCAGGAAACGCAATTGCCCAAGAATCCGAAAACTTCGGGGCCATATCGTCTACGAACACGTATCTGATAAGCGGCATCATGGTGAACAAAACAGGCACAATAAAACTCAGCGTGAAATGGTCAAACACTGGCTCAGGCGCCAGCCAACTTTCGACGCTCTATCTCTACTACGGCGACAAAACAGCCAGCAGTGGATCTTGGACTCCAGTGGCTTCCGTGAACACACCGAGCCAGAACACCTGGTACTCACTAAGCTACAATGTGGCTTCAACTCCTTCAGGCGGCTACAACATGTACCACATATTAACGGCCTTAACGAGGGCGACATCATCTTCCTCAAGTCTTTACGTTACGTTCAACATGTCGTGGCCCTACACTCCGCCGTCAGATGGATTCCAAGCTTGGACAGGCATAGCGCCGCAAGCGAAACTTGTGGAAATCAAGGTGTTGAATGGAGCTGGCTCAGGAACATCAACTGGGCTGATCAACGGAATAAACTGGGTAATCGGGCACGCGAAATCCTATCACATAACTGTCGCCAGCATGAGCCTGGGTTTCAGCTCTGAAGTGACTGCGGTGGATAATGCTGTGGCGAATTTGGTAAACGCCGGAATAACTACGGTTTGCGCTGCTGGAAACAGTGGAGCAGGTGCCAACTACATATTCACTCCTGGTTCTGTGGACACGGTTATTACCGTCGCGGCTATGAACGAGTTTGACAACGTAACCAGCTACAGCAGCCAAGGTGGTACCTCAAGGTACGACGGGCTAAACCACAAACCCGACATCACTGCTCCCGGGAGGCAGCTTCCTACGGCGTGTCGACTTTCAGCGCCTCGAACTACAGCGGCTATGCCGCTCCTATGCAGGGGACGTCCATGGCGACGCCGATCGTCTCTGGCGCCGTTGACATAGTGCAGCAGGCCATGGGTGGATACAAAGCTTGGAACTGGACGAAGAGTCAAGCCCTTATGCCAAAAATGCTTCTTTTAATGACGGCCACCGAGACTTATCCAAATCTTCGCGAGTCCTCTACTCAGCATATTCGCCGATCCTTGATCGCGGAGGAAAAGACGCGCAGGAAGGATTTGGGAGAGCTGAACCTAGATGTGGCAGTAGATGCCGTCTCGAAGACGTACCAAGTCGGAACGACGGTGAACGGCACTTTG
>CAWJIF010000019.1:0-52647 GCA_963842875.1 Candidatus Bathyarchaeota archaeon
AAAGGCTGATGCCCAGTTTGCCATGGCGATATGGTAAGGATTGTCAACCTCTTTGGAGAGCTTCAATGCCTCTCCGGAGTAGGCTAAACTTCTTTTTACTAGTTCGTTTCTTTTCTCTTCTTGTTCGATTATGTTTGCTGCATACCAACCTTGAAGACCGGCAGTGTAGTAAGCGCGAAGAAGTTCAGTTTTATTTCCAAGCTTTGACAAAACAGCAATTGCCTTGTCAGCGCAGTCTATTCCTTCTTGGGCGAAATCTCTCATTTCTTTCCAGTCAGATGCAACGTATAATCTCTCAAAAAGACAAAACAGTATTTCGTTACACATCTTCCCATAATTCAGTTCGTCACCCACACTCTGATATGCCTCCATACTTCTCTTTCCAAATCTGAGGCATTCATCAAGCATCCTTCTCTTTTCGGAAGGACCTGACGCCAACCAGGAACGCACGTATTCGGCAACAGCGTTGCATTGCTCGATTTTACCCTGACTCTTCGGGTCGCCCTTATTTTCCAGGAGTTTAGCAGTAGTCTGATAGGCTTCCGCTGCCAGCTGCCTGAGTTTCCTGAATTCTTCCACAGTTTCAGCCTGTCTAGAAGCAAAATCATAGCAGAGGCCCATTCTTTCCCACGTCTCTGCTGCAATAGGGACGCCTATCGATTCGGACTGAACCGCTTGTTCATATAATTTTGCCGCTTCAAGCCAACTGTATTTTTTTTCCTGCTCTTCAGCTTTTTCTAGCATGATATGCATATCGGTGTCAGAAGACATTGTGTGTCAATTATTAGGTATCACTCTCGGATATGAAAGACTTGCGTCTGCCTAAAATGCATCGTCAACGTGTCAGAAAAGGTTTAAGTCTAAAGCTCGCTCCACTAAAGAAGTAAAAGGCGAAGAGGGTTGACTGATGGAAGAGTCTGAGGAAAAATTCATCAAGCCCATTGTTAGTGCCTCCTATCCTGCAAGCTTGGCAGTGCCAAGCCCAAGCGTCCTGAAGATTGTTTCTATGAACGGTACACTCACGCTACATTCATTGAAAAAACAACCTTCTCACAACTTCAGCAGCTGTCGACAAGATCGACTGACTTCTAGAGCGGGATGAGCATGTCTGGCGATTTTGAGGAGAAGTTCGTAAAGCCAATCATCAATGCCTGTTATCCAGCAACCTTGGCAGCCTTGAGTTTAGCAGTACTTCAGATTACTCTCGCCGTCCCCTTAGCTCTGAAAGTCGTTCTTTTGACGGGGGCATTCACATTTACCTTATCGGCATTCTTCATATTCTTCTACACGATCTATCCTACACGGAAGACACTATGGACACTTACCGCCGTTACATTTATGTCCGGACTCTGCTGCTCGATACTCGCTTCAATATTGCTGTTCATTTCGCTATCAGGATAATAAGACTTCTTTCAACAGCATTTCCATTATCTGCATTTTATTTTCTCTATAGCATCATCTCATATGCAAAAACTCTGGGAAGCCGTTGCAATCACAATTCGTAGGTTTATCACTGCTCATTTTGCCTGTGCTTTTTAGAAGTTGAAGGCTCCATAGTTCTAAAATTGGGACCGTTTGATTTTGGCTCAAGAATAGGTTTAGTGGCTAGGCTATTGACGCCTGAAGCAACAAATAATCAGGGTTTCATTGGAGTAGTCGATTATCATGAAAAACCATGCGAATCGACTAAGGCGCACGCTTCGTGTAAAGGAATCGATGATGGTGGTTCAAAACCTCTTTTCCGAGTGAATTGTGATTTCATGAAGCACAAAATTTAATTAACAATGGTGCGATAAAAGCTATTGGTGTTGCATGATGTCAACAACGGAAATAGTCATGATTATCGATAAGCCCCATTTTGTTGTGAAGCTTCACAAGACGCTTTTAGAAGTAGATTTGAAGGAGGGAATCAGGAAAGAGTTAGAAGCCGCTCTGGAGAAACACGGAAAGATCCGAGAATCCTTAGGTCTTCTATTCCAGACGATAATCCCTCTGGATGTCCCCCTAAGAAAAATCGATTCCGTCTCAATCACCGAGAATGGGCAAGTCAAGATCACGATCCCAATGCGAAAGGACCTCTATATTCCACTCGATCCAGATGAATCTGAACGCCTTGTCGAAAAACTGAATGAACTAATTCCAATAGAAAAACAAAGAGCTCTTGAAGAGGAGCTGGCCCAAGAAAAGGGTTTCAAAGAATTAGACTCGCACAGTAAGACCGCCCAAGGGGAAGAAGACGTATATCGAACAAGGCGCACAATGTAAAAGAAAGAGTTTACGCGGACTCTAACGCAGCCAAATCATGAACACGCGTGCTAAGTTTGAATCGAATATAAATTGTCTCTTCAGAACAGAGCTTGGCCTATTCCTAATGGAGGCATAATTCTTTTCGCCCGGGGGATTTCACTACTAATTTCAACATTACAAATGTCGGTTGGATATTGCCCGGGCGCTCACATCTAGCGGAGAATTAGTGATATCTTTGCGGTGTGGAAGGACTAGCTTGATTCCATCATATCCTGAACCACACACGCTAAGCACACGCTTGATAATTAATCACTAAAATTCGAGGTTGAGCTCAGTACTCAAGATCCCAATCATTATTGGGTTCAGGGGGGCCAGAGTCGTCATCGCCCAACATAAGTCAATGCTTAAAAAGCTCCATAAAAATGTATTGCATCTGTGCTTGTGTTGAAAGAAGATGCTAAACAAGATTGAGGTCTTACCTCTTTCGGCGGAAAGTCTTGGCACTCGGTCTATGTGCACGTTTGTCAAAACGAAAGACGTGAGGATCGTTTTAGATGCGGGAGTTTCGTTGGCTCCAAGTCGTTTTGGTTTACCCCCTCATCCGAACGAATATGATGCAATCATAGAAAGCCGAAAAGCGATCGAAGAAAAAGCTTCGGTGGCGGACGTTGTTACAATTAGTCATTATCATTTTGACCATCACACGCCCTCCTTCATCGACTGGGTCTGCAACTGGTCCTCTCCGGCGATAGCACAGAAAATCTACGAAGACAAACTTGTTCTATTAAAAAACTACAAAATTAACACTAATTTTAGTCAGCGACAGCGAGGCTGGGCCTTTGCCAAGACAGGAGGCAAATATGCAAAGAAACTCGAAGTCGCCGATAGTAAAGTGTTCAAGTTTGGCGGCACCTTGTTGAGGTTTTCTGAGCCAGTTTTTCATGGGTCAGAAAATTCGCCCTTGGGCTGGGTTTTGGCGACGACCATTGAGTGTGGAGATGAGAGAGTCGTATTTGCCCCAGATGTGCAAGGTCCGATGCATGATGCGACCCTAAGAATTATCGTTGAAGAAAAACCTCAGCTTCTAATAATCGGCGGACCGCCACTTTATCTAGCGGGTTTTCGCGTGACAGAGGTACAAATACAAGAAAGTCTGGAAAGCCTAAAACAACTGGTCGCAAATGTGCCAGTTACTATTTTGGAGCACCACCTGTTGAGAGCAGAAAATTGGCGAAACCAATCAATAACTATTTTCGAGACCGCGCGTAAAACTGGGCATAGAGTTATGTCTGCTGCAGAGTTTCTGGGAAGAGAAGACAATTTGTTGGAAGCGAAGCGAAAGCAACTTTTTGAGGCAGAGCCTCCTTGTAAGGCGTTTATGAAATGGTCGAAGATTTCGATGCCTGCGAGAAAACTCGTTAAGCCTCCGCTTCAGTAACGCACAGCGCGCCTCATGCTTGTGGAGTTATTCGTTGCGTTTTCGGATGACCACGAAACGATCATGGCAGTCGCCATCACGCCAATCGCTGCATAAATGTACATCGAGTAGCTTTCGAAAAAGTTGTTCTCAGCAATCACCGAAACCTCAATAACATCGCTTTCCGAACTAAAATGCAAGTCATCCTCCAAACACACGGTTTGTACAGTCCATTTTCCAGTGGCGTTTGGACTAAAACTTGCGAAGAAAGTTCCATTGGCAAGTGTCTGAACGGTTTTTTGGATGATTGAGCCATTATGCGGTGCGAGAGTAACTATGACGGTTAGATTGCCTGCTGCGGGGCGAACAAATCCCGAGATCATGGTGTTTCGTCCTAATGCCCAAACGTTAGTTTTTAACGTGCAGTTTGTTGTAGTAGCGTATTTTACTGCGTAGCTGTTTCGATATTGTGCCCTGTTGTCTACAACGTCTATGGCGGTTATGTTGTATTGGATTCTTAGTGCCTGCAGGTTGACCAGGTATTGTGCTATTGTACGTAGTGGTTCCGTTGGGGTCGGACTAAGGCTGTTTCAGTGGTGTTCCAGTTATCTTTTGTGTACTGTACCAAAACCTGGTTAAGTTCTGTTTGACCATTAACTTTGAAAGTCATGTTAGCCGCTTGTTCTGGAAAAACCTCCTGAGGCGGATTGGACTAAGTCGATGCTTGGACCTTGAAAATCTGTCTTCACGGCAAAGTTGATGTTGCCTTGTCCTACTTCGCCTATGAAGACCAAATGATAGAGAGCTTCGCCGCCGTATGGTGATGTGTAGTTGATCAGCATATCTTGCCCTGGGTATTCGCAGCTAGCGTACGCGGAGCCTCGGAGTCCTTGGCTGTCAAGGTTGTATCCGCCGAAAAAGCCTGAAACGTTTCCATAGAGTCCGGGTTCCCATGCTAAGGAAACATTGTTCAACGTGGTTCCCTTGCCTTGTGAGGGGTTAGCCATGAGGTAAAGCCTAGCCTCGTACATGTCAAGAGTGTTAGGCACGTGAATTTCAACTTCAATATTTTTGCTTGCCGTCATAAACTCGACAGCCCAACTTGTGTTTTGCAATGGCTGGTTGTTGATTTCGCCTTGGATGAATTGGCTATACCACTTGTTCGTTTCCACATGCTGGATTAGCATGAAGGTAGCAGCTTCTGCGGCTTGGCTCCCTTCCGGGTTGTTTCGGATTACGAAACTGTAGTTGCCAGAATATTTTGGCGTGAAGAAGGGATAAGTCACGTTGTCGCCGAGGTGTGGTGGCAGCCCAGCGGATGGGGTGTGGATGGATTCAAGTTGGCCTAGAGGATTGTAGACGTATACGTCATAGTCGGTTTTTGGTTTTGAGCCGTTGTTTATCCATTTTCCATAGAAATATACATGGTAAGTGGTGTTCGCTTGCAAATCGTAAACCAGTGTCCAATTGCTGCCTATTGGGATTTGAGAGTCGTTGATTCTTATTGGAAGGACAGGCTTACTGGCGTAGGTTTCTTCGACTTGCGCTTGAACGCTAGGCACTAACATGCGACTTGGAAAGCATGCTAGCAAAAACACTAAGAGAGTAAACACTATGAGTGACTGTCTTGGCAAACCATGTTTCCTTCCGAATCAGACACTAAAAACTCGTTTTAGAGTGCAATAACCATTATGAAATGGCACTAAATATTATCAGTTAACAATGCCGGCGTCAAATCAGGAATGGAGATTATGCAACAAACGATAAACGATTGTAGCAACGGCGCGATATCCCGCGCGCACTATATTGAGGTCTTTCGTGTTTCCTATAATGCTTCTCTTAGGATTTCCAGAACGTCCTTAACTGCAATCTGGTTTTCCACATCTAAGGTTTTCACGGCGTCTTCTAAAGTTGTCACACAGAACGGACAGGCTGTAGTTATAACTTCTACGCCTAATTCCATGGCTTCGTTAATCCTGTTCACGGAAGGTCGTTTTTCACATGGTGCGTCTTCCGTCCAGACTCTGCCTGCGCCTCCGCCACAACAGAAACTGTTACTCTTTGTTCTCTTCATTTCAAAGAGTTCCACGCCATCTATTGCCTTCAATATCTGCCTTGGCGCATCGTATATCTCATTGCGCTTGCCCAAGAAGCACGGGTCGTGGTAGGTAACTCTCTTCTTAACCGACTTTGATGGCTTGAGTCTACCCTGCTCAATTGCTTCAGCCACAAACTGCGTGTAATGCTGCACAGGAGTCTTCGCATCGCTGTAGGGTTTGTCGTTTTTGAAGGTGTTATAACAGTGAGGCGACAGTGTCACGATTTTTTGTGCTCCCAAACTTTCCGAACGCGGACTTGTTGTGTTCCGCAAGTTCTTCGAACAGTCCCTTTTCGCCGAGTCTGAGTATGTGGTCTCCGCAGCACCATTCTTCGGTGCCCAGAGTTGCAAAGCTGAGACCTAGCTTGTTGAATATTGGAATCATAGATTTGGCGATTTCTTGATCTCTCTGGTCATAGGCGGTCACGCAACACACAAAATACAAGACATCTGCGTTAGTAACAGCTGGAAACGTTTTAACATTCAAATCCTTAGCCCAATCCATTCTTTTGCTCGGATGCGTTCCCAGAGGATTATGATATTTGACTACGCTGGTGAGAATGTCTCTAACTGTTCTTGGCACAGTGCCGGTTTCTACCATAAGCCCCCGCTCGTCAACTATCGAAGATGATGAATTAACTAGTTTCGGGCAGGATTGGGTGCATGAATTGCATGAAGTGCATAGCCAAATGTTGTCCGCCATCGCCTTCAACCGCTCATCAGGAGCCTCATCTCTCGAATCCGTGAGAAACCGATAATTAGTGGCTAAAGTTGCAGGCCCAAGAAATTTCTCATCAATCGCGGCTGGACAAACGGAGTAGCATATGGAGCACTTCGTGCACAGCGTCAGGTCCCAATACTTCTTATGATCTGCGGGAGATTGTTTGAATTCTTCCGGCTTCTTGAACTCTTCCTCCGGTTTCTGCAGAGTCAACTTGATTCTCTTGTATGTATCTATGAACGGTTGTATGTCGACAACGAGGTCTTTGATTATGGGCAAGTTTGGAAGAGGTTCAAGCACCAAAGTGTCGAACGGAAGGTGAAGCACCTGCGTATAACAAGCAAGCATCGGCTTGTCGTTAACCATTATTCCGCAGCTGCCACAAATTCCCATTCCACACGAGTGACGGAACGTCAGAGTTTCATCTAGATTGTCTTTAATGTAAAAGAGTGCCTCAAGTATGGTCGTTCCTTTGCGAACAGGCACCTTATAAGTGGACATGTAGTGCTTTTTCCGTTTGGGGTCGAAACGGTGTATCTTAAGCTCCACAATTTTCTCGGTTTCCATCTCGTTTACCTCTTAGTAGGTTCTGGCGGCTGGTGGCCACCTTGTTATCGTAACTGGGATGTACTCGAGCCTGGGACCTTCGTTTGTATTATAGGCTAATGTGTGCTTTAACCAATTGACATCGTCACGTTTGGGATAATCGCGTCTGGAATGGGCGCCTCTAGACTCTGCTCTTGGAAGTGCGCTTACTATGGTGATTTCTGCGAGTTCGAGCATGTAGTCGAGTTGTAAGGCTGCTATGAGACCCGTATTGAATTCACTGTCCTTGTCTTCGACTGTAATATGCTTGAGTCTCTCCTTCAGCTCTCTGACTTCCTTCAAGGCTTCTTTGAGTTGGTCGCCCGTTCTGAAAATCCACACTTTTTCGTTCATCAAGTGCCTCATGTCGTCTCTGATTTTGGCAACTTTTTCATCGCCTTGGCTGCCTAAGATTTTATCGAAGACTCGTTTCTCCTCTGCTACGAGTTTCTCGTTTGGTAGTTCATGGAAACTGGCTGTTAAGGCGTGTTTTGCGGCTTCTTCTCCTGCGACTGCGCCGAAGACTACGCATTCGGCCGTTGAGTTTGTGCCGAGTCTGTTTGCTCCGTGTAGACTCATGCACGAACATTCGCCTGCTGCGTATAGTCCTGAAATGGGAGTTTCTGCCTTAATGTTTGCCTTGATTCCGCCCATGGAATAATGTGCCGCTGGTCGGATTGGTATATACTCCTTAACTGGGTCTACTCCGCCAAGTTTTATGGCAACATCACGAATCAGCGGAAGCCTTTCGTTTATCTTCTCCTCGCCCAAATGTGTAAGGTCTAGGGCTATGTAAGGTCCGTATGGGCCTTCCCATCCTCGTCCTTCTAGGATTTCTGTTTGCTCCGATCTGGAGACAATGTCTCGTGGACCGAGTTCCATTTTTTCTGGCGCATATTTCTTCATGAAACGCTCGCTATTCTTGTTTAGTAGGTGTCCGCCTTCGCCTCGGGCGCCTTCTGTAATCAACACTCCTGAAGGCACAAGTCCCGTTGGGTGAAATTGAACGAACTCCATATCCTCCAAAGGCGCTCCAGCACGGTAGGCTATGGTCATCCCATCGCCCGTGGCCGTGTGGGAGAATGTTGTAAACTCGTATATGCGTTCGTGACCTCCAGTTGCCATAATGATGGCTTTTGCGCGAAAAGCATGCATCTTGCCGCTTTTCATTTCCATGGCCGTTAAGCCTGTAGCGGTGTTGTCTTCAACGATCATGGAAGTGGCGAACCACTCGTCGTAGAATTTTATGTTTTCGTACGTTTGGGCTTTTCCATATAGCGTGTGCATTTCATGAAAGCCCGTCATGTCCGCGGCAAAACACGCTCTTGGAAAACTGTGACCGCCGAAGCTGCGTTGGTCTATTTTTCCTTCGGCTGTTCTGCTCCATGGGCATCCCCAATGTTCCAGGAGGACGATTTCTTTTGGCGCTTGTTTAACGAAAAATTCCACAATATCTTGGTCTGAAAGATAATCTGAACCTTTGACGGTGTCAAAGGCGTGTAAATCTTGTGAATCTCCCTCTCGCATTGCAGCTCCTGTTCCGCCTTGGGCGCAGGAAGAGTGCGAACGCACTGGAAAGACTTTAGAGATTACAGCTACATTGAGCTTGTTGCTAGCCTGTGCGGCTGCGACAGCTGCTCTTAGCCCGGCTAGGCCGGATCCGACTATAATTACGTCATGGGTTAATGTTTCCATTTGTGCATCATCCCTCGCTTTGAAGGGAATCCTTTACTTTTGTAAACCTTCCTTTATAGTTTTTCTAAGACTCCCGACTCTGAAAAGGCAATTATATTGCCTGACAAAGCAGTTCCGCTATGTCCATGACTTGGATTTTTCCTTCAAAACCTGTCGTTTTTACGGCGTCTTCGAAGGTTAATAGACAGAATGGACAAGCAGTTGCCAGTATTTCTGCACCTGCGGCGGCTGCGTCTTTTATGCGTATTTCTGAGAGGCGTTCGCCTGGAATGTCCACCCACATTCTTCCTCCACCACCTTCGCAGCAGAGGCTTCGTTCTCTAGAACGGTCGAATTCGACGAGTTTTACGCCTCGTATGCTTTCTATAACTTTTCTAGGTTCGTCGTAGATGCCATTTTGCTTGCCGAGGTAGCATGGGTCGTGATAGATGACTTTCTTGTTTACTTCCTTCGAAAGCACAAGTTTCTTGTTGTTTATCAGGTCAGCGAGCAGTTGGGTGTGGTGCAGAACTTTTACGTTTGTTTGGTTGTATCGGTTTTTAAAGGAATGATAAGAATGAGGACAACTTGTGACGAGTTGGGTTATGTTGTATTTGTTGAAGAGTTTCATGTTTTCTTCAACGAGAAAATCGAACAAGCCTTTTTCGCCTATGCCGTAGATTTCGTTTCCGCAGCAATTCTCTTCGTTGCCCAATGTGCCAAAATTTACTCCCGCCTTTGCGAAACAGTTTGCCAAACTTTTTGCTACACTTTGGATTCGCGGGTCGTAGGCGGGTGTGCAGCCGACGTAATACAGAATTTCAACGCCTTGCGAGGCATGCTTAATATTCAAGTCCTGTGCCCACTCTGACCTTTTGCTTCGTATTCTTCCCCACGGGTTGCCGTTTTTGAAAGTGCTTTCTAGGGCGTCTCGGAGTGTTGTGGCGATTTGTCCCTCTTCTACAGCCATGCTTCTGATGTCGATGATGAAGTCATATGGGTTCAAGTCCTTTGGGCAACGGATTCCACAGGTGGAGCAGGTTGTGCAGCTCCATAACTCGTTTTGGGGGTGTATTGTTAACTTGCCATTAGCGGAAACTTCCCGCATGTAGCGTCTAACATTCAGGTTGGCTTTTCTGGCTACGGGACAGCTTCCAGTGCACATGCCACACTGGATGCATTCGAGCAGTTTGTGCTTCTGAGTGAGTTCTTGAGCGTTCATTTTTCATGTCTCGTTTGGGATATCAAGAAACACAAGATTTTTTAAGCGTTTTGCTTTTTAGTGTCCTTCTCAAGACAAATGTAAACGTCTCAGAAAAATAGAGCTGAGCAATATGGAAGCAAAACAGCCAAAAATCGGAATATTCGTGTGCGAATGCGGTGGCAACATAGGGAACGTTGTAGATGTTAAACAAGTTGTTGAAGTGGTTAAGAATTGGGAGGGAGTCGTCGTTGCGAAGTACAACAAGTATCTTTGTTCACGCCCAGCCCAAGACACGATTATTGACGATATTAAGAAAAAGAGTTTAGACCGTGTAGTGATTGCCAGTTGTACACCCAGAATGCATCTGCCCACCTTTCAAAGTGTTCTGGAACGAGCTGGCTTAAACCCTTACATGATGGAGTTTGTCAACATACGTGAACAGGACTCGTGGGTTCATGGACCTAAACCTTCAGAAGAAGCCACAAAAAAGGCTGTAAGTCTGATCCGAGGCGGGTATGAGCGTAGTTTTGCGCTTGAGCCTCTGCAAAGCATTAGCGAGAAGGGTTCAAGAGAGATTCTCATTGTTGGTGGAGGAATCGCAGGCATCACCGCGGCTTTGGACTTGGGCTATTTAGGTCATAAGGTCTACCTTGTTGAAAGAGAGCCGAGTATAGGCGGCAATATGGCGAAACTAACCAAGGTTTTCCCAACCCTCGACTGTGCTCAATGTATACTCACTCCAAGAATGGCGGAGGTTGGAAGAAACCCAAACGTGAACTTGTACACTTATGCTGAAGTGCAAGATGTGAGTGGGCGACCGGGCAACTACGCAGCTAAAGTTTTCATGAAGCCAAGAGGCGTGGATGTCGAGAAGTGCCGAAGTTGTGGTGTGTGCGCTAAGGTTTGTCCAGTTACTGTGGTGGACAAGTTTAACGAAGGCTTGAGCCAAAGAAAGGCGGCGTACATAGAATTTCCGCAGGCAGTCCCTTCGGCTTATGTTATAGATTTTGCTGCCTGTACAAAGTGTGGAAAATGTGCACAACTCTGTCCAGCCAAAGCAATAAACTTGGACGACGCGGGCAAAACGATTGATCTGAACCTAGGTGCCATAATAATGGCTACTGGTTACGAACTCTACGACCCCAACCTGCTCAAAATTTATGGTTATGGCGCTTACAAAGACGCTATCACTATGATGGACTTGGAAAGGCTAACTTCTGCTTCTGGACCTACGGAAGGCGTAGTAAAGAGAGCTGATGGAAGCAATGTTACAAAAATGGCAATAGTCCTCTGTGCGGGTTCGAGGGATAAGAATTACATTCCTTACTGTAGTCGCATTTGCTGCATGTACTCGCTAAAGCAGGCTGATGTGCTAAAGAAAATGCTAGGAATCGACGTCACCATCTACTACACAGACATACGAGCCACGGGTAGAGGTTATGAAGAGCTTTACTGGCGAGACCAGGAAGCCGGCGTCATCTTCATACGAGGCAAAGTGGCTGAAGTCTACAAGAAAGATAATGGCAAGCTTGCTGTCGTAGCTGAAGACACCTTAATGGGTGAAGTGAGAGAAGATGAATTTGACATGGTCGCTCTAGCCACACCTATGGTGCCGCCTGCTGGACTCAAAGAACTCGCTGGAAAAATGAAACTTTCCTTAGGCGAAGACGGCTTCATACAAGAGAAACATCCCAAACTCGATCCAGTAGACTCTCTCATGACTGGAATTTTCGCGTGTGGATGTGCACTAAACCCCAAAGACGTTCGTGACACAGTCTCCGAAGCTTTAGGGGCATCGGCAAGGGCGTCATTATTCCTTAAAGGGGAATACGTCACGACAAGCCCTGAAAAAGCCTTTGTAATCACAGACTTGTGCAACGGCTGTGGCGTTTGTGTGCCGATTTGTCCAGTCAAAGCCATAACAATCGAAGATGCCAAAGCCAAGATTGACCCGTTCCAATGCATTGGTTGTGGAGCATGCATTCCTATTTGTCCGAAAGAAGCCATAGACTTCAAGAACTCGACTAATAAACAAATTATCGCGGCGCTTAAAGGCGTGCTAATGGACAAGGCGCCAAATGAAATCAGAATCATCGCCTTCGTAGACAAAAGCGTAGGATACACGGGTATGGACTTTTTGGGACTTGACCGACTTAACTATCCTGAAAACATACGTATAGTAGCCGTTCCGTCTACGGCCATAATCGGCTCAAAACATCTACTCACCGCATTTGCTTATGGAGCAGATGGCGTGTTAGTCATCGAAGGACAACAAGAAATAGATGAGAAATTCACTAAGAAGCGAATGATTGAAATGAGCCGTTCTTTTGCAGAGTTTGGAATAGAGAACATGCGAGTGCGCTACAGTTACGTGCCTTTGCCCGTTTACAAGAAAGCCGCAGAATTGTTTTCAATGTTTGCGGAGAGGATCAAGAAATTCGGACCATTACAGGCAGAGAAGCGCAAAGCAGTTAAGGACAAGTTGGGCATCTACAAGAAGGAATGGAGGAAAACATTACGGACATAATAGTCTGTGTAAAACATGTTCCCGAAACAGCAGAAGCGGACATAAAAATCGCTGGGAGCATGAAGGGCATAGAGAAGACTGGCTTAGTCTTCGACATTAACGAATGGGACGACTACGGAATTGAGGAAGCGGTACGTCTGAAAGAAAAGCATGGGGGCATAGTAACCGCCATAACCGTGGGCTCAGAAGATGCAGACAGCACTCTGCGAAAATGTCTAGCCAGGGGCGCGGACAAGGGCATAAGACTCACAGACCCAAAGTTTGAGGGCTCAGACGGTTATGCAATAGCCAAAATTCTCGCCAAAGCCATCAAGAACCTACCGTTCAACATCGTAATAACAGGAACACAAGCCAGTGACGACGGCAACGCGGTCGTGGGTCCTATACTGGCCAGACTTTTAGGCGTCTCTCACGCTACAATGGTTAAGAAAATTGACGTAAACGATCAGATCGTCAGGGTCAAGCGGGAATTAGAGGGCAGCTTGGAAGAAGTTATTGACGTGAAGTTGCCCGCGATAATCTCAGTACAGACGGGCATAAATGAGCCCCGCTACGTTTCTATTATGGGCATTAGGAAAGCAATGCAGAAGGAAATCAAAGTTCTAGGTCTCGTTGACCTTGGCTTGGGCGAGAGTGAAGTCGGCGAAGCAGGTTCTTGGCTAAAGATAGAGAAAATGTATGTGCCACCCGTGGAGAAGCAGGCTGAATTTCTGAAAGGAAGCCCTGACGAGGTTGCTGCGAAGATTGCGGGGATCATAAAAGCCAGGGGGTTGATATGAATGAGGGAAATCTTCGTTCTAGCCGAGCACAGGCAAGGGCAGATCAGAGACGTTACTTTTGAGATGCTGTCCAAAGGCATGGAATTGACGGAAAAAACAAACACAGAACTAACGGCATTGCTATTTGGGAAAGATACTAAGAACCATGCAAAAGCGCTCGCAGAGTACGCGAAACATGTGCTGACAGTTGATGATGCCAAGTTAGAGAACTTCAATTCGGATGCTTATCAGACTGTCTTATCTCACCTAATGAAGGAACATAAGCCACTGCTCACTATGATCGGGCACACCTCCTTCGGCGTAGATTTGGCTCCAAGCCTTGCTGTTTCATTAAATGCGCCCTTGGCGACAGACTGCATAGGCGTAGAATATCAAAATGATACATTCACTGTGACCCGTCAAATGTATGGTGGCAAAGTAAACGCAAGAGCCATGCTGAGCAAAGCAGACAGCTACATAGTAACCGTCCGGCAAGCCACGTTTCCAGTACAAAAGAAAATACCTGCTAATGGCGAAATAATCGAGGTTCCTTCACCTCTTACCGAGGAAATAACGACAAAACGTTTCATCGAATACGTTCCGCCTCCGCCTGGGGGTGTTGATATAACAGCAGCGGAAGTGCTCATAAGCATTGGAAGGGGAATCAAGGACGTTTGCAACATTCCGTTGGTGGAAGAGTTGGCAAAGGCTCTCGGGGGAACATTAGCTTGTTCCCGTCCAATCGTGGACAAGGGATGGTTACCTAATGATCGCCAAGTGGGCACTTCTGGAAAAACGGTAAAACCAAAACTCTACCTAGCCCTAGGAATAAGCGGCGCCTTCCAGCACATGCTTGGGATGAAAAGCTCAGGCTTGATTATCTCAGTGAACAAAGATCCAAACGCGCCAATTTTTAGCGTAGCCGACTACGGTGTTGTTGACGACCTTTTCAAAATAGTTCCTTCTTTGAAGAACAAAGTATATGAGTTGAAAGGACAGAAGGCTAAAGTCTAAACCGGAAAAAAGGAGAACACGCAGATGCATTTTGAACTGAACGATGAACAGAAAGAAATTAAGAGAGCCGTAAGAGAATTCTGCGAAAAAGAGTTCACCCCTGAACTCGCTTTGGAGTTTGACCAGAAAGAAGAGTTTCCGGCAGAGCTTTGCAAGAAGGCAGCCAAACTCGGTTTCACAAGCATGAGAATTCCACAGGAGTACGGCGGACAAGGCTATGGAGTGCTTGAAGACTGCATCGTGGTAGAGGAAATGTGCAGAGTTGATCCAGGCTTGGGCGCCGCGGTGTCGCTTAGCAACCTCATGGTTCCAGACGTGCTTCTAAAACATGGAACCGGAGAACAAAAGAAAAAATACATCCCACCCTTAGCCAACGGCAATGCCATATCAGCGGCCGCATTTACTGAACCAGAACATGGAAGCGACATAACCCGCATGGACACCAAAGCGGCTAAGACGGGAAACGAATGGATTATTAATGGGGCCAAAGAATTCATAACCAACGCCACCATCGCCAACTATTTCATTATACTGTGCCAGACAGACCCTAATATCCAACCGTCCCATAAAGGACAAAGCATGTTCCTAGCAGAAAAGGGCACCCCAGGACTTGACGCAACAAAGTTGCACGGCAAAATGGGCATAAAACCATGCGTTACAGGCTCACTCGCCTTAAGCGATCTCAAGGTGCCAGAAAGCAACTTAGTAGGCGAACTGAACAAAGGCTTTTACTACACGCTAGAACTTTTCGACGGCACAAGAATCACCGTGGCTGCGCAAGCAATTGGCACAGCTCAAGGGGCATTCGAAAAAGCCTTCCAATACGCCAAGAACAGGAAGCAATTCAACACGCCAATAATTCAGTTTCAAGCCATATCCTTCAAATTCGCTGAAATGGCTATAAAAATCGAGGCAGCGAGGCTGCTAACCTACAAGGCGGCAATGCTTTATGACCAAGGCAAGGCTGACCCGATGGCTACGTCTATGGCGAAAGCCTACGCGAGCAGAGTTGCTATGGAGGTTACAGATGACGCTATACAAATCCACGGTGGATACGGTTATTTGGCAGACTATCACGTGGAACGCTTCCATCGGTGCGCAAAGATTACGGAGATTTATGAAGGAACTACGGAAATGCAGAAGCTCACTATATCGAATTACCTGATGAAGAGAATGTAGTCTACTCCTTTTTTCATGTTTCCGGTTTTTTTTAGCCAGACTTGCTTTTTTAGTGACGACGTTTTTTTACGAGATGGATATATCGTTTGTTTTTTCTACGAGGTGGAGATATCGTTTATAGAACCGTTTTTTTATAATCTCAACCAGCGCTAAGTAAGCTGCGATTAGTCCTGGTAGGATTATGAAGAACATGTATGGTGGTACTTTGAATCCGAACAATGCGCCTATAGGCGTTAATGGAATAGCTAAGGCAACGGCTGTAGCGCCCATTGTGCTAAGAAGCAGTAGTCTGCTCGGTCTGCTTTTGTAGAATGGCGTTCTTCGCGTTCTTATTACGAAGACTACTAGTGCTTGTGTGCAAAGAGACTCGATGAACCACGCAGTCTGGAACAGTGGAGTGGTTGCTCGGAAAATAAACAGCATGATAAAGAAAGTTAGGAAGTCAAAGATCGAGCTAATCGGTCCAAAATAAATCATAAACTGTCTGATGAAGGAAACATCCCAATGCTTGGGTTTCAGGGTATATTCCTCGTCGACATTATCGGTTGGGATGGTTAACTCAGACACATCGTAAAGGAGATTGTTGAGGAGTATCTGCGTGGCAGTCATTGGCAGGAATGGCAGAAAGAGGGATGCGCCAGCGACGCTGAACATATTGCCAAAATTTGAGCTAGTGCCCATCATTATGTACTTCATAGTGTTTCCGAAAGTTCTACGACCCTCTTGGACACCTTGTTGAAGCACGTTCAAGTCTTTATGCAGAAGTATGATGTCAGCCGCCTCTTTTGCTACGTCTACTGCGTTTTCAACTGAAATACCGACGTCGGCGGTCCTCAAAGAGGGAGCATCATTTATTCCGTCGCCAAGAAACCCAACTACGTGACCATTGCGCTTCAAAGCGTTCATTATTCTGTCTTTTTGGGCTGGTGTAACCCGCGCAAAGACGTTTGCTTCTTCGACGACCCTCACAAGAGAATCATCGCCCATTTGAGCAATTTCACTTCCCCGAACTATTCCCGTAATTTGGAAACCCAGCTGTTCACACGTCTTTTTTGTGACTAACTCGTTGTCTCCAGTGAGAATTTTCAGCCGTATTCCAGTATTTCTGAGCGATTGTGTGGATTCCTTTGCCGTTTCCTTAGGCGGGTCGAGAAATACCACGAAACCTAGAAACACCATGTCACTTTCGTCGTTTACTGAATAGTTCGATTTTTCCTCTTTGACCTTCTTGTATGAAACCGCCAAAACTCTGTAGCCTTGGGCGCTCAGGTCATTGTATTTTTCCTCCGCCCTTTTCTGCAATTCCGGCGAGAAGTCCACGATCACGTCTTCAACTTCGCCGTAGGTGCATACTTTAATAATCTCTTCAGGAGCGCCTTTCGCAATGAAGAATCTCTGTCTCTCGTGCTCAACAACTACAGAAACACGTTTTCTCGTAAAATCAAATGGAACTTCGTCTATTTTCTGGTAGTCTTTGACGATAATCTCTTCATGTGCAAGGATAGCATCATCTAGTGGACTTTTCAACCCTGTCTCAAAATAGCTATTCAGAAAAGAGTAGAGTAGCACTTTATCATTATCCTTCCCTTCAATGTCGACATGCATCACAAGAGTTGATTTTATTTTCAGTAAGTGTACCGGTCTTGTCCGTGCATAAGTGTCCATGCTTCCAAAATTCTGAATTGACGCCAATCGCTTTACAATGACGCCTTTTTTGGACATTGCGAGTGCGCCTTTTGAGAGGTTCACTGACATTATTACCGGCAGAAGTTCAGGCGTCAGTCCGACTGCCAAAGCAACGGCGAAGAGAAGCGTTTCCAGAACATTCGGACTTGTATGCATGACCCCGGGTTTCACCACTGCGATGACTAGGAAGACAAATAACACGAGAGCGATAGTGACTTCCATTATTAGAAATCCGAACCGACCAAGTCCCTTTTCAAAATCTGTTTCGGTTACTCTGCCGACAAGCTTTTTAGCGATTTTGCCGAACTCGGTCGAGTTTCCAGTTTTAATAACAACTGCATTGGCGGTTCCGCTTACAACAGACGTGCCCAAAAATAAGCAGTTATTCCACGCCGTCAAGTCCGTAGTTCTTGTCGGCGCTGATTGAGGAGTTTTCTCCACTGGAAATGATTCGCCTGTTAAGACAGACTGATTAATGTACAAATCTTTGGCGCTGACAATCCGGGCGTCGGCAGGAACCAGGTCTCCTGCTGAAAGATATACAACGTCGCCTGGAACGATATCCGAGAGCTTCACTTCTTTCTTGGCTCCGTCTCGGACCACTGTCGCGGTTGTAGTTACTTTTTCCTTCAATAGCTCGGCAGCGTTTTCAGCTTTGTTTTCCTGGTAGACGTCTAGGAATACACTCAGAAGGAGTATGAAAAATATGATCACAGCGTTTACTGTTCCTTCTCTTCCTCCTGAAAAGGCTGAAACTATGCCCGCGAATAACAATATAAGTATTAAAGGATTCTTGAGGTGATAAAAGAAATCAACAACAGCTGTTCGCCTCTTTCTTCTTGGCTAATTCATTGTGACCAAAGATCTCGAAACGCGCGTTCACCTCTTCTGATGTCAAACCAGATTGCGAGGTGCCCAGGCTGCCAAATAGATCTTCGATCGGCAAAGCCAAGAGTTCATCTGTTGGCTTCTCCGACTGAGTCCCGCTTGGTTTCTTGCCCGAATTGGACTCTGCCGTGGTTTTGGAAGCTTTCATAACCCTCGCCAACATTTCTAGCGTACTACAAGCCAGTTAAACATCTACGTGGAGAGCACGAAGGTCTTATAATATTTTTCGCCATGCTTTTCTTTCTGAGATTGCGTTAGCGCGCGCTTTCTTAGAATTTGAATTTTTATGTCTGCTAAGGCATCAAGGGGCGCGCTATCAGATTCCTGTGGTAGGTACCACGTGTATGCTGTTCTTCTGGTATGGTAATTGTTACATCATCTCCCCTAGTAGACTTGCTTCTAACAAGAGCTGTAAACTCAATACCGTTTATATTGATGATTATTCGAAATCCAAATCTTTCTCTGAATACTTCTTCAACTCTTCCCTCAAGGTTATTAGCACTCGTTACTGGTGCCAAGTTTGATTTGTTCCGGCCTTACACAGGCATAAACTGGACCACCAATATTCATAGTGACTTCAGTTCCAAACCGTTCTCCAATTCGATTGTAGACCCGGAATCAGGAGAGTGGCGATTCCTTTGTACATGTCATCGAAACCGACAAGCTTCGCAGTATAATAGTTCTTAGGTTGATTAAATATTTGTTCAGCCTCGCCGAGCTCAATTATTCTGCCCTGATACATCACAGCCATCAAGCTTCCTAATGAGTAGGCTTCATCCCATTCATGAGTGACATGAACAACTGGAATATTATATTTCTCAGGAATTGCTTTCAGCAATCTTATGATAGATCCTTTACTCTCAGGATCTATCATCGAAAGCGGCTCATCCAAAAGCAGAACCTTTGGATTGGTCACCAACGCTCGGGCTAATGATACCCGTTGCTGTTCGCCACCGCTTAACGTCCCTGGCATCCTATTCAGGAGATTTTCAATCCCGACCTCTCTGGCAATCCCGTTCACCAAGATGTTCTCTCTTCGGCTTTGGAATGCCTCTAGCTTTGAGCCCAAACTCTATATTCCCGTAGACATTCATGTGATCAAATAAGCTGAAAGTCTGCGATACGTAAGCGATATTCCTTTTTTCAGGAGGCTCATCTGTAATATTCAGCCATCAATCAGTATTTTGCCGCCGGTTGGTCTGTAGGCTCCTGCGATTGTTTTTAGAAGAGTTGTTTTTCCACTGGCAGTGCGCCCAATGATAATCAAATATTCCTGTTGATCTACGTTTATTGTGACAGGATTCAGCTTAAAAGTTCCAGCTGTGAGAGTAACATTAAGTAGTTGAAGCATACATTTCACCTTTCAAGTATGTCTTTTGGATAATTGTCTTAAGACTAATCTGTAAATGATAAATGCGGCAAGGACTATTACGAGGAGAGCTGCGGAAAATTTTACTGCTCCCGCTAACCCTATTGTTTCGTATCCCTCATAAATATAGATTGAAGCTGGATAAACATAGTTGCCGTTGAAGTATACATAATAAGCTATCACTAGCAGTGCTCCTACCTCCGCGACGGCCCTTGCCCATGTAAGTATCGCCCCATTTGCTATAGCCTTCCAAATTCTGGGCACTATAATATGGGTGAAGGTAAATGTGGGCGAAGCACCTAATGTCCTAGCGGTTAGCTCAACATCAGGGTTAATCAACTTGATTGCCGACTCAATCACCCTAATAGAGTATGTTGCTGAGAGATAGGTAACTGCTACTATAGCGCCTATAAGCGTATCAATCATGTTTACGCCGATTCCCTGCAGAAATGGACCGAAGCCAAATTGTGAGGAGAATGCCAGGAGAATCATTATGCCAACTATAACATGGGGAATCATAATGGGTATGTCAATGATTGCGTCGATAATCTCTTTGAACTTGAAGTCGTATCTAGCCAGAAGATAGGCGAAAGGCGTACCTATAAGCACGGAAAAAACTGCTGCGGATGTGGCGATTACGAAAGTAGCCTCAACAGATAACATAAAAGAACTTGTCGCGAAGGCGGAATAAATATCTCCAGCACCCAGAGCTAAAATAAGTAGAAGAGGATAGAAAAAAAAGAAGATTGTTACGGCGCCGCAGGATATCAGGATAGCTTTGAAAGCTCTATTTGGAAACTTGATCAGCTCCCTGGGAAATAGAGAGGAATATGTTGAGTTAACTGGTGTTACGAAGGGATTGATGATGCTGGAACACTGGTGTAGTTGCCGTAGACTATTGCTGGCGTTAGGGGAACTATGCCGTTTTGCAGCATTATGCTCTGCCCAGTTGTGCTTAATAGGGTTTTGATGAAGAGAGTGGCGGCTGCTGGGTTAGTGGAAACATGTTGGAATCGTTAAAGTGTAGGTTACTGGGTTGATGAGAAACGATTGAGCTCTGATGTCGTTCCCGGCAGTGCTGAGAATATGCTCCCTAAATAATTTACTTTGTGATAATAGTTGATATTCGATAGAACTCCTAGGTTAATTGATGTGGGTAATGTTATGTAGGTTAAATTCGTCTGAGTTGAGTTTGCAGTCTGTGATAATGCATTGGATAGGTAAGCTGAAGTTATGAAGTCTATGTGTTGGGTCTGCATTAGGTAACTAAAGTTGTTTCAGTAGTTGCATGTAGTATTTATTTGGATTGTTGTACATCGCGTTAAAAGGTATGAGCTGTTTCCGCAGAATGTTAAACCAGCCAATCGAATCATTCCTGCGCCTTGGTAACCGCTGGGGTCTGCGAATGGATTTGAAAACCCAACTTTGGTAGTTGAGTTTATGGCGATAAAGTTGAATATGTTTGCCAAGTTTGATTATACTGATGCTGAGTTTACAGTGAGACTTTGAGCTCCTTCCACATGTTGTAAAGTTGTAGCCCATTGGGCGAGCCAAGATTGGTTATAATTACCATCTGAGTTATGCCAAAGGCGATTTCATAATTTGCGAGTTGGGAAAGAGGTATTGCGGCATGGTCGTCGTGTCTGCTGCGGCTTCTAAACTAAAATTTTTCGAAGTGTTCTCTGAGTGGCGACTACGCCACTTCCCGCAAATAAGGGGGTGCGACTGTAATTGTGGGGTACAGTTTCTCAAAGGTGCTAAGAACTGTGCCAATCGTAGATTTTAGCGTGCCGGCTGCACCGATAAAAAACGGTGGCGAGTTAGAAGCTAGAGTGATTATAGAATCGTTATACGAGACCTGGAGGTTCGTTACTTTTGAATTTAGCGAGTTGATCTGGGGTACATATGCTAAATAACCTACTCCAAAACCTACAGCGGCTCCAACTAGTATACCGATGATAATTAACGTATACGCCATAGTGCTTAGGGTTCGTTTTTTCAACTTTCATTTATATGCATTCCATTTAGTTTTTAGCGCGCTCAGCGCACCGTTATGTATTTCGTTCATATCGGCTAAACTTTATAAACATTGCGCACAAATACTGCTGATGGATGGTCACCAACAGAAAACATAAGCCCTCAGGCAAGATATGGATCGAAGATAACGGCAAACCGTTGATAGGCAAAGGCGGGGCAGAAATTCTTGAAGCAATAGCAGAGGAAAATTCGATTTCCAAGGCCGCAGAAACACTTCGCATGTCCTATCGTTACGTCTGGAACTACATCAAGAAAATCGAAAGAACCTTAGGTGAACCTATAGTTGAAACTCACAAGGGCGGCAAGACTGGAGGTGGAGGCGCAAAACTCACAGTGTCGGGTCGAAACCTTCTCAGCGAGTACAAGAAGCTGGAGAGCTATTTGAGTGAGGTTCTTTCAGACTCTGATCATTGGGAGGTGATAAAGCTGAAAATAAGCGCACGAAATCGCCTAAAAGGGAAAGTGCTCTCGGTTGAAAAAGACAAAATAACTGGAAAAGTAAAAATTGAGATAAAAGTACCTGCGGTTATAACCGCTGTGATTACAAAGAAGCCATTGAAGATCTGGACATAAAGGTGGGCGACGAAGTAGAGGCAATCGTAAAGTCGACAGAGGTAATGATAGGAAAGTAGCCCTCCTTTTTCTCAACTCTACTTCGCTACATAGCCGTCCATACTCTCCTGCCCATCCAGCTTTTCCTGATTATTTCTTGGACCATCGACTAAGCAGTCTCAAATTTTTCTCCCACACACTAAATGTATATTTTTATGAGACTTCGCCAAGAGTGAAAAGTTTCGCTACAGCCAAGGACAGAAGATACGAGAAACCACTAGAGCCTTAATCCTGAAAAACTCGTCTGACCCCTAGCTTTCCCAACCAAAAACGAAATGCTTAACTAACTTGGAAAATCGATATGCTTAATGATGCATAACACTCCATGTTATGAACGGAAGCGGTGGCATGACTCGAAAAGTTGAAATCTCGTCCGAAGTACTTTGCGACAAATACGGTAGGAGGCTCAATAGCCTACGAATCTCCGTAACGCAAAAATGTAATCTCAAATGCTTTTTCTGCCACAAGGAAGGGGAAATCACTTCAAACAATGAAATGGCTCCAGAAGAAATCGGAAAAATCGCAAAAATCGCCTCTGAACTTGGAATGAAGAAAATAAAGCTAACAGGTGGCGAGCCTCTTCTCAGAGATGACCTTTCCGAAATAGTCCATAAAATCGCTCAGTGCGTCGACGAGGTTTCTTTAACCACCAACGGCGTCCTACTTGAAAAATACGCTCGAAAACTTCACCAAGCAGGACTTAAACGAGTGAACATAAGTCTACCGTCAATCAGTCCAGGAAATTTCCGAAAAATCACAGGAGAAGAGTACGGGGAACAAGTAAAGAATGGCATAAGAGCTGCTTTACAGAGTGGCCTCCATCCAGTCAAAATCAACATGGTAGTTTTAAGAGGAATTAACGTTGACGAGATTCCCAAAGCGATTGATTTTGCGCAAGAAGCCAACGCCACACTTCAGTTAATCGAGTTTCAGCCAATTCAACAGGAGAATA
Source organism: Candidatus Bathyarchaeota archaeon (assembly GCA_963842875.1). Classification (GTDB taxonomy): domain Archaea; phylum Thermoproteota; class Bathyarchaeia; order Bathyarchaeales; family SOJC01; genus DATHCB01. The sequence continues at coordinate 22,969 of CAWJIF010000019.1, forward strand.
TCACATACTGGAAAGATTTCCATTATGATTTAGCCCCTATTGAGGATTGGCTAAAGAATAGAGCTGTCTCAATTGAAGAGAATCCTTTGCATAAACGAAGGAGATACGTCCTGGAAAAAAACGGTGGCTCAGTTTATGTGGAGATTGTCCGCCCAATGCACAACAGCAGATTCTGCCAAAACTGCACCCGCCTGAGAGTCACTTCAGACGGAAAACTAAAACCATGTCTCCTCAGAAACGACAACCTTGTGGACATAATTTCCCTTATTAGGCAGGGCGCAGAATCAAGCGTATTAAAAGAAGCCTTTACGAAAGCAGCCCTATTGAGAGCACCTTATTGGAGAAAAGAAAATGACAGGCACCGTAAAGAAACGTATAACCTCACGCCAGCCGCTGAAAATGGTTGACGTATCCGATAAGCCCATCGTCAAAAGAGTTGCAGAAGCAGAAGGCAAAATCTGGCTACAACCAAAGACAATCGAAAGAATAAGTGAAGGGCTTGTGGAAAAAGGCGACGTTTTCTCAGCAGCAAACGTGGCTGGAATAATCGCAGCCAAAAAAACTCCTGAACTTATTCCTCTTTGTCACCTGATTCTGCTTTCTCAAGTGGATATGGGCTTTAGCATCGGCGAAGATTATGTCAAAGCGCGATGCAGAGTTGTAGGCGAATACAAGACAGGGGTTGAGATGGAAGCGTTAGTAGGCGTGACCACTGCCTTATTGACAATCTGGGACATGGTGAAGTACTTAGAAAAAGACGAGACTGGGCAATATCCTCACACAAAGATAGGGGAGATTAGAGTTTTAAAAAAGAAGAAGGAAACGACGAAGTGAGCGGGCACGATTTGCATCAAAAGGTCAAGGCAAACTTCGCAATCATAATCGTAAGCGATACAAGAGATGAAAAAACCGATGAATCGGGCAAAATCGCAAAAAAACTAATCCTCAGTGAAGGGCATCAAGTTCTGGCTCATAAAATCATAACCAACAACAAGGCTTTAATCCAAACCACCATGAAAGAGATGTTTCAAAACCCCAAAATCAACGTGATCATAACAAGCGGAGGCACTGGCATCAGCAAAAGCGACATCACTGTCGACGCTGTATCCGAATTGCTTGATACGAAAATTGAAGGCTTCGGCGAACTTTTCAGAAAATTGAGTTACGAAGAAATCGGTGAGGCTGCCATGATTAGCCGTGCAATCGCAGGAGCGGTGAATGGGAAACTTGTCTTCAGTCTCCCAGGATCTAAAAACGCGGTTAAGTTAGCCCTTAGCAAACTCATACTCCCAGGCATAGGACACATCCTTTGGGAGGCCAACCGATGAGCAAGATGACCCCATTCAGACAACTCATAACATATGAAGAAGCCCTAGAACGCATCCGCAAATCCATTAAACCCATCAAACGAACAGAAACAGTCCCAATCGAAAACGCGCTTGACAGAGTATTAGCTGAAGACATCGTGGCAAACATGTCCGTACCACCTTTCAACAGAGCTGCCATGGATGGATATGCAGTCAAAGCGGACGACACCTTCGGTGCCTCCTCATCCAATCCAAAAACCTTGAAACTAGTAGAAACTCTTCATGCTGGTGAATCATCGACCAGAGTTTTAGGCAAAGGAGAATGCATCCAAATTGCAACCGGCAGCTCCATTCCAAAAGGCACGGACGCTGTTGTCATGGTTGAATTCACCGAAAGAAACGACAAAACAATAAACATATTGAAACCAGTATATCCTGGAGAGAACATTTCGCCGAAAGGAGAAGACATCGAGGAAGGACAAGTTATCCTAAGAACAGGCGAACAACTCTCTCCCGCCCAAATCGGGGTTTTGGCTGCGCTTGGAAAGAAAGAAGCGCGAGTGTATGCGAAACCACAGGTTGCAGTTGTTCCGACGGGCAGAGAAATTAAGGAAATTGGCTCTGTTCTTAAGGGAGGGCAAATCTACGACATAAACTCATACACTTTAATCTCCATTATAAGCAAAAATGGAGCCGATCCAGCCAAGATTAAAGCTGTCCCAGACACTGCAGATGAACTCAATAAAACCATAAGGAAGCTGCTTGACTGTGACATGATTGTCTTCTCCGGTGGGAGTTCGGTAGGTGAGCGAGACCTTCTAAGCAACGTGATTCAAGAGTTTGGCAAGATTGTCTTTCATGGCATTCAGATAAAGCCTGGTAAACCGACTCTCTTTGCGTTGGTGGATGAGAAGCCTGTGTTTGGAATGCCCGGATATCCCACGTCTTGTTTGAGCAATGCGTATTTGCTACTCGTTCCTGCGATTCGCCAGATGGCAAGACTGCCGCTAAAAATGGAAAAAACCGTGAAAGTGCCATTGGCTAAGAGGGTGGTTTCCTCTTCTGGCAGAACCCAGTTTTTGACAGTGAAAGTAAAGGATGGTCAGGCTTATCCAGCCTTTAAACAGTCAGGAGCGATAACGAGCATGGCTGAAGCGGACGGATATATAATTTTGCCAATTAACATTGATGTTGCTGAGCAGGGCCAAGAAGTAACCGTGTTCCTATTTGACTAAGCAACATCAACGTAAAAGCCTGAATACGATGTCGGTTAGGCGTTCGAACGATACGCCTATCAGCCTGTAACCACTAATCCCTAAATATCTTCTCAAGTTAAACTGTATCGGTGCTTTTAGAATGGCGAATTTGAGTTTGACTTCAGAAAAAGCTGAATGATACCACAGTTTATGCTTTGTAAATCGCAGGTTTTTGAATCGGAAATGTGAATTAGAGGAATGATCGTGGTGCAGGGGGTGAGATTCGAACTCACGTACTCCTAAGAGACGGATTTTGAGTCCCGCGCATGAAGCCCCATATGCGCTTATGGCTTGACCTGGCTCTGCTACCCCTGCACACGGGCAGAACCACGTCTTTCTAACTCTCCGTGGTTTCTATTATCTTTTTCCAAAACAAACCCTAAGAGAACCATGGGGTCTCTCTCCCATCTTTGCAACCTATTTGAATCTTAGTAGCATATGCAAAACTAGGTCTAGAAGCTGCGACGAGCGCACATACTGCTAAAATTTGCTGATTCAGAATACAGATTTCCACTTCATAAGTTAGTTAAATACCCACAACCCTAAACAAGCCATCAAACACAATAAACGAAGCTCATGAAGGAGAAGGAAAATGAAAACGCAAAAAGCCCCAGAACAACGAAAGGAACTCCATCAAAAAGTCTTGGCAACGTTCGAAACCGAAATGAAAAACCTATCCAAGCCATTCCAAAAAATCCTCGCTGACGATCTGGTGACTGCGTTCGAAAACAGAATGAGCGTTTTCCTTGCCGTTCAACAAAAAACAAGCCGAAAACGGGGCTAAAACAAGAAAAAAGCGTAACAGTAATCCGTAAAATATTTATACTCCAACCGCAGAAAAAAGGAGGAAGAGGTTTAGAAATGCGAAGATCCAAACTGGAAATGTACGTTGACATACTTAAGGTCCTAAGCCACAGGGGACCATTAAAGCTCACCCACATTATGTATAAGGCAAACGTGAACTGCAGCGTGCTAAAGCAGTATCTGGACTTTTTGATTCAACAGAACCTCGTAGAAGAAAGAACCATGGGCAAAAAACGCACTGTCTACGCAGTTACCGAGCGCGGCATAACCGTACTGAAACACTTCCGCGAACTCAAAACCGTTCTACCACTCATCGAGGAAGACCGCAAACTACCAGCTATACTATAAGTACAAACGCGTTCTCCCCAATTTTCTTCTTTTTTAAAGCTTAGAATATGTGCTAGGAATCTATAGAAGTGTATCGTAAGACTTAATAGTTGCGTTCCACTCAATTTTGTGTAGACACGTATAACACATAATCGTACGGTCGAGGTATAAACAGTGTCAGCGACACTCGAAAAGAGTCAAACTAGATTACTAGAAAAGATTAAGGAATGCTTGGACAAGCTCAACGAAAAAATGGAAGTCTTCATAGAACTGCAAAAGAACGAACAAAAAGGAGACATCATAGGACTTCCGGGCTTGCCAGAGGCACTGGATGTGATGACCTTACTATCATTACCCGATCACTTGCGAAAGACGGCTATTTCTCTCTGCAAACTTGGCGAGGCAACCGCTGACGAAGTCGCAGAGAACACCAAACGTGCAAGGGCAGTGGAAAGCGGTTACTTAAATCAATTGGTGCTCATGGGATACCTGAAAAAAGAAAGACGAGGACGCAAAACATACTTCTACGTCGAAAAATAATAGGAGCGACAAAAAATGGGCAAAATAGTAGCTATACACTCTTACAAAGGCGGAACAGGAAAAACACTCATGTCCATAAACCTAGCCACAACCCTAATAGCACGCGGCAAAAAGGTGGCCCTCCTCGACTTAGATTTTAGAGCACCGAGCCTTTACGCAGCCCTAAAAACCGACGGCTCAGAATACTGGCTAAATGATTATTTAAATAACGTTTGCGAAATAAAAAGAGCGCTCATAGATCTAACAGACAAATATGGTTTCAAAAATGAAGGGCAGTTACTAGTGGGCCTCGCAAATCCTAATACTGAAGCCATTCGGGACATGGGCGCGAAAGACAGAAAATGGGAAATGCGAGCACTGGGAAGACTTTTGGCACTTAAAAATTCACTCTTAAACGACATGGAACTCGACTATATAATATTCGACACTAGTCCAGGGCTACAATACTCATCTATAAACGCCATCGTAAGCGCGGACATTGTCTTAGTAGTAACAACACAAGACACTTCAGATGTTCAAGGCACAAAACGAATGATTCAAGAACTCTACGACCTCTTCGACAAGAAAGCACTACTTTTGCTAAACAAAACGCTTATGGGAACAACATCGTTTGAAAAAGAGAAGAATGAAATCGCCGAGCAATACCAAAATTTGACCAATCTTCCAGTGTTAGAAGTAATACCATGCTTCTGCGATGTTTTGAAAGCGGGCGGAACACTAATGTTCGCTAAAGAGAAGCCCGATCATCCATTCACCAAGATTCTGGAAGAAATCACGACAAGAATAGAAAAAATATAAACTCATTCACCCTTCCTAACGACTTTTTTTGCTTCTTCCACATATTTTCTGATTTGTCTTTCTTGGATTTTCTTCTCAGGCAATGTTTCTGGAGCATAAATAAGAGGCAAGATAGCCACAAACAAAAAAAGACTTGCAAAGGAAAAGGACACCTCAAACGTTCCAACTGGGATTGAAGCGAGATATGGCTTGACTAGATACTGCATGAGGTAAGCAATGAAAAATGGAATACTTCCAACAGCATAGTATTTTTCTTGTCCCCCCGTAGTTGATGACAAGTCTCCCCAGAGAACCAAAAGAAACAATACATAGAAAATGCCCCAAGCAATTCCATCTATCACAATGAAAAAATACTGGGCAAGCAAGGTTCCTGTGACAACACCCAGCACCGCATAACCAAGACCCAGCGCAACAAAACCTGATACAACCACTTTCTTTCGTCCAATCCAATCGGCCAGTAAGCCGCCGACCAATGCGAAAACTGTACCCACAATTGGTTCAATCAGCAAGGACAATGCCCCCAGGTTCGCACCTAGTTTTGGGGAATTGAGAAAGATCTGTAGTTCAAACCGATCAATCAGGCAGAACATGAACCAGGGCACAAGAAAAAGAACAAACGCTCTATTAGAAAGGACACTTCTAAAAGGAACCGCTTTTCTCTGTTCCTTTCCCTCTTCAATTGGTTTCAATAGAAAGATTATGACCAATCCGATGATTCTCCAAATAGCCGCCGCATAGGAATCGATTGTAAGATTCGTTCCTAGAAATAGAGCAGTAGCAGCTATACTCAGATTGGTTACAAAAAATACAATGCCGCCTATATGTCCTCTATTTTCGAAAATCGTATATTCGGCGAAGTAGGCCAAGGTTGAAGGCATACCCAAGCCAAAGGCAATACCCGAAAAAGATATGATGATTAATAAATATTCGAAGCTCACATTCATCGTTAAAGCTGAAAGAAGGAGACTCGTAATTATGCCAAGTAAAAGCCACGCGTAAATTAGAGCAGGTCTGTTTAAGCGTGGGGACACAAGCGTCCCCAGCAGGCTTGACCCAACAATAGCAATCAGATAAATCGTCCATGCGAGAAGATTATTCACGTTTGCATTTTTTAGCGCGGTACTTAATATGAACAGATTCATGAAGAACCAAATAAAAGAGTTAAACAACAGAACGAAAACGATAAGGAACTTTCTTGAAGAAATGCCTAAACTTGAAAAAAAGCTTCTTTTAGGCACTTTATTATCACCGCTAAGGAGCCATTTATCTATTATATTTCAATAAAAGACTTGTTGATTCTGTATTCACGTCGAACAACAAAACTTATTAAGCGCATTAGTGTAGAACAGTTATACAGGGGAATAACGTTGACGAAGAAAGCAAAGAAGAAATTTCCGACCAGATTTGGTTGGTGTCCAGCCTAAGTTTCCATTTTTCTATTTTAGACTTTTGTAGAGCGAAGGAGCAGCTTTAGCTCTTTATTATTGGTGATATGGCTTATTTGTTTTTCTGCGGTTTTTATCAAATTCTCTATTAGTTGAGCTGTTTCTTGAAGGCCTTTGGCTTCTTCAATGAATGTCCTTATCGACTGAACGTCCTCTTTCTTTAGTTTCATCTCTTGTAAGGTCTCATTGACGAACAATTTGGCTTTCTGATTTCTTAACGCACAGAGTAAGGGCATTGGAAGGTGTTCGCTTTGAATTCTGTGTTTTAGTTCTTCATATTCCAAGCTGTCAATGTAGTCGTCTTTCAGTATGATTGACATGCCCAAAAGCCTGCCATATTCACCTAAGGTTTCGATTTCTTTCCTGGTTCCCTTACCTATTATTGCTCCTATCCTTGTGTGTGCTTCTACATCGGCTGCTTTTTTTCTAATTACGTTTAGATAGATCTCTGGAGTCACGCTAGTTTTTCTTAACTGCAACTCTAGTGCTTCCGCGTCGCCTAACTCGAAAAACATGTTTTTGACTATATCGACAATCGCTGGGTACTTTGCACATGTTTTGTTCAACATGCTTAAGCCTTTGAGGAACAAGGCGTCTCCAGCAAGCACTGCGATGTTCTTTCCGAATTTTCCGTAAACCGTATGTTGATCGTATTTTGTTTTGGATTCATCAATTATATCATCATGTATGTCTGTGGCGCCCGCGATTAATATCAGTGGAATCGCAACGTCTGTTGTGTCTTCGGGTCTTCCCCCTATTGATTCGCATACCACTGAAAGTAATCCAGGCCTTGCTACGTCACGCCACCGTTCCATAAAATATCGTAAAGCGTCCTTGACTTCTTTTGAATCGATTTTTTCTTCAAGAACAGCTTCCCTTGCCAGTCTCAGTGCTTTCGCTCCCCTCTTTTCGAAAAGTCCCTGCATTTGTTCATTTGCTTCGTGTGTTTTTTCATTCATTTTTTCTTCACTTTTTTTGAATGTCTCGCATTGCAATCTGTTCCTTCAAGTATTCATGGTAAGTGTCTATAAGTTGGATTCCTTTGGCTGTGATGTTGTAGATTTTTCGGATGCGTCCTCCATGTTTTTCTTGTGTGCTTTGTAGGAAGCCGCCTTTTTCTAGTGTGTTCAGGAGCGGGTATAGGACGCCGTGGCCCAGTTTGGTTTCAAAGTTTGTTTCCATGTTTTGGATTATTTTGTATCCCCACATGGGTTGGGTGCGGATTAAGCGTAGAATCATTATATCTGCCAAGTTTCTGCCTATGCGTTGTACAATTTGTTTTTTGAGGCTTTTGGACACTGTTTATCCCTCTCCAGTGTGATTTTTGATGTTTGGGCTTATCTGTTTTGTTGATTTTGGTTATGCTCTGGTATGTTTTTTTATGTTTTCTGGTCGTATTAACGTTTATATCAACGGTTGTGTATAGTAAGTCTTGTGATATGTCTCAGAAGAGACACGTCGTAGGTGTGTAGAACAAAGATACAGTTAGGTGGTGTATGAAGTTTGAGTAATGGTTTGAGGGATGTTGAGGCTAAGTTGATGAAAGGATTGCTAGACCTAGTCATACTAAATTACCTGCGCGTTTCTTCGATGCATGGGTACCAGATAATTGCTAGCATTAGGAAGAACTTCGGCGTTTACTTCGGTCCAAGCACCGTATACCCGTTACTAAACGCTTTGGAGGCCAAAGGCTACATTAAAAGCCAGTGGGATCTCGGGAATGACAGACCACGGAAAGTGTACACCCTTACTGCGGACGGTGAGAAGCGGTTAAGTTTCACGGAGAGCAGCCTTAATCACATTTGTCAGAAGCTTTCAACCATGACGATCAACAAAGTCCTACTGAACGGGAGCATATCGAAGCAGCTTATGCCGGCTTTAAAAACGGCTGGAAAAGAATAAGCGCCTTCATTTTCACATTTTGCCTCGCGAAGCCCCTTTCTCAGTGATTACTCTTAGATGGTTTTAGACTATATGTATTCTTGACGCTTGACCCGCGCACCGTATTGGTGATGTTGAGACTGACCGAATCTTAGACTATCTTTATCAAGCCTCAGCCAATAAAATTGAACAACTCCAGAACACATGGAAGGATTATGTTATCATATGAAACTTTGTTCCAAAAATCTTTAATTCAAGCCTCACCCATATAATAATACACTGTACTAAACATAGAGAAAGGAGAAGGAGTTATCATGAAACACAAAACAACCAAACTATTAACCATGACTCTATGTCTTCTGGTCACCTTAACCCTCATACCAGCATACTCAACCAACACCCCACAACAAGCCACGAAGAGCGCTCCTATAATTACACAGGCGCAAGATCCCATCAACGTCACCTTCCGCTTACTGGCGATAGAGGCTTACTACGATTCAAGCAGCATGAGCGACGGCACCCCTCTATCCGCGAGCGCGGCAGGAAGTGACCAGCCCATGAAATCCGCAGAATACCTAATCACAACCCTGCGAGGCTACAACAACTGGCAAAACAGCTCGCACAACACAGCCTACATTCACCTCCTAAGCGCGAACCCAAACGCTACAAGCCTCCCATACTATAGGGGTCAACCGACGAATTCTAACGTGGTAAGCGAAATACAAAACTTCTTAGCCGTCACTAACACCTCATTAGGGGAAAGCAACAACAACACCATACGCATTCTGTATTACTGCGGGCACTCGAGCACGGAAATTTGGAATAACATGTGGCCCGGCCCAGGCCAGAACGGGCTTCCGCAATGGCTTAAGGCGGGCTCTTTCTTCCTTGAATTGGGCAAGTGTGGTTCTGACAACTCTACCAATAATCCGGGTCCGCTTAATCCCACTGACTACCAAGAGCTATGGGGTCATCAACTAAATGATCTGCTGAACACGGGAGCTCTGAAAACTAACAACTGTACATTGATAATACTGGACAGTTGCCACAGCGGAGCAGCAATAAGCGACCTCCAACGACCAGGGCGAGTGATAATGACAGCCTGTGGCAGCGGGGCTAATGACTATGCAAACGGCTGGCTGGCGCCACCAAAAACGAACACCACAGACCATTGGAGCTGGTTCACAGGCCAAAACAAGACGAACTCGTACTTTAACAGCACGGCTCAAACTCCTTGGCCGGGCGGCGTTGGAATAATAGGTGCGATAAAATCCCAAGCTGACCCTGACGGTAACGGCTGGGCCACCGCTGATGAAATCTTCGGTTGTAACACCTGGACTCCGCAGAACAGCACTGCAGAGGCAACGACATTCAATTACACAATGTTAATTACAGAAAGCAATTCCCCATACTACCCCTCCGGAAATTCCCCTTTGTCCGCGCGGAATCAAACTGCCCAAATATCATGCGGAGTGCTCGGGGCCTTTGTTCCGCTAGTGCAATACAACCTTTCAGCGCGCTTTCCGTACAACGGTGTGCCCGCTAATAACACAGGTGTCTCAGGAGGTTCGCCGCCATTACCGCAAGCATCGCAAGCAAATCCTGGCGATACTTGGCCAACCTTGCACTATAGCGCGGGTCGTATCGGAGTTACGGGAAGTGATGGTCCCGGGGTTGGCAACGTTTTGTGGGAGAAGACAGGCTTCGACACCAACGCGTCAGTAATTGTCAGCGCTTGGGAGACCATAGTGGCGACGAAGAATGGCGTCGTCCACGGCTTAGACTTGACCACGGGCAGCGAGATTTGGAAGTTTACGGCCGAAAGCCAGATCATAGCAACGCCAGCATGGGACAAAGATGTGATCTACGTCGCCACACTCGGCGGTGGCGGAGGAGGAGGCGGAGCAGGAGGCATTCTTCGCGCAATAAACGAACCCACGGGCCGAGTCCTGATGGAACTGGACAGCTCCCACGGGCGTGGGCTTCTACGCCTCACCAGTGGTGGCAGACGGTCGTGTGTTCGTCGCTACATACAGCCAAACCAGCACGCAGTACGGGATTTATGCGTTTAACCAAACAACAGGGCGACTACTTTGGGGACGTCTCTTAGACTCGCCCATAAAATCATCGCCAACAGTTAAAGACGGCCGGATATACGTTGCAACTATAGCTAGAAGTGGCACCCAGCCAGCTCTTCTTTACGCACTAGCAGAGTCTTCAGGAGGCAGTCTCTGGAACTACTCATTTGGCCTTAGCAACGTGATCTCCTCGCCAGCGGTAGCCGCGGGCCTAGTTGTCATAGGATGCATGGGCGGTGGCGGAGGAGGTGGAGCCGGCGCGGGACTATACGCGTTTTCAGAATCAGTAGGCGGTTCTCCGATATGGGAATACTCAACTGGGTCAAGCCCGGTGTCTTCATCGCCTGCCGTGGACGAGAGGAGAGGAATCATCGTGGGCTGCAGCGAGGGTCCAGGCCCTGGGGTTTTCGCTTTAACGCTGACAGGTACTCAAATCTGGGTATCTCCGCCTGAGTCAGTGAAGATGTCCTCTCCAGCGATCAGCGGCAATGGTCTTGTTTACGTGGGCGCAATCGACGGAAGGGTCCTATGTCTTAACGAAACCAATATGGGCGCAATCGTTTGGAGCTACACTACTGCTGGTCCCGTTTCGTCTTCACCAGCTGTTTCTGAAGGCCATGTGCTCGTAGGAACGACGGGCTCAACCATATACAGCTTCGGCTCAGCCTATCCAGACGTTGCTGTCACAAGCGTCGTTCCAAGCAAAACACGGGTCATTGTGGGCGACACGCTCAACGTGACAGTCACGGTTACGAACAAAGGCGACCTCGCGCAAGTATTTGCCGTTACGCTTTACTCAGGAAACCCCTGGGCGGGACGCACCATCGAGACGTTCCAAGTGACACTGGCAGGCAAAAGTTCAACGACCATCACCTTCGGTCTTGGCTTCAACCCGGGTTCCTATGTCTTTGGGGCATATGTATGGCCAGTGAAATACGAAAAGAATACGCTGGACAACTACTGCTACGGCAGCAGCGCTATCACTGTTGCGCCTATTGCACGTTTCCGTCCTTGGAGTTGGATACGCCCGATTCCCGTCTAACTAGGCGAATTAATCGGCTCCTGTAGTCCATACACCTCCACGCACGTATCAACGCCTTACAACCGCTAAACGCGGTCTGGCACAAAATCGCAGACGCTTCAACAATCGTACACGCTAAACTCTCTTTTTTTGTTTCTGCATTTGCACTAGTTAATATAGTCTGAATAAACTATCTTAACGAACGCAGCCATTCAGAGGATGCACCTTAAACGATTTTTAGATGTGGTAACGCTCAGTGATTGTGATTAGCACTTTCCGAGTGCTTTCTTCTGGAGTTTGTTTGCTTGTGTCTATGACAAGTTCTGGATGTGCTGGCTCTTCATAGGGAACATTAACGCCTGGCACCGTTCCACTTTTTCCTGTGAAGCCTTTCTCGTAGATTTGTTTAGGCGCTTGATAGGTGTTATTTCTTTGGGCTTCTCTACGTACGCATAGATCCAACGGGCAGCGAAGATAGACTTCGACAAATTTTGGGATTTGCTCTCGCACCTGTTCTCGGTAGCGTTTTCGGTTCCCAGTAGCGTCAATGATTACGTTGACACCATTTTCTGTTAAGAGTTTGGCAGCGAAAACCAATGCGGCATAAACTATGTCTCTTTCTTCTTCGGAATATGTAGGCTTGGGCGTTACTGCATGTCTCAGCATGTCAATCGAAACAAGCTGCGCATGAATGCGTTTTGCTCTCAATTTTTCCAATAAAATGTTTGCCACCGTGGACTTTCCACTACCAGGCAAACCAGTAATCCAAACACACCAACCGCCCTGGCTACGCACTGCTCATGTCTCCTGGAAGTAGGAGTTTATTTCTTTCGGTTCAAGTTTTTCTGTTACAAGAACTTTGCGTGCAAAATTGAACAGTTTCCTTCTCACTTCTAAGGGCAGGTTTGGGTACCACACTGGAGATGCTACTACCAGACTTCGCCATGCGTAGAATGGTTGAATCACCGTTAAGATTTCCTCATCGCCAGTCTTATCGAGATAATTTCGCCAGAACAAATCAAATAATCGCTCAAAAGGTCCAGCAAGTTCGCCGAAAGTTTGAAGGGAATAGAACAGGTAGTTGATTGTTAAGGCGCTCATATCATCCGCTGGTTCGCCCCACTCACCTCGGCTACGGTCGAGCGCCGTAAAGTCTGTGCCTTCCCGAAACAGGATATTCCACGGATGAAAGTCACCATGCACCCGCGAAAGTCGATGCGTTTTATGCTTCAGTTTCCACCGCCAATCCACACACTTTTTTTCCAACTCTACAAAATCACCTTCACTAATGTAGGACAACTTAGTAGGATAGCTGTCTGTTAAGCCAAAAATGCACTCACCATGCCCGACCAAGTCACGAACCTTGCGAACATAAAGCTCCTGAGCATCATGCTTAACCTTGTGAATAGTCACTAGGTAGTCCGACAAAGTTTTACAACGGTCAAGATCAATCTGCGTTAATTGTTGCTTTTCCTTTATCCTGTCTAAATCTAAATGGTAAAGCTGCCCCTCAATCAATTCTGTAATGATGAAGAATTCAGCACAATCGCCAACCGATTTCAAATCATAATCTTGGGTGAAAGCACCAACATCGATCGAGCGAACATGGCATGGAAGCTTGCCAAATGTAGAGTGTTGCCAAATCAAAATCTGCGCTCGGTCGCTGAAATGATCGTGCCCAAAACCACCCCCAACACGAAGGGTTTCCAAAACCACACTTCTCTTCTTCCCTTCAATCGTAAATTCGATTAGGTAAGGTTTTCCATAACCGAACCCCTTCAACTCCTTTTCCATTGACTCTTTCGTCTTTTTCCCAAGTTCGCCTACACAATTAATCTCTACATCCGTCTTATAAAGAGTGGAGAAGTATTCCTGCAGTTTCTTGCTCGTTATTCTTATCTCCTGTTGCAAATGTTACACCTTCAGCTTACTATCTATCTCGTCCTAATTTAAAAAACTCGCGCGCGCAACAGAACACGAAGTGAGCAGCGTTAAATAGTTCAGCAGCAAAAGCACTGACATCAAAGAGGAACAAACATGCCAAACTCCAAAGTAAAAGACCCAAAACTCGCTCCAAAAGGGGCACTTCAGATCGAATGGGCACTGATGCACATGCCAGTGCTCAGTCAAATAAAAAAGCGATTCGAAAAGGAAAAACCATTGAAAGCCACAAAACTTGGTGTATGCTTACACGTTACAAAGGAAACAGCTGTTCTTATGGACATTTTTATTGCTGCTGGGGCAAACATTGCCCTGTGTGGCTCCAATCCGCTTTCTACCCAAGACGAAGTGGCCGCGGCGCTTGCGGATAGGGGCGTTAACGTTTACGCTTGGCGAGGCCAAACTAATGAGGAGTATTACTCGTGCGTCAACAGAGTTGTCGGCCAATCCCCAGATATCACCCTAGACGACGGTGCAGACCTAGTCAGCACAATACACACAAAGAAAATCAAAGCTATAGTGAGAATAAAGGGTGGCACAGAAGAAACCACCACAGGCGTGTTACGCCTAAGACAAATGGAAAAAAGTGGCGCGCTAAAGTATCCAATAATAGCTGTTAACGACGCTTACACAAAATACATGTTCGACAACCGCTACGGCACAGGACAAAGCACCCTAGACGGAATCCTCCGCGCCACAAACATCCTTCTTGCAGGAAAAAACTTCATAGTCTGCGGCTATGGGTGGTGCGGAAGAGGGCTAGCCAACCGCGCACGAGGCATGGGAGCCAACGTCATTGTCACAGAAATAAACCCAACACGAGCGCTAGAGGCAGTCATGGACGGATTCAAAGTAATGCCAATCGCGCAAGCAGCAGAGACGGGTGACATATTCGTCACGCTGACAGGCGACACTAGCATAATCCGAAAAGAGCACATGCAAAAAATGAAAAACGGCGCCATCCTCGCCAACAGCGGACACTTCAACGTAGAAATCAAGATCCCAGACCTAGAATCACTAGCAGTTTCCAAAAGAACAATCCGACCAAACCTCGACGAATACACGCTAAAAGATGGCAGAAAACTCTACCTACTTGGTGAAGGCAGACTCATAAACCTTGCAGCCGCAGAAGGACACCCCTCCGAAGTAATGGACATGTCCTTCGCCAACCAAGCCCTTTGCGTTGAGTATCTGGCTAAAAATCCCAGACTAGAGCCGAAAGTTCACAATGTGCCCAGAGAAATAGACGAATCAGTCGCCAGCCTAAAACTGAAAGCCATCGGGGCAGAGATAGACACACTTACTAACGAACAGAAAAAATATCTGTCCTCATGGGAAGAAGGCACAATCTAAATCGATGACAAACTTTATAATCATGTAGAGAATAACATGGCTACAAAATGGGTGGTGAAGAATTGGCAAGTAAAGATCAAGCAATCGGTTGGCTGATTTTCATAGTCTGCATCGTCGTAATGATAGCCTATGTATTGGGACTGTTCTGGGTCGGAGGACCAAACTCTGGCAACGCTAATGCTGCTGTATGGAAATTACCCTTCTACCTAATCGCTATCCCCGTGCTCTTAGCATTTGTATTGATTCTAGGAATCGGCGCATGGATAGGTTGGACAATGGCAACAACCCCGCCGCCAAAGCCAATCGAAGAGATCGAAACTGAAGCGAAAAAAGAGACCGAAGAAGGAAAGAAGGAAGAGTAACCGGTCATATCTTCCCTTTCTCCCCCTTTACTCTCCTTTGGGAAAGCGCCATGGCAAAAGCGAAAGGTTTAGTTTTGTGCGGAGGCACAGGCACACGGCTAAGGCCAATCACGTATTATTTTCAAAAAACCATGATTCCAATAGGTTTGAAGCAAAAACCTTTGCTTGAATATGTGGTTCGCCTGTTAAGGTTTCATCAAGTCACCGATTTGGCTTTTCTTATAAACTATAAGGGCGAACAGATCCGAAACTATTTTGACGACGGTTCAAGGTTTGACGTGAAAATCTCTTACGTGGATGATGATCCTTCTTTTAAGGGCACAGGCGGCGCAGTATTGAATGCCTACAAGCAAGGCATAATCAATACAAGGGATATGGTGCTTGTTTATTATGGAGATATTTTGACGGATATGAATTTGCAAGAGATGCTACGTTACCATATTAGACGAAGAGCCAGTGCCACTGTGGCGCTGGCGTCGGGCTTTTCTGTAAGAGTTGGTGTCGCGGAGCTCGACGACCATAAAAAGATAAAGGGATTCGTGGAAAAACCAACATTAGAGAAGCCTGTTAGCATCGGAATCTTAGCATTAAACGGCAAAGTTCTTGGCATGATGAACCGTTTAATAAAAAAAGAGCATGAGTTGGATTTGATGCGAGACGTTGTCCCTCACCTAATCGAGGCCGACGAGCCCGTTTACGGTCACTTAGCCAAGTCTTTCTGGTATGACGTGGGCAGCACGGAGGCTTACGAGAAATTAGATCCCAAACTCGTGGACGAGACGATGGCGTTTTTGTTTTAATCAGAGTGGAAAAAATCACTAATTTTGGCGCGCGAAATGTTTGCAAAGTGGACGACGGCAGCTTAGAAGGAAGCGAAAAAGCCGTAGAGACAATCTTTGATTGACGTCAATAATGGATATTTCACTCTAACCGGCGTCCGGAGTTTTTCCAGTCTATCAACTCTGAAATAGATTGGGGGATGCGGATCAAATCCTATCCATGATTGAACCCTAACTGAAGTAGCTTTCTCCATGCCAAGACGTTTGAATCCGATTTTCCGCAAGGCTCCAGCCAAAACTTGGGGCGTTCCCATTCTGATAGCTGAAACCAAGTCTGCTCTGGCTTCGAAAAATTTCGCTATAAAGAAAATAACGCCTAAGGCGACGAGGAAATAGAGATAGAAGAAAAGCACGTTATAATCTAGGATTATTGGCAAGACAAAATAGATATTGAACAGGTATTCAGCAGAGAACAACCCATATAGCACCAACGGGTCTCTGCCAGTCAGGTGGCTGAATTCGTGTCCCAAGACGGCTAGAAGTTCTTCCTCTTTCAACTGCACCAAAATTCCTGTCGTAATTAAAACTAACCCAAGCCTTGGACTAGGTCCAGTTGCAGCCGCGTTTGGGATTACTGTGTTCAATATGACTGTTTTTGGAACTGAAAGACCAAATTTTCCCGCGGTTTCTTCTACCAGCTTGTAAACGTTTACTGTTTTTACGGACAAATTTTCAGGGGCGCACGTGAGGTCGTATTTTGAGAAGACTTCTTGCGCTGTTTGGCAGTTGATTGGTTTTCCCAGCGCCAAAGTGTTCTGGTAAATTTCTGTTTTTATCTTAAGTAGCATGTCCTTGCTGAGTTTTTCTCTGAAGATCTGGGCTTCTTCGGGGGGCACCATGTACATTAGGATGTGTACATTCGGATTCTGTCTGGTGACCGTCCAATCTGCGCCTCCTGAAATTAGCTTCGGCGCGGCTAAGACTATTAAAAACTGCGCCGCGACAAGGGCGACGGGTACGTAGATCCCAAAGATGGGTTGCAAAAGAACGAACAAGATGACGCTGAAAATGAGGGTTAGCATGAGCAGAAAAATCATGTTTTGAAAGAGGATTTTGTCAAGTACACGCTTTCTTCGGAAGATTGATTTTTCTGATGTGACTTTTACGCCTTCAGCCCAGGCGAAATAGATTGTTCTTCGGCGCATTTGTTCCTCGAATGATTCTACAGCGATGAATATGTCGTCTTTGAATCGGTCCAGCACCTGCTGAGGTGGTCTTGCTTCATCACTCGGCATCATTTTCACTTCAACGGTTCTTCCAATTTTTATCTCGGTGTCCAAATGCCATTTTCCCTGCGGATCAATTAGCCTAAAAGACAGCGTATGCTCGTTTTCGAACGTTGTGCGTTGAACATTTATAACCGAGCTTCCTTGCGGTAGGACGAATCTTTGATACAGAAATTCTGCTAGTTCAGCGATATGCGTGTCCCAGATTTCTGTTTGAATAGCAAAAGATGTCGAATTGGCTCTTTCCATGTTTGGTTTTACCTTGCGCAGATGAGTGAGATGTGTTTGGTTTAAAAAATGTTTCGCAAGTCTTTGGCATTGTGAATGAGTGACGTACGCCGCAGCAGTTTGGTGGAGGCCCGTTATATTTTGCTCATAGGGGAAAGGAGAGAGGTTTTAGAAATTGGTTTCCTAGCCTCCTGCAAGCTGCCTATGACGTGCGTCATAAGCATATGACGTGCGTCATCCTTATATACTTTACTTGCCGCAGAAATAGTGGTGAAACCTTGATACTGCCCTGTGAAACTGCATCCAAAGTCATAATACCCGCGATAAGAGCCCACATCGCAAGAGAACTGATCGAAACCTATGAACTGAAGCAGGACGAAGTCGCAAAAATCCTAGGTATAACACAGTCCGCAGTAAGCAAATACACCAGTCACGTCAGAGGGAGCGTTTTGAGGATAGACGGCATAAAAGAAATCGAGCCGCTCTTAACAGGAATGGTGACATTAGCGGCTTCTGAAAAAGAGTTCTCAAGAAAAGAGTTTCTCGCAAAATTCTGCCAGACATGCCAAGCTGTCCGAAAAACTGGATTAATGTGTCCACTCTGCAAAAAGGCGGACGTAAGCATAGACATTCAAGGGTGCAGTTTCTGCTTAGGGTAACATCAACACAAACTTTCATAGATAACACCAAACAATCTGTAAAACAACACCGGAGCAGAACCAGAATGAAAACGAACGAAAAACTGATTCAACTACTCAAAGAACAAATCGACATCGAAAACGAACATGTCAAGAGCATCACAGAACTGGAAAAGAAATGTGACAATGCGGTCGCGAGACTGCTTCTACTCGAGATGAGGTTTGATTCGCAGAAGCATGCTGGCATCTTGGATGGAATTCTCAAAGTGCTCGCCGGCGTTCCGCCCTCCAAAACGCTTTGGGAGTATAGAGTCGAAAGCTACGTTGATCAACTGGCAGTGAAAAAGGAACTTGAGGAGCACATAAGTAGGGAGGACGAGGTTGTAGAACATGTTCGGGAAGAAATCAGGGAAACGGATGATGATGGATTAAGACTGCTGTTGCAACACATCGGCGAGGACGAAAAGAAACATCACAAAATATTGGAAACAATCGTTAAGAATGCGTATAAGATCAAATAAAGATCCGAACCATCGATTTCAGGCGTTCTGCGTTTTCTGTCAACTTCTCATTTATTTTATCCGTTTGATAAGAAAACGGAGTTTTCCGTCCTCTTTTTTGGATTCTACGAGTTCTTGACCGAGTGTTTTCGTTAAGCGTTTGATGTCTTCCTCTGCTGCTGGGTCGTCGGCTATGACTTCTAGGGTTTCTCCGATTTCTAGCTTGTCGATTTCCATTCTTGTTTGGAAAACTGGTTCTGGACAAAAGAGTCCGAGGCAATCGAGTGTACGGTTGGGTTGAGGGTTTTTGGGCAAGTCAATCCACTCTTAATGACTAGTATTTTTATGTGATTATTTTAAGGTTTGTTAAATTGTCGAGTCTAGCTCATTTCTTTCATCGTCGAAGTAATGTCCGTATCCTCGATTTTCTGTTTAAGCAGTGGATTTTCCTTCACCTGAGGCATTTCATCCAAGAAGGTTGGGCGGTCTTCTTTGTAAAAGATTCCGATTGGGATTTTATCTCCCCATTCAAAGGCTTTTTCCAGCGCTTTTCCTCGGTCAGTGGGGTCATGCCCTGCTTCTTCGAGTTTGTAAACTCTTTGCTTAAACCAGTCGTAGGTGTTTAGATAGTTGAAGGTTACGCATGGCTGAAACACGTCTATAAAGGCGAAGCCTCTGTGCTTCATCGCTTCGATCATTAGTTTTTGCAGGTGCACCATGTCTCCGGCGAACCCACGGGCAACAAAGGTGCAGTTACTTACAAGTGCCTGAGCGATAGGATTGAGCGGGGTTGTAGTGGAGCCAAATGGTGTGGATTTTGTTTTAAACCCTTTCATGCTGGTCGCAGTCGCTTGGCCGGTGGTTAAGCCGAGAACCATGTTGTCGTGAACTATTAGAGTGATGTTAACGTTCCTTCTCATAGCGTGAGTGAAGTGTTCGAAGCCTTCATCGTAGCAGTCTGCGTCTCCGGAGAACCCGACTACTTTCAAGTCGGGATTGACAAGTTTAATGCCTGTTGCTATTGGCAAGACTCTTCCGTGGATACCGTGAAAACCGTTTATGTTCACGTAATCAACCATTTTTCCGTGGCAACCTATGCCTGAAACTAGTAAGACTTGATTCCGCTCCAAGCCCAGTTCCACTATGGCACGTTTGAAAGCCATCAAAATTCCAAAGTTTCCGCATCCTGGGCACCAAGTGTTTGCCTTGGGCGTTTGTAGGTCTGCGATGGTGACCATTTTATAGTGCCTCCTTTATCTGCTTGGACAGGCTAATTGGGTTGAAAGGTCTCCCGTCGTATTTCAGAACTGCATGGTCAATGTCAATCTTGGTTTCTTCGTGTATGACCTGCGCCAACTGTCCGGTTTTGTTGCTTTCCACTATGACAGTCCTGTTTGCGGATTCCAAAGCCTTGCTGACTTTTGTAGTCGGGAAGGGAAGTATGTAAATGACTTGTAGATAGTTTGCTTTAATGCCGTCCTTTTCGAGAAGTTTCATCGCTTCTCTTATGGGTCCTTTTGTGCCTCCCCATCCTACTACAGTTATGTCGGCCTTTTCTGGACCATATGCCTTTATTGTTTCATAATCTTCAAGCTCTTTGGCTAGAACGTCTAGTTTTCTGAACCGTTTGTCGTTCATTTCTATGGTCAGTTCTGGTTCTTCAGTGGTGTAGCCGTATTCGTTGTGTTCGTCTGAGTTGGCTCTCACGATTGTGTTCTTTGTCAACGGAATAGCTCTGGGCGAGATGCCGTTTTCAGTGATCTTGTACCGCTTGTATTCTTCTTCGCCCTTGTATTCGCCAGTTATTAGCCCGCCTCTGTCAATTGCCACTCTGCTAACGTCAAAAAGTTCCGTGGATTCATGACTTTCCAACAAATACTTGTCCGTAATAATAATCGCGGGAATCTGATACTTTTCCGCCAGATCAAACGCCTCAATAGTCTTGTAGAAACATTCCTCTACATCTCCAGGGGCAATTATTACTCTTGGAAACTCGCCTTGTCCAGCGTGCATGGCAAATCTAAGGTCGCCTTGAGCGCCGTAAGTCGGCAGACCCGTGCTCGGTCCGGGTCTTTGGCCCAGCACAATTACTACAGGGGTTTCGGTCATTGCTGCCATGCCTAAGCCTTCAGTCATTAGACAGAAGCCTCCGCCAGAAGTCGCTGTCATCGCTCTTGCTCCAGCAAAGGATGCGCCTGCGATCATGGTTATTGCGGCGATTTCGCTTTCTGTTTGAATTACAACCATGTTGTATTTTCTTTGCATGGACGCCATAAAATGCAGAAGCGGAGTAGTCGGAGTCATCGGATAGCCTGCGAAGAACCTACAGCCTGCCTTGATTGCTCCCAGCCCCATTGATTCAGCACGGGTGAGTAGCATTCTAGACTGCGGAGATATGCTGAGTTTCTCAAGTCTAACGCTAAATTTTCCCTTATAATGCTCTTCTGCATAGCTGTAGCCAGCCTTTGCCGCGTCCATGTTGAGATTTGCGACTTTTTCTTTGCCTTCAAACGATTCATTGATAATATCCAGTAGTGGGTTTAGGTCGTAATTGACGAGAGAAAGTGCTGCGCCTGCTACGACACTATTTCTGGCGATACTCTGCCCCTTCAAATCTCTGACAATTTTCATTAAAGGTATAGGAAAAAGTGTGATTCCTGCTTTTTCAAAATCCCCGCCTTCCAGTTTCACTTCGTCCCCATCGTATACTATTCCCGCGCCGGGTGCCAATTCGTCTTTGTGAAGAGTTATGGTTTCTTGGTTCAATGCTAACAGCAAGTCTGTAAAATCTGTTTGGGAATGAATTTTTTCTCCGCTTACTCTTAGGATGTAGAAGTTGTGTCCCCCTCTGATTAGTGATTGATAGTCGTTGGTGCCGAAGGCGTGTAATCCTCCTCTTACGCATGCTAGACCAATATTAATGCCTGCTTGGGTGATGCCGTCTCCAGCTTGCCCACCTACGAGTACAGATAATTCGTTAATTCTCAACCATATCACCGCCTAAATCAGTTTCAGGTTTCTTTCTGTGTCAGTAACGTGAATCGCGTTGAAAGGACACGCTTCAGCTCCTTGCCTAGCACACTCCAGATCGACAGCCTCAAGAACTTCCTTGACGTTTTTTCCTTCTTCCATAGTCTTTTTCGAATCTTTCAGCATAGTCGATTTTCCATCAGTTTCTGAGAGTTTAAAAAATCGGGGACAGAGTTCAACGCAAGCGCCGAATCCTTGGCACGTTTTTCGATCTATTTCAACAACAAATTTAGGCATCTTGTTCAGCCTCAATCTATTTTTTATAGTGGCATAATATAAAGCATCTTTGTAAAGTTTGCTTCCAGAACAAACCTCTGGAGGTTCTGTTATGCCCAAAATCCTCATCATCTATTATAGCCGAACTGGAAACACCGAAAAGATGGCCAATGCCGTAGCCGAAGGCGCTAGAATGATTCAAGGGGTTGAAGTTGAAGTAAAATATCAAACAGCCCCTGAAGAATTGGCTAACTTCGACGCCATAGTAATTGGAACACCAACCTATCACCACGACATGAGTCTCGACATGAAGAATCTCTTTGAAGAAACGGCCGTCAAAAACATAAGCCTAAAGGACAAAATCGGCGCGGCATTTGGATCTTACGGTTGGAGCGGTGAAGCACCAAAACTGGTCCTTGAAATTTTGAAAAACAAATTCCAAATGCGCACGATCGAGCCGCCCCTTCTAATTAGGTACGAACCGGACCAAACAGGTCTAGAAAAATGCAAAGAACTCGGAAAGAAAATCGCTGAAAACCTTGCGCTTCCCAGAACATGAATTCCTCGGCATTTGGCGCGCGCGAAAGAGCATTGAACAAACGACGCGCGCCTAAGATTTTCGATATAAAAAGAGGATTTTTGTTTTATCTTACGAAGTCGTCGAATGTCCAGAAGTGGTTTTCTTCTTGGATTATGATGTCTTCGAACATGCGTCTTGTTGTTGTGTCGCCGCATTTGAGTGCTTCAGCGATGATTTGGCGGTACAGTGATATTGTGGTGCTTTCCAATGCGTGGTCCAATGTTAAAAAGTCCTGGGCTGTGTCGCCGACTACTGGTAGTGGATCTGGTTTGTATGTTGCTTCGCCTTCAAGTAGGTAAATGCGTTCGCTGATTTTTTCTAGGTGGTCCATTTCTGCCACAAAGATTTCTTTTAGTATTTTGCTTACTACGGCGGCTTTGTTGGTTTCAGTGATAGTTTCTAGTGGTGTGTTTTTCGTTCGGAGTTCAAGGAAAGCCATTTTCTCATGCTGATTCGTATACTGGATAATTGCGGTTATTTCTCCTGAGACAGCCTTGTTTAAGAGGGCAAAGTAGTCGTCTGTGTATATTTTGCGCCATTTAGGCAAAGGCACTTTGCTTGGCTCTTCTTTCTCGTCTTGGAATTTGGTGTATTCTTGGAATTTGAATAAGTGTCCTTCTTCTTCACCGTAGATTTTCTCGAAGAGTTCACGTGTTTCCCAATCGCCCATTTTCCCAGAAGTCTCGATGATTTGGCGGTAAAGCGTTAACGCTTCTTCTTCAGCTTTTACGCCTAGTTTGGAAAATTCGCTTATGCTGTCGCCAATGTTAGGTTTGCCGGATTTAGTGGTTGCTTTCCCTCCAAGATAGTAAATACGCGCTATTATGCTTGCGGCATGTTTCATTTCTTGGATGGCAATTTCTCTTAGGAATTTTCCAACGGCGTCATAGGTGGTTTTGTCCAGAAGGATGTTTTCAGGGATTGTTCTGCGCACGAGCTTTTCCATTTTTGCATGTTGAAGTATATACTGGAGTGAAACAGCAATTTCACGTTCAACCGCTTTGTTTAGCAAGTCTATGTATCCCGTTGTTGTTTTGGCAGCCATGAATAATCACAACTTCTACTCAGAAGAAACAATTACTTATATATAAAATCTTTTGGTGCTCGCTGAATACTAGTCGTCGTCACCGTCGTACTCGCTGTTTGGGTTTGGGTTTGGGTTTGGGTTTGGGTTTGGGTTTGGGTTTGGGTTTGGGATAAAACTTAACCCCTAAAACCCAAAGCGCTATTATTGATAGACTGAGCATTCGTTTTCACCCATCTGACCGTAGCGCGCGCACGCTGGATCAGGGCTTTGCGATTTGCTTTCTTAGGGTGAGGGATCTTCTCTTTTCTTCCTCTACTCGGTAACCGTGTCTCTCGTACAATCTGATAGCAGGGCTGTTTTTCTTCAGTACCGCAAGCTCAAGAGCTTCCTTACAAAGCTTGCCAGCAATTGCTGCTGCATGATTGAGTGCGTAAGTGGCTATCCCGATTCTTCTGCAACCTGGTGAGACTGCCAGGCTGCTTATGTACAATGTACTGATCTCTTCCCGCAGGGCTAAAACACCGACAACTCGGTGTTCAAGAACGATGAAATATCTCCACTGTTTAAAGAAATATAATTCAGAAAACGCGATGTATGGAATGACAACAAACATGGCAAAGGGGCCGCCTTCCATCAGAAAGCGAACGCCGTCAGCTCTTCTGAAATATAGAAAATTAAGGAGATTGAAGAGAAAATGCTCGCGTGTTCTTACGGGTTTCATTTCAAGGCTTTGCTTAGAAGTACCCACGGATGAGTTCCCCCAAGACGCGCGCTGTTAGTCCTTGGGTTTGATGGCTGAGACTTTCACGTGCGCGCGTGAAAGGCTTTGCGGTCCAAGATGAACTGAAAAAAAATCGGTATCGTTGAAATGAAGCATGCCGAAAAAATTGCTGAAAGACTCTTTTATCTAGGCGATATACCGACAACCAAGCCAAGTCCAATATTTGTGGGCAAGACCCTCAAAGAAATGGTGAAAAGAGATATAGAAGACGAATTGAACGCTATAAAACTCTACAAACAAGTGATAGCAGTAGCTCAAGAGGAAAAGGACGTAACAACCGCATTCATATTCAAAGAGATTCTAGAAGACGAAGAAGACCGTCACGACACCTTCACAACCCTAATGGAAGACTTAAAATAGTCAAAAAAACCATTAACTTCAACTCCTTTTTTATTTCAAAACCTACCAATTAGAATATACGATAAATGCTTTTTAACCGCCTAACCCAAAATGGAACAAGGGAAAAGTAGTGAGTTTGATTCCAGAAGAGCAGAAACAACGTGTCAAAGCAGAATTGAATGAGAAACTGACCAACAAAGTCAAACTCATAATGTTTACACAAGAGATCGAATGTCCTTTTTGCAAAGAAACAAGAGAACTTATTCAGGAAGTCGGAGGTCTTTCCGACAAAATCGAAGTCGCAATCTACGACTTTGTAACGGATAAGGAGCAAGCAACGCTTTACAGAGTGGACAAGGTTCCAGCAGTGGTAGTCTTGGGCGAAAAAGACTACGGAATTCGCTACTACGGATTGCCTTTTGGCTATGAATTTCAAACTCTCGTCGAGGATCTAGTGAGCGTATCAAATGGGAATTCAGGGCTTTCAGAAGAGACAAAAGCCAAAATAAAAGCTATCGACAAGCCTGTGCACATCCAAGTCTTCGTCACCTTAACCTGCCCATACTGTTCAATAGCTGCCAGCCTTGCTCACAAGTTTGCAATGGAAAGCGATTATATTACTGCTGAAGTTGTCGACGTTAATGAATTTCCACAGATAGGCATTAAGTACAATGTATTTGGAGTTCCAAAAACCGTTATAAACGAAAAAGTGGAGTTCATAAGCGTAGTTCCAGAAAACGTCTTCCTTGAACATGTTTTGAAAGCAGTGAAGACGCAGCCCTAAGCGCGCGCTAGCAAACTAAGGTTTTATTTGTCTAGTCACGAAGACCGCTGCGGCGATGACGGTTGTCCATAGACCGTTTTTGTCTCCTGTTGCCGATTGGGTTATGTTGGTTGTTTTGATGATTAATCCGCTAGTTTTGAATAGTTGCTTTCTTTCGTCCCATGCTGTTTCGGGGTCGAATTGAATGCCCATGGTTGTTGCCAGCATGGTAGCAGCCAGATCCTCGGCGTAATCTCCTGCTGCTTCGTCAGTCTGTCCATAAGAGTGGTGCTCTGAAAGATAGCCGTAGGAGTCCTTCTCTGAAGGAATAGCCACTCCTATCGATGATGCGAGTAGCCTGTGCGGCTCGACTGTTGAATTTCTGGCCAAGACAACGAAAGTTATCTCTCCTGGGGTTATCTTGTCTAGCCCTTTTTCGCGGGGAATGAGTTTGCAGCCTGGTGGAATTATACTAGATACGTTGACTATGTTGCATTTTTGAATTCCGGCGTCTCTTAGGGCTAATTCAAAACTCTGCAACTGTTCCTTGTGTTTGCCCACGCCTTTGGTCAGGAAGAAATATTTGGGAATCATTTTACTTGTGGTAAAATAATAGCATTAGTTTATTAGAGTTTCTATTTAGTAATCCCTTTTTTCGGCTTGGCTGGGTGCTGGTTGCTCAGCCGTTGTCGTCTTAATGCCACAAAAACTGTAGTTTCTCTACATGGTTCTTAGAATCCTATGCTCTACACTCCTCCACCATCCACAAAACAAGCCACACAATAAAACCGAACGCTCCCTAGTTGATTAAGAAAAGTGGTTTTAAGGTGGATGTTAGGCTTTATGAGTTATGCGGATTAATTCTTTTGGTTCTGCTATAAGTTCTCCGCATTCCTAGTCTTGAGCAGTTGGAGTCTCTCCCGAGGCAAATCTTCTGTAGTAAAGCATGCTAATGAGCTGAAGAGAGAATGAGATATTCCGTAAATCATGATATAGTTTATCGTAAGCTCCCTGAGTTACTCTTTTTCCTTCGACTTCTATGGTTCCGTTTTCATTTATTTCGTAAAACAAGTGGGCTACACTGTTTCTGAGTTTGATGTCAATTTTCTTCGTAATCAATTTAAACCCATGTTCTGCCAAAAATCTCAATCTAAAAGCGAGATTTAATTTTTCAATGTCTCTCAAGGTTTTTACATTTTCTTCCTTTCGAGTATCATAGAGGTCATGTCCATTTGCTACTAGAGTGAAGATTAGAAAGTTTGTTTGAGCAGTAAATAGACCTTCCACTAGTGTCAGGTATTCAAGATGAAGTGTGATTATCTTCTGTTCTTTAGCAGAGAAAAATGAAGGTTTCAGTTTTCCGGATAAGCCCAGTATCGTTTTTGAGTTATCAAGTCGAATCTCAGTCCCCCGTCTTTGTTCAAGAAAAGCTTTATCAAAGAGGTGTCCTAATCTTTGATGAGCTTCTTCAAACAATGGAAAAATCTTTGTTTTGAGCTCGCTAGCTAGCTGATAATTAAGCTCTTCTTTCTCGCACCACTTTTCTAAAATTTCATCGTCATTTTCGACCATTTATTTCACTTCTTCCATATAGGCTGTTTTTCTTACTATTAATCCTTAAACTGTAGAGAAAAGACTAAAGCTTTGATGTCCTTTTTTTGGAGAGTGTAATCGTTCAGAGCTTGGTGAACAGCAGTATGGAATTGCGAACAACTATTTTCGCCAAAGTCGAAAGTCACAGTTTCATTGAATGTTTGTACTTTAAAGCTACTTCTATAACCCCCTGAAGGAAAGCTCTCAAATTCGGGATTTCCTATGCTTACAACTTCACTCCATGGAGCTTCCCAATACTTTCCGAAAAGTTCATACTTGATTATTTTCTTATCGGTTGCAATGAAATATTTGTTTGCAAATAACCCTTTGTAACGAAACAAAAAATAAATAAACTCGTCAGGTTCTATTTTGTCACGTATTTCGGGCACATCATTTTTCAAACTTTCTTGTTAAATCTTATTTTCTTTTGAATTTGTTTTAGATGATTAGAATCTTTTGTCGTGATTTCTCCACAAGCTATGCAAAACCATGAGCCATCAGCTATCGAGTTTCCACATTTGGGACAAGCAGTTCGTTTTGTAGACAATAAAGTTGAGCCATCTTCAGCAAGAATAAGACTCGCTCCACAATATTGACACTTCATTGTTTCACGTGAGACCATTGCTCCACAATTCGGGCATTTCAATGGGATGGGAATCATGGAAAGACCTTCCCCAAGCTGCATACAAGACTAATAGCCTATATTCTCCTTTGGGCTATTGCTACCCCTTACAATAGGCATACAAACGGTCATTTATTTTTGTTACTGTGATTATTTGTTTGCCTTCTTTGCGGAGTATATCAAGTTCTTTCTCTATGTTGCTTTTAGTCGTCTTTTTCCCTTGTCTCTCAATTCTAAATGTTAGGTCAATTGCGTTACTTTCTTTCTCGGGCATCTTTTCACTCCACCTTTCTATAGATATGGAGCCTTAAAAATAGCTTATCATCTGATATGAGCCTTTGAATGGGCAAAGAGAAAGGACTAGAGAATTCCTCTATCAATCCTTAAATATTAAGCATCGTTCAGTTTTATTTGGATAAGGTTTTGACGGTAGAGTGTAGGAAAAAGACACGGATATTTGGAGCCTAATAGACAGGTCTGGCATCTACGCCGAGAACACATGCTGTAGGGGCTCTACTTTTTCTCAACCACGACCGTAACACCTTTCGATGCTCCTAGTGGCGGCCTCTTCTGTGAGTATTGATACCTCCGTGGCTTCCCTTCTCTAGTCAGAATTCCTTCTTTAACCAAATCAATCAACGCATGAGCCACAGCGGTGCGATGTAATGAAAGCCACGACGTGCCATCTCACCATGAACCTCATCCAAGCCCTTAGCCGAGGCAAACCAACCCTCCTCCCACAACTTCTGAATAATACCCTTGCAGGTTTCAGCTCTCTGCACCACTCCACCCCCCTCGGCCAAGGAGGGCATCTCCTTCAGCTTCTCTGTTACCATAGAAAGAATCTTGCCCACTGCCGACTGCAACTGCTCCTCTTCACACTCAACCTCAAACTCAACCTCACCAACCTTCATCCTCACCCGAATCGGCTTCTTAGATTCCTTCTCAGTCAAGGGTTCACCCTGTTGTTTATTGTATTGTTCATCTTGTTCATGCACAATACTTAAATATTTCTTCCTCAACCTATTGGCTATTGGTGAATGTTGTTGATTGAGCAACAACGATATCCTATTGAAAACGTTCCTACATATAATTTTTCTGATACTCCCGTTGGTGGATTTGGGTTACCACGGGAACTTGTTCAACTATGCCTATCTTCTTTGGAGAAATTGCATGGACAACAAGTCAAACCTAGTTTTGCTGGGCAGGCGATGGAACCTTGCTATCAGAGCGTTTTGCCTCTCTCGACTTCTGGCGCTATGTCCTTGGAGGTAATTCCTGTTCAGCCCTTGCGGGAGGAGGTTCCTGTTGCGGCGGTCGATGTTTCCAGTATAAGGGTCGGCGAAACTGAGGAAGGCACACTCATCGCGGTAAGGGGAGCAATAGTATGGCACACTCAGCGCAAATATCGTTATTTGAGGCTTGGTCCATTCCTATTCCATATAACAGAAGAGAACAAGAATCACGTCTTCAACCTTCTTCGCAAGTATCATTTCGATTCCTCGGGTGAAGCTTCCGCACCTGACTTTGCCCGCCTACAAACTCGTATTACCAGCATCTTTGAACGTTGGACTCAGATGAACCTGTGCGTTGCAAGTTCAAATAGCTTGATCCTTCTGGATGGCAGTCTTAACGCTGGAACATCCGATACTCCAGAAAGTATCATCTCGAAGTTGCTTAGAACTGCTAGAACGAGAGTGAATACTGTTCTTGCGTTTTCAAAGTTTTCGCGGCTTCATTTCAATGGTCATTCCTTGACTGATGTAACGCGTAAACATAATCCACCTTGTTTGGTGAAAATTAACGGTCTATGGGACCCTCACATAGGTTCTTTTCGGCTGCTCGGCGACGTTTACGTCGCGAAACTTAGCGAGGGTGCTGTTTCTTTTCGCCTTGATGTTGATAAGGAGCAGCCGCAGTCTCAGGCTGTCGGGGCTGTGCAGAGATTGTTGGGTAACGATTTAGTTTACCAAGGCTATCCAGAGACACTGCGTTTGGCACATATTTACTCTACATTTACTGCTAGCGAAGTAATTGGCATGCAACGTTACTTGGTGCAACAGCGGGGGTTACAGATTCTAGTGAAGCCCAATCTTCGTCGCCTTTTGTTTGGACCTTTTGGAAAGGGACCGGAGGGATAAGCGATGCCACTTTATAAGAAGGAAGGGAGTACTGTTCAGATTT
>CAWJIF010000020.1:0-24760 GCA_963842875.1 Candidatus Bathyarchaeota archaeon
GACGACATTCGTGGTCATAAAATCTCTTACAGTTGGCATCATTTTACAGGACTATAAACTATCGTATAAAAGTTTTGGGACATCAGCGCGCGCAAAACCTTTTCCGGCTAC
The DNA here is from genome assembly GCA_963842875.1 of Candidatus Bathyarchaeota archaeon. Lineage (GTDB taxonomy): Archaea > Thermoproteota > Bathyarchaeia > Bathyarchaeales > SOJC01 > DATHCB01. The sequence goes on from CAWJIF010000020.1 coordinate 112, forward strand.
GGTTTGCCCCTCCACCAGATATTTCAGCCCAGTCCCGCCTACTGGCGTGTGCGGGCCCGGGGCCCTTTGTGCGTCTTAAGAATGATGGAGCTCACGGTGCTCTTAACGCCTTTGATCTTCATCACCTTGTTCTTGAGAATGTCCCTGAACTCCTCAATGTCCGACGCTGAAAACAGAGTCACAATGTCAAACTCGCCCGTTACTTCGAACAGTTCTTCCAGATTTTCCAGCTTGGAAAGAGCTGCCAACACGTTGTCCATTTCTGGCGAATCTACGAAGATGTCTATGAAAGCGAGAAGTCTTGGCAAATTTGGTCATCTTCCAACCCAACGACGCGAATGGTTGATTTATGCCTTTTGGTACTCGGATACTGTTAACTTAAGGGACATAAAAAAATTGCGAATCAGATTTTGGCTTTCTCTAGGAGTTGTTTTGTAATTTCTGTCCTTTCAGAACATGCTGTGTATAGCTCGTCATGAATTGCAGTAATAGGTGATTTGTAGTAGTATACATGAGTCAAAATCTGGGCACGATTTGCCTCATCAACAGCAGGAACAAAATCGCTATCTCCTGTTACAAGGATAGCCTTGTGAATGTTGTCTTTCCAAACAGCCCTTGTTAAGTCAACAGTCAATAAATTATCTACTCGCTTTTGCGTATATTTCGTGGTTTGAAAACCACATTTTTCGCATTGGCGGTCAGTACGACTTAGCTTGCCAAGTCTTACTTGAAATCGCGGAAGTGTGTGCGTTAATGAGTATACAAATTTATCAAAACTTGCCTTCCTTGTCCGCTCACTTGTTGTTGGTGGATTACTTTGAAATGGTGGGCAATCATAATAGAATGTGAAATGCCGTTCATAATTGCCACATAAAAGGTCAGAGAATTTGGCAAAATCCACTTTATGCACTTGAAGTTGTTGCCTAACCTTAACGAAATATCCGCCATCTATGAAGACATCAGCTTTATCTACCATTTAGCTCGCCTTCTGAATTGAACATATATTTACAATGGACGCGCTTAAAGGTTTTATACAAGAATAACAAAAAAAACACGAATGCCTGCCGTCCTTTATTGAACGACAGCGATAATCAACAAAAGTCACTTTAGCGCAATCGTATTTAAGGCTTATGCCGAAACCGACATACATCAATACACTTTGTGAATCTGAATTGTTGATATAGTAAATCTTATATACTACGTATATCTTATATGATATATACGGGAGATACGCAAAATGATATGCAAATACTGCCAATCCGAAAGTGTTGTAAAGCATGGCATGAAGGGAGATAAACAGAGATACCTCTGTAAAACTTGTGGTCACAAGTTTGTTGAAGGCTCAGATTTTCCTAGAATGAGAACTGAGTCACGGATTATCTCTGCAAGTCTAGACTTGTACTTTGAAGGCTTGAGTGTTAGAAAGATTCAAACTCAAATTGAGAAACTCTACGGAGTTTGTGTTAGTCAAGTTACGGTTTGGAAATGGTTAATGAAATATTCTGGTCTGGTTTCGGAATTTGTAGAAACTTTGAAACCGCAACTTCTGGGAATTTATCATGTAGACGAAACCGCAATAAAATGTAGTGGAGTACAAAAATGGTTCTGGGAAATCATAGACGAACAAACCAAATTTCTGGTAGCCTCTCACCTTTCAGGTTCAAGAACAACCGAAGATGTAGTAGCACTATTTGAAAAGAGCATCCAAGTAGCAAAGAGAAAGCCAATCTCTCTTTACTGTGATGGATTGCCAGCTTATGTGGATGGCTACAATAAGGTTTTCTACACAATGCGGAAGGATGCTAGACCCGAATTAATACGGAGAGTTGGAATTAGGAATGTCCATAATCAAAACATTGTTGAACGATTACATGGCACTCTAAAAGATAGCATAAAGCCTACTAGAGGTTTGAAAGGCGAAGGAACAGTTAGAACTCTGTTGGAAGGTTGGGTAGTTCACTATAACTATGTGAGAACGCACCAAACCTTGAAAGGGAAAACGCCAGCACAAGCTTCTGGAATAGATGTGAAGAATGATTGGCATGTCTTAGTTAAAGAGGCAACCAAACAAATGGCATTAAATCAAGAATGTGAAAAACCATTAGAGGTGATAGCCAAATGAAGAAAATCCTAGTAAGCATACCAGAAGGCATATTCAAAACCATCCGAGAACTAAAAGGGAAAATCGGAGAAAGCGATAGTGAAGTTGTACGTAATATTGTTATAGCCTATCTTAGCGAACAAGGATATTTGGCGAAAAGGAGACCGTGAAATGAAAAAAGGCACAAAAATAGACCATACTAAAGAATTAGCTGAAGAACTAGATACTTTCGATGAAATGTTCTCTACATTACTAGAATTGCTTGAAAGCAAGGGAATTGTAACTCAAAATGAATTTGAAACCAAATTAAGAGTAAGAATCGAAAGAAAAGCCACAAAAAAGAGTTATAGAGACGTTCAATTTAGCAAGTAAATTCCATACTTCAAACCAACCTAACACTAATTTCACCAACCACCAACGAAATTCTTTAAATATATACCGTAACTTACAGTAATACCGTAGTTTGGGATTGGCATACAGCTAAAGTATTCCACTAACCAGCTTTAGTTTTTTGCCAATCCCGAACCAATGTTCCCGAGTATGACCAACTATCTGTCACATCCTACTTCTATCCTGCTGACCACATAACTCGAGATTATGCGGTCTGACATCCATAGGCAGATAGTCTCACGCTTTCTGGGATTGTTCGGGACTGGCAGTAGCTACTATGACGCTATCCAATTTCTCCGTTGCTTTGAATAATTCGTGGAGTCTTCCTTTGGGTCTTACTTCTTTCCTTTCCAAGTAACCTTCAATCCTCATCACATCAAGTATTGATTTTAGCATCTGTCCATAGCTAATTCTTTTTGGAAGTATTTTTGTCAAGTCACTCTTTGAAAACTCGTTAACTCCAAAGGTTTGCTTTATGCTTCGTGCAATAGTTGATATGGGGCTATTTCTGTTTGAAAGAGACCCTAACTGAAGGGTATGTGGTCTTGTTCCCGAGATTACCACATATAGATTACCGTTTGATTTCTTGTAATATTCATATTTGCCAAAATCCTTTCCACGCCCACGAGTTTTCGATAATTCTGCACCTAGAAATGCGTGCAAGTCTGGAACGGGTATCGAGACCATTTCCCACGGTGTTGGTGGCGAAATTTCGCATGATACATAACCATCTTCATCAATTGAAATAATCCTTATTCGATTTGCTTCTTTACTTGTAAGAGTAAACAAACCATCAGAGACCGAGCCATCACTCCCAATTTTGATTTCTAATGGTAAAGGCAATTTTCGAATCTTAGTATCAAGTGTTTTTTGCATCTAGTATTCCACTAACCGAGTACACTAATGCAAACAAGTGATATATAAAATCTTCCGAGAATTGCATGGGAATTACATGGGAAGTCTAAAAAGGGGACTTTATGTCCCTTAAGTTAACAGTATCTGGTACTCGAGGCGTCTCGATGAAGGTGTGATCTTCTAGAATTGAGCAAAGCGCGCGGTCTTATTTGAGTATTAAGCGCAACTCTGTTATCGTAAATCTTGTCTCCTAAAGAAAAAAAAGAAGGGATGTCTAGTGGTTCAGTCTTTAGAACCCACGGTTTGAGTAGCTATGTCTTTCTTCTGGGTCTTGTCTAGCGCTGCGCACGCGTATTTGGTTGGTCGATGAAAAAGTGCTCTAGCACTCAGAAATCAAGATGCTGGTCATGGTCCGCTCTTGACGCTACGCATGATTCGCCTGATTTTTGTTCTGCCTAAAGGTGTCACTTTCAATTTTAGCGCTTCATATCTTGCAGCAATATCATCTAGATTCTGTTTGGCATTAGGGATAAAGACTTTACCGGAAGTCTCAGCAAAGATGCTTAAGGATCCACTATTATCTTCTATTATCAGCCTTTCAACGGTCCCAAGAGGCAGCTCATTGATAGTTAACTCAGCACCCCTAGACAGAGGATAAGACAATCTGAAACCATCTATAGTCCCATGAACAGAAAGAAGCGCGCGCGGGCGCGGGCTAGGCTCGCTGGCATCACCTAAGTCTAGGTGTACAAATAAGCTGCACCTGATACAAGGCACGTTGATTTTTTCTGTCCCAAGCATCTGATTCACCCCACTCTAAGAATACCAAACAGAATCTTCTCTAATAGTGCGCGCTGTCAAGTTATCCCTTCACAATATTATATAATAATGGGTTATTTCTATAAGTATAAATATTTTTTCTGCAAAAATAGTGACAAATGTCAAATAAAAGTTGTCTTAATCAAATGAATGTTAAATGCAGGTGAAGACTTGATGATGTTAGATGAAACAGATGTCAAAATACCAAAAGCGCACGCTTGTCAGTAGTTACTTCGATCATGTCTAGCTCTTCCAACAGTGGCAAAACACGATAGACTTCTTGGGCGCGCTTACTTCTGAAGTCTATTCTTCGGAGTAAGCTTCTTCTCCGTGTTGGCTTTCATCCAACCCTTTCTCCTCTTCTTCTGGGCTGACCCGTAATGGTGTTATCCGATTGATGATTTTTAACAGTGCGTATGAACCGAAGAAAGCAAACGCTGCAACGACGGCCACGGCTATGACTTGGTATAACAGCTGGGCGGGGTTGCCAAAGAACAGGCCGTTAACATGAACACCGTTAGCATACACGGCGTATTGATTGATAGCTGAGGAGGCAAATAGGCCTGTCGCGAGTGAGCCCCAGACTCCGCTGATGCCGTGGCAGGCAAACACGTCCAAGGTGTCATCAAACCTCATTCTGCTTGCGCGCCAGTTTGCAACAAGATTCGAAAGCACGCCTGCTACCAAGCCAATAATAATTGAAGCTGGCACTCCAACGTAACCTGAAGCTGGGGTAATCGCAACTAACCCGCAAACAGCACCGACGGCGAGACCGACTGCGGAAGGTTTACCTTTGATAATCCAATCAACGGTCATCCAACTCACCGCTGCAGCTGCCGCTGCCATGTTGGTGACTACAAGTGCAGAGACCGCAACCTCATTAGCTGCCAAGGCACTGCCGCCGTTGAAGCCGAACCATCCGAACCACAGCAGACCTGCACCTAGTATTACGTAAGGAATGTTGTTCGGCTTGGACTCTTTCAAACCCAAATCCTTCCGCTTGCCAATGACTAACGCTGCGGCTAAGGCGGTAAAACCAGCCGACATGTGAACCACTGTGCCACCCGCGAAGTCGATTGCTCCCAGCGTGCGGAGCCAACCGTCCACTCCCCAAACCCAGTTCGCAATGGGCGAATATATCAGCGTGGTCCACAGGGTGATGAATATAATCAGAGATCGAAACTTTATCCTTCCCGCAAATGCACCGATGATTAATGCTGGTGTGATCGCTGCAAATTTCAGTTGAAACGCAAAAACAAGATATTCAGGGATACCCGAGACATTACTCGATATGAGCCTCGGGTCGGCAGGAGTAAGGGGCGTTACGCTGTTCAATGCGATCTTGGACAAGGGGTTGCCGATTAAACCAAACGCAGCGTTAGGGCCAAACACAAGGCCATAGGCCCACAACGCCCATATCAGACTTACAAGCGCGAAAATCGTTAGGCATTGGGACAACGTCGAAACCAAATCTCTTCTTCTAACGAGTCCTCCGTAGAAAAAAGCCAATCCAATGGTCATCAACATAACCAACGCAGTTGAAGTGGCAACCCAAGCAATGTCTCCCGCAATCATATGTCTCTCACGCTTTCATCTTGAACAGATTAGATGCTTAAAGTGGTTTTTGCTATTTAAGCCTATTTTCCATCCAATGTACGGTTTTTCGTCTACGAATCAGAAGTGCTCAGCAGTGTTATTAGAAGTCGCGCGCGCAACTTTTCGAATCTTTTTTACCCCTCGTAGCATTAGTGTTAGGTCCATCATTATGGGGTAAGCTTTGTGCTTTTCTGATCCCTCTTAGCATCAATTCACCATCCTTCACCACCCTATAGCGCGCGATGCTTGGCATCTGGAAGGTCATTTTGAACGCTGGAAGGCTCTGATTTGACAGTACATCAAAATCCACCAGGTAAGGCAGAAGTCGAGAGCACAAAGACTATCAACAACCACTAGGATAAAGGAGAGAGAAATCGAAGCGTTGGTGAACTACTAATGGCTAACTGCGACAAATGCGGACTTCCTATCGATATTTGTGTCTGCGACGAAATCAAAAAGAATGCGACTCCTAAATCTCTGGAGAAACAAATCGTAGATCTGTGGGCAAGCAAAGGCTATGACGTTCTTGAACAACGGATTCAAACGCTCAAAAAAACCGGTGAAATCAAATGGACAATAAGAGCGGAGAGGAAGAAATAATGCCACAGTCTAAGTATTGGAAAGGTGCTGACTTCTACCGTAAGAAAGAAGCCCAATACGAAGCAGAGAAACAGAAAAAACTCAGAGAGGGGAGGTAAATGGACTGCGAAATGTGGAAGTTCAAATACTAAAGAAGTCGATTACGAAGGCGCGCGCTAATTTCTGACTAGTAAGACTCCTCGTCTTCCAATTTTTCCTCAATTTCCTTCTCGATTTGCTTTTTGGTTCTTTTCCACTCTTTTCCAAAATCATCGCGATAATCGAAAGCTGTTCCCTCTTCGTCTTCAGCCATTAAGAAATTCCTTCTGAAATACGTTAATGAAAATATCTCTTATGGTTTGCTCTCTTAATTCCTTTTCGAGTCTCGCTTTCCTTTCAGCTTCACGCTTAATATGGCATGTTGGACATAACCCGTCAAGAATTGGCCAATCTTGTGGCAAAAACGCGCGCGGAAGGTTTGCTGATTGTCAACGGCAGGCTTATTTGGCATTTCCTGTTAGTTGTTTAATATTATGAAAGTTGTCTTGGTTCAACCCCTTGGTAAGAGTTTATCCCGAGTTCCCCCTCTCGGATTGGGATATTTGGCGGCTATGCTGAAGAGTAGAGGATTTGAAGTGGAAATATCAGACTTGAATGTTGAGTCTTCCACAGCCTTTGAAGAATCCTTGTCTCGTGACAGGCCTGAGGTTGTTGGGGTTTCGTGTGCTATCGGAAATGCACATCAGGCTCTTGCTGTTGTTAGCAAGGTTAAGACTCGTTTTCCTGAGTGTTTCGTGGTTGTTGGTGGTCCTTATGCCTGCATAATGGGTGAGGCGATGTTGGTTAGGCATCGGGAAATCGACGCGGCTGTTGCTGGTGAAGGCGAGGTTACCTTTGTTGAGCTTTTAGAAAGGTTGCAAAGCAAGGATGGCCTAAGCGATGTAAACGGTTTGATTTTCCGCGATGGAATCAAGATTAGGAGTAATTCTCCCAGGGACCCCGTAGAGGCTTTAGACGGTTTGCCTTTTCCTGCCCGAGAAGAGTTGCCTATGGACCTTTACGGCGAAAACGCGGGGGTCCTTTTCACTTCCAGGGGTTGCCCCTATCAGTGTGTTTTTTGTTCGCGTTCAGTTTTTGGTAAGCATTGGCGCGGTCACAGCCCAGAATATGTGCTGGCAGAAATCGGGCACTTGAGAGAGCACTATGGAGTTAGGGGCGTCAGTTTCTTAGATGATAATTTCACGTTTGATTTAGACAGGGCTGAGAAGATTCTTGATAGAATTATTGCGAGAAAATGGAAGCTTAGCCTTTATTTCTGGAACGGCATAAGGGTTGACTCTGTAACTGGAGGACTACTAGCAAGAATGAAAAAGGCTGGCTGCACTGCAATCAACTACGGCGTCGAATCAGCAGACCCTGACGTCTTGACTAGAATAAAGAAGGACATAACCCTAGATCAAGCATACAACGCAATCAGGCGTACGCGTGAAGCTGGGATCAAAACTAATGTTTTTTTCATGGTTGGGAATCCTGACGACACCCCGAAGGTTGTTGACAAAATAACAAAGTTTGTTGAGCGATCGAAGGTTGACGGAGTTCATTTAAGCTTAGCTACGCCTATTCCCGGGACGGAGTTTTGGAGTTGGGTAGACGAGAACGGTCACTGGATTGAATACGATAGGGAGGAGCTTCTAGACTGGCCCATAGATGATGTTGAAGAGGCCCACCCTGTTTTTGAAACCCCAGAATTCACAGGCAAACAAAGAATAGAGGCTTACCGGAAAATAAGAAAATATCTTGCAAAGAAACTGCTTACATAACGCGCCCTAGAAGGAACCTGGAAAAAGGGGGCAGATTCCAAGTTGTCAGTTTTCTTCGGAATATGCTTCCTCGCCATGCTGGCTTTGGTCTAGACCTTTCTCTTCTTCTTTAGAACTTGCGCGCAGCGGCGTGATCTTGTCAATAACTTTCAGTGGAATGAAGCGCGCGCCAATCGGCAAAATCAAATGGACAATAAGAGCTGAGAGGAAGAAATAATGCTAAAACAAATAGTGTTCGCGCGCGCTATTAGCGAAGAAAGTTGGGTCAGGGGCTAGCGCTCCAGAAGCGGTCACGAAAATGACGATGACGATAAATGCAAACAGGTTCACGCGAAAAGAAAGGCTGAGAGAGGGTTAATTAAGTTTTTTGAGACCAATTTCCGCGAAGTGTGCAGACTCGGAAGCTTTCCCATTTATGGGAGGATTAGCCCCTAGAATGGTCCAAGCTTCCTAGGCGCGCGCTTAAGTCACCTATCTGCCTAAATCGCGCTTATTCCCTGGAAATTAGACGGGAGAACTTCTGGGGTGTGATCGTTCGATAGATGAACCTAACAAACAAGTAAAAGATGAAGACGATGCTTGTTATGAAGAAGCTCACTGGGTACGGCTCATAAAAGGAAATAAAGAGCCCCAACCACGTTGCTGTCAGGGCAATGGCTACAGAAATAACTATGACTTGCCTTGGTCGTTTTGCCAATTGCTGAGCAGTCGCGGCTGGCGTGACCATCAGTGAGAAGATGAGGAGGACGCCAACTACTTGGACCGCAATTGACGTCGCGACCGCGACCAGGAGCATGAAAATTATGCCGAGTAAAAGTACGGGCATCCCTTTCGCTTCTGCCACGTCTTCATCGAGCGATGCGAACAAGAGCGGTCGATAAACGGCCGCGACGAGAGCCAGAATTATCAAGCCGGCAACGACAGTCAGAAGGACATCGTTGAAACTGATGCCCAGTATTTCTCCAAACAAGATGGAATATGCCTCGGTTGCATAGCCAGTGTAGAGACTGATGAACAACACACCTAAGCCGAGCATGAATGCGAGAACTGTTCCGATCTGGACGTCACGCTGGGCGGCGCGCCGGCCAAGCGCAGCTATCCCAAGTCCGCCCACGCTTGTGAACAGGAGAAGACCAAAAACTGGGCTGATTCCGAATAATACGGCCCCCGCTGCCCCAGAGAAACCGATGTGGGAGAGCGCGTGCGCTGCGAATGACGAACGACGCAACACAACGAAATAGCCGACAATGCCCGCGATGATGGCGACCACTGTTCCTGCCTCGAAGGCATGCTGCATGAACTGGTATTGAAAAATCTGCTGCAAGTCGACACATAGATTGACGTTGAAGGCCATTCTATTGATCACCGTGGACATCTTCAATGCCTACGACTGCAACGTTGCCCCTAGAGTCTCGAAGAACCTCAACGTCAACTCCGAACAAAGCCGTGAGACACTCTGACGTCAGGACCTCCTGCGGCGTCCCTGTCGCCACCTTGCCGTTGGCGATGTAGACCACCTTATCGAGAAACGGCAGAAGAGGGTTGATGTTATGGGCTATCAGCAGCGCAGTCACGTTCCGTGATCGAACCACGCCGTTTACAAGTTGAAGCAATTCTTTCTCGCGCCTCATGTCAAGATTCGACAATGGTTCATCGAGCAACAGTACGGCTGGATTGCTTACCAGCGCCTCGGCCAGAAATATCCTCTGCAGTTCTCCGCCTGACAACACACCGAGAGAGCGATGGGCCAAATCTGTCGCTCCAACGGCATGCAGCGCGTCTAGAGCGGCTTTGCGGTCGTTTTGGGAGAATATGCCCAGACCCCACTGTTTGCCGGAGAATCCCAGTCGCACAAGTTCAAGGGATTCAACATTCGTTTCATCGTCGAATATGTGACGCTGAGGCACGTAACCAATCTGCGGATTGCCACGCTTGGGCGCTGCATTGAATATCTTGATCGTGCCGCTGACGGGTTGCTGCAACCCAAGGAGCAAACGAAACAGAGTTGTCTTGCCTGCTCCGTTAGGGCCGATAACCGCTACAAACTCGCCGCGATCTATGGCGAAACTGGCGTCTCGCCAAACTATGTTGCCCGGGTAGCCGGCCACCAAATTCTTGGACGTGATGATCTCCGGCTGCTTGCTCATGCGTTATTTCCCACGGGCTTGTGCGTTAAGTGCGTTCTGAAGAGCGATTAACTGCAAGCTCATCCAGTCTTGGAACGGGACGTTCGGCGGCTGGATGGTCTCCGTGACTCCAACGATCGGGATGCCTTGTTGAGAGGCTTGTGCCTCGATGCTCGTCGTGAGCGGCGTCACCGTTTGGTTGTTGTAGACCAACACGGTAACAGTTCCATTCTGAATAAGCTGCTCGAACTGCACATAGCTCTGCTGCCGTGGGTTCGATTCCTTCGGAGACATCTTCCATGAATGCGGGAGGAGAGACGAGGTTGAGGCCCGTGGCGTTCGCCAGATACTCGAAGATGCTCTCTGTAGATGCTACTTTCGTGCCTCCGAACTTTTGCTTTATCTCGTCGATGAGTGCGTTGTATACCCCAAGCGATGCGTTCAACGCAACATACTGCTGTTTATAGTATGCAGTGTTGGTCGGATCTATGGAAACAAGGTCCTTGTACATCGCCTTCACTGTATCATTCACGTAATAAGGACTGTACCAAAAGTGAGGATTGGCACCAACTGGCTGGTTGACGAGTTCTTGCACGTTCAAGACCACTTGATGCGGAATACTGCTTGCCGCAATAAGCTGTAGAGCCCAGTCATCGTATCCGACGCCGTTGACGATTACTAAGTTGGCATCTGCAATTGCTCGGGCGTCAGCACTATTGCTTTCGTATTCGTGAGGATCAGCATTGGGGTCTGAAACGATGCTCAGCACATTGGTATGCGTTCCGCCAAGCTGGGATATCAGACTGCCCCAGAAATTTTCGGCGGCAACTACTTGTATCTTTGAATCGGAATTTGGACTGGAACGTGTAGTATTGCCGAGAGTTATGTTGTTTGAGAGATACAGGCCTGCGAATGTTCCAACAGCTATTATGGCTATGGCAATCACAGCGAAAATTATTTTTCTTTGCACAAAATGGTTTAGACCCATCGAAATTAATAAATTTTGCTATTTTTTTAATAACAAAGCTTTTTTCTAACTCGATAACGTTTACGCAGTTTTTTGGCATCAAAACAAAACAGGTGAACAGCAGAACTACGTGTCTTAGAAATAGCAATTCTTTAGAGAACATGAGTCTGAGAGGGTATCAGACAATTTATTAGAGAAACATGTTGTTACAATAAGAGTGTTGAGGCGAATTACGTGGAAATAATTAGCTTGTCACTTCCTGAGGAATTACTCAAAGAGTTGGATCATATTTTAGGTGAAGAACACTCTGCAACAAGGTCCGAAGTAATCAGGCAAGCTGTTCGAAATTACATTTCAGAGTACAATAAGCTTGACAATATCAAAGGAAATGTGATTGCCACAATAACTGTTCTCTACGAGAAGACAGAGAAAAATGAAGAATTATTTCAAATTCAGCATGAATTTAGCGATATGATAACAGCCTATCTTCACTCACATTTAACAGGGGAACATTGTCTGGAAGTTCTGGTAGTGAAAGGATCTTCACAGCGCCTGAAAAATCTCATAGACGGACTAAAAGCTAACAAACCTGTAAGACAAATAAAGTTTTCAGTTATGACCGTTGATGAGAAGGAACTCTCTTAGCTAAAAGCGATTTATCTAATTATCCCTAAAGCGGTGTGTGTGGATACTAGCGCGCGCTCTCAATCATTATAGACGCTGCTCCCGGCGGCACCATTGTTCTAACTGGTTTAGCAATTCTTGGAATAGTCCTCTTAGCGAAGAGAATTCAAGGGTCAATAGGAAAGTCCGAATGACATTTCACTGCGAGCTAATCTGTCGCGCGCTTTTGTCTCAAGTTGTGATTATTTGGTCCACGTTTAGGTTCAGAACAATCTCCGCGATGTCGCTGGCGTATTCTGCTGTTCTGCGTATGCTTTCCAGAATCATTCTTACACTCGATATTCCGCTAACGTCTTTCTTAGCGAGAACTTTAATTGCTGCGTTCTCCATTGACACGATTGTTTTTGCTTTGATGACCACACCATCTGCTAATGCGTATTCTTTCTTATACAATGATTTTGTGGCTTCATCGAACACGGACCTCGCAAAGGAATCCATTTCAGATACTTTCTGGAAGACCGAATCATCGATTTTCTCATCTAATTCTAAGACATTTTCTGCAATTTTGGAGGCATGGTCAGCAATTCTTTCTACAGACTTTACGATCACGCGATAGCCTAAACAATCCTTTTGATTGGAGAGCCCGATGTTTTTTGGGCCTCCTTCACTTTGCACAGCTGCTTTTAATTGCCGAATTACGTAAAGACTAAACCGATCCACTTCATCGTCCAGTGCTATCACCTCTTTTGCAAGGTCCTTATCCATGTTCTTCAGGGCTTTGATGGCGTCTTCATGCATTGAAATGGTGATAAGACACATACGCCTTAAGGCATTCTCAACCGACAATTCAGGATAGCTGAGCAGGATTTGCAACTTCATTTCGTTTGGTGAATCTGAAATTATTTCGGTGCCAACTAGTTTTTTTCTTGTTAGGTCTTTGATTCGGTTTCTCTGCAGAGAAGTTATGCGTTCATCTTTTGTCTTGATTTTGATGATGTTGTAGCCGACTAGATAGAGCGCCACAATTTTTCGTGCTATTGTGCTTGGATCGTCTTCCTGTGACACCAGTATACTGGCATCTTCGGATTTTGTTTGTTTGACTAGTTCTTTTGGTGTTAGAAGAAGCGACGCGTCACTTTGTTTGGAAACAACTATTTGGCTTCCTGCTCTAAGGTTCATGCTTGTTACCCATTTTTTGGGTAAAGATACGATGTAGGTTGATTTTCCTGTCAGCTGAATCTTTCTCGTTTCCTCACTTCGTTGTTCATACGTTGTCTCTTGCAATCTTTCATCACTTTCTATATAGTAGACTTGTTTCTATATTCTCTATTTGGGGAACGTATATAGATATTTCTGTTTCTATGTAAACAAGAAAAAGGTGAAAAATGATGAACTATAAAAATATCGCTATCATCGAAGCAGTTGCGTTAATAGTAATCATCATAGGTTTTGCATTCTACACGCTATCCTCCAATCAACAAACAATAACACTAAGCGGACAAGGATCAACATTCGTAGCACCACTGATTCAAAAATGGAGCGAAGCATTCAACGACTTAACAGGGGCACAAGTAAACTACGAAGGCACAGGCAGTGGTGCCGGAGTGGAGCAATTTACAAGCAAAACAGTCGATTTTGGCGCGAGTGATCCCCCGATGACAAATTCACAGTTTACGGCGGCCCCAAGAGTGTTACAGTTGCCCGAAACCGTTGGTGGTACTGTTGTCATTTACAATATTCTAAACGTGAAGACGGAACTAAACTTTACAGGCGAAGTCCTAGCTGACATTTTCATGCTCAACATAACAAGCTGGAACGACGCGAGAATAGCCGATCTGAACCCGGGCGTCAATCTGCCCAACCAACCGATCTACGTTGTTCACAGATCCGACTCGAGTGGCACAACAAAGATATTTACAAGCTTTCTTTCAGACACAAACGCTGTATGGAATAAAACGTATGGAGCAAGCAACACCATAAACTGGCCTGCAAGTGAAGATGGAGAAAAAGGGAGCTCCAATGTAGCGGGAGCAGTTGAGCGAAATTCCTATTCAATCGGCTACGTCGAACTTCAATACGCGCTTTCAAACGGAATTTTGCACGGCAAAATATGGAACTCCGATGCCAAAGAATACGTCGAGCCCACATTTGATACATTAGAAGCAGCAGTAAGCTCAGTTTCACTTAACCTTCCGTACGGAAACCAGAGCTGGGTCGGCGTGGGAAGCTACTTCAAGAACGTAAGCACCGGCTACCCAATAACAAGCTTTTCGTACATTCTAGTTTTCAGAGAGTTAAACGTCGTACCTGGCATGACTCTGGAAAAGGCGAAGACTTTGACTTGGTTCCTGTGGTTTGCAATCCACGATGGTCAGAGCTACTCGAGCGCTCTCTCTTATGTGCCGTTACCGCAGGTCGTAGTGACGCTTGATGAGGCAACGCTCCGCATGATAACCTTCAACGGGCAACAAGTCAATAGCTGGTCATAAGTAGTACAGAGGCAATAATCGATGAGGAGCAACAGAGAAATCCCAAAGTTTCTTTCTTTTTTACCTTCAAAACTCAAGACATATCTGCAAAGAATTTCGAGCTACCTGCGGACAAACTGGTTTCAGGCATTGACCGCGTTAGTGGCATGCAATATTTTTGTCATATTGGGCGTTATGGTTTACAAGATGGTTGTTCAGTCTTGGTTATCAATTGTGACTTACGGTTTTGGTTTCTTATGGGGCAGAGTTTGGGCACCTACACCGCCAAACGGAGGCGCGCCGTCTTTTGGAGCGCTTCCTCTTATTTGGGGTACACTCGTCACTTCTGGAATAGCGCTTCTTCTAGGAGTCCCGATAAGCTTGGGCATAGCCTTAGCGTTGTCTGAATTTTCTCCAAGACGTTTCAACTATATTGTCTCATTCTTTGTGGAGTTACTGGCAGCCATTCCAAGCGTTGTCTATGGACTTTGGGGAATATACGTCTTAATTCCATTTCTTCAGCACAACGTCGACCCATCACTTCAAGCAGTGTTAGGTTTCCTTCCTGTCTTTCAAGGGGCAATACGCGGTCCTAGTGTCTTGACCGCTGGCGTCATCTTGGCGATTATGATTATTCCCACAGTGGCAGCGATTTCCAGAGATGCTCTGTCTGCTGTTCCGAACACTCAAAGAGAAGCCGTCATAGCTCTGGGGGCCACAAGATGGGAGACATCAAGAGTTGCTCTTAGCTATGGTAGATCAGGGGTGATCGGCGCAATAATTCTTGGTTTAGGCAGGGCAGTAGGAGAAACGATGGCTGTGACAATGGTTATCGGTAATTCGTTCAACCTTTTTACGTCACTCTTTAACCCAGGTTACACGCTTTCATCGATTATAGCAAATGAGTTTACAGAAGCGAGCTCCCCTCCAGTTTACATTTCAGCATTGATAGAAATTGGTCTCGTACTTTTTGCGCTCGCTCTCATCATCAATGCCTCAGCTAGGCTGATTATCTGGCGAACCATGAGAACAGTCAAGGGTGCAGAGGCAGTGTAACGTGAGCAAGTACGCTATCAGAAAAATCAGAAGTCAAATGATGATAGCGTTTTGCTATTTAGCTCTCATAATCGCGCTCATTCCACTAATAAGTATTCTATGGGAGACGATGATACGAGGTGCCCCAGTTGTAAGCTTGAACTTCTTATTCGAACGCATACCTCCCCTGGGCGAAATAGGTGGCGGAATAGGACCTGCTATTGAGGGGACACTTATAGTCGTAGGACTCGCCTCGCTCATCGGAGTTCCTATCGGAGTTGTTTCTGGAATATATTTGTCCGAATACCGCGAATCAAAACTCGCCCTAGTAGCCAGGTTCTTGAACGACGTTTTAACCAACATGCCGTCAATAGTGATAGGCGTCTTCTGTTGGACACTAATTGTCCTTGTCATAGGCTGGTCTGTGATAGCAGGAGCTGTAGCTTTAGCGATAATAATGATTCCAATAGTATCGAGAACGACAGAAGAGTCCATGAAACTTGTCCCATCAACCATAAGAGAAGCAGCAATAGCTCTGGGAATACCTCAATGGAAAACCACCGTAACCGTCGTTTTAAGCGAGGCAAAAAAAGGCATCTCCACAGGAGTCCTACTTGCTGTTGCAAGAATTACTGGAGAGACCGCGCCTCTACTTCTGACTATACTTGGAAGCAGGTTCTGGTTTGGCGGATTCAATGAACCCACAGCAGCTCTGCCATTAGCCATATTCAATTTCTCACAATCAGCATACGGCACAATCGATTGGCCTAAAGCCTGGGGAGCGTCCCTAATTCTAATATTCATGATCCTAGGAATCAATGTCGTCGTAAGGTATTACACTAGGGAAAGATATGGGTAGTCACACGGATGAGTTACAGGATTAAAATCGAAGAATTGAACGCGTGGTTCGGGAAAAAGCAAGTCTTGAAAGGCATCCATATGAACATACTAGAAAATGCGGTTACAGCCATTATTGGGCCTTCAGGGTGTGGCAAGACTACGCTCATAAGGTGTCTTAATAGGATGCATGAGATAGTTCCAGGAGCGCGCGTTTCTGGCAGGGTACTTCTTGACGAAGAAGATATTTATGGAAAAGATGTTGATCCCGTTTCGATAAGAAGAAGAATCGGTATGATTTTTCAGAAACCAAATCCGTTCCCCATGATGTCAATATACGACAACGTGGCTGCTGGTCTAAAGCTAAACGGAATGAATGACAAACCCACGCTTGATGAAATAGTGGAAAAGAGCATGAAAATGGCAGATCTCTGGAACGAAGTCAAGGACGACCTGAATAAGTCTGGAGCAAGCCTTTCTGGAGGACAACAGCAAAGACTCTGCATAGCGAGAGCCTTAGCAGTTAAGCCCGAAATCATATTGATGGACGAACCGTGTTCTGCGTTAGATCCAATAGCAACGGCGAAGATTGAGGAGTTGATTAAAACACTCGCCAAAGATTTCACTGTAGTTATCGTTACCCACAACATGCAGGAGGCGGCTAGGGTTTCAGACTTTACCGCTTTCCTCTACATGGGAGAATTGATAGAATACGGATCAACCAAAGACATTTTTGAAAATCCAAAGAATGAGCTGACAGAAAAATACCTAACAGGGGAGTTTGGATAGGTGAAAAACAAATGAAGCGATTAATCGACCAAGGCTTAGAGCAATTAGCAAATATGCTATATCGGTTGGGCGAGTTAGCTTGCAAGACCATTTCCCTATCTCTCAGGAACTATATTGAGAGCGCAGACGGCTATGCTCAGGTGAGAGAACAATCTGACTTGTTGGTCATAATGTCAGAAGAAGCAGAAGACAAAGCGTCTGAACTCATGGCCAGATTCCAGCCAGTAGCGTCAGATTTCAGAATTTTAAAATCGTACATAAAAATAGCTTACGACTTCGCCCGTTACGGAAGATATGCCTACGATGTCTCGCAGATTTATGAGAGACTAGGCGGGCTGACAACGTGCGAAGGATGGGTTAAACAGTTGATCGAAGAAATGAGTGAAAAAGTATTGAAGATGGTTCGCATAAGCGTAGACTCGCTCAAAAGTCACGACACTGAACTGGCAAAGACCCTCTCAGAAACAGAAAAACAAGTTGACACCATGTATCTCAAATATCTTGACATGCTTATTGAAAAAGCGCTGGCTACGAACAAGTGCACAATCTCAAGCGTGCTCGTTATAAGGTACCTTGAAAGAATCGCTGATCACGCAACGTACATCGGCGAGTCTGTCGTCTACCTCGCCACAGGAGAGAAAATCTCGCTAAGATGACACCCACAAGAACTGAGAAGAGGTGAAAAGAATGGCAAAAAAAAGTTATGCATGGTTTGAAAACCGCCGAAAAACCGATGTACTGAATCTTGCTCAAGAACAGATCACAAAAGCACTCGACACTGTTACCTTGCTGCACAAGGCTATCAAAAGCGCCTCTCAAGGAAAGAAAGACGAAACAAAGGTGCTTCTAAAAAAACTTTCGGAAGAAGAGGAGGAAGTCGACAACCTGCGCAAATCCGTTTTCAAAGGACTAACAAATGTCGCCTTGTCCGTGGAATTTCGAGAAGACCTAATGCACCTTGTGAAACGTCTTGATGTCATGGCTGATCACGTAAAAGACTCTGCAAGGAGCGTTCTAGTTCTTCTGGAGACCAACGTCCCAAACGAAATTTGGAAAATGAACATCAACGTTGCTGAAGCTCTAGTCGAAGGTGCCACTACTTTGAGCAATAGTATCGAGAGCCTTGGGACCGATCCTTTTAGAGCAAAGGAAATTGCCAAAAAAGTAGACGAAATAGAGGGGCAAATCGATAAAGACTATCTGGAAACGAAGAAATTGTTCATAAAATATGCTCATCAAGTCGACGCTGGCACGCTTCTCATACTCAACAATCTCATTGAGTTTATGGAGCAGGCTGCGGACATGTGCGCAGACACTGCGGACTACATATTAGTATTAGCAAGCGAAGAATAACACTCAGGACATTAGAATAACGAAACCTGTACTGTTTGTCGCGCGCTACATCAACCCGCCTAGACCCTCCGAGAAGGCTCGGCCATCCCGATGCTGATTCTTCAGGAGCCATAACGGAGTACATTTTGAGGAACGATTAGAATGTGCGTGGCCAAGGGCTCCAAGAGGTGGTGTCGCTGTCCTTTCACTGCAACCGTATAGCCACCCTAAAAACAGAAAAAGGGGTAGAACCGGAAAAACGGGTAAATGGAGATATCGCCACACATCTCAGGCTCAGATTCGCACGACAGCGTAAACACAATCGTTCTAGGCCTTATTTGGGCATAATTGCTGCTGGAGGCTTTTGTAGCTCCATAATCGAGTAAGAGTTTCTCGCGATTGGCGATGGTATCGCCCATTGTTTCCAAATCGAAATGTTCGGCGTGAGGTATATTCACCAGTTTTTCTTGCTTCGGTGCTGACTCGTAAAGATGCTTTAGATAGGAAAAAGGGGAAGCTTAAGCAAATCGAGAAATTCAGATTAGCTTTCAAGTAGTTTGTAAGCTGGATCAACTAAGTGATATTTTTCAGCCTTTTTTTCGATGATTCGCAGATTCTGTAGCGATTTAAGAGACTCCGAAAATGTTGATGATTTGCTTATCTGTTCATACTTGCTTTCCGCAAGCACCTTGATCTCATTCCATGTCGCCCCGCCGCTGAATCTCGCTAGCGACAACACGATTGCACGTTGTAATGACCCAAAATTCTTTGACTCTTCAGTCGCCGTCTTTTTGGCCAGCCTCATCACTTCCTTCATCGCTTCAGAGTGAGATTTTCCAGAACAACGTTTTGCGCCGTAATACGTCAACCAGCCTGGAATACCGCCAAAACGGTCCACAGCTTCTTCAAGTTCGTGTGGTTCAAAACTTATTTTGCCCCTCTGAAAACCCGTTTCTAAGAAGGCTACACTGGTATTTCTTGAAAAGGGGCTAATCTCTTTCTCTTCAATTGGCTTCCCTTGAATTTCCGCTGATTCTGCCATGGTTTTAATCAACCCCGTGGCGGATCCTGTGAAAAGAAGCTTTATTTTGGTCTCGTTGTACAGCGTCGAGAGTATCCTCGGAAGCATGCGATCATTCAGTCTCTGGACTTCATCAAGAGCTATCAGACGATTTCCAAGTTGGCGAATGACTTTTTCAAACGTTAGAATTGGCTCGCGTTTCATCGTGAGACGGAAAACTTTGATATCGATCTCTCCTTCAGTCTTAAACCTCCCGCCCGCTATTTCATCTATCAGCCTCAATCCAAGCTCCTTAACCGTCAACACCGAAGAAACGTCCAAGTAAATACCGCCACAACTATGGGTAAGAACCGTTGCGAGAGAGGTTTTCCCGATACGCTTGGGCCCAATCAACACTGCCCAAAACCCGCCATCAATTATCCGCTCTATCTCTTTAAGATCGTCTTCCCGCCCATAGAGCAACGACCGTTCTCTCTTCGGACGCGTATCAAATAATTCGCACCGCATCATCATGCACCCTGCCCTACTAAGTAGGGTATGGATATATAATAATCGTGTGTCATCTAATTCGACTGCTTGAGCCGATCATGCGCCCTGTCCTACTAAGTAGGGTGGGGTTATATAAGAAATAAGAAAGGAAGATGATGCTCTGTTTCAAGCATTGATAGCGCTGCATGGTTTCTGCAAAGAAACGACAAGACAAGCGGTCACATAGCTTAACAGCGCGATCTAGTACAGCATCCTAAAAGTGCGCGATGGATTGCTTAAGCACTTAAGGATGTACATCGCAAAGACAAGCCGTAGAAAAAAAGGAACTACTTTTCAAGCGTTAAGCCAGAACAGAAAAAAAGAGAAAGACCGGAAAAACGGGTAAATGGAGATATCGCCACTGACCGTGAGTCTACCTCACCCCGGCCACATTTTGAGCGGCTCCGAAGCCTGGCGATTGTCTCATTCTTCGCTTCTTCGTGGCCACTTTCTTTTTTTGCGTTTCTTGGTAGCAATGAGGTGTTACATTGGAGCGTTATTTGAGAGTTACGCTAAAACTTGAGGAGGAAGAAGAAGATTTTCCGATAGTTGACGGTTGTTTTTGAGCTATCACTTAAAAAATCCGCTTCATTCAAGTTTGCACTTCTCCTCTGCAACTATTACTTTCAGTTCTTGAGTTTTCAAGATTTGACTTTCACTCTTCTCTCTCCTCCATGCTGAGATGTTCGGTCGTCAGTCTATTATAGCCTGAATGCAACGCATGAAACTGAGCGGATACCACCTTGGAACAAGAACCATTAACTCAAAAACAGGCCGAAGTCGACCTGCTCTTCAAGCTAACCCCTAACGAAGCAAACAGAGCAAAAGGCAAAAAAGAACTGATCAAAAGGCTCACTCACATCGAACGCCTGGCCAAACAGAAAAACTACGCCGAGATAGAGAAGCTACTCCACGAAAACTACGTCTAACTCCGCCTCACCATCTCCTTTTCCTACTTCCGCGCGCGCCTATTCTTAATCGCCTCATCAAGCTCCATACAAACCAACAAGTCCCGTTAACCACACACACTTAAAACTCTACTCACACATCCAAAGTACCATTTGCCAAAACAAGCCAACTTAACTAGTTTCAGAATCACCCAGTTCTAAGAGAGTCCCTGAGCCGTTCTAATTTTACTCTCGCGCGCTACTTAAATGTGACTCTCGTCAACGAATGTCTGGGTTAGGTGCCTAAATAGCTACTACCAGACTGGACAATGGCGCAAATCTCGCGTCACTCTGTTTTACTAGGTCTCAACCTCATCCATTCGTAGTCGAGGACAGCGTACAGTAAAGAGTCGCGCCACTTTTCCTTCACCCATCCGTTTCTTGTCGCCCTTCATGGCGGCCAAAGCCACCTTCGCCTTGAAGGCCGGCGTGTGATTGCGACGGCTACGCTTCGTCATCTTCGCTCCTAATTCGCGACGAAATCCTCGCCGCTGTCAGGCAGAAAATCCACTTAGCCTACTGTCCAGATTCTCGAAGCCAGCTCTGACATTGAGAAGAAGACGAAGCGATATCCGACCGATCTGACGGACGAGGAGTGGGAGCGAATACGGCCGTTTCTGCCGAAGCCGGCGGCGAAGGGGCGAAAGCCGAGTGTCGACATGCGGGAGGTGTTGAACGCGATCCGCTACATCGCGCGCGCGGGATGCGGGTGGCGGATGCTGCCCAAGGATTTTCCGCCCTGGCAGACGGTCTACTGGTGGTTTCGTCGCTTCATGCGACGCTTTCTGTTCGAGACCATTCATGACGTGGCGTTGATGATCGATCGAGAACGATCGGGGCGCGAGGCGAGCCCATCGGCGGGCGTGATCGACAGCCAGTCGGTGAAGGCCCCGGCGGCCGAGGCGCGCGGCTACGATGCCGGAAAGAAGGTAGTCGGGCGCAAACGCCACATCGCGGTCGACACTGACGGGCGCCTCCTCATGATCAATCTGACAACCGCCGACATTGCCAACTCCGCCGGAGCGCAGGCGATCCTTGACGCGATCCGCAAACGTTGGCCGTGGATCAAACATCTCTTCGCTGACGGCGCCTACGATCGCCGCAAGCTGATGGAGAAGGCCGCCTTCAAGGACTTCGTCATCGAAATCGTTCGCCGGATCGACGCCGATCCAGGTTTCAAAGTCCTGCCGCGACGATGGGTGGTTGAGCGCACCTTCGCTTGGATGACACGGTGGCGGCGGCTCGTGCGCGACTATGAAAAGCGCATCGACGTTTCGCAGGCCATGATCGCCCACGTCGCCCTGGGCGGCCTGCTCCTGCGCCGCGTCGCCCACCACTGACAATTCTCAAACGGACTCTTAGGTGCGGCACACCGTCATGAAATCGGTGAATGCGACTTTGTGTGTCAATTGAAGCCAAATTTGGCCACAGGCGCGCAAAGGTGGACAGGTGCAAATGACGATTGGCAACACGTTCGCCGCCTCCGTGTTCCTCTGCTCGGAGGGCATATTTGTGTGTTGTGATCGGATCCCCTCATGCGAGGCCGGATACATGACCGCGCCGCCCCGCGGCTGTCCAAATTTCGCTAAGCCCTTGGTCAATCTGTCCGTTTAACACACGACAAGTCACTGGAAAAAATCGATGGATTCAATCCTATCCAAAATGTTACCAATTTATGACTAAATTGGTGCGGCGCGGTGTTTGAAGGGGCTTCGGTGTTTGAGGTGGCTTCGGTGTTTGGGCGGGGGGTGGGTCATGCGTCACACTTTTGCAACTGCAATTGTCGAACCAAACGGCCTCATTCGCGAGGGGCTCGCAAAGATACTCCGAGCTTCCCGCTTTAAGTCGTCGTTCGGCTGCCAGAACTCGACGAAACCGTGTTAACCCTGCTTCGCGAGCATAAGGAAGTCCTGCTTGTAATTGGGTCCGGGGACGATCATCAAGCGATGATCGGGCAGATCGAACGGTTCAAAGCGAGTAAGCCGAGAGGGCAAGTCGCCGTCTTCACCGACCGTCAACGTCCGAGCGAGGCGCTCGCCGCTTTCAGGGCCGGCGCCAATGCGTGTTTTGCGCGCGGCACCAGCAGCGACGCCTTCATCAAGTCGCTCGATCTCGTTCTGCTCGGCGAAACGCTGATGCCCGCGACGTTGCTGATGCTGCTTCCCAGCAACGAACAGCCCGACAACGCGCCGCTCGACATTGCCGCTCCGCTAGCCAGGAACGACGAAGCGCCGAATACTCAGCGCTGGAAAAGCGATTCTTCGCAATCTCGTCGAAGGCGATTCAAACAAGGTCATCGCCCGCAAGGTCAACATCGCCGAAGCGACCGTAAAAGTTCACATCAAAGCGATCTTGCGCAAGCTGCGGCTGCACAACCGGACGCAGGCGGCGGTGTGGGCCATGAACAGCGGCTCGCTCTCGAACCTATCGTCTCCGGCAAACTGGAGACGTTTGAGCAGCGGGATGCCGACACCCCGGGCCGTTTTCCCGAACTGCCCCGGCTGAGCGCCCATCTCGTCGCCTCGGAGTGACCGATCCCTCGCCGCCTGAGGCTGCTTCGACGGAGCGGCGCATCGGTCTATCGGCGGCGGGGGGCGTTTTCTGGCGCGGCAGGAGGGCGGCGCCGCGCTGACCGTTATCCTGGTTTGCGGGGGCTGCCGTAGCGAGTAAGCGCAAACCACCGCGGCGGGAGAGCGAGCGCCCACCGCCGCTCGGTGTCGCGTGATCCGCCCGCCTTGGTTGGTTCCGCGCCGAGCTCCCTCGCGCATTTCGTCTACCGACGGCCCGGCCCGACGCAGCGAGAGCCACACGCCGAGCGCCAGACCCGCCAAAGCGCCGAGCCCGATGACCATCCGAGGGTCGAGGCTCGACGGGATGGCGACGACGTCGGCCGCAATGAAAGATGGCCCGATTTGAGAATCGAGCGCCCCGGCGAGATCGCCGTCCTTACGCACGGCCTCCAAATTCGCTCGCAACTGAGCGACCCTTTCCTGAACGCGCACATAGTTAGGGTGCCGCTGGCCGTAGATCGATCCGAGCTCATCAAGATCCCGCTCGGCGGCGGCCTGCGCTTCGTTCAGGCGGCGGACGGCCTCGCTGCGCAAGTATTCGACAGCGACCGCGTTGGCGAGATCGGCGGCGCGCTTGGGGTCTTCGGCTGTCGCGTCGATGGTTATCGAGGTAAGACCGCGCCTCGTTGGTCACAGCGATCCGCAACAGCAGCGTCGCGGCCGCGAGCTCGCGCGGAGAGGGGCTGACGGCCAACTGGAAGCCCAGCGCGGACCGTGCGGCCGACAACAAACGCGCCAGCGTCAACTCGTGATTGAAGCGAGGATCTCGATCAAGACCGAGCCGGTCGACGACCGCGCTCGCGACGGCGTGCGAACGCGCGATGCGCGCCGCGCCTTCGACGAGCGCGGCGGGATCGAGCGTGGCTATCGTCGGCGCCTTGCCGCCTGCGCCGGGGGGTCTCTTGACCGTCAAAATTGAAGCGAACGATCGCCTCGCCGGTGTAGCGAGGCAGAAATCAGAACCACCGCGACCGCTGAGACGACCAGCGCCACGCAAAGCAAAGCAAAAATCATCCTTTTCCCGCGCCAAAGCGCGACGAGCGCGTCCTGCGCGGACGGGTCGCGACGCGGCAATAATCGTCCGCGCCGGACAAAATCCTCAGCGGTGGCGACATGGGCGAAGGCCTGCATTTCCCGCTGAGACGTTCAAGGCCCGCTCCATTCCGTAATCCGTAGCCCGCTGCTCCACCCCACAATCCGTATGATTGAAGTTGAGACAGTCGCTCCGTACTGAAATCCGGATCG
>CAWJIF010000021.1:0-40505 GCA_963842875.1 Candidatus Bathyarchaeota archaeon
TACGTGCCCTTTCACTTCATCTGCAAACTCGGGAACCGCCTCAAAAACTACGGTCATGTTCTCGCCTTCATAATTAACTTTCTGAACGTTAGCATGGGCAAAAAGCCATGAAAGAAAGGATAAGGAATCATGATTTACAGGTAGGATGAAAGATGTTTGAATGTATTGTTTTAGGAATTTGGTCAGTTCAGCTCTAAGCGCATCTATGTTTGTCTTGCGCAACGCAGAAATAGGCACAACATTCTGTGCTTCGTTCTTTAACAACTCAACCCTTCGGCCAATTTCCTCATTCGACAGCAGATCTATCTTATTCAGCGCGGTTACTATTGGGATTCCCGTTGCACCTATTTTCTCAATCGTATCTAAGCTGGTGGACAATTTTCTTTGAATCACATCTTCAGACTCGCTTATGTCAAGCACTAAGATGATCAAATCTGAGAAAATAGTTTCCTCAAGCGTAGA
The DNA here is from genome assembly GCA_963842875.1 of Candidatus Bathyarchaeota archaeon. GTDB lineage: Archaea > Thermoproteota > Bathyarchaeia > Bathyarchaeales > SOJC01 > DATHCB01. The sequence goes on from CAWJIF010000021.1 coordinate 463, forward strand.
GTGAAAGGCTTCGATTAAAGAAACAGGTAATCGGTCAATAAAACCCACGGTGTCGGTTAAGAGAGCCTTTTTTCCAAACAAGTCTACTGCACGGGTTGTGGTGGACAGAGTCGTAAACAAGCCAACGCCAACTTTAACATCTTCTCCAGCAAGCGTGTTGAACAAGGAGCTTTTGCCAGCGCTTGTGTACCCAGCCAAGGAAATTGATGTAAAGCCAAGTTCTACTCTTCTCGTCCGATGCAAGGTCCGTTTTCTTCGTATTTTCTTGAGTTTGTCCTGTATGGTGTGAAGTTGGCGTTTTACTGCCTCGTGATAAACATCTACCTCGTATGCGCCAAGACCCATAAAACCCGGTTGTTCTTCCATCTTTGCAAGTTTTACTCTTGCTTTTGCGTGAGCAAGCTCATACTTCAGTCTCGCCAACTGAATCTGCAACTGTGCCTCTCTTGTGGAGGCTCTTTTTGCGAAGATTTCGAGGATGAGTTGAAACCTGTCGATGGCTTCGATTCCTGTTTCTTTGGCTAGGTTATAGCTTTGGACGGGTTTCAAGTCATTGTCGAAGATTATTTTGTTGGCGCCTGTTTCGGTTACGAGTTCTCTCAGTTCTGCGACCTTTCCGCTACCAATCTGATAACGAGAGTCTGGTTCCCTAACTTGTTCAAGTCGGCCCACAACTGTGTATCCGGCCGATTCTGCGAGGCTCTTGAGCTCGTCGAGGCTCGGGTTCTCATGGAGACGACGTTGTACTATTACTGCTTTCGTTCTTTTGTTTCCTCCGGTTTTTTCTCCTTTATGAGGTCGCCTAATGTGATTTCTTGCCTCGGTTTGGGAACTAATGCCTTTTGCGGAACCTTCGGCTCCGTTGTGGGTGCGAGCAGCTTAATCCTTAGTACGTGTTCAAGCTTTTCCGCGAGGCTTTGGGTAGGCGTCATTTTTCCTGTCTCGATTTTTTTGAGAAGCGAAACTCTTTCGTTTATTTTTCTGCCGAGTTCCTCATGGGCCAGGCCGAGTTTCTCTCTTGCTTGCCTGATTTTCTTCGGGTAGTCTTCAACCAGTTCCAACGCTTCTTCTTGAACCGTCTTATGTACGGATGGGACTGGGGGAGCGAGAGGTTTTGGTTTTGGAGGTTGGATGGGTCTGGTCTTGGGTTTTGTTTCTGCTTCCCAGTGTCGTGTGCCATAGTGGGCGCATTCATTGCAGACAAGCATGATTGCGCCTTCGATTATGGCTTTGTATTGTTTTCCGATTATTTTGCGTCCGCACACTTCGCATTGCATAACATTTGCTTCCTCGAGTAAACTGTTATTTAGATTATGTTACAGTTCTTTATAGTTGTCGAAAAGATAAAAAGGGACGTAAAAATTTGCAGGAGAATAACAACGCCTTGTTGCGGATTAGGAAAACCGCTGATTACCAATTTGGCAAGGGCATAGGCGAGGTGCTATTTCCAGATTCTGTAACGATTAGCTTTTCAAAACAGACCCGCAGAATTCGGCATGTGTTTTTTGGTGGGAATCTTCTTGCCACTTTACGTCCTACTGACGGCATGTTTTCTTTAACAATTCATGGAGCAAAACGTCTAGTCAACGTCAAACCTATGAAGCAATATGTTAAGGTAAGTGATGATGTTGCTTCGTTCATTGCAAAGGGCAAGAGTGTTTTTGCAAAGCATATAGTGGATGCTGATGATGAGATTCGCCCGCGAGAAGAGGTTATTGTTTTGGATGAGAAGAGCGAGTTTTTGGCTGTCGGAAGGGCGGTTTTGACTGGGAAGGAGATGAAGGCGTTTAAGCGTGGGGTTGCGGTTCGTGTGCGGAGAGGTGTTGGGGAGGAAGAGAGAGAGTTAAGAAGGTGAAATAAAGAGTATTGTAGAGGAGTGGTTAGGGTTGCGTCGTGTTAATCCGAGAGAAGCGAAGAGGATGATGCAGCGTATGGGCATGAGCATGGACTCTATCCCTGAGGTTAATCAGGTTATTGTCAAAACCGCCACCAAGGACATAATCATTGACGAGCCTGAAGTTGCGATGCTTAACATGCAGGGACAGAAAATCTATCAGGTGATGGGCGGCAGAGTCTCGGAGAAGGCGGTCCTTGTTGAGAAGAAGTTAGCCATTCCTGACGAAGACATTCAACTCGTTGCGGGTCAAACTGGGAAGAGCGTTGAAGAGGCTAAGAAGGCTTTAGAAGAGAGTAGCGGAGACTTGGCGAAGGCAATTCTCCTGCTACACAACAGATAGGGTTGTACGTCGCGTTATGACAAGTTATATCTAGTCCCTGAAGAGAATTACTTAGCATAGCCCGTTTGAGGTGGATAAGGGGTTGAGTGAAAGAGAGTTAACTGAAGTTGGCGAGATTATCCATTTTTTCACAAAAATAAATGTCGCCATCGTAGAATTAACCGCTACACTTGCTGTAGGCGACCAGATTCTCATAAAGGGACCGACCACGAATGTTGAGGAGAAGGTGGAGTCGATGCAGATAGAGCATGAAAATGTTCAAAAAGCTACGCGAGGTCAGAGCATCGGGTTGAAGGTCAATGACCGAGTGAGAGAACACGACGTAGTGTATAAAGTAAGTGCGTAGTCTGCGGTTAACTCTGAAACTGTTTTAGTATATCCTGTTTTTCCATTATGTAGCCGCAGTAGTGGCATTTGACACTAAGTGGTTCTTCGATTTCAACATAGAATTTCGGTTGCACTGGTTCATTGCTATTGGAAATGCAGGCTGGATTTGCACATTTGATTATGCCCTTCACGATTTTTGGCAGTTTGACTTCCTTCTTTTCAATCACTTCGTAGTCGCGTATAATATTGATTGATGCGTGAGGCGCTAATAATGCGATTTTGTCCACTTCTTCAGGGTTGAGTTCTCTTCCTTCTATTTTTACCATGTCTTTTTTCCCAAAGTGTTTGCTCGGGACGTTCATGGCGATTGTCACGACGCCGTTGCTTCTTTCTGCGATGTTTAGAATTTTTGCAACGTCCATAGCATGTCCCGCGGTGATGTGGTCGATGACTGTGCCGTCCTTTATTTTTGCAACGTACAACATCTTCTTTTCAGACAATGCGCTTCCCTCTATTTCTGCATTTTTAGTTAGGATGTGACTAAAAGAGTTATCTATAACTTGCTAGGTCTACTTGTCTGGTGTCTGGTTTGGGGTTCAGAGGAAGAGACATCATTTCGATTAAGGATTTCTCTCGTGGAGAGATTGATTACATACTCAAAGCCGCAGAAGCAATGGAGCCTTTGGCTAAGACTGGTTCAGACATGCTCAAGGGAAAGATGATGGCGACGTTGTTCTTTGAGCCTAGTACGCGCACTATGTTGAGTTTTGAGGCGGCTATGCATAAGCTTGGTGGTTCGGCGATTGGTTTTGCTGAGCCTGGAGTTGCTTCCGTGAAGAAGGGAGAAAATTTGGCTGATACTGTGCGAGTGGTTGAAAGTTACGCTGATGTTCTTGTTCTGCGTCATCCGCTTGAAGGCGCGGCGAGGTTGGCGGCAGAGTTTGCTTCTGTGCCAGTAATCAATGCTGGCTCTGGCGCCGAAGAGCACCCTACGCAGGCGTTGCTTGACTTGTACACTATGGTCAAGGAGAAAAAGAGTATTGATGGTTTGAGCATTGCGTTGGTTGGTGATTTGCGTTATGGACGTACGGTGCACTCACTATCCTATGCACTTTCGTATTATAAGGTCAAACTTTACCTAATCTCGCCAGAGTCGCTGCGGATGAGAAGAGAAGTGCTGGACTCGATAAAGGGCAAGATGAAAGTGATAGAAAGGACGACGTTGGAGGAGGCGATTCCCGACCTCGATGTGCTTTATGTAACACGCATACAAAAGGAACGCTTTCCGGATCCGGCAGAGTACGCCAAAGTCAAGGGTTCATATACAATCGACTTGAACTTGCTGAAGAATGCGAAGGCAGACATGATAGTGTTGCATCCGTTACCAAGGGTGGACGAGATAGCCGCAGAGGTTGACGAAACACCGCACGCAAAGTATTTTCAGCAGGTCTGGAATGGCATAGTCACAAGAATGGCGCTATTAGCGCTCATACTGGGCGCAACACAGTAAGCTCAACTTGAAGGATTATGTTGGGCTATATTTTGTTGAAAAACGAGTGAAAGTCACGAGTGTGTCAACTCCGCCACAGAATTGACATTTTGGCAACACCTTGTAAGACAATCGCTTGCAATTCTTGCAGTAACTGAGGAGTCTGTCATAAGCAAAGAGTCCGATGCTATAAGTGGTTGCGATTTGCTTTGTATTAGACAACAGCTCTTCAGGAGAGGGCGATTCATCAGGAAGTGGCAAAATAGTCAAATGTCCCCCATGCGTTAATTTATGAAACCCCTCCTCAGTCACAAGCCTGTCCTGCCAAGCAACGTTCTGGTTTAGAGGCAATACACCTACATTCGTATAATACGGCTGCTCCTTATTACCCTGGGCGTTAATTTTAGCCCAACCGAACCGTTCAGCATCAAGCCCAGCGAATCTCCTCGCGGGCTCAGCATCTGAAACCAGAGAACACACTGTGCGATTCTCAGGCTTACGAGAATGCTCCTTAGCAAAAGCACTGATCGAGTTCAAAATTTGTTCAGCAAACTTTAACGCTTCATTATCCTTGTCTAGTGTCTTCCCGAGAAGCGCATAAACCGCCTCGTACAATCCTGCGAAAGAAATCACACGCATGGCGTTCTCATGCCTGAAATAACTGGCATCTGCCGTGTTTTGCGAAAGAAACGGAAGCAGCCCTTCTTCCAAACGTTGCTTAATTATTTGATGCTTAATCTCCAACGCTTTTACGCCAATTTCAAGCTGTTCGTCCAAAAACTGAGAGAATCTAGCCTGTTTCCCTTCGCATTGGTACGCGATTCTGGGCAGGTTGATTGCAACATTGAGCAGTTTTCCAGTTTGTAACGTGTCGAGTTCCCAATCGTTTTTCCAGTCGGTTCCCAGTCTGGTGCCAGTTGCGGCGTAGGAAGCGAATCTTTGCTTCTCTGGACATAGGTTGGCAAAATAAGGCGTGCCCGTAAGAGTTGCGAGTTGATGCGTTTGCAAAAGTATTGGCTGGCATTCACTATTTTCTAGGGCTTCTGGACGCAATTTTATCACTAAACTGGGATTAAAAACAGGTCCATCTCTGCTCTCTTCGAGAATTACCAGAAGCAAGACGGCCGCGAATCTGCGACTTTCCTCTTCAAGATCTCCGTAACGCCCATCCAACCTGCCCTCTGGGCTGATGGCTTCGCTTTCCCTAAGAAAGTCTGGAACAACGAGCTCTAAACCGAGCGTAACTGGAATCGGTGTGCCTTCGCTGGAGCAGGTCTGGTTGAGGTTGTAAAGGAAGAGCCGCAGTTTCTCTTTAACCTCTTCTGAAGGCATGTTTTTAATGAAGGGCGCGAGGAAAAGGTTGAAGTAGTCTATGGTTTGTTCTCCGGCGACTTCGTTGGATGCGACTTTTAGCATGTTTACGGTGGTTGCGAGTGCGGATTCGAGGTTTTTGGGTGGTTTGCCTGCGCCGAGTGTGACAATGTATTTTCTTGGGGTTATGCCGTTTTTTAGGAAATATCTTAGGTTGTGCATGATTTCGTTTGGTTTTAGTATCCAGTTTCCGAGGTTGTCGAGGTCTATTGCACCTGCCATGTGTGCATCGGCTACGTCTCTTGGGAGTACATTGAGTAGCGTGTATTCTTCTATGACCGCGTCGCCAGCGGCGTTGTGCACTGCCTCCACGCTGGGCGTTGTGGTGTTCGTGGTGGACTTGATCAACTGTGCAACATCGTACACGGGAACTCCGAGGCGTGTGAGCTTGTGCCTATACTCTTCCAAGCCTTTTTCGAGCAGTATTGTGTTAACGATTTCTCGGATTAATGGCGCCGTCAAGTATTTCGTCTTAAACAGCTGAAGCCTCTTCTCGGTTTCTCTCGCGATTTTTTGCGCCAAACTGACGGGCACGCTTGCTTCTTTGATGAGGGAGAGTGCGATTTTGTTCTTGTCAAATTCTTCCATAGCTAGGCGGCTGGTGCGCACCATGATTTTCTTCTGCTTGAACGTGTGGCGTTCGATTTCTTCTGCTATGTCTACTATCATTTTGCCGAGGTCTGTGAGTTTGTATTTTTTTGTTTCGAGGTCTGGTTCGATTAGGTCGGTTTTGAGGAGGAATTTGAGGTGGTAGGCGAATTTGCCTGCGTCTTTGCTTTGATTCATTTTTATGCTGGTCATGATTTCCGTGTAAGTTAAGGGTCCTTTGTCGTAGAGCAGGGTTAGCACTTGTAATCGTATGCCAGAGCCGACGGCTTTGAGGACCTTGACTCCTTTTTTTCGAACCGACATAAACGCTCCCTTCTCATTTAGAGGGTAATAATCGTATTTGAGGCGGTGTGGTTTAAGGTTATAGTGACTTTCATTACCGTGCGCAAATTGGAACATTCGCCCATCTATTTAACAACCTCAATCTACATAACCATCTGGACCTCATTGTATTTAGAACCTACACAAAGAACACAACATTTTCCAATTTCCAATTACAATTCAGAATTTTTTGGAAAATCTTTTAGCGAGCGCGCTTACCACTCAGCATTAACATAAAAACCTTGCGGAACAAAAATGCATACCCCTTTTATACACAAAGCCATTTATAAATAATTACGGTGCGGGGAGAAGGAGTCCTCCACTGTACGTGGCGGGAATGGCGCGATAGTTTCCTTTCCTCCCTTTTTACTCTCCGCGCCACAAACCTCAGCTTCAGCATAATTCGCGCGCGCTAAGATCTTTTAGAGAAAGGGAAGTGCAAATTTCTAATCTACAGTTTCTAATAGCGCGCGCGGTTGCAAAGAACTAAGAGGTTGATGAGAGATAGAAGCCATGAATAAATCTGAGACAGAAGTGTAAAATGCATGAACAAAGCTTCAGCCAGTAGGGCAATTGTCAGACCCGTTCCAAATTCGTACAACAAATGCGTAAGGAAAAACATTGAGAGCATAGACGTCGAACTTGCAAAAGCGCAGCATAATGAATACTGCAAAGCATTGCAGGGACTTGGACCGAAGCTCGTTTGGGTAGAAGGGAACGATTCACTCCCAGACAGCTGTTTTATTGAAGACACAGCCGTGATAATTGAAGAGAAGGCGATAATTTGTAACATGAGTGTAAAATCGAGAACGCCTGAAGTGATCGGAGTTGCCAAGGTCTTGGAGAAACTCAAAACAATTTTCTACATTAAGAGACCAGCAATAGTTGACGGAGGAGACATTCTAAAAGTTGAAGAAAGACTCTTCATAGGGCTCTCAGCAAGAACAAATGCACACACCATAACTCAGATGAAGGAAATTCTGAAAGACAGCAATCTAAGCATAGTCCCAGTGAAAGTCAGCAACGTACTACACCTAAAGTCTGCTTGCACATATCTAGGAAATGACTATGTGATACTTTCGAAAGGGAACTTTGATACAGACCTTCTTTCAGGTCTGAACAAAATCAAGGTTCCAAAAGGCGAAGAATATGCTGCAGACTGTCTTGCAATAAACGGAACAGTGTTGATGGTCAGAGGCTTCCCGAAAACTAAGAAGCTTATAGAAAAAGAAGGTTTCCGAGTTGAAGAGCTAGAAATGTCAGAATTTCGGAAAGGAGAAGGCGCTTTGACCTGTCTATCAATAATATGGTAATCAAAAAAGATACGCCGGTTCAGCTGGAATTGAACTTGATCTTGGTCTAAACAATCCACAAAACTGCAACTGTTTGAGTAGTCAACAGCTAGCTATCCTGTACTCGAAAAACCATATTGAATGCTTCCGAGTAGCGCGCACATAAGTATGTTTTCACAAAATAAAGGTCTATCTACACAGAAGAAATGGACGTATGACGCCCGTTACCAGAGATAAAAACGCAATGCCGTCGGTCGCTCCTTAAGACAGATTCGACAGATGCCTATGAACCTAACTGTCTTTAGCAACCCATGTTCTTACGGCTTCTTCGACAGCTCTGGATAGGTCGCCCTTTCTTCCACCATACTTCTCGATGGTCTTGAATCTGAGCTTCTTTTCTAATTCATCTGGGAGCTCTACACTGATTCGACCCAAGTCAATTACCATTTAATTTATATTTTTGTGCACGATTCGCACGTGTTAGAGGTTTTTCCAATAAGCAAATCGCCTCAGTTCAAGTGTTACTTTTATACTTGCTATCATTTTAATCCATCTCTAATTTTGCTTATTCACATAATACATTATGTACTTACAAGCTTATAAGGGTATTGGTTTAACTGTTTAAGTGTGTGCCACAAGAATAGAACTCTTGTGACACAAGCATCAAGCTTGTAACATAGAACGCGCGCACTAACATAGAACCATCCCAGCGCATCCGCTCGGGTGCACTTGCAAAATGCCGCACAAACAAAATGTTGTAGCGCGCGTTTCAACCTTTCAAAAACATGCGAAAACCATCTGAAACAGTTGATTGCCATGCTTTCTTCAGGCAATAATTCTTGTTGGTGGGCCGGGCCGGACTTGAACCAGCGACCTTTGGCTCGTAAAGCCAACGTCCTACCAAGCTAGACGACCGGCCCTCCTCTAATTCGTGAATAGGATTAGATTTAAGGATTTTTGGGTCAATGTTGTTCTGACCAGTCATGGTCAATCCTGCTCTTGATATAATCTGAGTTCTGTTGGTGATAGGTGAAGATAGGCTTCCTAGACTTTGGATCCAATCTCTCATAGTGTCTGACTCTGTGGTAGTTCTTGCCAATGTGCTGAAGATATCCCTCTGTTCCACACACTTGACATACTATTTTCATGTTCTCAACCTTAAGGTCTGACCCTAGGGTCAATGCTAGCATAAGAAGACCCTTGAAGAATGATCGTTGGTAGTTCACCATCTGGGCCTGGTCAGGATGGATAAAATGCCTATATTGGTATGCCTATACTGCCTTTATCGATTGCAAGAACATTGAATGTGTGAAATCGGCTATTATGTGTTTTATGAGCTTTAACATTCCAATAAAGACATCAGTCAATAGGCAATAAAGGCTTCTTAATCTGTCACTATATCCCATGCTTGACACCCACAGAGAAAAACTGGAGACAGAATGAATGGAGGGTGATTTCATTCTGTATGAGATGCCAGTCCTCTTGCAGAAGGCTCGAACTGTTCAAGTGTAGAGCATATAGTCATGAACGCTTATGCTGTACGGTGAGAATTGGTATGTAGGTGTGAAATAAGATATGAAATGGTGCAGAAAGGGCAAGGAAAAAGCCTTTGGATTATGTGGATGCCTTCAAATAGGCTTTAGAGGCAATATTGATATTATTTATTAAAATTGGTCTTGTTTGGTTGCTCTATTTTCCTAAGAATACTTTCGTTACAATATCAAGTGTCAATTGTTCATAGTTGAATTGTGTGTGGAGAGCCTTTTGTTTGCTTAACTGCCAATTGTTAGGATGCACTTTGCTTCTTGTAAGATCAGTGTATACACACACCCACACACATTCACCAATGTATATTCAACAATAAGGAGGTGAGACAATTGTCTGAAGCTATCAACCCTAGATCAATTTTCTTGGATCTTGACAGATTTCAAAAAATGAAGTTAAGAAGAATGAGGATCTTGCTTAGAGAGATTGAAACAAGAGGAGAAGTTGATGTCAATCAATTTCTTGGCAGTATTGCATCTAATCATGGAATCAGAAGAAACACTGGTGAGGAATATTTGAGAGACTGGATTGATGCTGGCAACATTACTGTGCAAAAGAACATAATCCATTTTGTTAAGAAACAAGAAGAAGCCAACAGTTCTTGACTATCAACTATTGGAGTATATCTCTTTGATTGTATCTGATTGTGTGTGTATGTGTGCATTCTAAATTTGTAAATAAAGGATAGAAGAGGTGATTTTATTGTCTCCAGGACTCATCAGAGTCAAATCCCTAAACAAGTTCTTGGCACTGTGCAACTTGAGAAGACGCATGGGCAGAGCCTTGACAATACAAGAAATAATGGATGAGATCCACTGCTGCAAGGGACATGCTTACAACTATAAAAGAGCCCTACGCAGATTGTTCCTTACAATACTTGGATGATGCAATTCATAAGTGTCCTCTATTTTCTATTTTCCCCTTTTTTTGTAATTGACCAGGTCAATTTTTGACCAGGTCAAGAATGATACCCAAAGGTCCATAAATTGATTAGCTCAAAGAATGAATAGCTTATTGTTCCTACATATTCACTAACTACACTAAGTTCACTATTTCATGAAGCCCTAGTCTTCACATTTACTTTCCAAGCTAAAATGATATGTTGAAAACATTCCTTCAACTGTTCCATAAAGACTTTTGAGATACTCTTTTGCCTCTTCTAGACTGTGAGCAGTAGGAATTATGCTTTTGTAGTTGTCTTGTCTAAGAACATCTGTCAAGCTGCCTTCCTCTTTCTTGACAATGATTCCTCTCAAGATGTTTCTTCCACATTGAAAGATTGCCCTAGTTACGGTTTCTCTGATTTTCTTCTTGCAAAGTAGATTGTAGTGGCGAGGAAGACTACTGTAGTTATGATGATAGCATATGTTAGGTCTTTATAGTTCGTTAGGTCCGTTGACAAGTTGTTGTATTTTGTTTGAAGGTCACTGAAGGAAGAGACTAGTGAAGTGTAGTTTCCTTGGAGCCGTGCATAGTTTAAGGTGAGAGTGTTTTGAATTGATTGGAGAGAGTTGTAGGACGAGTTCAGCCCATTGTAACTTCCCACAAGCTCATTATAGTTTGCCTTCAACTGGTTGTATGTTATGTTCATGGCATTGTATTTTATGTTTAACGAATTGAATTGAGCCAAAAGGTTCTGATAACTGGTATTCAAAGCATTGTAATTTGCTAGAAGCTGGTAGTAAGTAGCATTCAAGGCAAGCCATTCATTGTCGGGCAATTGCTCTATGATGTCAAAGGTCAAAGTGGAATTAAAGACCAATTGCGTGTAGTCAAATGTCCAAATTTGTATCAGTATTGTGTGGTTACCAAAGTCAGATAATGGAAGTTCGTTTGGGGCATTCATTTCTATGTCGTAGTATGGAAGCCACGTAAGTGTCGTACCTCCTGATTGCCAATAACTGGGATTGGGCAAAGATTCGTTGAGTGGTATATTATCCCAATACAAATACAAGTCATAATGCACATCATAAGTCAAATTTCTTATTTCAATCAAGATGTTTGTCTTAACCGTACCGTTATTAGGAAAAATCGTAGCGTATGGACCAATGCTCTCTGCATGTACTATGTTAACATTACTTTGTAATTGATGCAAAGTAAGGCTTGAAACAGCTAAAGTCAAAATCAATAAAGACAAGACCCTATTTACTTTCATAAATATCCCGTATCCCTGCAAAATCGTAGTGGGAGGTTCCTTATTTATGCCTTTTGAATCCTATAGGAAAACTTATAGCAGAACCAAAAGAACTAATCGAAGCAAGAGTAAAGAAAGTAGCCTAGGGAAGGACAAAGCATGAAAGCATTTGAACTAAGGTTAATTGCTGAACTCATGAAGAACAGCAGAAGAAGTGACAGAGACCTAGCAAAGGTTCTGGGTGTTTCTCAGCCAACTGTTACAAGAACGAGAACGAGCCTAGAGAAGCAAGGGTTAATCCACTATACTGCCATTCCAGACTTCCCGAAACTGGGTTATGAACTGCTGTTGTTGACGTTGAACAAACATGAAAAGCCAGTGCATCCTAACGATGCAGAGGATATAGAGATGGTTAAGAAGTATCAGGAAATAAACCCCACCTACATACTCGGTCTTAATGGGGAAGGTGTTGGGTATGATAGAATCGGAATTTCTATTCACAAGAATTATACGGAATATACCAAGTACTTGGAAAGGAACAGAGTCTTCTGGAATCATAGAGAGAGTACAGACTGTTTTATCGTGGATATGAAAAATCAAATCATGCTGCAACCATTCTCCTTCAAAACCCTAGCAGACAACATATCTAGAGATGCAACCTCAATAGAGTCTAAAAGAAGTCACCAGAAAGCAGCATCCACTAAGAAGAGCAAAACAGTTTCTAACTGACATTATGTTTTTCTGAGAAACCTCTTTCTTGTTAAAGTCTAAAGAGCTTGGCTAAGTATATCAAAGGAAAAAGCTATAGTAACGTGTGCCAAATAGACCACAAAGGAGTTTTAGTTTGAGACCAGCCTACATATTGATTCTTGTTTGGATGGCATCAGCTTTCATAGGTTTCGGCATAATCTCCAACTTAATTGACAATTATGGTGTCTTTTACAATTTGGTTCAGGGAGTTTTCATCTCATTATTCTCTGGTGGGTGCTTGTACTTGTATTTTAGATTAAAAGACCTACGTAACAAAAGACCTCAAGCATCAGCATAAGCTGAAGTCTATTTTCTCTTTCTGAACTATGCCAAGTCTAGTTTCTGTCCACAGTTTGGACATTTCCAGTCATTGTTAACTTTACAGACCAAACATATCTTAGACTTGCAATTAGGACAATCATAAATCATTATGACAACTTGTTTCTTGCAAATGGAACATGTCTCATAGATTGTCTTCTCTTCCTCCATGATCTATGCATCTCCTTTCCCATACTTTACGGAAGGGGTCTTGTGGTCCATTCCTTGGAAGACTCAGATAAATGCAAAGTCTATTTCACCAATAGCAGGTAATGAACCACAAGCAAACAGACCTTTGGTCCTTGTTTCTTTTAAGAACTGTGAAGAAACAAACACCTAGAAAACGGAGAGTAAGGTGAAAATACTAACTCACCCATTTAAATGTGAATTAGAACAAATATATCTCAACGTGACTGACTAGAGTGAATGATGAAGAAATGAGAACCAGTAAAAAAAGAAATTACGGTTCTGCAACCTTCTGGATCACAAATGCAGTCTACGTAATTATAGTCTGTTCTGCATTTTATATTTCTTCAACCATGTCCATTAATGGCATTATTGCCAAAGATAGTGCCATGAATATACTGAAAGCTCTCTTAGACGTTGATGTTGCTTTGGTAGCCTTCTTTGGACTTATTCTAGTTTTCCACTTAAATTATGTCAATTCGGTGAAAGAACGAATTGCCCAACAAAGACACGAGACAAACGTGGATAGGGATAGATTCTCACTTGATTACCTGATAGGAGTCGATAAGGTCAGCTCAGATACCCTTCCCTCTCTCAAGAAAGCTTACGATGAAATAGACAGGAAATACTCAACTAGAATCGAAGAACTTGAAAAGGAATTTCATGATCTTATCCTTCAGATAGCTAGCATAAGCATCTCGGCAATCATAACAATAATATTCATTTTCATCGACATCCTTCTCACGGTCTACTATCTTGGAACCATCAACAATGGATTGCCATTCATGGACTTGGTCTTTGTTCTAGTTGTCCTCCTAGTAGTTCTTTATTCCATCACTACAGAATTGGTTTTTCTGCAACCAAAGACTGAGAGAATCATTTTCAGTCAAGAACTCAAAAAACTGTGGAGTGACGCTCAACAGAAAAGAAGAAAAGACGAAGACAGTAAGAAAGAATTCTCGAATTCCAAAAATCAATCAAGTACTTAGCAGATGGCATTGAGTCTTTCCAGTAATCTGCCCCAATCTCCAGTTGAGGTTATTTCTTTCCTCATCAATGCAGATTCCAGATTGGTTTTTCTTGTGAGGAGTTCAAAACAGTCAAAGCCCAAGTCTTTCTTTGTTATTCTATGTTTGTAATTCTCATTTTCTGAGATAGATACATAGAAGCACTCAATCTTTCTGTTCAATTCTCTGATAGACCCAAAAACCTTCTTCAATCTTGGTAGCAAATCCTTTCCGTAACTTCCTCTAAATCTGATTTCAAAAACAACCAATACATCCTTAGGTAGATACACCAAATTCTCTTGTGGTTCATTGTCCTTTCTTGCTATTAGCAGATCAAGTTCATTTGGTACTCCTTCAATGAAAACATCCCTGTTGCTGACATTATATCCAAGTCCAATCAGTTCGTTTCTGAGAAGTTCAACAGTCAAAGCTCCTACGAACTTTGTGCATTTTGTCTTTTCTCTTAGTTTCAAAACTCTGTTAAGAATTACCCTCTCAATTTCCATGATCCATCACATCAAGATAAGTCATATTAGCAATACGAAATGAGTTAATAAATCCACAAGCATTCTTGTGAAACTTACTTTCATTGAAGCCTCAATAAACTGGAGAAACGAAGTCAAAAGATATGTGAATAATACTTCTTATATTGTCTGATTGGGTTTCATGTGAAACATTAGTCTCTGGAGATACTGTTAACTTAAGGAACACACGCTATACATTCGTCAATCTTTCAAAAGAAACGAATTTTCGCTGACTAACTGGCATTTAAGAGTCTCACGAAGGTTTTCTGTTGATAAGATTTAAATTTGTTGTATCACCTAATACTTTTAGGATGTGCCGTGCACAAAGGTTCCTTTCTCCTCAACATGAACAGAGAATTTTTGTGCACGGTATGCCCTCCCCAAGAACTTGAATATTTTGTCAAAAACCTAAGAGTAAGAAGTTAGGTAACTTAACTTAACAGAAGCGTCTGTGGATAAAGATTATATACCTATTAATGGGTGTCTGAGAAGGATGATGGAAAGAATGGTAGGGACCTGATTTTCAGCAAACTCCTTCTCTTCAGCCTCTACCTTTCTCTTCCTGATAGAGAAAGGAACCATCCTTCTTATACCTTGTTAAACAATCTTCTATGTTTTCGTTTAAAAATTGTGTTCTTTCTCTTAGTTTCTTTGAAGAAGGTTTCTAATCCATAGAAGTTTCTTTCAAAATCTATCGGAGTCTTTCAGAATTCATTTTTTATACTAACTTGGTGCATTATGGATTAGGTTGAGGGGTTAAAAATGGTTGACATACAGACTGTCTCCATTGCTATTGCTTCTGCTAGTGTGTTGATAGGTGTTGTCTATTACTTTTTTGAGATGAGAAATCAGAGTAGGATGAGACAGACAGAAATTGAAACAAGACAAGCGAATCTCTTCATGCAAATATACGTCGAGTATTACAATGAGGATTTCTTGACTAACCTAAATGAGGTGGTATTTAGCTGGAACTACAAGGACTTTGATGATTTCTGGCAAAAGTATGGTCCATTAGCAAACCCTAAAGCATTTGCTAGATATGATGCAGTAGGGTCGTATTTCAAGGGTATTGGGGTTCTGTTGAAAAAGAATCTAATTGACTTGAACCTAGTGGATGAACTAATGGGCACTAGCATAAGGAGGTTTTGGGAAAAGTTTGAGTCCTATATAAAAGAGTTTAGAGTTCGTGAATGGCCTCGCTCTATGGAAGGGGTTGAATATCTCTATAACGAGCTGAAGAAAAGAGAACAGAAACTCCAACAATCAAAAGTTTAGGCAGATGGTTTATCCTTGAGATTTGAGGTTGAATGTGATCCTAAATCTGAAGAATTCAAGGAGTATTGGAGAAGAAATGGATATGATGGAAAACTTGATGACATAATAAACATAATGAAAAATCCAACCCAACTCATTATCTGGAAGGAAAACGACAAAATTGTGGGTCATGCAGTCTGGCATGAAAGCAACACTGAAGAACACAGGAGAGGCAGCCCCAGAAACGAAGAAGATAAAGAGGCATTGGAGAAGCTGCTTGGTGGAAAGAAGAGTTTTGTTGAGCTTCATGAATGGTGGTTAATCAAGAATTGCAGGGGAAAGGGTTACGGCAATCAATCCCTAGATTTCTTTGAGGCTTACATGAAAAGTAAAGGGTATGCTGATCTAGTATTCTATGGTGATCACCCTGCTGCATTGGCTGCATTCAGGAGACATGGATACAGAGAAGGGGGATACTTGAAAGGACCAAAGGAATATGTCTTCTATCATTCACTTGAGCAAAAACCTTAGGATGAAATGAAGAAAAGAGAACAACAACTTCAAGAATCAAGAACTTAGTTTTTGCTCAGACTGATAAGTGCTTCAAGTGTTCTCTCTCTTAATTCTTTGAAGCTCGGACTCCAATAATGCCTCATGAATATGCTTGGTGGTATTCTTCCACACAGCAAGTCTACTTCTTCTCTTATCATGTTGTGTCTCACAAGGTGTGAGCCAAAATAGTCTCTGTACTCATTGAGTCTAAGCTTGAAGCCTTTACGTGTTAGTCTTTTGATGATCTGTGCATAAGTCAACTCTTCACTCTTGCATATTTCATTGACAAGGTCACTTGGAATAAAAGAGACATAAGCATTCTTTGTTCCTCTGATGAATTTCTCTTTGAACTGGAAATGTTGGAGCAGACTTTGATCTTTATCGTAGTAGGTTGAGAGTTTGTTTTCTCTGTTGAGCTTTATGATTAGGTTGAAAGATTCAATTGCTTCACTTGTTCTGAGACCTGTAAGAAGTAGGAATTTCAAGAATAGTCTTTCGTTAGGTCTCAACACTTCTGAGGCTTTCTTGTTCCATTCTAAAAGGTCACTGTTATGATTGTTCATTATCCTTAGAAAGCTGCTGAAGGCATCTGGTCTCTGAACCTTTATGTCATATTCCTCTAACCTGGCTTTGAATTGCTTGTGTATTCCCAGAAACTTGCTTAGCACTATTAGAGACTTTACTGCATGAGTCTTAACACAAGGATTAAGAAAATCCAGATCTCTCAGATTACCATTCAGTAGATGTGCATACTTTCTAGCATAACACAAAACAATACGATAGTAAGACTTTGCATACTTCTTACAAACCCACTCCTCAAACCTTGACCAATCAACAGAAACAACATCATTAGGTCCATTCATGGTCAAGCTTAGAAGCATCGTAAAGCCAACGTCCTACCAAGCTAGACGACCGGCCCTCCTCTAATTCGTGAATAGGATTAGATTTAAGGATTTTTGGGTTCTGTTGAAGTTTCTATTACCAGTTATAAAACCTGAGAAAAAGATAGACATAGGCAATGCAAATTGTCTAGAAGGTGTTAAAGCATGAAAATTGTTGTGGCATTCATCAAGTCAAAAGGAAAATCTACGGATGAAATAAAGAAAATAATTCAAGATGCTGGGCTACAGCTCCACGATATAAAATCCATATATGTTGCAAGGTCCACAAAGCTGGAGTAGTGGAGAAACAACACAATCGATTTCGAAGCCTAGTCTTCTAGATTTTCCGAAGCTTTCTTTTATTGAAGCCTCAGTAAGCTTGGATCCAAAACATTTTGAAGAGGATGTTTCATGTGAAACATCGTCATTACTTATGGATAAAGATATATATGGAGACGTAATCTCATTGGCTATGATGAAGGAGGGGAATGGTAGGGGAACTATTTCTCTGAATAGCTCCTTCTCTTCAGCCTCTACCCTTCTCTTCCTGAGAATATGGCCAACTCATTTCTCATATAGTTTATGTAACAATCTTCCATGTCTAAATAGAGACATATTGTGTTTGTTTATAGAAGATTTAAATCATTTTGGAAAGGAACACTAAGTGCTATCTGGAAACAAAGTGGTGTATATGTTTTGAGCGTCCCAAGAAAAAGATCGCTAACGAAAGCAATCACTTACAGAGCCATAATAATTGTTCTGGATGTTACAGTTATTTACTTGCTTACTGGAAGACTTGACATTGCACTTGGATTCATGATTATCAGCAACACCTACACGAGCATAGCATACTATATTCATGAGAGACTTTGGAACAGAATAAGTTGGGGAAAGACAAAACCAACACTGCCAAATCAAACACGAGGCCAGGTCCCCTAGCGTATCTTAGCCAGTTCACTTGTTTGATTGAGGTTTCTATCGCAAATCATAAGAACTAAATCACGATAGTTGGAAACTATTAGAGGGGTGTACTGTATTGAAAGAAAGAATAATTAGCCTACTTTTTGAGCTTCTCAGGAATTCCAACCGAAGTGACAGGGAACTGGCAAAAGCCCTCGGAGTTTCACAACCTACTGTCACCAGGACAAGGAGAAAATTAGTGCAGGACGGGTTTATACATGAATACACCGTGATACCAGACTTTGAAAAATTGGGATATGAAATTATTTCTTTAACGTTTCTCAAATTCAAAGAAGCAGAGCCACAACTAATAAAAAAAGCAAGAGAATGGACAAAAAAACAACCGTGCATAGTCTTTGCTTCAGATGGAGAAGGAGTAGGCATGAATAGCGTAATGATATCCGTCCATGAAAATTACTCAGGATTTTCAACACTGATTTCTGACCTTAGACAAGAATGGCAACCCTACCTGACGGACATACAAAGCTTCATGATAAGCGTTAACAGAAAAGAACTTCTGGTGAAACCATTTTCTCTAAGGTACTTGGCAAAAACAGAAACAGAAACAAAATGACTACACATGCCTTCATAAAGGCTTTGCCATATATGTCTCTGTTTAGATATCTTTCTATGAACTTCCTCAAAATCAAAATATCGAAAGGCTTCGCTGTTGCAAAACGCAGAAATAATCCAATCTTTAAATTAAAGAACAAACTTTAACGGTTTCGTTTAGGCTGTATAAGATTGTAGGCGGGGTTGCCCTAGCCTGGTAGGGGGCAGGCCTGCTAAGTCTGTGGTCCGAAAGGGCCGCGTGGGTTCAAATCCCACACCCCGCGCCAAGAAACGGTTATGTCCAAAACCACGGTTAGAATGATTTTTGAGGAGTGCTTGATTATTACAATTCGAAAGACGGTTTACTGCATCAACTAATGCGTTCTCGGAAACTCGGCTCACATTCAAACCTAGAGAGTGAGCGGTCTGCAAAAGTTCTCGGTCTATTCGTATTGATGTCAGTCTTTTGTGGTCCGTAGGTTTTCACCTATGGACATACGATTAATTGCAAGCGTTAAAACATGGCAGGTACAGACGGAATGGTGGCCCATCGAAAAGAGCATTAAACGGGATAGCGCGTGCTTGGTGGGTGAAATCTTATTACATAGAAAGTGAAAAGCGGTAATGTATCCGTGAAAATATGTCTATCAGAAAAAACGTGTCAAAACTGGAGACTTTGATAGGCAAGAGGGTTTACTTAAGACGTTTTAGCAGAGATGATTTGCCTTACACTCAGAAGTGGTCCAATGATGCTGAGCTTAGAAAACTGATTGGCGAAGTTGCGCCGATGAGCCGAGCGGAGACTGAGAAGTGGTACAGGGAATTGGTTGCGGACAAAGATCGGATTTGGTTTGTGATTGTACTCAAAAAAGGTGACCGGATCATAGGGGAGGCTGGGTTATTGAGAATGTTTAGACCTTGGCGTAGCACGGACATGACTATCATAATTGGAGAGAAGGATGCATGGGGAAAGGGATATGGAACTGAGGTGGGTCATCTGCTCCTTGACTATGCTTTTGGGCAACTAGGGTTTCATAGGATCTCGATTGGAGTGGTCGGTTTTAATAAGAGAGCGCTGAAATTCTGGGAGAGTCTCGGCTTCAAGAAGGAAGGAGTTGAGAGAGACGCGCACTTATATAACAATGAATTCAGCGACGGCATTATGATGAGCATTCTAGAAAACGAATACGAAAAGGCGCCAAAGAATGCTACTGGCAAGAAGCGGCGGATTTCAAAACGAGCTTCATCACAATTGGGTTAGACGCGCGCGCCAAATTTGTGGAGAACGAGGCTGGATTCATAACAGCGGCCTATGTTGATACTTGGGGTCTTTTGTTACGGTGGTCTCTTAATCTAAAATACAAGTACAAACACCCACCAGAGAATAACGAGATGAAAACTCCCTGAACCAAATTGTATAAGACACCATAATTGTCAATTAAATTGGAGATTATGCCGAAGCCTATGAAAAGCGATACCACCCAAATAAGAATCATTACGTGGGCTGCTCTCAAACTTAAACCCCCTTTGCTTCTTTCAATCTTATCATGGGGTGCGACCTGCGTCCGTAAAGAAACAAAAGTGCCATTACTAACATAACTATTACCGTAATTGGCGCAGTCAAAACAAGCAACCCAGCACCGTATACGACAGCAGAAGCTGGATTGAAAGCGCCAACTCCATCGCTCACAACACCAAAATTCGTAAGCGCGCGCCACACTCTTCGCATATGTCCTCTGAGTCTGGATTCAGATGTCCACAGATTTCGCATTCCCATGTCATTTTCTGTTTTTCTCCTTTTGCAGCGCGCGTGCTAGTCGGCCATTTTGTCCTTTACGGTCATTACCGCTAAGACAAAGAATAATGCTGCTATTCCGCTGAGGATGATGAACTGTTGGGCAAGGTTGCCTATTCCATATCCTTTTAGCATTATGCCCTCAAACAATCTGTTAGCATAGTACATGGGAACGAACCTAGCAACTGTCTGGACCCATCCTGGGAAGCTGTCAACGGGTATGAGCATTCCGCTTAGAGCCATGCTGGTCAGGGTGATCAATGGTACCATTTGGACTGCTTGAAGCTCGTTTTTTGCAAAGTTGGACAGGAAGACAGCCAAGAATATGTTGAGCAAGGCATAAAGGACTGCCCCGAGGAACAGCAAAGCGAAGCTTCCTTGGACGATTGCTCCGAAGATTCCTAATCCTATGAAAAGAACGATGCCTGTCATTGCCATTCCTAAGATGAGAAGCGCAATTGAGTATCCGAGCAGTCTTTCAAAGGCTGAAAGTGGCGTGGCGTAGAGTCTTGATAAAACGCCTGACGTGGTTTCTCTGACTATGACTATGAGAGAGATGAGGAGCACTGTTTGAGTGAGCACCAGAGAAATCACTGCAGGAATGCTTATGTCCAAGCTTGAGAACTGAGTGCCTCCAAAAGCAAATTGTTCGTTGAGAACAACCCCTCCGCTGCCGAACGTGTTTTGCAGGGAACTCTGCAGTGCTGCCAGAACAGTGGCTTCAATCGTAGGGTTGGTTCCATCTATGTAAATCGTGACTGGCGCGTTAATGCTCTGTCCAGCATTTCTTAGGATTAGTACTTTGGAAAAGTTTGCTGGAAATGTTATGGCAGCGTAATATGTTCCGTTGTCTACGCCGGTCTTTCCTGAGTCAAAGCTTCCCTGGCTTAGTTTTACTCGATCATCCAATTGAAGTGAAGACAGAACCTTGTTGCCGAAATTGAAGCTAGTCGAGTTTTGTCCTACATGAACAGTGTAGCCAGCGTCTTGGTTGTCAACTATGACGGGGAGGTTTTTCGCTTGTCCGCCTAGTACGAAGCCGAATATGAGCATGATTATGGCAGGTATAAATATCATTAAGGCTATAGTGCGTCTGTCTCGGGAGATTTGCGTCAAGACACGCCACGTGACTGCAATAACCCTGCTTGGCGAGAAATTCTCGGTCTTACTCATCTGCTACCGCTCCTTCACTGAGCTTGAGGAAAACCTGCTCGATTGAAGAAGCCGAATGTCTCCGCTTGATTTCTTCAGGCGTGCCATATTCAATGAGTTTTCCAGCTCGCATTAGTCCGATCCTATTCGCTCTCTCGGCTTCGTCCATAACGTGGGATGTCAAAACAATTGTTAATCCCGCTCTCTGCCAACGTGCGAAAGTAGTCCCAGAAGAAGGCACGGAGCACAGGGTCAATGCCGACTGTTGCTTCGTCGAAGAACACGATTCTGGGCTGATGTACGAGTGCGCAGGCTATGCTGACTCTGCGTTTCATTCCTCCAGAAAGGTTGTAGACAGCTGTTTTTCTTCGTTCATTCAATCTTAGGATGGGCAGAAGTTCGTCGAGTCTTTTTAGGAAGGAACTGCGGTCCATGCTGTAGAGCTTGGCGAAGAACCAAACGTTCTGCTCCACCGTCAAATCGCTGTACAAGGCATATTCCTGCGGAGCCACACCGATTGCAGCGGCGACAATTCTGCGTTTTTTCGGAACTTGCAAGCCGAGGACTCGAATCTCGCCTGACGTGGGGAAGAGGCTTCCCGTAAGCATGCTAATGGTTGTGGTTTTGCCTGAACCGTTCGCGCCAATTAAGGCGTAGATTTCCCCTTTGCCTATTTTCAGGTTGAGTCCATCTACAGCTTTGATGGCTCCTTCCTTGTAGATTTTGACAAGGTTTGAAGTTTCGATGACTGGCTCCTTTACCGAATATATGGAGGGACTAGCCAAAGTATCGCCGCCCACACTTAGCCAACGCATCGCAGTTTAGTGGTTATATGTCTTTTGTGGGCTTATGGAGACAATAACGCGCGCTTACGTACGTCTGGAAATCCTTTCCCATCGCAGAGTGGCGTGTTTAGCGCGTGCCTTTCGCACTTAATAGCCGTTTTACCAAAAGTGTTTTTTCTTATTAAATACTATTAGCACATAGCGCGCGCTAAGAATAGAATTTAATGTCTTGAGGAGGAAGAATTGTGCCCAAAGGCAAGAATGAGAAAGCCACAGATCATAAACGCCACATGAAATTGCAGAGAGATAAGGAACAGAAAAGGAAAGAGAAACGCAACATTGAACTCCCTACAGAATATGATAAGGGCAAGAAATAGCGCGCACTTAAACCCCCCATCCCATCGCAGAGTGGGGTGTTTAGCGCGGGTTAGCCTACCTGATTTAGCCCAGTTTTTGTCTAGCATGCGCTCTTGTTGACAAAAGATTATAAACAGAAGCCAAAAAATCATACAGCGATTTCTTTGACTCGGAAAAGCTATCTTGAACAATACATTCTTGAAGGAAGAAACCTCGCAAAGAAAATGTTTGGTTTTGATACCCCTTTGCAAGTAGATGAAAAGAACAAGACGGAGGCTGGTCATTACGATTTTAGAAGTGATACTGCCTACGTCCACCCTAAATTCTTTCAAAACATGAATAAGAAATATGCTGACATAGACTTAAAGAAACTTGTAGAGCACACCATTTGCCATGAGATTGGGCACGTGTTCGATGCTCGCCAGTTTGCACTTAGAGGTGTTTTCCCGTACGTTGTGAAAATTTCCGACAGAAGCATCGCCACTATTGCCTCTTGCCCCCTGAAGACAAGCAGGTTCAAAGACGCAATTATTTATCTAATCAATAGTATTCTTGACTATTCAGTAGACAAAAAAATCTGGGAAGAGTTAAGATTTTGTGATCAAACTGCAAAGATACGTATGCACAAGATAAGGACTTACCTCCATAATTCTGCCGGAAACGAAAGCGAAGGGCTTAGGAGGGCAGTTGAGCTCTTTTTTGATTTGCCTACTTCCGTTCACGACTATCAATTCGGCGATATAGAACCCCCAGATCGTAACGCAATAAAACGATGTTGTGTAGCATATCTTGGTGAAAAGGCATGGAATACAACTCCAAACTTGCTTAAAGAACTCCGGATAGGCGACGCAAGAAAGTTCTATGACATTTTGCCTCTTTTGTTTAGAAGTCTTCTTGATTTGACAGCGTTTTGGAAACCTGAAAAAAGAGAAAACATCTGCGAAAACCTACCTTCGTTTTGGAATCAGACAACGTACGAGTTACTTCTCTTAGATTAGTAGACGCTTTATATTGAAATAGGCAATGTAAACTTCGCGCGCGTATGTTCTCTACAGAAGTTTTCCTTTGTAGTGAATTGAAGCGGGGCAGCCTAGGCATCTGTCGCTTGTATAGAAGGTGCAGGTGCTACAATCCTTACCGCAGGGATTAACTTTGTTCTTTTCCATATGTGGTTTCACTGGTACTACCAAAGACCGCGTGGGGTTCATTACCAAGTCGCACTCCATGCTTTTGATCGATGGATTTTGTCTAAAGCGAGAGTCGACGCATGACATTAAAGATTTCATGTCTTCCCCCATCAAAAAGCAGGTCATGTTGTGACTACCGGAGGTTAAGAAACAGTTCATATAGAGAGGGCAACCTTCCACAGATTTCAGAAAGCGTTCAACATGATTCGTCGTGATATCGACTTTGGCTAGAAAAAGTTGTGCCTTCTTGACGTCAGTTCCGACCAAGCGCGTTAATACTCCTTTATCCTCAAGTTTGCGTATTCTTGCGCTCACAGCAGGTTGCGAAATCTTTAAACGCTCCGAAATCTCGGCTTGGGACAATTGTGGGTCTTCAGACAGCATAAACAGTATCTTCCTGTCAATGGCATCAATTTCTCTGGTCAATCTGTCTCACACCAATTTACGTCGAAATATCAGTATTACTCCACTATTACATTTCACTTTTGAGTAATAAGCATTTCTCCAACTATTCTTATTGTTCATAACCGTAACCCTTATTATTATATGATTGCTTTACTATGCATGTCTAATTCTCAGGAGACTTGATGGAAATGGTAGAGGAAGAAACTTGGGAAAGCAAATGTTGCCGATGCGAAGGTGAACCTAAGGAAAACCTACACCCAGGAAAGCGAGCCTGCCACATAACATGTGGACCATGTTTATATCCTGAAGACTGGGGAAAGTGCGTTTCATGCGAAACCGTAACGCACTGCGCGTATGCCTTAGAATACCTCAAGAATTTGAAACCGAACGGTCTGAAGAAAGGGTGCTTCTTCAAACAACAGCTCTTAGGCGAAGAAAACCTGTATCAAACCTTGAACTTCGTAAACGGTCAGCAGCTTCTAGCTAGGGGAAAGGGCGAAAGAGAATATCTTGCAAGTCTGAAAAAAGCGAATTCCCGAAGCCCTTGTCTTCAAAAATAGTCCTCCCAAAGCCTTGTGAATGTATTGTGGGGGGCGACAAATGGTTGAGGCTTTCGTGCTTGTCCGCGTCGAGGCTGCTAAAATAGACGAATTCCTGAATCTTATGAAGGTTGTCAAAAGTGCGATTTGTAAGACAGTAGGGATCATGGAAATCAAAGGTGTTTTCGGTCGCTACGACTTTGTCATAAGAATCAAGGCGAAAACGGTTCAGGACCTAAGCAACCTTATTATGGACTGTATTAGGACCTCTCACGGAGTGGCAGAGACAGAGACACTATTGGTTGGTCACTTAGAAACGTCTCCGAGCATGCGAGAAATGGTCGACAATCTGTACACTCTGCTCTAGCTAATGCTTCTATACGTTGGCACCTCACGCATCTTCTTGACTCACCGTCACTCAACAGTTCATCACTTTTTTTGGAAATGTTTGTCGTCGAAAAGCTGATTAGGCTGAAAAAAGCCAAAGAGAAAAGGGTGTTCAAGAGTTGATAGTCGCATACGTGTTGGCAAAAGTTGAGGCTGGGAAAGACAAAGAAGTGCTCAGTGAAACCCAAAGATTAGTCGGCGTTAGAGAAGCAACTCCGACATATGGCGTTTATGACTTGCACATTGAAGTTGAATTTGGCACGATCGAGGAACTTGACGCATTCATTTTTAACAAGATTCGCAGAATTCCTGGGGTGAGAGAAACTGTAACTTTGATAGCTTTTAGAGGAACCTAAATGCCCAATATAGGCTGCAGAGAAATCTACTTCGTTGAAGCAAAACAATCGCGTCAAATCGATTTCTTGATCGACAAGGTCAAAGAAGTTGTTAATGAGATGAGCCTTCCCCCTCAATATGATGTGAGGATTTACAAGAATGTTTATGCATGCTGTGGAGTAGGAGGCAACAGCTTAATCGTAGAAGTTGTTGGACCTGAAGAAAAAACGATAAAGGCAATTGACTTGAGAGCTATGTCGAAAATCTTGGAGTTTTGTGAGAAAGAAGGTTACGATATAGGGCATCACTCTCTCGGGCAGTATGAATTCTTATAGGGCATTAGTCGAAGAGGAGCGACTAGAACATGGAAAAGCCCATTAGAAGGAATATACACTTACAATCTGGAAAACCTGCCCCATCGCAGAGTATTGTATTGCGCACGCTTCGTAAAAAAAGTCGTTTTAGGTTCCTGGGCACACCCAGTTCCAGAATTTCCATCAATACCGATCGTTAAAGATTAATATTTGTTCAAGATGACAAAGGAAGTCTATGACATATCATATGAAGCGTAAGGACAAGGAGATAACTGACGATAAGGTTCTCAAAAAAATACTGAAATCCACCAGTTACGTGACTATCGCCATGTCAATGGACAATCATCCGTACCTCGTCTCGCTTAGTCATGGTTATGACGAGAACCGCAACTGCATCTATTTTCACTGCGCAAAGGAAGGCAAGAAACTCGACTATCTCCAGTCAAACAACACTGTCTGGGGACAGGCACTACTGGATTATGGCTATATCCAAGGCGAGTGTAATCACAACTTCGCTTCGGTTCACTTCGAAGGCAAAGTCGCATTTATTTTGGATCCAAACGAAAAACTCGAAGCTATGCAAACCATGATACGCCAACTCGACAAAAACCCAAGGCCAATTATAGCAAAGCTAACAGCTGAAAAACTAAAGGATACGCTCATATGCAGAATAGACATAGACTATATGACAGGCAAAAAACCTAAAGACCTACCAGTCACATAATTGTTAGAAGGAGAGCAAAACACTTGAAAGCCCTGAGAAAGAAGAACCTCAAAAAGAAAAAGAAACACGAAGAAAAAAAGGCCTACTAACACAGAAACTTCAATTTAGTCCAATCATAGGATCAACACTAAACTTCACTTTTTGCAAGACAAAACTGCAGAGCACCATCTGGTCCAAGTCGAACCACGCTTTCTATAATCTATTTGAATAACATAGCAGACCGGACCTAGGAGGAGATCAGCGTCATTGCAACAATTATGTTTGGGGTGCCACTTCTAAAGACTCTTCAACGAAATGGAATAATTTCAGAAACTTCTGTTAGCCATACCAACTAATTTTGGCCAAGCTACCATGCTCGAAAACTTTATACACGCCGAACAAGTTGAACAATAGTTCCACCTTTCAAAGGACGAATTCACATTGAAAGTTCACAGCTACCCAAGCCACAGTAAAAACCCGATTTACCATGATTAATTATTGATGAAAATGCTAAGGAGCACCGCTGTAATGGGCAAAACTGACAAAACCGCCGTTGAGATTAAGGATGACTTCTGTAGTCGATGCAGCGTTTGCTACTCTATATGCCCTTTCGACGCCATCACGCGAAAAGAGGAAAATGGCGAAGTGAAAATTGACATTGAAAAATGTCAAGTCTGTGGAATTTGCTATAGCGCTTGTCCCGCTGGAGCGATTGACACGCTGTATTATGATGTTGAGTCGCTTTTGCGTTACATTGAGAAGGAAATGAAAGACAAACACACCCACACGTTGGTTCTTTCTTGCAGAGGCAACACGCCTTCGTCGTGCGAAGTAATTGATTTACTGAAAGATGAACACATCACCAATTTCATTCCTCTTAGGTTGCCCTGTGTTGGTCGTCTCTCTTCAGACTTTTTCTTGAAAGCGCTCACAGTGGGCGTAAACAAGATTGTAGTGATTCAATGTGAGGAAGATTTTTGCAGATCCAAAATAGGAAGCGCAGTTAACACACGAAGATTTCTATTAACTCGCGCCGTTTTGGACCAATTGGGCTTCGAAAAAAACGCTTTAAAAATAATCAAATCTTCGAACAAGGTCGAATACGACACTTCGAAATGTGTAGGCTGTGATAAATGCATCTTCATCTGCCCCTACGAAGCCATCGAAGCCGAACCGCTTGCCACTCCCAAAATAAACTTTGACAAATGCATTGGCTGTGGCGCGTGTGCGCTGGTTTGTCCGCATTTTGCCATTCAACTCAAAAACTCTGAATACGAGCCAACTTCGCTACAACTCTCTCAGCAAAGCAAAACCTTGGGCGAATTGAAAGAAAAAGGCATGTCGCCGACAATAGTTGTTTTTTGTTGTTCTTGGGCAGAATTCTCAGCACTCGACACGCTCAAGAAAGACAGTATCCCTAAAAACGTGACGTTAATCGAGATTCCTTGTTTTAAGGGATTGGACCCAATGCATGTTGTGGAGGCGTTTTATTTAGGCTTCGACGGCGTATTGGCCGTTGTCTGCTCAGACAAGGATTGCAAAATCGAAAAAGGAAGAGAAACCGCGGAACACAACACCAAGGTTTTGCAGAAAACGCTGGAAACATTAAACCTCTCTGATAGGTTTGAACTGTTCGAATCTTCTCCTAGGTATGTCGGCAATTTTGACAAGAGACTGGGCGAGTTTGTTCGTAAGATTTCTTGCATGCCAAAACTTGAAAGGAGAGTTGCGCCTTGTATAGGATAGTCACAAAGCGAGAGCTCGCTCCAAAAATCGACCTGTTTGAAGTACATGCACCTGATATCGCTTCAAAAGCTCAACCGGGACAGTTCGTAATCTTAACTATACAAGAGAAAGGCGAGCGAGTGCCACTTAATATAGCTGGTTATGACCGTGAAAAAGGAACGATAACCATAGTTTTTAACGAAGTTGGCAAAACCACTAAGCAATTGGGTACTTTCAAAGAGGGCGATTCTATCCCGAACATCGCTGGGCCGCTCGGGAATCCTAGTGAAATCCAAAAATTCGGTCGGGTTCTATGCATAGGCGGAGGAGTAATGACTGCGCCGTTGTATCTTGTTGCGAAGGCTTTGCGTGAAGCAGGCAACGAAGTTATTGTAGTTGTGGGCGCGAGAATTAAGGATTTACTGATACTCGAAGAAGAAATGGAAAAAATCGCTAACGAGTTTTACGTCACAACCGATGATGGCTCCAAAGGGTACAAAGGCTTAGAGTTTCTGAAAGAGATTCTCGGCAAAAAGAAATTTGATCGCGCGGTTGTTATGGGTCCAGTTGTGATGATGAAAACTGTTTCGGAGATTACCAAGCCTTTCAACGTCAAAACAATGGTGACGCTTACGCCTATCATGGTAGATGGCATGGGAATGTGTGGCGCCTGCAGAGTCACTGTTAAGGGTGAAACTAAGTTTGGCTGTGTCGACGGGCCGGAGTTTGACGGCCACATGGTTGATTTTGACGAATTAATCAAACGTCAACACGTCTACTTACCTGAAGAGAGGCTCGCCTCAGTTTTTTACGAGAAACTAGGAGGATGCAGATGTGGCAACGCCTAGCCAGCCAAGTCAGCCGACGAAAAGATCAAAAAAGGCCGTTCCAATGCCAAAACAAGAGCCGAAAGTGCGTGCACAAAATTTTAACGAGGTTGCAGTGGGCTATACTGAGGAAATGGCGCTTGAGGAAGCAGCAAGATGCTTGAACTGTCCAAAACCTCAATGCGTAACGGGCTGCCCAGTCGAACTGGACATTCCAAACTTTATCAAATTGATTAGAGAAAAGAAGTATGACGAGGCTGTTAGAAAGGTAAAGGAAAAGAACAGTTTACCCGCCATCTGTGGCAGGGTCTGTCCACAGGAAGAGCAGTGCCAAAAACTCTGTGTACTCTGCAAAATCGGAGAGCCAACTGCAATCGGGCGACTAGAACGATTCGTCGCTGACTACGAGCAGAGCAAAAGCGTCGAAGTGCCGCCTCTGCCGAAGCCAACGGGTAAAAAAGTCGCAATCATAGGCGCGGGACCAGCAGGCTTGACCGCCGCTGCAGACTTGGCGAAGCTTGGACATGAAGTCGTCATTTTCGAGGCGTTGCATGTTCCAGGCGGAGTTCTCGTGTATGGCATCCCAGAATTTCGATTGCCAAAAAGAGTAGTCAAGGCAGAGGCTGACTACATTAAGAATTTAGGAGTGAAGATTCAATCAGACGCCTTAATTGGAAGGTTGCACACAATCGAGGATTTGTTCAAGAAGGGATTTGACGCGATATTCATAGGAACCGGCGCTGGGCTTCCACAGTTTCTGAGAATTCCGGGAGAGAACTTAGGCGGCGTGTACTCAGCCAATGAATTTCTTATCAGAATTAATCTGATGAAAGCATACTTGTTCCCAGAATACGATACGCCGATTCGAATTGGCAAGAAAGTTGCGGTCATCGGCGGCGGCAATGTGGCTATGGATTCTGCAAGGTCTGCGCTTAGACTGGGTGCTGAAGAGGTTTGGATAATTTACCGAAGGTCTCGTGAAGAGCTTCCCGCCAGAGCAGAGGAAATAGAAAATGCGGAAGAAGAAGGAATAAAATTCCAGTTTCTTACTAATCCAATTCGATTCATCGGAGACGAGCATGGTTGGGTCAAAGGTATGGAATGCGTAAAAATGGAACTCGGCGAACCTGACGCTTCTGGAAGAAGAAGACCTGTTCCAATAAAAGGCTCAGAATTCATAATGGACATCGACACGGTCGTGGTAGCCGTTGGACGAACACCCAACCCGATAATTCAAAGCACAACAAAAGGACTCGAAACCACGAAATGGGGTACTATAATAGCAGACGAGAAAACTGGACAAACCAGTATTGAAGGTGTTTTTGCAGGCGGCGACATAGTTACTGGAGAGGCGACAGTGATCAGTGCCATGGGCGCCGGTAAACGCGCCGCACGAGCAATTCACGAGTATCTCATGAAAAAGCAGCCTTAACCTTTATAGTAGTATGGGCGTCGGATGTAGCCAAAAGCGTTCGTCGCTGCAACGATAGCCTGTCCAACTGCTGTGCCGATTTGTTTGATAGGATTAATCGTTACGTCTCCAGCCGCAAAAACACCAGGAATGTTTGTTCTTTGCTGCGAATCCACAACAATGCAGCATCCTTCATCCACTTGCACGCCGGCATTTTTTGCAAATTCGCTATTAGGCACTTCGCCGACCTGAACAAAAATCCCGTCCGCTTCGATTTCTTTAGTCTCGCCAGTTTTGTTATCACGAAGCACAACACTTTTCACGACGGTGTCGCCGTCGATTTCTTGCACTTCAGTATTTAGGAGAAACTCAACACCTCGCCTTCGTAGATCCTCCAAAATTATTTCTTCTACCCTTAACTGGTTTCTTCGATGCACCAGTTTGACGTTAGAAGCCAAGCCTGCCAGAATCTGAGCAGAGGTCCCCGCAGAGTTTCCACCACCGACCACGACGACTTTTTTTCCCCTGAAAAAAGCTCCATCGCAAAGGGCACAGTAGCTCACGCCTTTTCCGCTGAATTCTCTTTCTCCGGGCACTCCGAGGTCTCTATGATGACAGCCAGTTGTGATAATGATCGCTGAAGCTTCGTAGATTGTTCTACTTGTTTTGACAATTTTCTTTTCTTCGTTAACCTCTAGCGCAGTAACGGGTTCCAGTTGATTTATCTGAACACCAAACTTGACAGCGTGAGCCACCATCTTACCCATAAGCTCCTGCCCACTTATGCTGGAAAAGCCGGGGTAATTTTCAATCCAAGGTGATTCGATAGTAGCACCTCCGGGCATCTGCTTTTCAAGAATCAGAGTTCTTAATCCAGTCCGTGCGCCGTATATGCCCGCTGTTAGGCCAGCTGCGCCTGCGCCGATTATTATTAGATCCCATTTTTCCATTTTCCTGCCACCCTTGAAGCGAGGTTTAATATTCGTATTAAGAGATTTATTGATTATTATGCCTTGCAAGCAGGGAAGCTGGATTGAAATCTGATAAACGGTTCGAGTTTCTCGAGCACACTGCGGATGCGTATGTCGCTGCTTACGGAAAAAGCTTAGAGGAAGCATTTGAAAACGCAGCGCTTGCAACATTCGAAGTCATGACCGAAACAAGCAAGATAGCACAAACCTTGGAAGACAGCGTAGAAATCGAAGCGCCAGACGAGCAAGCCTTGCTCTATTCATGGCTGGAACAGCTTCTAATCAATTTTGAAACAAAAGGCAACCTCTACTCCGGCTTCAAAATATCCAAGATAGAAAGAACACAAGCCGGCTTCGGGTTAAAAGCAAGAATCTATGGAGAACCTTACAACCCCGAAAAACATCCAACAAAAGTCGGAGTCAAGGCAATAACTTACCACCGCATGGAAATCAACAAAAAGCCAAACAAGGTTTCTGTCAAATTTATTTTAGACATTTAACGTTAGCACTAACCAAAGTGAAAACCAAATGAAAACTCAAAAAATCACTGAACATCTTTACCTGATTGATTTAGAGCCAGCTGGATTCGAAAACTTCATCACCTCCTACGTGATTTTGGGAGAAAAAATAGCGGTTGTGGAAACTGGGCCAACCTCTACGGTCGATAATCTGCTTAGTGGTTTAAACGAAATAGGCATAAACTTTGAAGACGTGAATTTTGTCGCAGTCTCTCATATTCACTTAGATCATGGAGGCGGCGCAGGGACACTCATGCGGCATTTGCCAAATGCAAAACTCATTGTTCATCCAAAAGGCGCGCCGCATTTAGTGAACCCAGAGAAATTGTGGACGCAGTCCAAACAAGTTTTGGGCAAAATCGCAGAATTATATGAGGAACCAGCGCCAGTTTCTCCAGAACGAATAATCCAAGCAACCGATGGAATGACTATAAGTCTGGGCAGAGGTTTCGAATTAGAGGTTTTAGAAACGCTTGGCCACGCCTCTCACCACCTGAGCTACGATGAAAAAAACAGCGGGATACTCTTTCCCGGAGACGCAGCAGGTATTTACCTAAACCAATTCGATATAATAGTGCCCACAACGCCACCGCCTTTCCATATGGAAACAGCCCTCTCTTCTATAGATAAGCTCATTCGGAAATCGCCTAATCTTTTGTGTTATACACACTTTGGCGTTGCTAAGAACGCGATTGAAAAGTTGGAGAGACATGCGACGCAGTTGAGGCTTTGGGCAGAAATCGTTGTTGAGGGTATAAAAAAAGACGAAACTCTAGAAATCATAAGTGAACAGATCCAACAAAGAGACCCAGCGATAAAGGCAGTGATCAATTATATGAAGACGCATCCTATCCTTAGTCGCGGTGTAGTGAAACAGAATGTCCAAGGCTTCGTAGAATACTTCCTAAAGCAACAAAAATAATTCATTGTTGTACCAAAACCGAAATCGTTTATATCATACAGCATACAATCACTTCAAAGGAGAAAAAAATGTCAACCAAAGTTTCTCTCGAAAAACTAACCGATTACACGTGGCGAATCCCACAAAAATCTGGCATGCGTGTTCCTGGCTTGGTCTTTGCCGATGCCGAGCTACTTGAAAAGATGAAAATCGACCGCACACTGGAACAGTGCACTAATGTTGCATATTTGCCGGGCATCTACAAGTATTCCATAACGTTGCCAGACGGGCATGAGGGCTACGGCTTTCCCATAGGCGGCGTCGCCGCAACAGATTACGAGGAAGGCGTCGTCAGCCCCGGAGGCGTAGGATATGACATCAATTGCGGCGTGCGCCTGTTAACCACAAACCTTTCTGAAGGCGACATTCGACCCAAACTTGCCGATTTAGCAACCACAATCTTCAATAATGTTCCCTCAGGACTTGGCAGCCGCCGCAAAGACTTCCGCGCAACTTCAAAAGAGCTTGACCAAGTTTCAAGAGAAGGAGTACCTTGGAGTGTTGAAAAAGGATTAGGGTGGAAGGGAGACGTTGAACATTGTGAGGAAAAGGGATGTATGGAAGCTGCTGACCCAAACAAAGTCTCCTCCACAGCCAAAAGCCGAGGAGTAACTCAACTTGGCACGTTGGGTTCCGGAAACCATTTTTTGGAAATTCAGAGAGTTGACAAAATATATGACCAAAGAATTGCCAAAACTTTCGGCATTGCACATGAAGGACAAGTTACGGTTATGATTCACTGCGGTTCCAGAGGGTTTGGGCACCAAATCTGTTCAGATTATCTGAGAGTTATGGAAAGTGCCGTTCACAAGTATAAGATTGAGTTACCTGACAGAGAACTTGCATGCGCACCGGGAAAGAGCAATGAGGCGCAAGATTATTATCAAGCAATGGCATGCGCGGTTAACTATGCCTTTGTCAACCGTCAAGTAATCACGCATTGGGTGAGACAAAGTTTCGAACAAGTGTTCAAAAAACCAGCCGAAACATTCGGCTTAAACCTTGTCTACGACGTTGCACACAATATTGCAAAAATTGAAGAACACAAAGTGAATGGGCAAACCAAAAAAGTTTGGATTCACAGAAAAGGCGCGACAAGAGCCTTCCCACCAAATCACGTAGCCGTTCCCACAGACTACAGAGCAGTCGGACAACCTGTAATAATTCCTGGCAGCATGGGCACAAGCTCATGGCTACTCGTTGGAACGGCAAAAGCAATGGAGATCTCCTTCGGCTCCACCGCACACGGGGCAGGCAGAATGCTCAGCAGAGCAGCGGCAAAACGCCAATTCTGGGGTGGCGAAATCAAGAAATCTCTAGAGAGCCGCGGCATGGTTATCAGAGCAGCAAGCCAAATGGTTTTGGCTGAGGAAGCAGACCCGGCATATAAGAATGTGGACAAAGTCGCAGAAGTCAGCGATAAGGTGGGAATCGCGACGAGAGTAGTTAGACTGGTTCCGCTCGCTGTGGTGAAAGGCTAATTTTTCCAACAAAATTAGCAGAAAACAGTTATATTCAAAGGTTATAACTCAACCACTGTGACTGGAATGTCCACTGAAACGGCAACAGGGTTCATAAAGATCTACTATAACCGCAAACTCCAAGACTACTGGATTAGAAGGCTAGTCGCCATCATCATCGATGCAGTATTAATAGGCATAGCGACTTTAATTCTTGAAATAATCGCGCGCGCCTTGGTGGAGCATGAACAGCCTCGTGTTTCCATTTTTCTCAGGCATCCTCCTCTTGTTATACTCGGCGCTCACCGAATATGCTTACGGATTCACCTTAGGCAAAAGAATAATGTATCTCAAGGTTGTCACTGGTGAAGGAAAGAAACCGCCCATTAACTTGGCGTTTTTGCGGAACGCAACCAAAATATATGGACTGGCCCTTTTGCTCGATGTTGTCATTGCGTTGGCTTTGCCGAAGCGTGACCCAACACAAAAATACACCGACACATTTGCAGGAACAATTGTCGTTGCTGCTGATTAGACTGCTTGGCAGACAGAGCGTTCATGATGGAAAAGATATTGCTGCGCATATCCTGCGTATTCACCAAAATACCCTCTCGCAAATGAACCTATCTGTCTGTATTCGCCGGGGGTCAGAGACCTTTTCTTCAAAGCTTTTTGAACAGATGCACCGTCGAGGTACTCATGATAGTTTTCCAGAATGGTTTTCTTAATCCAGACATCCACTGGAAATGCTTCCAGTTTGTTTAACGAAAATAGAAGAACACAATCAGCTACCTTGTCTCCAACACCAGGAAGCTTTAGCAACTCGTTCTTTGCGGCTTCGTATGGCATTCTTTCCAATTCCGCAAAGCGTACGATTTGGGTGTCCACTTTTTTCGCGGTTTCATGCACGTTTCTTGCTCTGAAGCCTAGTTTGCATCGGGTTAATTCTGTTATGTCTGCATTGGCTAGAGTTATTGGGTCTGGGAAAGTGTAAAACGAATAATTGCCAAGGGTTATCTTGTGTCCGAATTGTCTGGATAGGTTGCCTACCATGTTTTTGATGGCGGGGATGTTTTTGTATGTTGCGCAGATGTATGAGATTAAGCATTCCCAAGGGTCTTGTCTAACGAGCCGTAAACCGACGAAGTTTTGAATTGCGTTTCTTACATGAGCGTCTTTGCTGATTTTTGACAAGATAAGCGGGAGCGGGTCGTGGAGCCGGAAGTACTCTTCAATGAATCCAGCGTCCACGCCTTCAAACTCTAACACGTTGCTTGTTTGTCTTATTTTTACAGCCTTCTCTGCGACA
This sequence comes from Candidatus Bathyarchaeota archaeon, assembly GCA_963842875.1. Lineage (GTDB taxonomy): Archaea > Thermoproteota > Bathyarchaeia > Bathyarchaeales > SOJC01 > DATHCB01. Next base: position 35,914 of record CAWJIF010000021.1, read on the forward strand.
ACCCCATACCACCAATCGCTATGTTTTTCCCATCTGAAGACCTGTCCGCACTGCAGAGTATGGTCTAAGCTGAAGGGCGCGGTTGTCGGGTTAAGCTTGATTTTCATGGTGCCAGTCGACTGATTTGAAGGGTTTTCCTGGATAAAAATGCTTTCAGAAGCTTATTTAGTATGCGTAGAGCTAATAGGCGGAAATGTTGGGGCTGAACTGGTTTGCAGTCGTTCACGGTTGTTGGACTTGAAGGGTTTCCACTAGTGAAAGCTGGCGATGACTTGGCGCGGATTATTGTTGAAGACCGCTGAAAAGAACATTACACGCATTGACGATGGAGATATAATTGCGATTTCGCAGAAGATAATTTCGAAGGCTGAGGGGAGACTCATGCGCCTCAGAGATATTATACCGTCGGACAAGGCAAACGAAGTCGCAGCTGTCACGGGTAAAGATGCGAGGTTAGTCGAACTCGTTCTTCGTGAGACGCGTAGGGTTGTAAAGGCTGTGCCTGGCTTTCTTGTTGTTGAGGACAAGCGTGGCTGGGTCTGCCTTAATGCTGGGGTGGACAAGTCGAATGTGTCGCGGGAGAGTGATTTATATGCGCTTTTGCCTGTTGATCCTGATGAGTCGGCGAGAAAGATTCGGAGAGATATTGTTCGTTTGACTGGGAAGAGGGTTGGTGTGATTGTTTGTGATACTTATAGTCGTCCTTTTAGGCGTGGGCAAATGGAGTTTGCGATCGGTGACGCCGGTGTGAGGGTATTTAAGGATTATCGTGGTGAGAAGGACTTGTTTGGTTATGTTTTGAGGGTGAAGAATGTGGCTATAATTGATGAGTTGGCTTGTGCGGCGGAATTGCTTATGGGGCAAGGGAATGAGGCTGTGCCTGTGGCGATTGTTAAGGGCTTGAAGCGTGTGGAGCTTTGTGAGGAGTCGGAGTCGTCGATAAAAGAGTTGCAGTTGGCGGAGCATGAGGATTTTTTTGAAGACACTTTGTGAGAAAGATTAGATTCGTTTTGTATGTAGATGTCTGTTATGTCTATGTAGATTTTTCCTTCCTTTGAAAGTGGGGTCTGCGTTTTTCGCGCGCGCCATGGGACATTCCTTTTGTAGTTCAAGTAATGCGTCATTGTCGCTCTGATTTGCCTCCCTAATCTTCACCATTTCACCTTCTCGGAGGCTAATCTTCACTTTCTTTGGGTGCATACATTTCGGGCGATAGCAGAAAAGGATTACTTCTCTTTTCTTCGGCTATTGTGGTTGTTGATCCGTGTCCTGGGTAGACAATATAATTGTCTGGTAGGGTGACGAGTTTTTGTTTGATGGAGTTGATTATTTGTTCGTAGCTGCCGCCGGGCAAGTCGGTTCTGCCTATTGAGCCGTTGAATAGTGTGTCGCCGACGAATACGCAGTTTGTGCCTATTAGTGAGATGCCGCCGGGGGTGTGTCCTGGCGTATGGAGCACGCTTAGTGTGACTGTGCCTATGGAAATTGTGTCGCCTTCGTGTAGTGTTTCGTCGGTGGATGGACTGGTCAAGCGTATGCCAAACATACTAGCCCATTCTTGCCCGCTCGCGCCTAAGAGTGGCGCATCGAGTTCATGAATTAATATGAGAGCGCCTGTGGCTTTCTTCACCACGCCGTTACCGCTCGTGTGATCAGCATGACCATGCGTGTTGATTATATATTTGACGTCTAAGCCGTTAGTTTCAATGAGTTGGAGAACAGTCTTCTTTCCCTCAGCTTCAGTAGAGAACGCGGGGTCGATTACAATTGCCTCTTTGGTCTCCTCATCCCAAACCACGTAAGAATTAGTGCCCAAAGCACCCAACATCAACATCTTAACAATCATTTGGCGGCGACACCTTTTCGCAAAATAAATTCACGCTTCTCACTTAAGAATATGCCCTGCAAAAGAAAACACGCGTTAAGTTCTCGTTTTAGTGGGCGCGGCTTCCTTTGCGGGCTACAGCCATCAATAATGTTGCTGCTCTGAGAAGTGGTAGGATGCGGAAAAAATATCATAAACTCTACGAAACGCTTGCATAATGCCCGCTATTTCCATTCTAGTTCAAATCTCGAAGCCATCTCTGAGCTATTTTCTAATGCTTTGTCCAACCTAGGTTGGGAGCTGGGATGAGAATGATGTTTCTCTGCGCGAGAGCGCATCTCCTAAGAGCTTTATTAAAAAGGGAATTCTTAAAGGTTCAAACTCGTACTCGGAATATGTGTTATCTTCCATGCATAATCTTCTAATACCTCATTTCGCACTCCACTGATGATTCGGCATGAGCGATACACCCTTACCAACAAAGCCGGCGATCGGCCTTGATCAGTTTGATCAGATAAGCGGCACTGTGGAGTCAGAGTTTTCGGTGGAGGAAAAACTCATGGAACTTGGAGTGCCCACTTTCTACGTAAGGGTCCGCGAAGATTCCAAAGATGCATTCTTAAGATTGGTCAAGAAGCTAGATGAGATGAAGCTCCTTCCAGTCTTCAGACGAATTGGCGAAAAAACAGTCCTGCGGGTTGTACCCAAGCCACAAACGCGCCCCAGTCGCCCAATAATCAACGTAATCCTGCTACTCGCCACTACTGGTACAACCTTTCTTTCTGGGTATATCCTCTCTCTCAGTCTCCCAGACAACATACTAAATCCCTACGTCGGCGCGACAGAGTTCACTGTTGCTATCTTAGCTATACTTGGTGCTCATGAAATGGCGCACAAGCTGACCTCAAACAGGCATCAAGTGGAAGCGACCTACCCATACTTTATACCTGGTCTTCCGCCGATTGGCACGTTCGGCGCGGTTATCCAGCAGAAATCGCTTTCCCCAAACAAAGACGCCCTTTTCGACCTGGGCGCTAGTGGTCCAGTTATAGGCTTCATCGTGACCATAATAGTGACTGCAATAGGTGTGATTCTCTCACCAGTGGTCACGCGCGCGAACTTGCCGCCAAACACTACGTTCATTAGCGTGCCTCTGCTTTTTGACATCTTGCAACGTGCTTTGGTTCATGCGCCGGCGAGTAGTGAAAGTTACTTTTTGTTTCATCCAGTTGCGTTTGCTGGTTACGTGGGCATGATTGTGACTATGCTTAACTTGTTGCCGACAGGAATGTTGGACGGTGGGCATACCGTGAGAAGTTTGCTCGGCGATAAAGCGCGATGGGTTCTCACGTTTCTCTCTATTGCTGTATTGCTCGTCTTTCAATATTGGTTGATGCTCTTCTTAGTGCTGTTTTTATCAGTTTTTAAGCATCCAGGTCCATTAGATGACGTTTCAAAGCTTTCAAATGGGCGAAAACTCTTCGCTTTGTTTCTGATTGCGATATTCGTGCTATGTTTGACTCCGTTAGGGACTATTTAGTGATTTTAGCAAAGTTTATGAAACGCCGTTCAGCGTTTATCCTTTCCAAAGGAGTGTTGTAGAACTGGAAAGTATAAATGACATTGCCCTTGAGCTTGAGGGTTATGATAACTTCTCTGACATTTTTGAGCTTGTCAAGCGTGTTGTTAAGCGGTTTCTTAATCGTCACCGTGCAGGTTTGATGCTTGGTTTGGTGAATCTGGGAATGAAAGAGGGTACTTTATCGGCGCGTTTCATCCAGTGGGTTCCAATATTATCGTTATGAATAAGGCACCGTTGAAGATTGCAATGGAGAAAACTGAGAAGAGAATCTACAACTCGTACTGTTTTCTGCTGTTGCTGCATGAATATTTGCACTCGCTGGGTTATCTAGACGAAGAAAAGGTTCGAGAGCTTACTGCTGAGGTTTGTGAATTAGCCTTTGGAAATCGTCACCCAGCCACCGTGATGGCGAAGAACGGCGTTGCGGCGTACTTTCCAGAAGTCGCCCACCTTCCACAGAATGCGAGACTTCCTTCTGACCTCTACGTGGAGCTCGTCCGCGACTTTGACAAGTCGAGCTCACAGTACATTCAATAACTGGGTAAGATTGAAATAGCTACTCTCCGTCTATTCAGAGGCAGTGATTCGTATGGCAAAGGTTCTAATTGTTTATGATTCACGAACAGGGAACACCGAAAAGATGGCTCGCGCAGTTGCAGAGGGCGCTAAGCAAGTCAAGGGCATCGAAGTTATTGTCAAAAAAGTAGATCAAACAAAGCTCGAAGACTTGCTGAACGCTGACGGAATCATAATTGGCTCGCCGACCTACTATGGTCAAATGTCTGGAAAAATAAAAACGTTTATTGATGATTCGGTGAGGATTCATGGAAAATTGGCAGGAAAGGTGGGCGCTGCGTTTACGAGTTCCGGCGGAACCGCGAGCGGAGCCGAAACAACTCTAATGTCGATTCTGGGGGCTATGCTTGTGCATGGAATGATCGTCCAAGGAAGAGCCGATCACAAGCACTATGGCGCTGCGGCAGTTGAAAAGCCAAGCGAAGAGGACGCAGAAATGTGCAGGATGCTCGGAGAAAGAACAGCTAAACTGACATTAAAAGTGAAAAAGTAGAAAAATGGCTATTGCTATTTTGCTATGGCGACGTACATCTTAGTGTTGTCAAATGCATATTCGTGCCATTCTGTTTTTACTTCTGTACGTTTCGTGTGTACTTGAACCTTTTTGGT